>NZ_JAGSTV010000002.1:0-636120 GCF_018148075.1 Burkholderia sp. AU19243
AACTGTCGGGCGGGATGCGGCAGCGCGTGGGCTTCGCACGCGCGCTCGTCGTCGATCCGACGATCCTGCTGATGGACGAGCCGTTCTCCGCGCTCGACGTGCTGACGGCCGAGACGCTGCGTACCGATCTGCTCGACCTGTGGACGCAAGGCCGGATGCCGATCAAGTCGGTGCTGATTGTCACGCACAACATCGAGGAAGCGGTGTTCATGTGCGACCGGATTCTCGTGCTGTCGTCGAACCCGGGCCGCGTGATCGCCGAGATCAAGGTGCCGTTCAAGCATCCGCGCAACCGGCTGGATCCGGATTTCCGCAAGCTCGTCGACGACATCTACGCGAAGATGACCGCGCGCCAGATCGGCGAGACGACGAAGAAGGGGCTGGAGCTCGGCAGCTGGCTGCCGCAAGTGTCGACGAACCTGATGGCCGGCCTGATCGAGACGCTGGCAATGGCGCCGTACCACGGCCGCGCGGACATGCCGGAAATCGCGCGCACGCTGCATCTGGAAGTGGACGACCTGTTCCCGATCGCGGAAGTGCTGCAGTACCTCGGTTTTGCTGACGTGCGCGAAGGCGACGTGTTCCTGACGCCGTCTGCGCGCGTGTTTGCGGAATTCGGCACGCAGGAACGCAAGCTGATGTTCGCGGATCATTTGCTGAAGCACGTGCCGCTCGCCGCGCGGATCAGGAGGGTGCTGAACGAACGGCCGGGCCATCGCGCGCCGCGCGTGCGGTTCGAGCAGGAGCTGGAAGATTTTCTGTCCGATGACGCGGCGGAGGAAACGCTCGACGCGGTGATCGACTGGGGGCGTTACGGCGAAGTGTTTTCATACAACGACAAGACCGAAGTGTTCAGTCTCGAGGACGTCGAGAGTTGAGATCCGTCGATCGGTGAGAGGCTGGCCGCGGGCTTCGATCCGGACACGCGCGAGGTATCCAGGCCCGAAAGGGTTGCTCCGCATGATGCGCCTGAGCGAATCGCTCAGGCGCACGTCCGCGTGTGCGTTGCTGAACGGTTCATTGAGATGCCCGAGCGCGGGCGGCGTCCGAGCACACGCGGTCTCCGAGGCACCTTTCCTGCCCGGTAGCCCGGTCAGCTATCTCCAATCCGCCCGTTCTCCATCCCCAATCCGTTGTGAACGCACAACACGATGAACGCTGCATCATGTGAAGGCCAATTGCGCGATGCAGGCCCGTAAGGGATTTTGGCAATGTCAACGATGGATGCTTGATCTATTTGTTTCGAATCGTCAACGTGGAATGCCGATGCATCGGGACATCGGCATGCGCGTCGCACAGAATCGGTATTTGATAAAAGTCCGCCAGCGGATCTGGTGCTTAATATTTGTCTGAATAATCAATGGGAAAAACGTAGGATCGGCAGCAGATTGGTACCGGATGCAGATCGAGATCGACGTGCACAGTTTGAAAAATGAAAAAGTGAAAAGCGTCAAGATCCGAGTTTATTAACTAAATGTCCCAGAGTGTTACGCAGTGCGCGGTGATAGCGAGAATGAAAAATTGAGAAATCGTTCTCGCAATAAATGCGTGCCCGAGGCCCGGAGGGAAGGTTCCACGCGTAGCGTGGCGATTTGCAGTTACTGACACTGTGGATTGAAATATTTTTGTAAACTGCGCGGCGAGAGACCAATCATTACGCCGCTAATAAGTGAAGAATCGCGAAACTTCGGCAGCGTGGATTTCGGCGTTGGCGAGCGTTTCCGCGCTGGCACAAGGCATTCCGCCGTCCGAAATCACGCCCGGCCCGCAAATCCAGCGTTTGCAGCAGCAGCAACTTGAAGCCGCCAAGGAGCTGAATCCTCGTCCGAATGTGCTGACGCCGACAGGTGAAAAGCCATCGGCGGCCAATATCAAGCATCTGCCGAGCGACACGCCGTGCTTTCCGATCCGGGAAATTGCGCTGGAAGACAATCCATTTGACTGGCTTGCCACCGTGTTGCAGCCGGTCGTCGGGCAGTGCGTCGGCAAGACCGCACTCAAGCATATTCAGGACGTTGCCAACAATGCATTGATCGCGCGCGGTCACGTGACGTCGCGCGTGCTCGTGCCGACGCAATCGCTGCAATCGGGAACGTTGGCGCTACGCGTCGTGCCCGGCCGTATCAGCGATCTCCGAGCTGACAGGCCGACGATCGGATGGATGCGTACTGCACTTCCGACGTCGCGCGGGGCGCTGCTGAATCAGCGTGACATCGATCAGGGGCTCGAAAACCTGCGGCGCTTGCAATCGCAGTCCGACGCGACATTCGACATCGCGCCCGGCCCGACTCCGGGAGACTCGGAACTCGTTCTGCATCCTGGGACCGGCAAGCGCTGGCATGCCGTCATCGGTGCAGACAACGCCGGTATGGACACCACGGGCAAGTATCAATTGTCCGGCTCGTTTACGTTCGATTCGCCGCTGCACCTGTATGACCAGTTGCAGATTGCCGGCACGACGAACGCGAATGTCGGCGCGTCCGACAAGGGCAATCAGTCAGTTTCCGCGAACTACAGCGTACCTGTCGGGTATGCGTTGCTGACGCTTGGCGCGAGCCGTGCGCGCTACAAGCAGACGGTGGCCGGCTTCGACGCGCCGATCGAATACACAGGTGTCCAGTCGCAGCTACAGGCGGGACTGTCGGGCGTGGTCTATCGCAACGCCCATGCGCGTACCGAACTCCACGGCAACCTGTTCCACAAGATCGGCCGCAACGCCATCGACGGCGTCGACATCCCCGTACAGCACCGCGACATCGTCGGCTACGAGCTGGGCGTGTCCCACCGCCAATACATCGGCGATGCAGTCGTGGACGGCTCGTTTGCGTGGCGGGCATCGTTGCCGGGCCTGTCGAGCAATACGGGCACGGTCGTCGGTTCGCCGGATTTCGACGGCAAGACCCGCGTCGAAGTGGCAAGCGTCAATGCCCGGCTTCCTTTCAGGATCGGCGTTCAGACGTTCTCGTACCAGTTCGGCTGGAACATGCAGAACGCGCGCACGCCGCTGACGCCTTCGGACTACTTCACGATCGGCACGCGCTACGCGGTGCGCGGGTTCGATCAGCAGCTCACGCTTGCAGCGGAGAGCGGTTGGGCCGTGTCGAACGAGCTCGACTGGTACGTGCCGACGCCGATCGGTACGCAGGCCCTTTATGCGGGGATCGATGCCGGGCGCGTACGCGGGGCCGCCGCACAGTACCTGCTTGGCGAAACGCTGGTGGGAGCGGTCGTTGGCGTACGAGGCAATCTCGCGCCGAAGAACGTGCTCGGGGCGGCGCTCAGCTACGAAGTGTCGCTCGGTTTCCCGGTGTCGAAGCCGCAGGGATTCAAGACTGGCTCGCCGACGCTGCTGTTTCAGGCCAGCACATTGTTTTAGTGCGCTGTTGGGTTGGCCCGAGCCGGGATGAGAGCCTCGCCTCGGTGCTTTGATGAACGAGAAGGAAAAGACGGAAAGACTATGCAAAACGTGTACGACAAGCAGACGCGCCGAACCCTGAAAGCCGCGACGGCGGCGTTTGCCGCAGTGGCGGCCCTGGGACTGAGCGGATGCGGCGGCGGTGACGACGGTGATAGCGGCGCAGCCGCATCGGGCAACGTGCCTTCCAACGGAGGACCGGGCGCTAGCGCATCTTTGGGTGCGGCGATTCGGGTTGAAGGCCAGTCGCAGTCGGTTTCGAGCCAGCACTCGACGGTTCGCATTCTGATGCCGCCCGCGTCGTGGAATGGCGGTCAGATGCCGAATGGCAACTACGTGCTCAGAGCGCTGTCCCAGCCCGCCGCCGCGCTGAAAGAGCAGGCGCCGGGGGCCTATGTCGCGATTCCGTACGATTCGTCGGGCACGGTCAAAACCTTGACCAAAGGCACCGTGACGGACCTCGCCGGAAATGGCTCGATCGCGATCGGTCGCTGGGCCGACGGCGCGGATTCGTCGGGCGCTTCGTACAACGCCAACCAGGGGCAGGCATGGGCCGTTGGCGTACCGGTTGCGATCGATGCGAGCGCGCCGGTGCAAATGCAATGTTCGCTGGCCTTCGCGACGCGTCCGACGCCGACCGATGGCAACACGGCACCGGGTTCGCTGAATGGCGCCACGGCGACGCTGACGAGCGGAACGGACACCTTTGGCAATCCGGGCATCAACTACACGTTGAATCTCCAGTACTCGATCGGCAGCGACAGGGACCAGACGTTCGTCGGCACCTCCGCGATCGGGTCGACGGTACTGAGCGCGAAAACCCGATCGTCGCTGATGAGCACGGTCATGGGCCCGGACGCGAAGCAGCCGTATCTCGTCGTGTCGTACGGCATCCCGGCTGCGACGACGGGCAACATCAATGGCTTGGTCGCGCTCAGCTGCAAGTAACGTGCGGGCAAGGCCGGCTGCGTGTCGGAATGCACGCGCAGCCGGCCTGAAACACAATCAAGAATAAAACGATCATGAATTCGGGAATCTTTCGCTTGGTGTTCAGTGCCGTGCGCGGCATGCTGGTGGCCGTTGACGAAAACGCGTCGGTGCATGGAGGAGGGGAGCGCGCTCGAGTGCGGCGGGCGGTTCACCTTGCATCGGCGGATTCCGGAATATCGATCTGGTTCGCTGCCCGCGCAACGGCATTCGCCGCGTTGTGCACGTTCGGCATGCAACCGTTGGCGGTTGAAGCGCAAGCAACGCTGCCCATGACGCCCGACCGCAGCGGACCGACCCACCCGGTCATCGGCGTGTCGGCATCGGGTATCCCGCTCGTCAACATCACGGCACCGCGAAACGGCGTGTCGTTGAACAACTTCACGCAGTACAACGTCGGCACGAAGGGCGCGGTGCTGGTCAACAGCGGGAGAGATTCGCAGTCGCAACTGGCCGGTTGGGTGCAGGGCAACCCGTTCATCGGCAACAACCCTGCGCGCGTGATCGTCAACCAGGTCACGTCCGGCAATCCCAGCCAATTACTTGGGCCGACGGAAATAGCGGGCAGCCGGGCGAATCTCGTGATCGCAAACCCCGCCGGTATCACGTGCTCGGGTTGCGGCTTCCTGAATGTTCCGCGCGTCACGCTGACGACCGGCGTGCCGACCTTCAATACCGACGGCACGCTCGCTGGCTTGAACGTAATCCAAGGACAAATCGGCATTGGCGGCGCGGGGCTCGATGCGCACGGTAGTGCGATCGACCTGATTTCGCGCGCGATGACGATCAACGGCCAAGTGTGGGCAGATTCGATCAATGCGGTCGCCGGTGCGAACCGTGTCGACTACGCAAGCAACGCCATGCAGGTGCAGGCGGGCACGGGCGCGACGCCGGGTGTCGCGATCGACGTCCAGGCGCTGGGCAGCATGTTCGCCAACAGCGTCCGGATGGTCGGAACCGAGGCTGGCGTCGGCGTTCGGGATGCAGGTGCCATTACGTCCCTGACCGGAGACATCCAGGTCTCGAATAATGGCGATGTGACGATTGCGCCCGGCGCGCGCGTTCAATCGGCTGCCAACACGCGCATCGAGGGCGCCAACGTGTCTCAGCAGGGCACGGTGGTCAGTGCTCGAACTACGGAGCTGGATGCGTCCCGGGCGTTGTCGAACGCCGGAACGATTTCGTCAGGCGGCAATACGGACCTGACGGCTGCGACGTCGCTCGACAATGGCGGACACGCGTACGCGGGTGCCGACCCGGCCGGCAATCTGGTCGGCGGCGGCTCCGTCACGGCACGCGCGGCCGACATCACCAGCAGCGGAACGTTGGCGGCGGGCGACAACGTGAACGTCTTCGCCGGCGGCGTCACGCTCGACCATGGAACGGTCGCCGCAGAGAACGCGATCAACGTGACGACAGGCGGCACGCTATCGAACGTTGGCGGCACGATGAGCGGTCAGAACGTGACGCTGAATGCCGGACAGTTGATCAACGACTCCGGCGCCATCGGTTCGAGCAGCCAGGCGAACGTGACGGCGCGAGCGGTTTCCAACCGGGCCGGTACATTGTCGGCCGATGTGTTGTCGCTGAACTCGACGGGGGCGCTCGACAATACGCAAGGGCATATTACGGCGCGCACCGCGCAGATTGCCGCAACCGACTTGACGAACGTCGCGGGAGAGATTGGCACGTCGACGGGCGCGTTGTCGGTGGCGGCAACCGGCAACGTGTCCAACGATAGCGGAAAGATAGCGGGCGGTAGCGGACTCGCGCTGGCGGCGAGCGCGGTTTCCAATGCGCAAGGCCAGATCGGGACCGTGGCAGGCGATACATCGCTCAATGTCGCGCGGTCGCTCGACAATGCGAAAGGCAAGATCGCGTCCGCGCGAGAGCTGACCGTCCAGACTGCGGAACTGAACAACGGTACCGGAACGCTCAGCGCCGGCGCAGCCCATATCCACGCTGCCGACATTGCCAACGCGGGCGGTGAGATCGGCACAGCCGACGCATTGACGATCGCAGCGTCCGGATCGGTCTCGAACCGCGCTGGTGCCATCGTCGGTGGGAACGGCCTGACATTGACCGCCGACGGCGTCGACAATACGTCGGGCAAGCTCGGATCGATGACCGGCGACACGACGCTGCGAGCTACGCAGGCCGTGACCAACACAAGCGGCACCGTGAGTTCGGCCGGCCAGCTCAACATGAATGCCGACACGCTCGTCAACGACAACGGTAGCGTTACCGCGGGTACGAACGCCACGATTCGGACCGCCGGTTTCAGCAATGCCGGCGGCGAGATCGGCTCGACGGCGGGCGTGTTGTCGGTGAGCGCGTCGCGCTTGGCGTCGAATGACGGCGGCAAGCTGGTCGGTGCATCCGGTACTGCAGTCACGGCAAACACCCTGAGCAACCATGCAGGGCAGATCGGTACGTCGTCTGGCGACACCGCGTTGAACGTTGTGCAGACGATCGACAACACGCGCGGCAAGATCACCTCGGCGGGCGCGCTGACTGCGCAAGCCGCCGCGTTCGACAATACGGAGGGGATGGTTTCGGCCAATGCTGCGAAATTCGATATTGCCGCCTCGCTGACGAACGCGGGCGGTACGATCGGCGCGACGCACGAGGCGATCATCGCCGCACAATCGGTATCGAACCGGGGCGGCACGATCGGGTCCGTCTCGGGCGGCTTGTCCGTCACGACGGCCGGCACGACCGACAACGCGGGCGGCAAACTGCTCGCGTCTGGCAACACGACGCTGACGAACGCCGGGCTCTTGAATGCTGGCGGCACGATTACGGGCTCGAACGTTGCTCTGGCATCGGGCCAAAGCGCGATCGACAACACGCTCGGCACCGTGGCGGCGAGTCAATCGCTGATCGGTCGATCGAGAGCGTTTGATAACCGTTCGGGCCTCGTGCAGGCAACCGCTGCGGTCGACATCGACTCGCACGGCCAGACGTTCGATAACGGCGTGTTGCCGGGGCAGACCACAGGCGGTCAGGTGCTCGGCAATGGCGTAACGCTCGCGACCGGCGCATTGAATAATGCCGGCGGCGCGGTGTCGTCGAGCGGCGCAGCGGTCATCCGCTCAACCTCGGTGGTCAACGATGGCGGCGCGCTGGTCGCGGACGGCGCCTTGGCTGTACAAAGCGCGGGTACCGTGTCGAACGCGGCCGGCCAGATCGGTGGCAACAGTGATGTGCGCGTGTCCGGTACGGCCGTCGACAATACGCGCGGGGCGATGCACGCAAGTGGCAAGCTGTCGGTGAATGCCGACACGATCCGGAATGCGCAAACAGCCAATGCGACGTTGCCCGCGACGGCCGGTGTACCGGGCATGGTTGCGGGCATGGAAGGCGCAAGCGTCGTCCTGACTGCGAGCCACACGATCGACAATACGGCCGGCTCCGTTCGGGCGGACGAGGATGCGACGCTGACCGCTCCGACGATCGACAATTCGTCGGGGAGCGTCCAGTCGAAGGGTGCCGCAGTGCTGAGTGCCGCCAATACGCTGATCAACAGCCAAGGCGACATCAACGGCGGTCGGAAGCTGACGATCTCGACGGGCACGCTCGCTAACGACGGCAAGCTTCAATCGGCCGGCGACGTCATTGTGACGGCCCAAGGTGACCTCACGAACAGTGGCCAGATCGTGGCGGGGCATGATCTGACGGCGACTGCCGGCGGCACGCTCGACAACACCGGCACGCTGTCGGCAGGCAACGCTGCCAGCGTCGCTGCCAAATCCGTGCGGAACCGTGCGACCGGCGAGATCGTCGGCGGCAATGTCGCCAACGTTCATGCGAACGAGTCGATCACGAACGAAGGTCTGATCGATGGCGGTGCAACGACGGTGACTGCCGGCGATACCGTGAATAATGCGGGCGGCCGGATATATGGCGATAGTGTCGCGGTCGGTGCGAAGACGGTGATCAACGACCGGAGCGTGAAGGGCGTCGGCGGTGTGATCGCGTCGCGGAGCGACCTCGACATCGGCGCGCAGACATTCAGGAATCTGAACAACGCATTGATCTATGCGAGCAACGATATTCGTGTCGGCGGCGGGCTGGATGCGAACCATCGGGCAACCGGCAGCGCGCAGATCGTGACGAACAACGGTGCGCAAATCGACGCCGGCCGTGACATCACGATCGACACCAATCGCTTCGAAAACCTGAACTCGAATTTCCAGACGTCGACCGTTACGACTACCAGCGGCAATCAGCTGTGGTATCAGGTGCCGGGCTCGACCGAGAAGATCGATCCGTCGACCGTCTATCTGTACCAGAAGAACAACCATGAAATTCGTCCGGGTACAGACTACCAGTGGGCGCTCGACGACGATCAGAAGTTCATTCTGCTGCCCTCCACGAAATATCCGTTCGCCGAGTATGCGAAGTACACGATGAACGGGGTGGCGGGCAAGATCGATAGCACTGCGTATCCCGCAAACAATTTCGGTAGTGAAGGTGTTGCTTCGCAAACTGGTGCGTATCGGACGGTGCCGGCCGATATTTGGGCAACGTTCGGCGTGGCGCCGCCGCCCGATGTAAATCCCGCGTGGACCAAGCAGGGGCCGTTTGCCATGACGGGTCTCCCCGGGCTGTTTGCCGGTCGCAAAGGGGTGGGTAGCGACTGGTTCTCCGTCAAGCCGCCGACCGAAGCTGATGTAACGGGCGAAAAGCCGAATCCCTTCGGTCCGCCGAGTCCATCATGCCTGACCTCGACCCACGCGGCTTGTGCGCCATTCCAGCAGTGGTACAAGGACACCGTCGCCGCCTACCAGAACCTGAACCGGGCGCTCGTTGGCTATAACGGAGACGTGGCGAGCCGCCTCGTTCAGACCTACACCGTCTATACGGCCAACGTGACATCGACCAAGGATGTCGTGACGGCTTCGCAACCCGGCACGATCACGTCTGGTCGTAGTATCACAATCAATACCGCCTCGGGCGTCAACGACAAGAGCCAGATCGTGGCCGGTGACGGCAACAATCCGAAAAACGTACAGAACATCGGTGCGCAAGGCGCGGAAACGTTCACGGGCTCAGGGCAGGCGATCTATACGTGGGTTCAGTCTGGCGGAGCGTTCAGCGGCGACGAGCGTGCGACCAGCTCGACGCCGTTCGTGCCGGCCATTCCGCCGCAGACGATCGATCTGCCTGTCGTATTGACCGATCCAGGCAAGCCGTCGAATCCGATCAAGAGCGTGGCGGTTGCCACGTCCGCGGCGCAGGGGGCGAGCGGAACCGGTGTGGCACCGGTGGCCGGTAAGGATATTGGTGCGCAAGGAATCGCCGGCGTATCCGTGCAGGGTGTCGGCACCGAAATGGTAACGGCGGTGAAGGCCAATGTCGGCGTCGTCGTCGTGCGGACGGTAACGCCGAGCACGCGCCTGCCCAACAATGCGCTGTACCAGGTGACTAGCGACCCGGGCAGCCGTTTCCTGATCGAAACGGATCCGCGCTTTACCGATCGGCGGAAATGGCTGTCGAGCGACACAATGCTCGATGCACTCAAGATCGATCCGAACACGGTCCTCAAGCGGATCGGCGACGGCTTCTACGAGCAACAACTGATCCAGCAGCAGATCATCCAGACGACGGGCCAGCGGTTTATTGGCAACTACACGGACAACGAGAGCGAATACAAGGCGCTGATCGCCAATGGAGTGACGGCGGGGCAGCAGTTCGGCCTGAACGTCGGAACGGCGCTGACCGCAGCGCAGATGGCTGCATTGACCAGCGACATCGTGTGGCTTGTCAATCAGACGGTGACGTTGCCGGACGGTAGCCATCAAACCGTGCTGGTGCCACAGGTGTATCTGCACGCGAACGCGGCGGACGTGACCGGCGAAGGCGCGATCATTTCCGGCAAAAACGTCACCGTCGATGCGGACGGCGCATACAAGAACTCGGGCACGATTGCGAGCCGCAACGTGACGATCATCCATGCGGATTCGATCGACAACCGAGGAACGGTCGCAGGCGGCACCGTTGTGGCGAGCGCCGACAAGGATCTGAACAACCTCGGCGGGTTGATCCAGGGCAATACCGTGGCGTTGTCGGCGGGGCGTGACATCAACCTGACCACGACCACGAGTTCAGCTACCACGAAGACCGGCACTGCAACCGGTATCGATCGCATTTCGACGATCAATGCGGGCACGTTGCACGCGGTGGCTGGGCACGATCTGAATGCAAATGCAGCTGCGATTGCGACCACCGGCGACGCGGTGCTCGCAGCCAACAACGACGTGAACCTGAACGCGGTTCGCCAGAGCAGTCAGGATGCGATCAAGTGGGACGACCGAAATCACGCCGAACATTCGGCCTCGCGTGATATCGGAACGCAGATCGCGACGGGCGGCAATCTGGCGGTCGTCGCCGGCCGCGATGTGAATGCGACGGCGGCTTACGCGAATGCACAGGGCGCAATCGGCGTGAGCGCCGGCCATGACGTTAACTTGAAGGCCGGCGAACAGAGCGCCAGTGCAAAGGATGAACACTATCGCAAGGAAGGCGGCTTCTTGTCGTCGACGTCGACGCATACGATCGATTCAAGCAGCTATACCAATTCAATCGGCACGACGTTGTCGGGCAGCACGGTTGCGGTGCAGGCCGGTAGCGACCTGACGGCGACCGCCGCGACGATCGCAGCGACCAACGACGTGAGCCTTTCTGCGGGCCGAGATCTGACGATCACGACGGCGGATACGGCGTCAAGCGAGTATCACTACAAGGACGTGAAGAAGTCCGGTCTCGGCAGCGCGGGTGCGGGCATCTCGTATGGCACAAACCAGACGATCGATACCAGCCGCGATACGGTGAAGGGTGCGCAGGGCAGCCTGATCGGCAGCACGGACGGCAGCGTGTCGATGGTGGCCGGCAACAAGCTCCATGTGACCGGTTCGGACATCGTCGCCGGCAAGGACGTCACGGGCATCGCGAAGGAAGTGACAATCGATGCGTCGCAGACGGATCGTCGTCACGAAGAAACGCACGAGGTGAAGAGCTCGGGTTTCACGCTGGCGGTGAAGTCGCCGGTGATCGATGCGATCCAGAACGTGAACCAGCAGGCGCAAGGCGTCGGCGGCAGCCAGGATGGACGGGCGGCAGCGCTGCATGCGATTGCGGCGGCGGGCGGCATGGCGGATCTGGTCGGCGCAACGGGCAGCATGACGAAGGCGCTGAACGATCCGAAGGGCAAGGTCGACGCGAAGGTGGAGTTGAGCTTCGGCTCGTCGTACAGCAAGACGACGTTTACCGAGGACAGCACGCAGCACACCGGCAGCAGCGTGAAGGCGGGCGGGACAGCCGCGTTCGTCGCGACGGGTGACAAGAACGCCGGGCAGGGCAACGTGACGATCCAGGGATCGGACGTGAGCGCGAAGGACGTGCTGCTGCAGGCGACGAACAAGGTCAATCTGGTCAACAGCACGGACACCGACAGCACGCGCAGCACGAACGAGTCGAAGAGCGCGAGTGTGGGCGTGTCGTATGGCACGGGTGGTTTCGGTGTGTCGGCGTCGATGTCGCGCGCGCATGGCGATGCGAATTCGGATGCGGCCACGCAGAACAATACGCATATCAACGCGGGCAATACGGCGACGATCGTGAGCGGAGGCGACACCAATATCGTCGGTGCGAACGTCAACGCGAACAAGGTGATTGCCAATGTCGGCGGCGATCTGAATCTAGCGTCGGTGCAGGACACGAGCCGCAGCGCGGCGCACCAGAGCAGTTCGGGCGGCGGGTTCAGCGCCAGCATGGGCGGCGGCAGCGCGAGTTTCAGCGCGCAGAGCGGCCATGCGAGCGGCAACTATGCGGGCGTGAACGAGCAGGCGGGTATCCAGGCTGGAGACGGTGGTTTCGACATCACCGTGAAGGGTAATACCGACCTGAAGGGCGCTTACATTGCGGGCACGGCGACGGCTGAGAAGAATCAGCTGACGACCGGGACGTTGTCGTTCTCGGATATTCAGAACCACTCGGAATACGATGCAAGTAGCTTCGGAGTCAGTGCCGGTGGTGGAGTTGGCAATGGCGGTAACAACTACGCGACTCATGGGCCGACGAGCGGCAAGAATACAGGCGGTGCGTTGCCGCTGTACGTGAGCGAGAGTGGCAGCAGTAGTGCGACGACGAAGAGCGCGATCGGCGACGGCAGCATCACGATCACGGATAAGGCGAACCAGAAGCAGGATGTGGCGACGCTGAATCGTGATACGTCGGACCTGAATGGTACGGTACGCAAGATGCCGGATCTGCAGCAGGTGCTGAGCAATCAATCGGATCTCATCAACGCGGCGCAGGCTGCATCGGAAGCGATCGCGAAGCAGATCGGAAACTATGCGGACAGGAAGGAGCACGCCGCCCGGGATGCTGCTGCGGCGACTGACGATCCGACGCTCAAGGCGCAGTATTTGCAGGACGCGAAGAGCTGGGCCGAAGGCGGCGACAATCGTGTTGCGCTACACGTTGCAGGCGGTGCGCTGACGGGCGGATTGACGGCGGGCGGATCGGGTGCGGTGGGTGGCGCTGCGGGAGCGGGTGTGTCGGCGAAGCTAGCGCCGCAACTGAATGAAATCGCGCAGTTGATCAAGGAGGCGGGGCCGACGAGTAACAAGAACGTGGATGAACTGCTGGGTAACGTCGCGTCGAACCTCCTGGCGGGCGGAGCCGGTGCGCTTGTGGGTGGTGGGACCGGTGCGTTGACGGGCGCTGCGGCCGATCGGTTCAATCGGCAGTTGTACGAGGACGGCAAGGCGAAAGAAAAGACGTTAGCGAAGCAACTGGCGGAAAAAAGCAAAGGCCGATATACGCAGGCGCAGATTGAGGATCAAATGCGGATCATGGGAGGATCAATTGGCGGAGATCGTGAGTCTGGGGCACCTGCAACATTGGTCGGGACGATGCCGACCGACTCCGGTGCGAAATGGCACTATGCGGGGCACACCGATGACGGCAAGCCGATTTGGACTCAGATCACGGTGCGGCCGAATGCTGAATTGCAGAGCTACATACTTGCGAATTCTGCTTCGGCGCAGAACGGAGTGCCGAACATCGTGTATGACCAGACCGGGAAGAAGGGCTCTAGCTTTGAGGTAACGGGGCCGTTCACGAAGTTTGATCGGACGGATGTGAATTACGTGAGAAACACGACAGCGGATACGGCGGCGATGGTTTCGACGAATGCGGGGCGGTTTAGCTCGGCAACTGGGGCTGCTGCAGAGATTCCATCGCCATACGCTCCGGGGTTTGCTAGCGCAACATTAGTTGGAACGGTCCTGGGGTTTGGTGCGGGCATTGTCGAGCAGCTTGCTAGGCCCGACCCTATCGGGTTTAGTGTTGACGGTACAGTCGATGTTCTGTTGTATAGGCCCGCTGAAAAATTTCCGCTTTGGGGACCTGCAATCAATGAGCTTGGGAATGCAATTAAAAACTCAACTTGGCTGAATCAACTGAAAGGGCGAGGTGATCAAAAAAAATGAAGAAAATCCGTGTCATTGATGATGGAAATCTAAGTGGCTGGTTGCGTACGGTGCTTTGCGTGACGGGCGCGGGTATTGTCTATTGGAGCGTCCAACATACACATTCGATGCTGATGATGTCGTTTGGATTATTGCTTGCAGCGATAGGAGGCTACGCTAGTCGTGCTCGTATGCTGAAGATCAAACCATTCGATAACAGCTACAAGAAAGCGCGCAAAAGCTATGAGTCGAAAAAGGATGATGAGGGGGCAAGAAAGTGAATGAAGCATGGTCAAACGAAGATGTAAAAAAGGATCATTTCGCTGTCGCTCAGGTTGCGCTATATATTTTTGCGATTCTGCAAATGGTGATTGTGTTGATGACTCTGACTGGAGGGATCCCGCTTGGTCCCGGTCCCCAGGTGTCGACAATGCAGCGGTTGTCGGCAATCACGAGCACGGTCGTTAACCTCCTTTGCTTCGCAGTAGGTTACGTACTGCTGGCACGGTGTCTGACTCGTTGCACAACACTGGTGTGGCGTATCGCAATCAGCGTTTTCCTGGTCAATAGCTGCGTCACTGCGCTCGCGATAGCGGCACAGCCCAACCCGCTTCCGGTCCTGACTTGCAGCCTTTCCATTGCCGGGGCGATCTCGGTGTGGAACGGGCGAGGCGTGGTCGGAAGGCATGCAAATAAATATTCGGTCGACTGATTGGTTCAATCGGCAGTTGCACGAGGACGGTAAGCTGAAGGAGCATATGCTGGTGAAGAAGCTGGCACGAATGGAACCGGTGACGAGCGAAGGAGGGGTGTGGCCGGCGATGTTCGAATAGCGTCGGCAGAAATTCCGCAGGACGGTACAGAATGGACACGGCATGGTGTGAACGGTGTTGATGCTGACGTCGAAGGGAATGGCGGGCGTGCTGCGCGCCTCGCTCGTCGTGATCGCGGCGACGCTGCATCAGTTCGACGTTCCGGAAGCGGGG
This sequence comes from Burkholderia sp. AU19243, assembly GCF_018148075.1. Lineage (NCBI taxonomy): Bacteria > Pseudomonadati > Pseudomonadota > Betaproteobacteria > Burkholderiales > Burkholderiaceae > Burkholderia > Burkholderia sp. AU19243. The sequence continues at coordinate 14,868 of NZ_JAGSTV010000002.1, forward strand.
CTGCTGCTGATCCTCGGCGTCGACACGTTCCTCGACATGGGCCGCTCGGCCACGAACGCGGTCGGCAACTCGATCGCGAGCGCGGTCGTCGCGAAGTGGGAAGGCGAGTTGATGTCCGAGTCCGAAGCGCGTGCGCATGCCGCGCATCTCGACGCGGAACTGGAGCGCCAGAACGGCGATCCGGCGGACGGCGCCGGCCCGGCGACGTCCGTTTAATTCGCTGCCGCGTCGCCGATGCACGCCGCGACGTCGCGCCCGACGCGTGCTATCTCGTCGCGGTCGCGAGTCCCAGCGCGTCGGCCGCGACCGCGAACGGCTGGACGCGGCGGTCGCGCATCTCGGCGATGCAGCGACCGGCGAGGCGGCCGACCTCGGCGTGCGCCGCGATGCGACGGCGGCCATCGGCGCGATCGTCGCACGATGGCCGCGCATCGACGTGCTGGTCAACAACGCGGGTTCGACCCGACGTGTCGCCGCGGACGCCGACGCCGGCGATGCCGAAACGCAATGGGATGCCGTATTCGACGCGAATCTGAAAAGCACGCTCGTCACGACGCTGGCTGTGTTGCCGCACTTGGCCGAGCGCGCCGCGCGGATCGTCAACATCGGCTCGATTGCCGCGCGCGCCGGGAGTCTGCTGCCCGGCGGTCTTGCGTATGCGGCGGCGAAGGCGGCCGTCGAAGGGTTCACCGTCGCGCTCGCACGCGAGCTCGGGCCGCGCGGCGTCACGGTCAATGCGGTTGCGCCCGGCTACATTGCCGACACACGTTTCTTCGGCGACGCAGGCGTCGCACCGGGCATCGCGGCGGCGATCCGCGACCAGACGCCGCTCGGCCGCCCCGGACATCCGGACGATGTTGCCGACGCGGTTGCATGGCTTGCCGGACCGCGCGCCGGGTTCGTCACCGGTGCGATTATCGCGGTGAACGGCGGCTGGCGAGTCGGCTGAAGCGCAGGGTCGACGCGGCCCCGGCTGCGTGGCAAAAGTGAATCGTCGGCGCTCCAGCTTCGCGGGCGCTGCGTCATGACAGTCGCACCGCCCACGATCGATCCGCGTCGCGCGCGAAGCGCACACCCGTCCGCCGGTTTGCCTGCGGCAAACATTGCTCCCCTTCGTCGTAAACGTCTCGAATGCGTGATATTTGCGCCGCCCGATCCGGTTTAGAGTGGCCGCGAATCAATGACGATGTGTCGTATGGCCGCAGTAGCCGCCGTACCGACGCACCAGAGGAGTTGGAGACAAATGGGTGAAGGCAGAATTACGCAAATCGAATCGTTCGGTTTCGAGCGCATTCCCGACGCATCGCGCCATGCGCGTCCGATCGATCTATTCCGGTTGCTGTTCGGCGGCTGCAATACGTTTTCCACGTCGGTGCTCGGCAGCTTTCCCGTGCTGGTCGGGCTGTCGTTCAAGGCGGGCGTCGCCGCGATCGTGCTCGGCGTGCTGGCGGGCACCTGCATTCTTTCGCCGATGAGCCTGTTCGGTCCGCGCAACGGCACGAGCGACCCCGTATCGTCCGGTGCGCATTTCGGCATTCACGGCCGGATCGTCGGCTCGTTCCTTGCACTGCTCACGTCGATCGCATTCTTCTCGCTCGCGGTGTGGAGTTCCGGAGATGCGCTCGTCGGCGGCGCGCACGACCTGGTCGGCGTGCCGGTCAACGGCTTCACGCTCGGCGCTGCATACCTGGCGTTCGCCGTGCTCGTGCTGATCGTCTGCATCTACGGCTTCAGGTTCATGCTGCTGGTCAACAAGGTCGCCGTGTGGGCCGCGAGCCTGTTGTTCGTCGCAGGCCTGTTCGCGTTCGCCGGGACGTTCGACATGAACTACGCGGGTACGCTGAACCCGGGCAGCGCGGGTTTTTGGGCCGCGTTCGTCGGCGCGGTGCTGGTCGCGTTGAGCAATCCGGTGTCGTTCGCGTCGACGCTCGGCGACTGGGCGCGCTACATTCCGCAGCACACGCCGAAGCGGCGCGTAATGGGCGCCGTGTTCGCTGCGCAGATCGCGACGTTCGTGCCGTTCTTCTTCGGCCTCGCGACCGCGACGATCATCGCATCGAAGGCGCCCGCGTTCATTGCATCGAACGATTACGTCGGCGGGCTGCTCGCGGTGTCGCCGCGCTGGTTCTTGTTGCCGATGTGCCTGATCGCGATCATCGGCGGGATGTCGACCGGCACGACGGCGCTATACGGCACAGGCCTCGACGTGTCGAGCATGTTCCCGCGCTGGCTGAACCGCGTGCGGGCGACGCTGCTGATCGGCACGCTCGCGATCGCGTTCATCTTCATCGGCCGTTTCTGGTTCAACCTCGTCGAAAGCGTCGCAACGTTCTCGACGCTGATCGACACGTTCAGCTGCCCGTGGATGGCGATCATGGTGATCGGCTACGTGACGCGCCGCGGCTTCTATCTTGCCGATGACTTGCAGGTGTTCAACCGCGGGTTGCGCGGCGGCCATTACTGGTTCACGCACGGCTGGAACCTGCGCGCGATGGGGGCATGGCTGCCGGCCGCGTTCCTCGGGCTGTCGTTCGTAAACCTGCCCGGCCAGCTCGTCGGGCCGCTCGGCAATCTCGCCGGCGGACTCGACCTCAGCGTGCCGGTGTCGCTGGTGGTCGGCGGCATGCTGTATTTCGTGCTGCTGAGTGCGTATCCGGAAGCGGATGGCGTATACGGCCCGCGTGGACGCTTTGTCGTGCGCGGCGGCAAGCGGGCGGCGCGCGCGGTCGGTGCGCCGGCGATTCAGCCGAAGGGGTACTGAGCACAGGATGCCGTGGAACACGATGCCGCCGAGCGGGAGAGCCGCCGGCGGCACGGTCGTTTCGGAAGCGCGACGGCTTGCGAACGGGCTCGCGTGAACGTGGTTTCGCGATGCGGCCCGTGAAGAAATACGCGAAACGGGCCGCCGGTGGCGGGGGCGAGGCCGTCCGCCCGGTTTCGTGATGATGGGGTGCTACGGCCGCAGGCGCACATGGACGTACTGTCGCACGCGGGCTGCGTACAGGTTGGCCCGATTCTGTCGGACGTTGTCCTGCGGGCGGCTGTCGCACGGAGCTGCACGGCACGACACTGGCGCCTCGCGGTCGCTGCAGGCCCGTTCCCGAACGGCAATCTGCCACGGGGCCGCGTACGGCGGCATTTGTTGCCGAACCGCCGTTCCGTTCGATGTGCCACAACCTGGAGTAGAGAGCGACTCATGCAACATCCGACCATCCGCACCCTGGCCGGCGCGAGCGCGCCGACGTCGATCGACGCCGCGCGCACCGCGCTACTGGTGATCGATTTCCAGAACGAATATTTCAGCGGCCGGCTGCCGATTCCGGAAGGGCCGCGTGCGTTAGCCAATGCGCAGCGCGTGATCGCGTTCGCCGATCGTGCGGGCATTTCCGTGTTCCACATCCAGCATGCCGGTGCGGCCGACGGCCTGCTTTTCGCCGACGGCAGCGACAGCTTCCGCTTTCATCCAGACCTGCAGCCGGCGCCGTATCATGCGGTCGTGAAGAAGACGTCGGTGAGCGTGTTTCCTACGACCGACCTGGACGAGCGCCTGAAAGCCGCCAGCATCGACACGCTGATCGTCACTGGTTTGATGACGCATGCCTGCGTTGCAGGCGCGGCGCGCGATGCGGTGCCGCTGGGGTACGCAGTGATCGTCGTCGACGACGCGTGCGCGACGCGGGACCTCGACGTCGCCGGCGGCACGGTGCCGCACTGCGATCTCCATCGCGCGACGCTGGCCGCGCTGTCGGATACGTTCGGCGACGTGCTGACGACCGAGCAGGTGCTCGCGCTCGGCGTCGCCTGAACCACGCGTGGCCGGCGCTTGAGCGTCGCTCGCGCGCGACGCGCTCAATCAGCCCGTCACGCGGGGCGTGGATCCTTGCCTCGATCCGCCGCGTCGAGGCGCGGGCGCGGCGACAACATCGTGTTCGCGTTCGCGGTTCTTCCATTGCTGCGTGGGTTACGTCCCGGTGTTCGACGATCATGCCGTCCTTCACGCCGAAGAGATCGACGAGCGCATCGCTGCGCTAGCCCGACCAATCGGTTACATGCGCGGGCAGTTAGACGAGATCGCCCTCGGTCGCACTACGGAGAATTCGCGGGGGGTCCGGGGTCTTTTTGAACGCGCGGACGAACGGCGCGACCGGCCAGCATGAACGTTCCGCCCGTGCCATCGGGCCAGCACGCGCGTGGCGGACTGTTCGCCTATCGCCACGCGCCGTCGACGTAAACCCACACTTGTCCCTGGCGACGCCAGTAGCCGGGCACCCACCTATGCCCCGGGCGCCGCGCGAGCCAGCGTCCGGGCACCCATATATAGTGGCCGCGCTGCCAGCGCCAGTAGCCGTCGGCCCAGACATAGCCGTGCGGCCGCGGCGGCGGCGGCCGGCGATCGCGCCGCGGGGCCGGTGGCGCGAAGCGTGGACGATCGGAATAAGGCGGTCTGCCGGGGCCCCGGCCTGTACCGGGCGGCCGATATCCGGGCGGTGGGACGGGCTGGGCCGAGGCGGCGTGTAGCCAGCTGCCCGTACCGACGACAGCGGCGGTCAGTCCGATCGCGCGCAACCACAAGCGTCGATTCATGCAGATCCTTTTATATAAGTGCTGGAGGCGGCCTTACATTAGCCTTCTGGTCCTGGGGCCGGGTTACGGGCCTCGTTAAGCCTGTTACTGCATGTCACGACGGGGACGCGTCAGTGGCACTCCGGGGGCGATTCCCAACCGCGGGAACCACAGAAAGATTGCGGAAAGCGGCAGCGGCCGAGCGATCCCGTGTTTACTGTTCGTGCCACGGCTTTTAGGCGACCGTACCCGTTATTTGAGATTAAACCAAGTAAAAATTACCGTTTCTCGGCGGCTGCCACGATTCCGTTTGTTGTTTCTATGCAACCGTCAAGACGATGACATGAAAGAATGGTGGGATGAAAGCCTACAAAAAGCGGCCGTCAAGAAGTCAAAAAAATACGTCAAAACAAATACTTATAACTCGTCCCCACTTTCATTATTTCTAGTTCTGGAAAAGCTTATTTCTTTATTTGCAGATCGCTCCCCTAGGGTACACCCCTAAACTCACGGTTCCCAAACGGGCAACTATCCGGGCGCAGCCAGCAGGACCGATGGCGTTTCCGGGCGGTTGCAGACCGTTTATGAACAAGGTCGCGAGACCTGCCTCTTTTTAGAAGGGAGCTCCACGAATGAACAAGACTCTGATCGTTGCAGCAGCTGCAGCATCGTTCGCTACCGTCGCTCACGCGCAAAGCAGCGTCACGCTGTACGGCGTGCTGGACGCAGGCATCACCTACCAAAGCAACGTCCAGCCGGCACTCGGCCAAGCTGGCAAGTCGCGTTGGTCGATGGGTTCGGGCATTGATCAAAGCCGCTTCGGCCTGCGTGGTTCGGAAGACCTCGGTGGCGGCCTGAAGGCAATCTTCACGTTGGAAAGCGGCTTCAATATCGGTAACGGCAAGTTCGCGAACAACAACGGCATGTTCAACCGCCAGGCTTTCGTCGGCCTGTCGAGCCAGTACGGCACGGTTACGCTGGGTAAGCAGTACGACTCCGTCCAGGACTACCTGGCACCGCTGACCGCAACGGGCTCGTGGGGCGGCACGTACTTCGCTCACCCGTTCAACAACGACAACCTGAGCACGAACGGCGGCTACTCGGCTAACAACACGATCAAGTTCGCAAGCGCGAACTACGCTGGCCTGCAATTCGGCGGCACGTACTCGTTCTCGAACAGCACGAACTTCGGCAACAACCGCGCGTACAGCGGCGGCGTGTCGTACCAGTTCCAAGGCCTGAAGCTGGGTGCAGCTTACTCGCAAGCGAACAACCCGAACAACAACACGACGGGCGCAGTTGACTCGTCGTCGGCTCTGTTCAATGGCCAAGGCCGCCTGCGCACGTACGGCGCGGCTGCTGCATACGCATTCGGCCCGGCGCAAGTTGGCGCGGCATGGACGCAATCGCGTATCGACAACCAAGCTAACGGCGCGGCAACGTTCCACGCTGACAACTACGAAGTCAACGCAAAGTACAACCTGACGCCGGCTCTCGGCCTGGGTGCAGCGTACACGTACACGAACGCGAAGGTTGACGGCCAAAGCACGCACTGGAACCAGTTCGGCCTGCAAGCTGACTACTCGCTGTCGAAGCGCACCGACGTCTACGCACAAGCTGTGTACCAGCGTGCAGCGAAGAACGGTGTTGGCGCATCGATCTACAACGGCGACGTCAGCACGCTGCCGAGCTCGTCGATCAACCAAACCGCAGCAACGGTTGGTCTGCGTCACCGCTTCTAAGCGTGACGGCTGGGTAACCAGCTTCGCAGCTCAAAAAGGCGCCTTCGGGCGCCTTTTTTTTCGACTGTGAAATGCGTAGCCGACGATCCGGATCGTGGGGGCGCAAAAAAAGCGAGGCACGGACCTCGCTTTTTCGCATTCGGGGCAGGGTGCGGCTGTGCGGTGAATCAGCGCGTATATTCGCCGTTGGCTTCCGGCTGAAACACGATCTCGGCGACCTTCATGAGCTTTTCGGCGCCGCTCGGCTGCATCACCTTGACCATCTGGCCGCGTTGCGTACCCAGCAGCGCCATGCCGACGGGCGAGAAGACGTTCAGTCGGCCGAGCTCGAGGTTGGCGGCATCGGGATAAACGATCGTCCAGGTGGCCTGTTCCTGGGACGCTTCGTCGAGCAGTGTGATCTGCGAATTCATCGTGACGACGTTCGCCTTGATGGCGTCGGGCTGGACGATATCGGCGCGCTCAAGCAGCGTGTCGAGCATCGCCTGAAAGCGCGGGTTGTGCTCGGCGTGCTTCTCGAGACGAGCGACGTCGAGTTCGGTCAACTGGTAAAGGCGTTGTTTCATGGCAGTTCTCCAAATGATCGGCATGGGGCAGGCGTTGCGTGCCTATGGGGATCGCCCGGAGCCTGTCTGACCTGGCTCCGGAAGGAGGCCGTGCCGTCAGTTCAGGCGCCGGGCAGGGGCGAGCGGTGCCTGGGCCGTGCGTCGAAGGCAGGGGTGCGCCGGATGGCCGGCGCGCGCGCCCGCGCCGGCGAGGCCGGACGGCGAAACCGACGAAAGCGTGAGCGCGTGCATGGTGGACAGAGATCGACAGGCGAATAAAACCTTACGATTCTACAACACAACCTTCCGAATGGGTGATCGGGTTGTCGGCCTTTCGTCAGGCATTGTTCTGAAAATGGTTCAAGTAATAGTGATCTTGCGGGATATCGGCGGGCGATTTTTTCCGAAAACGCAACGCAGTATGTTCAAACCAAGGGTTTCCCCTTGGTATCGCGAGCACTACACTTGATCCATCGCTTCAGACAGTCCCGCCCGAAGCGACGCCAAAAGAGAACATATTTCGGAGGTCCATCATGAAGTCGATCATCTACGCAGCGATCGCTGCATCCGTTCTTGCCACCCCGATCGCATCGTTTGCGCAGTCCGAGCAAGGTTTGACCCGCGACCAGGTGCGCGCGGAACTCGCGCAGCTCGAACAGAACGGCTACAAGCCGCTCGCAAGCGATGCGCAATACCCGCAGAACATCCAGGCTGCAGAACAACGGATCCAGCCGAACCAGCCGACGCTTGCCCAGGCCGACACGAGCGGCTATGGTGCGGTCGCGACGAGCGCAGGCCAGTCGGGCCGCCGCATGACGCGGGAAGCGCCGAACCCCGTGAACTCCGTGTACTTCGGCAACTAAACATCTCCGGGTCTGCCCGAGCACAGTATGTGACCGACCGGACGCGCGCCACCCGCGCGCGTCTGCGTCAGCAGAGCAGAACCTCCGTCGCCGCATTCCGGCGGCTTTACCGCCCAGACGCTCACGCGTTTGGGCCTTTTTTGCTGCGACACTCAGGTGGACGTGACGGCCGGCGTGCCGTGGATATAGTGCTCCAGCTGGCTGATCGTGAATTGCTGATCGGCAATCACGCTTTTCACGAGGTCGCCGATCGAGATCAGGCCGATCAGCTTGCCGCCGTCGAGAACGGGCAGGTGGCGCATCCGGTGTTCGGTCATCAACGCCATGCACTCATCGGTGGATTGCGACGGTTCGACGTAGCGCACCTTCGACGTCATGATTTCATCGACGCGCGTTGCCTTCGACGAGCGCTCCTGCAGTACGATCTTGCGCGCGTAATCGCGCTCGGTGACGATGCCCGCGATTTCATCGCCGTCCATGACCAGCAGCGCACCGATTCCCTTTTCCGCCATCAGCTTGATGGCGTCGTAGACGAAATCGGTTTTCTTGACGGTGTAGATGGTGCGGCCGGAGTCCGGCTTGGCCTTGAGAATTTGCGCGACAGTCGTGCTCATGTGCTTTCTCCGTGTGCTGGACGATGCAGGGAAGGCAGGGCGTGATGCGCGGCACCCGACGGGCCCAGTATAGCCGGGCCGGCGGCGGCAGTCGCGTGACGTTTCCAGATTAGCGGTAAACTCCGGTCACGCACTATCCACACAACTCCTACATTCCTGATCGTTTCCACTGAATTCATGATGTCTTCGCGTCCCCAATCGCCCGCGCAGGGCAATGGCCAGGCCGACGAGTGCGTGACGCTCGTCGCCACCGCGTCGCTGCCCACGCGCTACGGTACGTTCACGTCGTACGCTTTTCGCGTATCGGGCAGCGATGCCGAACATCTCGCGCTCGTGATGGGTGACGTTACCGGAGAGCAGTCCGTGTTGACGCGGCTTCATTCCGAATGCCTGACCGGCGACGTGTTCGGCTCGTACCGCTGCGATTGCGGCGAGCAGCTCGATCTCGCGCTGCGTTACATCGCGGCGGAAGACCGCGGCGTGCTGCTGTATCTGCGCGGTCACGAAGGGCGCGGCATCGGCCTGAGCAACAAGATCCGTGCATATGCGTTGCAGGAGCAAGGGCGCGACACCGTCGAGGCGAATCTCGACCTCGGCTTGCCCGATGACGCGCGCGAATACGACTCGGCCGCAGCGATCCTCCGGATCCTCGGCGTGACGTCGGTGCGACTGATGAGCAACAATCCGAAGAAGTTCGACACGCTCGTGAAGCACGGTATTCCCGTGTGCGAACGCGTGGCGCTTGCGGTGCCCGTGCGCGAGGAAAACGAGCGTTATATCCGGACCAAGCAGGTGAAGTTCGGGCATTACTTCGAGGAAAACGAGTAATAGCGTTCGACGGACTGCCGCCCGACGTGTGCGGGCGTCGGGCGCTCCTTCGACGAACTTGCGGCGGGAAACGAAGCGCCGTGCTTCGTTCAATTTCTGTCGCCCGTTGTTGCGACCACCGATGTTCCCGGCCGGCACTGATGGCGATCGCGATTGACGCGTCCTTTCGCTGCGCGTTCCGCCTTGTTCCTTCGCTGCGAGATTGCGCGCGTACGGCTCCGCGCATCGCGTATCTCCTGCATGTCCCGATCACGGTAGAACTCGCCATTGAAGATCGAAACCGCACGCTTGACGTTGCGTCGCTGGCGACCGGACGATGCCGGTGGGCTGGCTTCGATGCATGCGGATCCCGATGTGACCGCGTGGCTCGCGCGCGGGCCGATGTCCGTCGATGAGGCGGAAGCCGCCATCGCGCGCTTCGAAGCGCATTTCGATGCGAACGGTTTCGGTGTATGGGCGATCGAGCGTCGTGCCGATGGTGCACTGATCGGCCTCTGCGGTTTGTCGCGCGAAGTTCGCGACGAGCACCCGATGGCGCCGTGCATTGAGATCATATGGCGTCTGGCGCGCGCATCGTGGGGGCATGGCTACGCGAGCGAAGCGGCCGCCGCTGCACTGGCCGACGGATTCGACCGGCTCGAGCTCGGCGAGATCTTCGCGTGGACGGCCGCAGCGAATTCGAGATCCCTAAAGGTTGCGCAGCGGCTCGGAATGGCGCGGCAGCCGACGCGCGATTTCGATCATCCCGCGCTGCCGCAGGGACATGCGTTGCGACACCATGTCGTGTTCGTCACGCGCACAACGTGCGTTCATCTCGACGGCCGCGTCAGCACGTAACAGCACGGGCGTGCCCGTCCCCTCAGCGCCACTCCGCGTTCTGCAGGACGATCCCGGCAACGGTCCGCGTCCTTGAACGTCCATCCTGTCACGATTTGATCGATGTCTCGCGCGAGAAGCCCTCCGCGGCGGCGCGTGCGTATGTCGCATCGGATGCTGGGCGATCGGGCGGAGAGCCGATAGGTTGAACGCGTCGCAGCGCATGCATTCGGCTCTGTCGAGATGCGCGACGGGTTGGGGTAATGCCGACACCGGCTGCGCGCGAGCCGTTCGTCGATGAGACATCGCGGGAGCGAGGCCGCCCGTGCGAGGAGCGAAAGACAGCAGGGCTTCGATGCAGCCCTAATTAATCACGCAGGCAAGAAAAAGCCCGCTACTGGAGCGGGCTGAATCCATGTTTGGAGACATGGAGGAGACGGATGTAACTTTAAGGGAAAACCCGAGGGCTGGCAAGCCCTAGTTGTAATTGTGCAACGCAACGCAACCCGCGCCGTACCCGACAAAGGCGGGAACCAACATGCCAGCCGCCGCCGTCGCTTTCACATTCCGCTCGCTCGCGCGTGTGCGGCGAGCGCACCGAACCGCTCCTGCGCGACCGGTACCGCGTACTTGTCGCGCATTTCCGTCTCGATCCACGCGCAGGCCTCGCGCGCGCAGTCGGTGAGCGCGTGCCGCGCCGCGTGTCCGTCGATGTCGTAGACGAAACGCACGCCGACCTCGTCATCGGCCACTTGCCGCTGCAGCTGGTTGAGCTGTAATTGCGGCCCGTGTTGCTGCGACAGTGCGCGCAGCTCGTCGAAGTGATATTCGAGCCAGTCGGCAAAGAACAGCGCATCGCTGTGGCAGCGTAGACGGAACGCCGCACTGCGCGACGGACGCGGCGCGTCGCCGGCAGACGGTTGCGCGCCAGTCGATGCGACGATCGCATCGAATGGCGCGAGCGGCTGACGGATCCGCCGGTACGGCTCGCGTTCGCGCAGCGCGTGCCACAGCAACTCGTCGCCGGCTGCGCCCGACGGCTGCATCGTCAGATCGTGCCGGCCGTCACCTACGGGGGCGACGTCGCGGATCACGAGACGCAGCGAGCAGAGCGGCTCGTCGGCTGCAAGCAGCGTGGCCGCGCGCGGCAGCCCGCACACGAGCGGCGCGGCGCCGGCCGCGCGGAACACGAGCCCGCGGCGATCGAGCCGCACGAGCGGCAGCGGCCGCGGATACAACGGGTACGCAACCGCGATGCGGGCGCCGACGGCGCTCGTCAACCCGGGCATCATCGCGCGAAAGACCTGAGACTGGTCCACGGTATTTCTCCTTCGTTACGATGCCGCCCGGCCGGACTACGCGCGTTCCGGCTCAGGCAGCGATGGCTTCCCGGGAGGCCCGTCCCGGCTCGATTCCAAGTGCAGCAAACGTTTGCGGATCGATGTCGATCCAGCACGCGACCACCAGACGACCGTCCACCTGCTTCGGCGGCCCTGCGCGGTGCGCGTGCACACCGATCCGGCGGAACAGCCGCTCCATGCTCGCGAACGTCACGCCGATCAGCTGCCGCGCACCCAGCTGCGCCGCGCATTCGACGACGGCGGCGAGCATCGGGCGGACGGCCCACTCGGCGTTTCCCGCACCGTTTTCGTCGCCGGTTGCCGCAAACCGCGACAGTTCCCACACGGCAGCCGATTCCGGCAGCGCGACGTCTTCGGCGATCAGATCGGCGAACAGCGACTTCAGCAGATACGGACGCGTGGTCGGCAACAGGCGCGCACACCCGCACATGTCGCCACTGGCGTTTCGTGCGAACACGTAGACGGTATCGTCGCGATCGAACTGATCGCGCTCGAAGCTTTCGTTCGCCGACGGAAGCGCCCACCCGAGCTGTTCGACGAATACACGGCGCCGATAGCGCCCTAGATCCGCTGCAAGTTCGTACGGCAACCGCCCTTCCTCGTGAACGAAGGTCCGCATGGTGTCCTCGGATCGATACTTTGGTATGCACGCATTACATCGCGCGTCCCGAGGCGGCGGTAACTGGTAACTCTTACAGGGTGACGCATCGGTCGATGCGATTTGACCGGTGGTAACGGTTTCTTGATCGGTGGGATTGAAATACGGGCGGGTTTTGCTTATAAAGACCGCCAGTCTTGCGGAAATGTCAGACGAAACTGCGCCCGATTGTCACTGGAGCGTCGGACCGGCATGATAGGCATCGTCGCGGCCCAGAAGCGACGACGCGACTGCCGCCGGCCAGTCCACACAGCCGAGCCGCTCGATGAGCGCGGCAGCGGTGCGGAACATGCCGAGATCGGCGCCCGAGGTGTCGACGGCCATGATGTTGCTGCGGACGTCGCCGCCCGCGATCACGAACGCGCCCGTCGCGCGCTCGAGATACCAGTCCCAGCCGACCGTCACGTATGCGACGCCGGCACTGGCAGGACGGTGCCATTCGGTGTACCCGGCCAGGCGCGCGTCGATGGCGCTGTCGCGCAGTTCCCCGAGCAGCGATGCATCGAGGCCGCTGGCGACATGGTCGAGCGCGAGCGCGGCCAGTGCGCTTTCGGAAAGGCGCACGTAGCCGTCCGGAGACGGGCCGCGGACCGGATGCAACAAAGGTGAAGTCATGCGCGGAATGTATCAGCCCCCAACCGGTGCTGGCACCTGACAGGTATGACAGCGTGACGTTGTCGGAGAAAGAATGGAATTGCGCTGGCAGGATGCCTACCAACAGTTCAGTGCCGCGGAAGACGAGCAGCAGCTCTTCCAGCGGATCGCCGCCTATTCTAAACGCCTGGGCTTCGAATATTGCTGTTACGGTATTCGCGTGCCGCTGCCCGTGTCGAAGCCGGCGGTCGCGATCTTCAATACCTATCCGAACGGCTGGATGGAGCACTATCAGGCGCAGAACTATATCGAGATCGACTCGACGGTTCGCGACGGCGCACTGAGCACCAACATGATCGTCTGGCCGGACGTCGACCGGATCGATCCATGCCCACTGTGGCGGGACGCGCACGACTACGGGCTGTCGGTGGGCGTCGCTCAGTCGAGCTGGGCGGCGCGCGGCGCGTTCGGCTTGCTGAGCATCGCGCGTCATGCCGACCGGCTCACGCCGGCCGAGATCAACATGCTGACGCTGCAGACGAACTGGCTCGCGAACCTGTCGCATTCGCTGATGAGCCGCTTCATGGTGCCGAAGCTGTCGCCCGAGGCGGGCGTCACGCTGACCGCGCGCGAGCGCGAGGTGCTGTGCTGGACGGCCGAAGGAAAGACCGCGTGCGAAATCGGCCAGATCCTCAGCATCTCGGAGCGTACGGTCAACTTCCACGTGAACAACATCCTCGAGAAGCTCGCGGCGACCAACAAGGTGCAGGCGGTGGTCAAGGCGATCTCGGCCGGGCTCATCGACACGCCCTGACGCGCGGCCGGATGCGGCGGGCCGGCCGCCGCCGCCGCTCACTCCATCATCGGCTCGGCTTCCTTGGCGGTCCAGCTCACGCTGGAAATGCTCTTCTCCATGCTCATCCGGCTCGCAATCTGCTCAAGTTTCTGCTGATCCTTCGGATGCAGCTTGAGCGTCGCGGTCACCTTCAGCCGGTCGGGCTGCTCCGGCACGTCCTCGCTCGTCAGGCTTTGGAACGACAACGGTTTCGCGTACATCGAGTTCGACAGCAGCGTGCGGATGTGCACTTCGTCGGCGGCCAGGCAGATCACGGTGATCTGGTATTCGCGCACGAGATCGGCGTTCGACACGGGGGTCGCGTTGATCGCCTGGCTGACGCCGCGCAGCACCGTGTTGGTGAGCAGCACGACGCCCGTGCCGGCGAGCGCCGGCACGTAATGGCCGGACCCGGCCAGCACGCCGACGGCGGCCGAGCACCACAGCGTCGCGGCCGTGTTGATGCCCTGGATCGAGCCCTTGTCGCGCATGATCACGCCGCCGCCCAGAAAGCCCACGCCGGATACGACGTACGCGGCGATCTGCGTGACGCCGGCCACGCCGTTGCCCGTCAGCACGCCGAGCGTGACGAACAGGCACGCGCCGCTTGCGACGAGCGTGATGGTGCGCAAGCCCGCCGTGCGTTGCCGCATCTGGCGTTCGAGGCCGATCGCGACGCCACAGGCGAACGCGGTGAAAAGACGGAGTGCGAAATCGAGAGTCATGGGTGTCCTGCCGTGCAAGGCGCGGATGCCGGCCCGCGTCGCGGCCGCACGAGGTCGCGCGCGGCACGAGGGCCGTCATCGCGCGGTACTGTAGCGCGCGAATGCGTCATTCAGTGTGAAACGGGCGGCGTGCGGGCTCGCGTGACGCGAGCCGCGGCAGGAGAACTGCGGCGGACAGGCGTTCAGGCGGCAAGCGGCGCACGCAACGAAGTGCTGCAACTGTCCACGATGGTTCCTGATAGAAGAATGCGCGGCATTCTAGTAGGCCGCCCGCGCGGGCGTCAACCCATCCGGCGGGCGGCCGCGAACGGCCGGTGCGGCACGGCGAAGGTTACTGCGACGTGCCGATCGTCCCCGTGGCAAGCGCGAGTGCCGCGGCGGCCGACAGCGCGCCCGCGTAGCTGTCGACTTCCGCGTTGCGGGCCGCCAGCAGCTGGCTTTGCGCGATCGTCGCATCGGTCACCGAGCCGACGCCGTTGCGATATGCGGTGAGCGCCGCGTCGTAGCTCGTCTGCGCAGCATCGACGAGCGCCTTCGCCGCGTCGTGCGACGCAAGGCTCGTCTGCACCGCGTTCTGCGCGGCGACGACCTGGCGCACCGCTTCCTCCTTGGTCCGCGTGAGGCGCGCGGACGCGCTCTCCGCATCGTTGCGCGCCTGCATCAGCACGGCCGAGCGCAGGCCGCCGTCGTACAACGGGATCGTCACGCCGACGAACACGCTACTGCCGTAGCGGCTGCCGTTCAGGTTCACGGTCGCCGCCTGGTCGCCGATCGCGGGCAGCGCGGTGATCGCCGTGCCGCCGCTGGCATAGGACGTCGACGCCGACAGGAAAATCTTCGGCATGAACGCGGCTTGCGCGGCCTTGATCTTCGCGCGGTTGGCTTGCTCGAGCGCATACGCGCCCTGCAGGTCCGGGCGGCGCGCGATCGCGTCGGACACGATCGCGTCCACCGATGAAGCGAGCGCAGGCGGCAGCGGGCGCTTGGGCAACTCGGCGATCGACGGCTTCGACAGTGGCGAGATGCCGAGTGCGGAGACGAGCGCGAGGTAGCCGTCGCTTTCCGCGCCGTTCGCTTGCACGAGCGCGAGATTCGCCTGCGCGCGATTCTGCGTCGCCTGCGCGAGTTCGACGACGGTGCCGACGCCTTGCCTGAGCCGAGCGCGAGACGCGGCGAGGATCGCGTCCGCGTTCGCCAGGCCCTGCCGCGCGCTGGCCGCGCGCGAGCGGGCGGCTTCGTACCGGTAATACGCGACGGTCACGTCGTGAATCACCTGCTGGTGCACGGCCGTGAATGCGACATTCGACGCGACCGACGCCTGCTCGGCGGCCTCGACGCGCGCCGCGCGGCCACCGAAATCGAACAGCAGCCATTGCAGCGACAGCGCCGAGATCGTGCCGTGCACGGTCGTGTTGCTCGACGAGTCGCCGAGGATCGTCGACGTGGAGCCGTGCTTCGCCTGATATCCACCCATCGCGGTCGCGGACAGGTTCGGCAGATACGCGGTCTTCGCGATGCCGACCGCGAGCGCCGCGTTGCGCGCGTCGTTCCAGGCGATGCGGGTCAGCGGATTCGTCGATTCGGCGAGATCGATCAGCTCGGGCAGCGTATACGAATGCGTGGCATCGAGTGCGGCGGGCGGCGGCACCGACGCGAGCGCGGGCGAGGCCGGCAACGTGTAGTCGTGCGGCGTGCGCTGCGCGGACGCAAGCGGCGGGGCCGGCACGATGTCGCCGGCGGCCGACGTTTGCGGCTGCCATGGACGGTCGGGCGCCTCGGGCGCGAGGTCGACCGAGGACGTGGCGCAACCGGTCAGCGCGATCGCGGTTGCAAGCGCGGCGGCGGCGATCGGCGCGGCCGGCGTTTCAGGGACGCGCATGAGGGGCAGGCTCCATCGGTGTGGCTTGACGCGCGGCTTCGGCAATGTGCGCGAGCCGCGTGTCGATCAGGTTCAGCAGCGCGTCGCGTGCAGGATCGGCGGAGGTGGCGACCGGCACGGTCGCTGCGCGTTCCGGCGCCGAAGCGGCATCGCCAACGGGGGCGCCTTCGCGCGGTTCGACCACGCGCGCGAGCCGTGCATCGATCGCCGCATCGCCCGGCGTGCGTTCGGCGAGCAGGAACAGCGGGCCTTCGAGCGCGCCGAGTTCCGCAAGTGCGCGCCGCCGGGTCGCGAGCCACGTGGCGGCCGGGCGGACCCACGACGGTTCGTAATGGATCAGCCCGAGTTCCTGCGCGATCGCGCCGTGACGCGCAAAGGCTTCCGCCGCGAGCGTGCGGCGTTCGGCGGGCTGCGCGACCTGCACGATACGGCGCCACTGGTCGCGCAGCGCGGCGAGTGCGACGTCGATCTGCTTGCCGATGCTGACGGGCCAGATGCGTGTGAACACGAGATACACGACGATGTTGCCGAGCAGGATGCCGATTGTGCGATCGCGCGCGAGCGTCAGGTCGAAGCCCGGGCCCGCGCCCTGGATCACGCACAGGAAGAATGCGAATGCGACCTGGAAGCCCGCATACGCGATGCGCGGCGAACCGAATGCAATCCACGCGGACAGCCAGGCGCCGGCGAATACGAGCGCCATCAGCTCGCCGATCGACGACAGTGCCGGCACGACGAACACGAGCGCCGCGGTGCCGATCAGCGCGCCGACGATGCAGCCGGCGATCCGCAGCGTGAGCTTCTCGACCGTCTCGGCCGTCGAGCCGAGCGACACCATGTAGCAGGTGATGAAGCAGGTGTGGATGCCGGACCAGTCGAGCTGCGAATACAGCAGGTAGCAGAACATCGCCGCGACGGTCGTCTTCAGCGCGTAGCGGATGTGGTCGGGATTGGTGCTGGCGTCCGGCAGGAAGAAGCCGCCGCGCGGCGCGGGCGCTGCGGCGGGCGCCTTCGCCGGCGAAGCCGATGCATCGGTCGAGGCCGCGGCCGGTGCAGCCGATGTCGCGGGCAGCGGCAGCGGCGGTGGCGGCTCGGCAAAATGCGTGATGGCCGCGTGCAGATCGGTCGCGACGACGCGCGCGAGCGGCGCCAGCGTATCGGTCGGCGGCAATGCGAGCGTGACGTCGACCGGATAGCCGCCTTGCTCGAAGATGCCGGCCATCTCGTCGAGTGTCGCCGCGGCCGGTTCCGCGAATGCGGCGGGCAGGCGTGCGTCCGGCTCGCGGTCGGCGAGCGCAACCGCCACGAGCAACGCGGTGCTCGATGCGATCGCGTGTCGCAGCGCGGGCGCGCCGGTGGCCGGCGTCGATCCTTCGAGCGTCGACAGCTTCAGCCACGTGAGCATCTGCTTGTCGCCTTCGCGCAGGCTCGCGTCGAAGGCCGCGCGTGCGTCGTCGTCGCCGCGTAGCCGCCGCGCGGCGAGCCGCAGCCGTGTCGCGAGCTGCGCGAGTGCGAGCTTGCGCGGCGACGGCGCGATCAACAGGTTGACGACGATCGCGACGCCGACCGGAATCGCGACCATCAGCCACGCGTAGAGCAGCGCGCGCGTCGCGGCTTCGCCGACCGGCGCGAGGCCGAGCTGGTCGAGCCCGAAGCCGACGATCATCGCGAGGATCGCGCCGATCGGGCGCAGCTTGCTGGCCGACGTCAGATACAGCAGCGCGACCGACAGCACGGCCATGCATGCGACGCGCAGCACCGAGTAGTCGATGCTGAAGATCGCGACGCCGACCACGAGCGCGATCACGAGCGTGACGAGCAGCAGCATCGCGGCCGCCAGCACGACGCTCGTCACGCGATCGGCGCGATTCAGGAAGAACACGACGTAGGCGGAGATCGCGGCTTCCGGCGTGCCGTAGCCGCTCGTCACGAGCACGACGAGCGCGCAGATCAGCGCGACCCGAACGGCCATCGCGGCGCGGCCCCGAAACGGCGCGAGCAGTCGCAGCACTTCGCGCGGGCCGGGCGCGCGGACCTCAGCGGCAGGCTGAGCCATGCCGGACCTCGACGATCGCGCTCGCGCCGACTCGCACGAGCTTGCCGTCGGGTTCGTCGAGCTTCACGCGCACCGGGAAGCGCTGCGCGACGTGCACCCAGTTCACGGAGTTCTGCACGATCGGCAGCGCGCGCGGCAGATTGATGCGCGCGCTGTCCGCGATGCCGGCGCCGATGCCGACGACCTTGCCCGTCAGCGGACGGCTTCGGTCGATCATCGAATAGACCGTCGCGCAGTCGCCGACCGCGATTCGGTTCAACGACGTTTCGCGGAAATTGCCGACGGCGAACCATTCGCTCGCATCGATCAGCGTGAAGATCGACTGGTTCGGCGCGAGCGTCTCGCCCGCGAGCACGGTCAGGCCCGTCACGAGCCCGTCGTGCGGCGCGCGCACGACCGTATCGTCGAGCGCGTGCTGCGCGCGGGCGAGCGCGGCTTCGCGTGCATGGAGCGTGGCGATCGCGTCGGCGTCGTCGCCGATTGTCTGCGCGGATGCGCGCTGCTGTTCCTGCGCCTGCGCGAGCGACACGGCCGCGTCGCGCTGCCGGACCTTCGCCTGGTCGAACTGCTGCGCGCTGACGTAGCCTTGCGCCGCGAGCGGCGCGAGCCGGTTCACGTCGCGCGTCGCGAGGTCATAGTTTTGCGAGGCACGCTTGACCTGCTCGGCGGCCACGGCCGCGTTCGAGCGCTCGCCGATCAGCGACCGGCGGCGCGTGTCGAGCGACGCGCGTGCGAGCTCGAGATCGGCCTGCGCCTGCGCGACCGTCAGCCGGTACGGCACCGGGTCGATTTCATACAGCAAGTCGCCTTTCGCGACGCGCTGGTTTTCGTGGACCGCGAGCCGCACGATGCGTCCGCCGACGGGCGACGCGACGTGCACGACGTCGGCGTCGATCGACGCGTCGTCGGTGGACGGGTAGGCCGTCGTGCGGTGGTATGCGTACGCGAGCGCGGCGATGCCGAGCGCGACGATCGCCAGCGCGATCACGCGGCCTTTCGTGGAGGGGCGGGCGATGCCGGCGGCCTTCATGCGAACGGCCCCGTGCCGGCGAGCCACACGATCACGGCGACCACGAGGCCGATCGCGGTGCAGACGGCGAGCTGGTAGGGGACGGTGGCGGCCCAGCCGGTCGCGACGAACACGCGGTGCGCGACGATCGCGCCGATGATGCCGACGATCGCGCTGACGAGCCAGAGCGGGAAATACGCGCCGAACAGGACGTACGACGGTGCGCCGCGCGACGCGCAGCCTGCGAGCGGCAGGGCTGGCGCCAGTGTGGCGGCGACACGCATGAGCGCGCGCGACGTTGTTTTTCTCATGTGTGACGAGCTCGACGTTGGAGGTGAATGCCGGGCGCGGCGCAATGCGGTCCGTCGCCGCGACGACGATTCCGCGATACGGAGCCGATCATAAAACAGCGCGATGCGGATCGCCAGCGATGCCCCGCGTGCAGGCGGCTCGCATCGGGCGCGCGGCCGGCGCCTCGGGATGGTCGGTGACGATCGCGATTCTGCCAGCGCCTGCGGTCGCAGAGTTGCCGTCTGCATGCAAAAAATCGTCAGATGAAACCGGGTCGACGCCATTTGCGTGCCGACGCAACGGGAATCGGCGAGTCGAATGCCGGATTGCAGCGCAAACGCGGATGAATCCGCATTCCGGCCGCGCAGTGCGTTTGCCGCGGCCGCGATCCGTCGTGCCGCCCGGTATCTGTGTACCATCGTGCGAATAGCGCGACGCGTGACGGAAACTGACGCACGGTTTCGTCCGATGCGCGGCGCGGAAGCGGTAGCGGTACCGCAACGAGGATGAACGTTCCATGCGAAGTTTCTTTGTCCGCTTCATTGCGATCGGCGTGCTGTTCCACTTGTACGTCGGGCTGCGGATCATTCCCGACGCCTTCGCGTCGCCGCTCGCGCGCACGCTCGCGGCGCTCGTGCTGGCGAGCTTCGTCGTGCTGATTCCGGTCGGCATGTTCTCGCGCCGCTTCGACGAAGGCTGGGCCGCGACGCTGGCCGGCTGGGCCGGCTCGCTCGCGATGGGTTTTTTTTCGTCGCTGCTGGTGCTGACGTTCCTGCGCGATCTGGTGCTGCTCGGCGTCGTTGCATGGCGGCATCTGGGGCATGACGGCGCCTGGAGCGGCGCGGCATCCGACACGGCACTCGGTGTGCTGGCGGGCGCGGTGCTGGTCAGCGCGATCGGATTCGTCGGCGCGCGCCGCACGGCGGCGGTCAAGCGCGTGTCGATTCCGGTCGACGGACTGCCGGCCGCGCTCGACGGGCTGACGATCGTGCAACTGTCGGACATTCACGTCGGGCCAACGATCAAGCGGCCTTATATCGAACGGATCGTGCGCACGGTCAACGCGCTCGACGCCGATCTCGTCGTCGTGACGGGCGACGTGGTCGACGGCCCGGTGAAGCGGCTGCGCGAGCACACGGCGCCGCTTGGCCGCATGCAGTCGCGGCACGGCAGCTTCCTCGTGACGGGCAACCACGAGTACTACGCCGGCGCGCATGCATGGATCGACGAGTTCCGGCGGATCGGATTGAAGGTGTTGCTCAACGAGCATGTGCTGATCGAGCACGACGACGCGCGCGCGGTGCTCGCGGGCGTCACGGATTTCACGGCGGGCGGATTCGATCCCGCGCATCGCAGCGACCCCGAGCAGGCGCTGGCGGGCGCGCCGCACGACGTCGCCACGAAGATCCTGCTCGCGCACCAGCCGCGCAGCGCGGAAGCGGCAAGCCGCGCCGGTTTCACGGTCCAGCTGTCCGGCCATACGCACGGCGGCCAGTTTCTGCCGTGGCCGCCGTTCGTGCGCCTGCAACAGCCGGTGATCGGCGGGCTGAGCCGGTTCGGCGCGATGTGGCTCTACACCAGCCGCGGCACCGGCTACTGGGGGCCGCCGAACCGTTTCGGCGTGCCGTCCGAAATCACGCTGATCCGGCTGGCACGCGGCCGCTAGCGCGCGTCAGACGATGCGCGCGATATCGTCGAAATCGAAGCGCGGGCTGCGCGGGAACAGGCCTGCCGGATCGCCGTAGCCGAGATTCACGAGGAAGTTGGTTCGGATCGCGGTGCCCGCGAAGAATTCGGCGTCGACCTTTGCGGCATCGAAGCCCGACATCGGGCCCGCGTCGAGGCCGAGCGCGCGGGCCGCGAGGATCAGGTACGCGCCCTGCAGCGACGAATTGCGGAACGCCGTGGCTTCGATCAGCGCGTCGTTGCCGGCGAACCAGCTGCGTGCGTCGGCGTGCGGGAACAGGCGCGGCAGGTGCTCGTGGAATGCGAAGTCCATGCCCACGATCACGGTGACGGGCGCGGCCATCGTCTTCGCGAGATTGCCTTCGGACAACGCCGGTTTCAGGCGCGCCTTCGCTTCCGGCGACTTGACGAACACGAAGCGCGCGGGGCTCGCGTTCGCCGACGTCGGGCCGAATTTCGTGAGGTCGATCAACCGGTGCAGCAGCGCGTCGTCGACGGGTTTGTCCTGCCATGCGTTGTGGGTGCGTGCGGTGAGGAACAGCTGGTCGAGGGCGGAATCGGAGAGGGTCATGGTGGGTCCGTGAAGAAATCGGCCGGGTCGTGCCAGCCGGCATTGCGGAACAACGCGGCGCCCTGGATAAGGGCGCGTTGCGATACGCCGCGATGATAGCGTGGCGCGCGAAAACGCACCGGCCTCGCGATCGGCGATTCGGGGCGCCCGGGCGCTCGGGCGTGTGACGCGACGGAATGACAGCGCATGGCGGCGCGCGTCGCCGTTGGCTACCATGCAGACATGGTTCATCCGTCTCGTTGACTCTTGCCCGATTCCGACATGTCGACGCCCGATCTTTTCGCCGATACGCCCGCGCCCGACGTGGACTGGTACCCGGGCTGGCTCGCGCCGGCCGAGGCCGATCGTATGCTGGCCGCGCTGATCGACGAGGTTGCGTGGCGGCAGGACACGATCCGAACGCCGCGCGGGCGCATTCCGCTTCCTCGGCTCACAGCGTGGCAAGGCGAGCCGGACGCCGTCTACGTGTATTCGGGAATCCGCAACGTGCCCGCGCCGTGGACGCCGGCCGTGCTCGACCTTAAGCGTGCGGTCGAGGCGACCTGCGACGCGCGTTTCAACAGCGTGCTGCTCAATCGTTATCGCAACGGGCAGGACAGCCTCGGCTGGCATGCGGACAACGAGCCGGAGCTCGGCGACGCGCCGGTGATCGCGTCCGTGAGCCTAGGCGCGATGCGCGTGTTCGACTTGCGTCATCGCGCCACCGGCGTCGTGCACGCGTACCGGTTGACGCACGGCAGCCTGCTGGTGATGCGCGGCCGTACGCAGGCTGAGTGGCAGCACCGCGTGCCCAAGGCGCCGGCGGTGCAGGGCGAGCGGATCAACCTGACTTTTCGGCGAGTAATGACGGGGGAGGCGGCGCGCTAGCCGCGCCGGCCGGGAGGCTCGCCTCTCCCGGTGGCGCGCCCCGTTTTTCATCCGATCCGCTGAAGCGCTCGTCCATGCGGCACGTTGACGCACAGGGCCTGCGCACGCCGGGGGAATCGGCGGCGAGGCCCGCGCCACAAGGGTTTCAGTTGGATTTCATCGACTACCCGGTTCTGATAGGCAGGTGTAAGCCCTGATGGTGCGTCGCAACAACCATTGACTAAACTGTCGAATGGCTGAAACGCGCCGCGAACCGGCGCATCTTTTCGACATGCACGACGCGTTGCCGATGCGACGCGTAGCGCAGGAGCATAATTCTTGACCGTACTGGACTCATCCCTCGAACCCTCGCTGCACGTCTTCGAACAAGACGGCGCATGGCAATGGGCGCTGACGGTGAAGCGGGTGTCCGGCGTCGGTGTGAAAGTCGTCGCATTCAGCACGGACGGCTTCCCCGCCGAAGCCGACGCGCATGCCGCCGGCCAGCTTGCTCGTGCCGAGTATGACGACGCCGTGACGGCCTGACGTCGCGCCGCGCCGACCCCGTGAGCGGATCGGCGTGATCGTCCGTTCCCGGCCGTTTTTCTTCTTCCTTTCCGTTTTTCTCCGTTTCCCCGGCTTCGCGGTCGCGCACTGCGTGATGCACCGGCGTGGCCGCGCCATGCGTCGATCACGACAAATGGTCCGTACCTTCCGAAAGCACTTGCCCTACGCGCAGCTTAACGTGCATGCGCGGCGTCCGCCGTGCCGGCGATGCGCGATGCATCGGGCGGCCGGCGCGCGGCGAACGGCGACGACTCATCGACAAGAGCGCAGGTCATGTGCGACGACAGAATCGACCTTCACCGCGCCGCACCGGCGCCGC
This sequence comes from Burkholderia sp. AU19243, assembly GCF_018148075.1. NCBI lineage: Bacteria > Pseudomonadati > Pseudomonadota > Betaproteobacteria > Burkholderiales > Burkholderiaceae > Burkholderia > Burkholderia sp. AU19243. The sequence continues at coordinate 38,236 of NZ_JAGSTV010000002.1, forward strand.
TACGGGATTCACGCTGATCGAGGTGCTGATCGCGCTGGCGATTGTCCGAGCGATAGATGCGTGTTCCAGAATATCCTCGATCTCGGTTTCTGCGGCCGATATCGCCATGAAAGCGGCGGCCGACAGCGCTTGCAACACATTCGCGCGTGCGTGCATGACGCGGTGGTGACGGGCGGCCTGTGCTTCGATCCGGTCGCCGAAACGGTACGCACGCGGGCGCGGGCGGTCGATCCGTGGGTGCGGCCGGTACGTGTGCGTCGGTCGCGGCTGCGAATCGTCGGAGGACTCGTCGCTGCGTTGCTGGCGGGGGCCGCCGGCTATGCCGCTGTGGATCATTGGGTCCGCGCGGAGCGCGTCCGTCCGCCGGTGTCGTCGCTCGATCTGCTGGCCACCAGTCTTTCCGCACGCCTTCGCGACGACATCGCGGCCGGCAACGTCGAGTTGATCGGCGGTACCGGCCGACGCGCGTTGACGCTTCGGCTCGGCAGCATGTTCGGGCCCGGCGATGCGGCGGTGGCGCCGTGGGCCGCGTCCATCGTGGCGGCCGTCGGCAGGGAAATAGCAGTGTCGGGCCTGACTCGAACCTCCTCGTCACCGGATACACGGATAGCGTGAAGGCCGGCCCGGCGCGCCCCGGTTTCAATCAGGCGCTTTCTGAAGCGCGCGCCCGGCAAGTTGCGCAAATCCTCGTCGCAGCCGGGGTGCCTGCGCAGCATATCGGTGTGGTGGGAAAGAGCGACGCCGATCCGCTGGCGGACAACGGTACGCCCGACGGACGCGCGAGGAATCGCAGAGTCGAAGTGACCGTCTCGGATTGATACACGACGTCCGGTGCCCGGTGCGCGGCGGCGCGGCATGACGGAGGGCCGTGCCGCAGATGTCGTGGCCGGGCATGTTCCGGTGGGCAGCTCCGTCTATCGCTGCTATCCTTCCAATCGCGCCAGGCTATTCCGTCGGTGCATTGTGCCGGCCACATCCGCCGGATCCTGTTGATCCTGCCCGGTCGAAATTCGATAATCAATCATCGCTGGTACCTCGTGAACGATTTCTTTCCGTCCATGCGCACATGGCCAAGACAACGATGAGCGGCGCATCGAAACCACCGGCGAAGCCGGCAAGTGCGCCGCTCGCGACAGCGGGCGACGACGCCGACCACGACGCGCCGAAGCACGGCGCGGCCGACGACGAATCGTCGGGCGGCGGGTCGTCGTATCTGGTTCCGGGTCTCGAGCGCGGGCTGCGGATCCTCGCCGAATTCTCCGCGCGCGAGCCGGTGCTCGGCGCGCCGGAATTGTCCAAGCGCATCGGCATCCCGCGCACGACCACATTCCGTCTGCTGCAGACGCTCGAGGCGCTCGGCTTTCTCGAGCGCGTAAACGGCGACCGTTATTTCCGGCTCGGCGTCGGCGTGCTGCGGCTCGGTTTCGAATACCTGAACTCGCTCGAACTGACTGACCTCGGCACGCCGGTGCTCGAACGGCTGCGCGACGCGACTGGCCTGTCGACGCATCTGCTGATTCGCGACCAGCGCGATGTCGTGTTCGTCGCAAAGGCGCAGAGCAACACGTCGATGTTCGGCTCGGTGAAGGTGCACGTCGGTACGCGGTTGCCCGCGCATGCGACCGTGCACGGCCACGTGCTGATGGGCGATCTCACGCGTGACGCGCTGCGTCAGCTGTATCCGGAGAAGCGGCTCGAACAGTTCACCGAGCGCACGCCGGGAACGGTCGACGAACTGTACGAGCGCGTGCGTCAGTACGCGCGGCTCGGCTACGCGGTCAGCGAGGCTGCGTTCGAGAGCGGCATCTCGGCCGTGACCGCGCCGGTGCGCGACCATTCGGGCGCGATCGTCGCGGCGATTACCGCGACGGTGCCGCGCTCCGAGATCGGCGAGGCGGGCGAGAAGGAGCGGCTCGTCGAAGCGGTGTGCGGCGCGGCGGTCGACCTGTCGCAACGGCTGAACTACCGGCCGCTCGAAAGCGATCCGACGTTCGCGCACGCGCGGCACCGCGTCGCGATGTTCTGATCGGTCGAACAAGCGGCGTCGCGCGGTTTCGCCAATCGCCTGTAGTCCATCGTCAAAGACAAAAGAGCGGCCCGCGGGCTGCTCTTTTCGTTTCCTGCATCGGATGGGTGCGACCGGCGCCGCTCAGAACGAGTGGTGAATGCCGGTCAGCACGATCACCTGATTCGACGTGCTCGACGTGCCGGCGGTGAAGAACGCGGCTTTCGCGCCGCCCGAACCGTGCTCGTACAGCACGTTCGCATAAAGCTGCGTGCGCTTCGACAGCGCGTAGATGTCGCCCAGCTCGACCTGCGTCCAGCGGCGGCCGGCCAGCGTCGTCGTCGCCGCGCCGCCCGCGATCGTATTGAACGCACTGCTGCGGTAGTTCACGCCCGCGTCGTAGCTCTGGAACGTGTCGGAGAACCCGTTCGACTGCATCTTCACGCGCGTGTACAGGCCATGCACGAGGAAGTCGCCGATCTGGTACGACGCGCCCGCGCCGATGTTCTCGACCTTGTTCGCGAGATAGCCGTTCGCAGTGTTTTGCCCCTGGAACGACGTGATGCCCGTCTGGCCGATCAGGATCGCGCGGTCGTGCTCGTTCGAGTAGACGGCCGCCGCCTTGAACGGTCCGTTCGCATAGTTCAGCGCGACGCCGACCGACTTGCCGGTCGAGAAGTTCGTCGTGTTGCCGAGCGCCATCGTTGCCGCGGCCGAGAAGCCCGCGACATTCGGCGAACGGTACTTGACCGCGTTGTTGTACGGCACGTTTCCGGTCGCGGCGAGCCCGTCGATGTTGCCGGGGTGGAACGCATACCAGCTCAGCGCGAGGTACGCGGTGCTGAGCGGATCGAGGTAGTCGAACGTGAGCGGCGTCTGGCGTCCGAGCGTCAGCGTGCCGTAGCGGTCGGAACTCAGACCGACGTAGGCGGCGCGGTTCCAGATGGTGTTCGCGGTCGCGAACTGGCCGTTGTTCGTATAGAAGCCGTTTTCGAGCTGGAAGATCGCAGACAGGCCGCCGCCGAGATCTTCCTTGCCCTTCAGACCCCACCGGTCGGGCTGTGTATTGCCCTGGATCATCGCCCACTTCGCATGGCCGCCGACGTTGTTCACGTACGCGATGCCGGCATCCAGGCTCCCGTACAGCACCACGCTGCTCTGCGCCCAAGCGCCCGACAGGGCGCCCATTCCGATCACTGCTGCTGCTACCGCTTGCTTGACCATTTGATCTCCTGACTCTCCAAACCTGATGAAAAACGCGTCGTGGCGGCGGGCGCGGGGACGGCCGGCCGTCGCGCGATCTTCACCACCGGCGGGCATTTTTGTGTTCCATATAAGGAACAGTGTGCCTCTGATGGAATGGAGTATAGAGGCGTTGCACCGAGTATCAAAAATAAATTTATCGGGCCGGATGAGGGTTCGGGCAATCCCCGATGCGATACGTGGTATCGCGCAGCGCAGACATAAATGCCCGTCAACAAACAAAAAATTCGACTTGTTGCGGGGCGGGTGCGCAATTGCCGCCCGGGCAGTCGGTGTTTTCCCTAGGACCTGCAGCTTTTTGTTTTACTCGCGGAAAGTCACTCCTATAATCACCATCCATAAACTGCTGTTCCGGATATGGAACAAATCCGGAGCGAACCGAGAGTCGATCAGAAGGAAGGGTGTGAGATGTCTGAACAATGGGTTTGCGCCGGCCATGCCGGCGCGCTGTCGGAAGACACGCCGATCGAGTTCAAGCGGACCGACGGCGTCGAAATCGGGATCTACCGCGTCGGCGACGACGTGTATGCGCTCGAGAACGTGTGTCCGCATGCATACGCGTTGCTGACGCAGGGGTTCGTCGACGAAGGCACGGTCGAATGCCCGCTGCACGAGGCCGTGTTCGACATCAAGACCGGCGAATGCCTGAAGGGCCCGGGCGGGCGTGCGCTGAAGCAGTACGCGGTGCGCCTGGCGGGTGAGGAAATCCAGATCAAGGTGGAGTGACATGAAAGAAGCGACCGTCAATTTCAATCCCTTCCTGAAGCCGTGGGTGGCGCCGCAGCCGAACAACGTTGCGGGCAAGGGGCAGATCGAGATCCCGGGGCAGGTCGAGAACCAGGTGTGGCAGAACCGCAAGGCCGCGCCGACGCAGTATGAGAACGACCTCGGCGACGCGCTCGAACGCGTGTTCGAGAGCGGCGCGACGGAGCTGGACGATGTCGTCGCCGGGCTGAACCGCATTGGCTTTCGCGCGCCGGACGGCAGCGTATGGACCGCCGAGCGTTTCCGCGCCGAAATCGCGTCGCTGGCGGAATGAGCGCAGCGACCGCGCCGCGCGCCTGAGCGCCGACCCGACAACCGCATCCGGAGCACACTGATGACGTCCCCCGCACAACATGAAGTCCCACACGACCCGGTCCGCGACTACCTGGACCGCGGCATCAAGAACTACTGGTATCCCGTCGCGCCGAGCTGGCAGGTGTCGAACGCGCCCGTCGGCCTCACGCGCCTGTCCGAGCAGATCGTGCTGTGGCGCGATCACGAAGGAAAGGTCCATGCGCTGGAAGATCGCTGCCCGCACCGCGGCGCGCGCCTGTCGCTCGGCTGGAATCTCGGCGGCAACATCGCCTGCTGGTATCACGGCATCGAAGTCGACGGCGGCGGCACGGTCAATCGGGTGCCGGCCGTATCGAACTGTCCGCTCGAAGGCACGAAGTGCGTGAAGTCGTATCCGGTCGAAGAGAAGGCCGGCGCGATCTTCCTGTGGTTCGGCGACGAAGCGCACGGCGAGCCGGCTCCGCTGAACCTGCCGGAGGAACTGGTCGCCGACGAATATGCGCACTTCCTGTGCGTGTCGAACTGGAAGTGCAATTACCAGTACGCGATCGACAACGTGATGGACCCGATGCACGGCGCGTATCTGCACGCGACGTCGCACTCGATGGCCGAAGGCGACAAGCAGGCCGAGATGCGCGTGCGCAAGACGGAAACGGGCCTGATGTTCGAGAAGATCGGCCAGCGCGACGTGAACTTCGACTGGGTCGAGCTCGGCGAAACGGGCTGCCTGTGGATGCGTCTCGCGATTCCGTACAAGCAGAAGTTCGGCCCGGGCGGCAACTTCGGGATCATCGGCTTCGCGACGCCGGTCGACGGCGACAACTGCCAGGTCTACTTCTGGCGCACCCGCAAGGTCAGCGGCTGGCAGCGCGACGTATGGCGCTTCATGTACCGCAACCGCCTCGAAGGCCTGCACTGGGACGTGCTCGAGCAGGACCGCTACGTCCTCGAAAGCCTCGCGCCGAACGCGCGCGATCACGAATACCTGTATCAGCACGACGTCGGCATCACGCGCGTGCGCCGGATGCTGCGCCAGCGCGCGCAGGAACATCTGTCCGCACTCGACGTGCACCGTGCGGCGCAAGCCGCGGCGGAGCCCGCGAATGGCTGAGTTCGCGCCGGTCGTTTCGCTGCCGGGGCGCCGTGTGCTCGTCACGGGCGGCGCGCGCGGTCTCGGCGCGGCGTTCGTGAAAGCGCTGGTCGCCGCGGGCGCGCAGGTCGCGTTCGGCGACGTGCTCGCCGACGAGGGCCGTGCGCTGGCCGCGCAGCTCGCGCAAGCCGGCCACACCGCGCACTTCTTCGCGCTCGACCTGGCCGATCCGGCGAGCATCGACGCATTCGTCGCGCAGGGCGCGGCGGCGCTCGGCGGCATCGACGCGCTGATTAACAACGCGGCGATCACGAACTCGGGCGGCAAGTTGTCGACGGAGCTCGACGTGCCGACCTGGGATGCCGTGATGAACGTGAACGTGCGCGGCGTGTGGCTCGTCAGCAATGCGGCGCTGCCGCACCTCGCGAAGTCGGGCCGCGGCGCGATCGTGAACCTCGCATCGGACACCGCGCTGTGGGGCGCCCCGAAGCTGCTCGCGTACGTCGCGAGCAAGGGCGCGGTGATCGCGATGACGCATGCGCAGGCGCGCGAGTTCGGTGCGCACGGCGTGACGGTCAATGCGATTGCGCCGGGGCTCACCGAAGTCGAGGCGACGGCCTACGTGCCGGCGGAGCGTCACGCGTTCTACATGCAGGGGCGGGCGCTCACGCGCGCGCAGGTGCCCGACGACGTGACGGGCCCCGTGCTGTTCCTGCTGTCGGACGGCGCGCGCTTCGTGACGGGTCAACTGCTGCCGGTGAACGGCGGCTTCGTAATGAATTGAATCGAAGTTTTCATTGGGAATGAAGGAGAGAACGATGGCGGACGCAGATCTCGAACGCAAGTCGTGGGACCAGCCGGAAGGCGCAAGCTTCGGCGACTGGATGGAAGGGCGTGTCGCGCGCTACGCGACGCGTCGCTACGACTGGGACGCACTGAAGTTCCAGGCCGACTACGACCCGAAATACCGCCGTGCGCAGATGCGCTACGTCGGCACCGGCGGCACGGGCGTCGCGAAGGACGTCAATACGGTGCCGGCCGGCAACTTCACGTTCTCGACGATGGTGATCCCGGCCGGCAACATCGGCCCGAGCCATATCCACGTCGACGTCGAGGAAATCTTCTTCGTGCTGCGCGGCAAGATGAAGGTGATCTGCGAGCGCGACGGCGAGACCTGGGAAGCCATTCTCGGCGAGCGCGATCTGATCTCGGTGCCGCCGGGCGTGTATCGCACGGAAATCAACATCGGCGAGGAAGACGCGCTGATGTGCGTGATGCTTGGTTCGCCGAAGCCGATCACGCCGACGTATCCGCCGGATTCGCCGCTCGCGAAGATCAAGCGCTGAGACGGGGCGGAGCAAGCGATGAGTGTCATCGACAAACGTGAACGCGACCGCACCGCGGCGTTCGCCGCGCTGCTCGGGCAGTTTCCCGAGCAGCGTTGCGCGGCCGGCGCGACGGGCACGATCGGCTATCGTGAGGCCGGCGCGCAGCACGCAGGCCGCGCGCTGCCCGTCGTGCTGCTGCACGGGATCGGCTCGGGCGCCGCATCGTGGGTGCGCCAGCTCGACACGCTAGGTGCGTCGCGGCGCGTGCTCGCGTGGGATGCGCCCGGCTACGGCGCGTCGACGCCCGTGCACGGCGCGTCGCCGGCGGCGGCCGATTACGCGGCGTCGCTGAACGCGTGGCTCGAGGCACTCGGCATCGAACGCTGCGTGCTGGTCGGGCATTCGCTCGGCGCGATCATCGCGGGCGGGTTGGCACGCGTGATGCCTGCGCGGATCGCCGGCCTGCTGCTGATCTCGCCCGCGGGCGGCTACGGCAGCGCGCCCGCCGAAACGCGCGACACGCGGCGCGATGCGCGTCTCGCGATGCTCGCGGAACTCGGCCCGGCCGGGCTCGCGGAGCAGCGCAGCGGCAACATGCTGTCCGGTTTCGCGGGCGAGGAAGCACGTGCATGGGTGCGCTGGAACATGGCGCGCATCGTGCCGGCCGGCTATGCGCAGGCCACGCATCTGCTCGCGAACGCCGATCTCGCGTCCGACCTCGCCGGTTTTCGCGGCCGCACGGCGGTCGCGGTCGGCGCACACGACGCGATCACGCCGCCCGCTGCATGCGAGCGGATCGCCGCGGCCGCGCACGTGAAGCTGCAGGTGATTCCGCAGGCCGGTCATGCGGGCTACGTCGAAGCGCCGGCCGTTTATTCATCGCTGATCGATGCGTTCTGCCGCCAATGCGATCGTCAACGGGGGCTGGAATGAGCGAACCGCTGGAACGCCAGGACACGGAAAACGCGAAGTCCGAAGCCAGCTACGTGGTGCCGGGCCTCGAACGCGGTTTGCGGATCCTCGCCGAATTCTCGCCGCGCGAGCCGGTGCTCGGCGCGCCGGAACTGTCGAAGCGGCTCGGCATCCCCCGCACGACGGTGTTCCGTCTGCTGCAGACGCTCGAATCGCTCGGCTTTCTCGAGCGCGCCGACAAGGATCGCAACTACAAGCTCGGCATCGCCGTGCTGCGGCTCGGTTTCGAATATCTGAGCTCGCTGGAGCTGACCGATCTCGGGCTGCCGGTGATCGAGAGCCTGCGCGACGCGACCGGCTTCACGACGCACATCGTGATCCGCGACGGGCGCGACGTGGTGTTCGTCGCGAAGGCGCAGAGCCAGGCGCCGGTGTTCAGCTCGATTCGCGTGAACGTCGGCACGCGGCTGCCCGCGCACGCGACGACGCACGGCCACGTGCTGATGGGCGACCTGTCTCTCGCGGAGTTGCGCGCGTTGTATCCGGAAGGCACGCTGAACCAGATGACGAGCGCGACGCCGGCAACGGTCGACGCGCTTTATGAAGCGATTCGCGAAGACGCGCTGCGCGGTTACGGCGTCAGCAATTCGTCGTTCGAACGCGGGATCTCGGTGGTCACGGCGCCGGTGCGCAACGACACCCAGAAGATCGTCGCGTGCATCACGGTGACGGTGCCGCGACCGGAGATCGACGCGGCGCTGATCGCCGACGGTCTGATCGACAAGGTGCAGCGCGCGGCGGCGGAACTGTCGCGGCGGCTCAATTACCGCTCGGATGACGAGCATACGTTTCTGAAGGCATTAGGACTCCGATGATTGAGATCGACTTGACCGGGCAGGTGGCGGTGGTGACGGGCGGTTCGTCCGGCATCGGCCTCGCGACCGCCGAACGGTTTCTGCAGGCCGGCGCGTCGGTCGCGATATGCGGCCGCGATGGCGAACGCCTCGAGCGCGCGCAAGCGCTGCTTGGCGGCAAGTATCCGGGCGCGCAACTGCTGGCCGAGCGCTGCAACGTACTCGACGAAGCCGACGTCGCTGCGTTCGCGCAAGCCGTGTCCGACCGCTTCGGCCGCGCCGACATGCTCATCAACAACGCGGGCCAGGGCCGCGTGTCGACCTTCGCGGAGACGACCGACGACGCGTGGCGCGAAGAGCTCGAACTGAAATACTTCAGCATCATCCGCCCGACGCGCGCGTTCCTGCCGCTGCTGCGCGATGCGGCCGCACCGACGATCACGTGCGTGAACTCGCTGCTCGCGCTGCAACCTGAGCCGCACATGGTCGCGACGTCGTCGGCGCGCGCGGGCGTGCTCAGCCTCGTGAAGTCGCTCGCGACCGAGCTGGCGCCGCAGCGCATCCGCGTGAACTCGATCCTGATCGGCATCGTCGAGTCGGGTCAGTGGCGCCGCCGCTACGAAGCGCAGGCGCAGGCCGGCGAAAGCTGGGAAGACTGGACGGGCGCGCTCGCGCGCAAGAAGAACATTCCGCTGAACCGCTTCGGCAAGCCTGACGAGGCCGCCTGGGCGCTTTTTTATCTCGCAACGCATCTGTCGTCCTACACGACGGGCAGCCATATCGACGTTTCTGGAGGCTTTGCACGCCATGTCTAAAAAAACCACGGTTGGCGAGCTGATTGCCGCCTTTCTCGAGCAGTGCGACGTCAAGACCGCATTCGGTGTCATCTCGATCCACAACATGCCGATCCTCGACGCGATCAACTCGCGCGGCAACATCCGGTATGTCGGCGCGCGCGGTGAAGCAGGCGCGGTGAACATGGCCGACGGGCTGGCGCGCGTATCGGGCGGCCTCGGCGTCGCGTTCACGAGCACGGGCACGGCGGCGGGCAACGCGGCGGGCGCGATGGTCGAGGCGCTGACGGCCGGCACGGCGCTGCTGCACATCACGGGGCAGATCGAGACGCCGTATCTCGATCAGGATCTGGCCTACATCCACGAAGCGCCCGACCAGCTGACGATGCTTGACGCGATTTCGAAAGCCGCGTTCCGCGTGCGCACGGTCGAGACCGTGCTGCCCACGATCCGCGAAGCGGTGCGCATCGCGCAGACCGCGCCGACGGGCCCCGTGTCGGTCGAGATCCCGATCGACATCCAGGCCGCCGAAATCGAATGGCCGGAAGACCTCGCGCCGGCGCACGTCGCGGTGCGCGAGCACGACGAAGCACGCGTGGCGCAGCTCGCCGACGCGCTCGCAGCCAAGCGTCGTCCGCTGCTGTGGCTCGGCGGCGGCGCGCGCCATGCACGCGCGGAAGTCGAACGGCTGGTGAAGCTCGGCTTCGGCGTCGTGACGAGCGTGCAGGGCCGCGGCGTGCTGCCGGAAGATCACCCGGCGACGCTCGGCGCATTCAACGTGCATTCCGCCGTCGAAGCGTTCTACAAGACCTGCGACGCGCTCGTCGTCGTCGGCTCGCGCCTGCGCGGCAACGAAACGCTGAAGTACAAGCTCGCGCTGCCGCAGCCGCTGTTCCGCGTTGACGCCGACGCACTGGCCGACAACCGCGGTTATCGCAACGCGCTGTTCGTGCACGGCGATTCGAAACGCGTACTCGCCGACCTGGCCGATCGCCTCGAAGGCCGCCTGTCGGTCGATCCGCAGTTCGCAGCCGATCTCGCGGCCGCGCGCGAGCAGGCCGTCGCCAGCGTGGCGGAAGGCCTCGGGCCATACAAGAAGCTGGTCGACACGCTGCAGGCAGCGGTTGGCCGCGACTACAACTGGGTGCGCGACGTGACGATCTCGAACAGCACGTGGGGCAACCGCCTGCTGAAGATCTTCGAACCGCGCGCGGGCGTGCACGCGCTGGGCGGCGGCATCGGCCAGGGCATCCAGATGGGGATCGGCGCAGCACTGGCAGGCTCGGCCGCGAAGACGGTGTGCCTCGTCGGCGACGGCGGGCTGATGGTCAACGTCGGCGAACTCGTGACGGCCGTGCAGGAAAACGCGAACGTGATGATCGTGCTGATGAACGACCAATGCTACGGCGTGATCCGCAACATCCAGGACGCGCACTACGGCGGCCGCCGCTGCTTCGTCCAACTGCACCAGCCCGATTTCGCGCAGTTCTGCGCGAGCTTCGGCCTCACGCACTATCGGATCACGTCGCTCGACCAGGCGGAAGCGATCGTGCGCGAAGGAATCGCGAAGGCCGGGCCAGTGATGGTCGAAGTCGACATGCTGTCGGTCGGCTCGTTCGCTTCGGCATTCGCGGGCCCGCCGGTCAAGAAGGAAGAAACGCCGTCGGAGCAGCAATATGCTTGACGGACGCCACCCGTCCCACGCCCGCGCGCACGCGCCCGTCGACGTCGCGATGATCGGCTTCGGCGCGATCGGCGCAGCCGTGTACCGCGCGGTCGAGCACGACGCGTCGCTGCGCGTTGCCCACGTAATCGTGCCCGGGCATCAGCGCGACGCGGTGCAGCGCGAACTCGGCAGCGCGGTGGAGGTCGTGTCGTCGGTCGACGCACTGGGCCGCCGCCCCGAGTTCGCGCTCGAATGCGCGGGCCACAGCGCGCTCGTCGATCACGTCGTGCCGCTTCTGAAGGCCGGCACCGACTGCGCGGTCGCATCGATCGGCGCGCTGTCCGATCTCGCGCTGCTCGACGTGCTGTCGCAGGCTGCCGACGAAGGCGATGCGACGCTGACGCTGCTGTCCGGCGCGATCGGCGGGATCGACGCGCTCGCATCGGCGCAGCAGGGCGGTCTCGACGAGGTGCTGTACGTCGGTCGCAAGCCGCCGCTCGGCTGGCTCGGCACGCCCGCCGAGGAACTGTGCGACCTGCGCACGATGACCGAAGAGAAGGTGATCTTCGAAGGCACCGCGCGCGACGCCGCGCGGCTGTATCCGAAGAACGCGAACGTCGCGGCGACGGTCGCGCTCGCGGGCCTGGGACTGGATGCGACGCGCGTGCGCCTGATCGCCGATCCGGCGGTCGCGCGCAACGTGCATCGGATCACCGCGCGCGGCGCGTTCGGCGAGATGTCGCTCGAAATGAGCGGCAAGCCGCTGCCAGATAACCCGAAGACGTCCGCGTTGACCGCGTACAGCGCGATCCGCGCGCTGCGCAATCGCGCGGCCCGCTGCGTGATCTGAGCGGAAGCCTTCGGACATTGAGCGCCCGCCTGCGCGACCGCGCGGGCGGCCGCGCAGACACAGATTTGTGGGATTTGTGACATGACTCCATTCGATACGAGCCTCGTGCCCAACGGCGACATCCTGATCGGCGGCGAGTGGCGGCGCGGCCGTGGCGCGCCGTACGCGAGCATCTATCCGGCCGACCAGTCGCTGAACATGGAAGTATCGACGGCGAATGCGGAAGACGCGGCCGACGCGATCGTGGCCGCCGACGCCGCATGGCGGCGCGCCGACTGGGCCGGACTCAAGCCGCATCAGCGCGCGCTGGTGCTGTACCGGATCGCCGACCTGATCATGCAGCGTCAAGAGGCGCTCGCGAACCTGCAGCGCCGCGACAATGGCAAGCCGATCGGCGAGACGCGTGTGCTCGTGGCGAGCGCGGCCAACACGTTCCGCTATTTCGCCGCGTGCCTCGAAACGCTCGACGAAGAATTGACGCCGTCGCGCGGCGACTACCTGACGATGAGCGTGTACGAGCCGATCGGCGTGATCGCCGCGATCACGCCGTGGAACTCGCCGATCGCGTCCGACGCGCAGAAGCTCGCGCCCGCGCTCGCCGCCGGCAATGCGGTGGTGCTGAAGCCGGCCGAGGTCACGCCGCTCGTGTCGCTCGCGCTCGCGCGGATCTGCGAGGAGGCCGGCGTACCGAAGGGCGTGCTGAGCGTGCTGCCGGGCAAGGGCTCGGTCATCGGCGACGTGCTGGTGCGTCATCCGCTCGTGAAGAAGGTGTCGTTTACCGGCGGCACCGAAGTCGGTCGCGGCATCGCGCGCATCGCGGCGGAGAAGCTGATGACGGTGTCGCTGGAACTCGGTGGCAAGTCGCCGACGATCGTGTTCGACGACGCCGATCTCGATCACGCGGTGAACGGCGTGCTGTACGGCATCTTCAGTTCGTCGGGCGAGGCATGCATCGCGGGCTCGCGCCTGTTCGTTCAACGCACCGTGTACGACGCATTCATGCAGCGGCTGGTGGCCGGTGCCCGCAAGCTGCGCGTCGGCGATCCGCTGCGCGCCGACACGCAGATGGGCCCGCTGATCACCGCGAAGCATCGCGAGTCGGTGGAGCGCTACGTCGCGCTCGGGCTGGAGGAGGGCGGCCGCCTGCTGTGCGGCGGCGAGCGGCCGTCGGGCGACGGGCGCGACGACGGCTTCTTCTATCAGCCGACGATTCTCGAAGGCCTGTCGAACAGCGCGCGCATCTGCCAGGAAGAAATCTTCGGGCCGGTGCTGGTCGCGATGCCGTTCGACGACGAAGCGTCGCTGATCGCACAGGCGAACGACAGCGTGTTCGGCCTTGCGGCGGGCATCTGGACGCGCGACTACAAGCGCGCGTGGCGCATCGCGCGGGCACTGGAGACAGGCACCGTCTGGATCAACACGTACAAGCTGTTCTCGATTTCCACGCCGTTCTCGGGCTGGAAGGAGAGCGGGATGGGGCGCGAAAAGGGGCGTCTCGGCATCCGCGAGTACATGCAGCAGAAGAGCCTCTACTGGGGCTTGAACGACGCGCCGCTGCCGTGGGCGAACTGAGCGAAGGAGAATGACGCAATGAGCATCTTGGGTATCGAGCAGATCACGTACGGTGTCGACGACCTTCCGACGTGCCGGCGCTTTTTCGCCGACTGGGGCTTGAAGGAAGTCGCGCACGACGATACGCGCGCACGTTTCGAAACGCTGAACGGCTGCACCGTGCTGGTCGTAAAAGCGGACGATCCGTCGCTGCCGCCCGCGTTCGAGGCGGGCCCGACGCTGCGGGAAGTCACGTGGGGCGTCGCGACGCGGCAGGAACTCGATGCGTTGCGCGCGAAGCTCGCCGGCCAGCCCGGCTATTACGCGCAGGACGATGCGCTCGGCTGCATCGATCCGAACGGTATGGCGATCCGGATCGAAGTGACGCGCAAGCGCGCGCTCGACATCACAGGCTCGCCGTCGAACGTGTGGGGCCGCACGGCCCGGGTCGACCAGCCGAGCCCGATCTATGCGCGCGCGGAGCCGGTTGAAGTCGGGCACGTCGTGTTCTTCACGAATTGCCTCGACGCGCAGGAGGCGTTCTATCACGACCTGCTCGGCTTCGAAACGTCGGACCGCTATCCGGGCCGCGGCGCGTTCATGCGCTGCGCGCCGCACGGCGGCCATCACGACCTGTTCCTGCTCGCGCTGCCGAACGGAAAACGCGGCCTGAACCATGTCGCGTTCACCGTCCGCGACATCCACGAAGTGTTCGGCGGCGGCATGCACATCGACCGCTGCGGCTGGGAAACGCAGCTCGGGCCCGGGCGTCATCCGGTGTCGTCCGCGTACTTCTGGTACTTCCAGAACCCGGCCGGCGCGCTGATCGAATACTACGCCGACGAAGACGTGCTGACGCCCGAATGGCAGCCGCGCGAATTCGAGCCGGGCCCGACCGTGTTCGCCGAATGGGCCGTCGACGGCGGGCTCGACGGCAACACGCGCCGGCAGAAAAACGCGAAGGCGCCGGAAGGCAAGTTCATGACGGAGCGCAAATCATGAGCGAAACGAACTCGCAGGAATCGGCCGCGCCGCGCACGGTCGTCGTGATCGGCGGCGGCCAGGCCGCCGGCTGGGTGCTGAAGACGCTGCGCGCGGAAGGCTTCGCGGGCCGTCTCGTGATGATCGCCGACGAGCCGCATTTGCCATACGAGCGTCCGCCGTTGTCGAAGGCCGTACTGGCCGGAGAAGCCGACATCGACACGGTGCGCGTCGTGCGTCCGGACGAATTCCAAGCGCTGAACGTCGAAGCATGGCAGCCGGAACGCGCGGCTTCGATCGACCGCGCGCGCCGTATCGTGAAGACCGAAAGCGGCCGCGAAATCGAATACGACCGCCTCGTGATCGCGACCGGCGGCACGCCGCGCCGTTTGCCCGATGCACTGGTCAGGACCACGAATCTCCATTACCTGCGCACGCTCGACGAAGCGGCGGCGCTCGGCGAGAAACTGCGCGCGAGCCGGCGCGTGCTCGTGATCGGTGGCGGCTGGATCGGCCTCGAAGTCGCGGCCACCGCGCGCAAGCTCGGCGTCGACGCGGTCGTGGTCGAAGGTGCGCCGCGGCTGTGCGGTCGATCGGTACCGCAGATCGTGTCGGACTTCCTGCTCGACCTGCACCGCGCGAACGGCGTCGATGTGCGCGTGGGCGCCGCGCTCGAGTCGCTCGATGCACAGCCGGGCGACGCATCGAAGGTGCGTGCGACGCTCGCCGACGGCACGACGATCGACGCGGATTTCGCGGTGGCCGGCATCGGCCTCGCATTGAACGCATCGCTTGCGAGCGATGCGGGACTCGCGATCGACGACGGCATCGTCGTCGACGAATTCGGCGCGACCAGCGATCCGGCGATCTTCGCGTGCGGCGACGTCGCGAACCATCACAACGGCTGGCTGAAGCGCCGAGTGCGGCTCGAATCGTGGGCGAATGCGCAGAACCAGGCGATCGCGGCCGCGAAGGCCGTGCTCGGCGTGCGCGCGCCGTATGCGGAGATTCCGTGGTTCTGGTCCGATCAGTACGACGTAAACCTGCAGATCCTTGGCGATTTGCCGGCCGATGCGCAGCTCGTCGTGCGCGGCGATCTCGCCGCGCGTCGCGCGACGCTGTTTTTCGTGGGCGATGGGCATGTGAGAGGTGTCGTCGCCATCAACAACGCACGCGAGCTGAAGCTTGCGCGCAAGTGGATGAACCAGGGCCGGGCAGTGGACACGGAAGCCCTGGCAGACACGACCAAATCGCTTGCCTGAACGGCAACCACGCCAAAAGGACCCAGGAGAGACCCCGCATGAGCACTTTCGACAATGTCGTGGCCGGCAGGGCCACGATGGAAGCTGCCGCCTCCACGCCCGGCGCGATCATCGCGCGGCTCGAGCGGCTTCCGGCCAACGCGATGCAGATACGCGCACGCGTGCTGATCGGCGCCGCGACGTTCTTCGACGGCTTCGACGTGATCACGATCGCGGCGACGCTGCCGCTGCTGATCCACAAATGGGGGCTGTCGCCGACGCAGATCGGCATGCTGATCGCGTCCGGCGCCATCGGCCAGCTGATCGGCGCGTTCCTGTTTCCCGCGCTCGCGGAAAAGCACGGCCGTGTGAAGGCGATCGCGTGGAGTTCGGCGGTGATCGGCATCACGAGCATCGCGAGCGGCTTCGCGCCGACGTTCGAGGTGTTCGTGCTGCTGCGGATCTTGCAGGGGCTCGGGCTCGGCGGCGAGTTGCCGGTCGCGGCCACGTACATCAACGAAATCACGCGTGCGCACGGCCGCGGCCGGTTCGTGCTGCTGTACGAGATCGTGTTCCCGATCGGCCTGCTGGTATCGATGGCGCTCGGTGCGTGGCTCGTGCCGCGGTTCGGCTGGGAGATCATGTACTTCGTCGGCGGGCTGCCGCTGATTCTCGCGCTGGTGCTGACGCATCTCGTGCCCGAATCGCCGCGCTGGCTCGCATCGCGCGGCCGGCTCGCGGAAGCCGGGCGTGCGGTGGGCATATTCGAAGCGTCCGTGCGGGGCGAGTTGCCGGCGGTCACGCAGGTGGCCGCCTACGACGAGATGGTGCGCCAGCATCCGAAGCGCCGGATGAGCGACCTGTTCAGTGCCGCGTATCGCAAGCGCACGCTCGCGGTGGCGACGCTGTGGGCGACCTGCGGGTTCATCCAGTACGGACTGTCGACGTGGCTGCCGACCATCTACAAGAACTTCTATCACGCGCCGCTGCAGCTTGCGCTGAACCTCGCGGTGATCGGTTCGGTGATGGGCGTGCTCGGTTCGCTCGTATCCGCGCTGCTCGTCGACAAGCTCGGCCGCAAGCCGGTGATCGTATGGTCGTTCGTGCTCTGCGCGCTGTCGCTGGTGTTGGCGGGCGTCTATCACGCGTCTTCGGTGTATGTCGTCGCGGTCTTCTGCTCGCTGTCGCTGGGGCTGATGGCATCGGGCTTCATCACCGCGTACGTCTATACGCCGGAGCAATATCCGACGAGCATTCGCGCATCCGGCTGCGGGCTCGGCAGCGCATGGCTGAAGATCGCGTCGTTCGCGGCGCCGATGATCGTGCCGCACGCGATCATCGGCGGGAATCTCGCCCCGGCGTTTTACCTGATCGGCATCGTGCCGCTGATTGCGGCGTTGACCGTTCATTTCGTCGGGATCGAGACGAAGGGGAAAGTGCTGGAGGCGCTCGAAGCATAAGCGCGGCTGGCATCCGGGGCGCGCGACTGGTCAGCGAGCCGGTCGCCATCGGATCGGAACGCCGCGTGTTGCGCATGTCGCAGGCGCGGCGTCCAGTCCGCCTGCGGCTTGCCGGATTGCGTCGCCGATCGTACTCTTGCCGATACTCGCCGTCACCAGCAGGTAATCGACCATGCAAGCCCATCCTCTGCGTCTTGTTCCCGGCGACGATCTGCGTGCGTCGATCGAGCAAGCGCTGCATCGGCTCGACGCATCTGCGGGATTTGTCATCCAGGGCATCGGCAGCCTCAGCGTCGCGCAGTTGCGCTTTGCCGGCATCGACGCGCCGAGCGAATTGCGCGCCAACCTCGAAATACTGACGCTGGCCGGCTCGGTCGCGCCGGACGGCGCACATCTGCATATGTCGGTATCGGATGCGCAGGGTCGCGTATGGGGAGGACACGTCGCGAGCGGCTGCGTCGTGCGGACCACCGCCGAGATCCTGCTCGTGCTGTTGCCTGCGCATCGCTTCTCGCGAGAACCGGATGCGGGCACCGGTTTCAACGAGCTGGTGATTCGCCCGGCAGCGGACTGATCGATTGCGGTCCGTACGCCGTACCCGCGCGGTGACGGGTGTGCTGACCGCAACCGCAACGGCGGACGACGAGCGACGGCGACGATTCAGCGAACCGTCTTGCCAAGCGCGTGACGCCGGCAATGTTCGAGGTACGCCTCCTCATGTTCGGCCATCAGTTCGATGATGCTGCGCCACAGCCATGAAGGCGCGTCGACCGTCTTCGGCCGTTGACGACGCAGCTCCGCATGCCACGCGCGTTGCGTCGCGTCGTCCATCTGCGCGGCGTGCGCGTGGCCGACCACCCACGCGAGATAGCGCGCGGCCTCGACCGCATCGGCTTCCGACAGCCGCTCCGCTTCGAGTTTCAGATCCTGCGGCATCAGTTCCCGCATGACGACGGAACGCCCGGCGAGGCGCGCCGCGCACGTCCGGTTCCCCAGCATCGGCGACACGTGTCGTGCGCCTTCGAGCACCCGTTGCGCGGGGTCGCGCGGCATGCGCACGCCGGCCTGTTTCGGCGCCTTTGCGGTCGTCGCCTCCTTGATGTCGATCAGGAAGGGCGGATCCCCGTCGGCACAGGCGTCGTCGATATCGAGCATCACCGCGAACCGGCGGCGTCCGAGCGAACTGCAGCCCTTCACCCAATACGCCGCGTCGAGCACCTTCATCTTCGCGTCGCTGCGTGCGGAGCGGCTGAGCGCTGCGCTGATCGGCGCAACCGGCGACGATTCGAACAGCGCATGAAGGTCGGTCCGCTCGCGCTCAGACAGCGGCCAGAAGCGTTTGCCCAGCGGGATGCGCGGCGTCGCGTTCCGGATCGTCTGCCGGTCGAGTTTGCGCCAGGACCGTTGCAGCGCCGCCTTCATCGCGATCTTCACCGCGCTTGGGCGCTGCATGTGGCCGGTTTCGTGGCGGTGCCGGGTATCGAACGCGCGCTCGTAGCCATCGATCAGCGCTTCCATCATCCGCCACGTGGCGACGCCGGGCAGGTTGGAGCTGCGCGCCGCGGTCGCGAGCGAGAAGCCGAGACGCAGCACGTCGTGGACGGGATTGCCGATCACGCTCTGGTCGAGATCGCGAATCTGCACGGCGACCTCGCCCGTCTTCGCCGCGACGGGGCCGAGATTGCCGAGATGACAGTCGCCGCCGATCCATATCGCCGGACCGTCCGGCAGCGTTTCGGCGCGATGGTTCGCGAGCCACGCGTAGAAGCGCTCGGCCGTGCCGCGCGTATAAGTGTGGATCGAGCGCGCCATCTTGCGGCTGCGCAGCGTTGCAAGAATCCGGGCGCGCTGGTCGCTCGTCGGCAGCCGCGCCGATGCTGCGGTTTTTTTTGCCACGATACCTTCTCCTTCCGTCACGCCGTGAGGCGCCTCCAGTGCGGATGCCGTGCACGCGAGCCCGCTGCTTTGCCGATGCGACGCGGTCGCGCGTCGGTGTAACCGCGTGCGCTCAACCGGGCACGAACACGCCGATCGCCGCGATCGCCATCGCGGCCGTCGCCACCCAGCCGCCCCACGCGAGCATCCCCTTGACGGCGAACTCGCCCATGATGCGCGTGCTTCCAGCCATCAGCATCATCACGATCATGATCGGCACGGCGGCGAGGCCGTTGATCACCGCGCTCCAGTAGAGTGCGCGGATCGGGTCGAAATGCATGAACGTAATCGCGACGCCGCCGACGATCGCGAGCGCGATGACCGCATAGAACTCCGGCGCGACGCCGATGCGCAGCGCGAGGCTGTTGCGCCACCGAAACGTGCCCGCGGCCGCGTATGCGGCCGATCCGGCGAGCACCGGCAACGCCAGCAGGCCGGTGCCTATGATCCCGAGCGCGAACAGCATGTACGCGAAATGCCCTGCGATGGGTTCGAGCGCGCGCGCGGCATCCGCCGACGTCTTCACGTCGATGTGATGCCGGTTGAGCGTGGCCGCCGCCGTCAGCGTGATGAAGAATGCGATCACGTTGGACACGCCCATGCCCACCCACGTGTCGAAATTGATGCGCCGCAATTGCGCGGGCGCCTGATGTGGCATGCGCCGCAGCGGCCGCTGATTCGGCGCCGCGTGCAGCTCCTCGACTTCCTGCGACGCTTGCCAGAAGAACAGGTAAGGGCTGATCGTCGTGCCGAGCACGGCGACGACCGTAGTCAGGTAACCGGCGCTCAATTGGACGTGCGGCAGCACGAGCGCGCGGCCGACGTCGGCCCAATCGACCGGCACGACAAGCGCGACTGCGACATAGGCGAGCAGCACGAGCGCGGTCCACTTGAGCAGGCGGGCATAACGTTCGTAGGGCACGAAAATCTGCAGCACGGCCGATATGCCGCCCAGGCACACGACGTACAACTGCTGCGGGCCGTGCAGCAGCAGATTGACCGCGGCGCCCATCGCCGACAGGTCGGCCGCGATGTTGATCACATTCGCGACGATCAGCAGCACGACAGTGACGTAGAGCAGCCATGCCGGGTAGTGCGCGCGCATGTTCGACGCAAGGCCCTTGCCGGTCACGCGGCCGATTCGTGCGCTGACGAGCTGGATGGCCGTCATCAGCGGATAGGTCAGCAGCAGCGACCAGAGCAGCTCGAACCCGAACTGCGCGCCGGCCTGCGAGTACGTACCGATTCCGGACGGATCGTCGTCAGCCGCGCCGGTGATGAGGCCCGGCCCAAGGCGGCGGAGCCACGTTGCCGCATGCGCACGAGGCGGCGCGGAATCGAGGGACTCGTTGTCGTTCATGATTGCGACCCGTGGGGAGGGGTAATCGAGCCGCAATTGGCGTGCCCGGGCCGCACGAAAGGCGGACGGGCCGTGGGCGGCGGGTTGCCGGAGAGTGTCGCGAGCGGTGCGGCGCCCGCGTCTGCTGTAGCCGGTGCGCAGGAACGGGCGGTGGCTGCCCGCGTACGACGGTCGATTCGAACAGAGTGGGGGCGCAACGGCAGCGACGCTCGAAGTTGCCGCGCGATACTGGCCGGTTGCTACCGCAACGACGCGTTGGCGATGCGGCGTCGCCCGTTCATCGATTGCATCGGGTGCCGGATGGAGCGCGGATGCGCGTGATGGGGGAAACCGCTGCGGGCGGCGCAGTGCGAAGAGCGGGGGAGCCGGTTATGCCGGCTGCGGCTAAAGCGGCGGGTGTCCGGGCACCCCGCCCGGGTCGCCCGACGTCAACGTGCCGCCATCGCGACGTCGCGGTCGCCGCGGCCGGTCACAAGACAGCCGGACATGAACGCCTCGCGCTGGCTGTCGGCGGCCGCGCTGCCGAAACCCCGGCTGAGCGCGTCGAATTTCACCTGTTCGGCTCCCTGCGAACACGCGATCGGGCTCGCATCGCGGCCTTGCGCATGCAGCAGCGCGCGAACGCCGATCAGGTAGGTCAGCAACGCGAAAAAAGCGATGTGTACGACTCGTCTCATGATTCGTCTCCTCGTCGCGCAAGCGTAACGCGGACTCGTTCGTCGAATCACTTGGGGCTTCCCCCGGTAAACGTCTGCTGAAAGACGGTGGCGCAGCCTGATCGTGTCCCGTTTTCGCGGGGCGAATGGCGCATGGGCGTGGCGGCCGGCCGCGATCGCGGTGCGATTGACGCTAGTTTGACGAATGTCAGGATGCGCGCGGGGCAAGGCGATCGCGCGGCCGGTCAGCGCGATAGCATGAATGCATGTTTCAACGGAGCACGATGTGCGGCAGGCGATGGGCACGGCGGTTCCGTACGCAGCAGATACGTGTTCGACATCGCTATCGAAATAGTGAGGAATCCAGATGCTTAATGTTTCTTCCGTGCTGATCAGCATGGCGCCATTGTGGCTGATTTTGCTGGGCGCATCGTCGTTGGCGACTTACCTCGTGTTCTGGCGCAAGGCCATCAAGTAAGCGTTATTCCGCGCGCAACCTTCGCGCGTCGCCTCGAAAGAGAAACGTCGACGCCGTGGGTTTCGATGCCGACGGCATCGGGTTCGAGCGCATCGCCGGTCGCCCGGCAATCAGCCGTCGCGCGTGCCGGCAACCGGCTTCCCACGGCGACGCTGACGCCGCGTTCATTGCACCGCCGTCACCGGCACATTCGAAATACGGACGAGCCGGCTCATCACGCTGCGCGTGAACATCGACAGCAGCCGATGCAACGGGCCGTGTCTCGGCGCGACGACGACAATTTCGTCGCAGCCGGTCTCCGCCGCGACGGCCGCGATCGTATCGGCCACCGGCCCGACCTTCTTCACCACGCTGTACCGCACACCGGCTTCCCGCAAGATTCGTTCGGCCATCGCGAGATCGGCGCACGCAAAGCTGTCTTCGATCGAACGCAATCGAGACAGCGGATGAAACGCCTCGAGCCGCGTTGCCTCGAGCGGCATCTGTACGTTGACGAGCACGACCTCCGACGCGCAGCGCTCGCTATACAGGAACGCCGCATGACGGACCGCGTGAAGCGAGCGCGGCGAATGGCCGACCGGCACCAGCAGCTTGAGCATGAGGAATACCCCAGAGTCGAGATGGTTGCAGCGTAGCTTTCCGCGGGATCGCGAGGTCTAAAGAGTTCGGTCGGCCGCGTAAAAATGTCGTCAATGACGGCCTTGTCGTTGCGCCAATTAGAAATATAAGAAATTTAAGTTTATGCGCATAAACGTTTTCGCCAACCGGCCGCGCGTGACGCAGATTTAGTCGGTTCCTCGATGAATCGCCGCGGAAAATATCGGAGGTCGGCGATCCCGCGTCGCGTAGAGTAGAGCATCGGCGTGCGGCGTGGCGCCGCGCGGCGGCCGCTCCGGCCGCCCTCGGGGCCGTCGCTTGCCCCCATCCGACATCGATCCCAGGAGACTTCGCATGCCGCACAGCGCCCCGCAGCTTCTCGCGCCCGCTTCCATCCCCGTCGACCCGATCGTGCGCCTGTCGGCCGGCGAGCTTGCGTCGGCGATCCGCAGCAAGGCGGTGTCGTGCGTCGAGACGATGCGCGCGTATCTCGATCACGTCGCGCGCGTGAACGGCGCGGTGAACGCGCTGATCTCGCTGCGCGATCGCGATACGCTGCTCGCTGAAGCCGCGGAAAAGGACGCCGCGCTCGCCCGCGGCGAGTATCACGGCTGGCTGCACGGGATGCCGCAGGCGCCGAAGGATCTCGCGATGACGAAAGGGCTGCGGACGACCTACGGGTCGCCGCTTTTTCGCGATAACGTACCGCAAGCCGATTCGGTCGGCGCGGCGCGGATGCGTGCCGCGGGCGCGATCTTCATCGGCAAGACCAATACGCCGGAGTTCGGGCTCGGCTCGCACACGTTCAACGAAGTGCACGGCGCGACGCGCAATCCGTACGACCTGACGAAGAGCGCGGGCGGCAGCAGCGGCGGCACGGCCGCGGCGCTCGCATCGCGGATGCTGCCGGTGGCCGACGGCAGCGACTTCGGCGGCTCTTTGCGCAATCCGGCCGCGTTCTGCAACATCTACGGGTTCCGTCCGTCGCAGGGGCGCGTGCCGCGCTGGCCGGGCGTCGACGTGTACATGCAGCAGCTCGGCACCGAAGGGCCGATGGGCCGCACGGTCGGCGACGTCGCACAGTTGCTCGCGATCCAGGCCGGTTACGATCCGAACGATCCGCTGTCGCTCGCCGAAGATCCCGCCGTGTTTGCGGAGCCGCTCGACAGGGATCTGCGCGGCGAGCGCATCGCGTGGGTCGGCGACTGGAACGGCTATCTCGCGACCGAGCCGGGCGTGCTCGCGCAGTGCGAACAGGGGCTCGCGACGCTGCGCGAGATCGGCTGCGACGTCGATGCGGCGCTGCCGGCATTCGCGCCCGAGCGGATCTGGCGGCTGTGGCTGGCGCATCGGCATCTGTTGTCGGGCGGCGGGCTGCTCGCGCACTATCGCGACCCGGCGCGCCGCGCGCTGCTGAAGCCCGAGGCGATCTACGAGGTCGAAGGGCTGCTCGCGATGCAGGCTGCCGACGCGTTCGACGCGAGCGTCGAGCGCACTGCGTGGCATCAGGCGGTGCTGAGCTTTTTCGATCGCTACGACTTCATCGCGGCGCCGACCGCGCAGGTGTTCCCGTTCGACATCGGGCAGCGCTGGCCGAAGGAAATCGCCGGCCGCGCGATGGATACGTATCACCGCTGGATGGAAACGGTCGTCCCCTGGACGCTGGCCGGATGCCCGGTGATCAGCGTGCCGGTCGGCTTCAACGACGCCGGCTTGCCGATGGGGATGCAGCTGATCGGCCGTCCGCGCGCGGATCTCGCGGTACTGCAGCTCGCGCGCGGCTACGAGCGCGCGGCCGATTGGGTCGGCCGCAGGCTGCCCGACTGGATGGCGGTCTGACGCGCTGCAGCGGCGGTCCCGAAACCGGAGCGCGCGATATTCGCGCGCCACAGGAACGAATTTCGATGCTTGCGTGATCTCGGTCGGCAAACACGATGGAATGCGCGCGGCGGCATGACGCGACGACCGAATTGCAAGCGGCCGCGGCCCGCGATTTCGTTTCGATGTGTTTCAGTCGTTGCGGCCGCGCGCGACGCGCTTCGACAATATCGGCCTCGATATTTCCGGCACGAGGGAACACAGATGAAACACATTCGCGCGACGGGCAAGCAACTCGCATCCGCGAGCCTCGCACTCGGCATCCTGTTGGGCGTACACGGCGCCGCGCATGCGCAGCTCGACCTGCAGTCGATCGGATCGGCGCTGCTCGGCGGCGGCCAGCAGCAGGCCGCTCCGTCGCAGGGCGGCGTCGCGCAACTGATGCAGGCGTACGTCGGCGCGAACCAGCAGGTGCTGGCCGGGCAGTCGTCGCTCGCGTCGGCGATGGGGCTGACCGGCGCGGCCGGCCAGGCGCAGCAGGCCGCGAGCCTGCTCGGCGGCGGCGATGCGCTGACGCCGGCCGCGCTGTCGCAGATGGGCGGCGCGCAGCAGTCGGTGTCGCAGGCGCTCGGCCAGGCCTTCGCGAGCGGCGGCGCATCGCACGGCCCGATCGACAAGCAGGCGTTCAGCAACGGCCTCGCGTCGCTCGGCCAAGGCCTCACGCAGTACTCGCAGTTGCAGCCGGGGCTCGGCAGCCTTGGTTCGGCGAGCGCCGCGTCGCTGCTGCAGGCAGGGCTGAATCCGCAGAACATGCAGGCCGCGTCGTATATCGCGCAAAGTGCGCCGAGCCAGCTGCAGTCACTGGCGTCGACGCTCAGCGAGGCCGTGCAGTTCGCGACTCGCCAGGGCATTTCGGTGCCGCCGGTCGCGTCGTCCGCGCTGAAGCTGCTGCCGTAACGCAGCCGAAGCGGCGCGCGGTGCCGGCGCCGTGCGCGGCGATCCGGGATCAAAGGGGGCGCGGCGCGCGGCCGTTATCCGCACGAACAGACCCCGGGCAACATGGGGATTTCGCTCGATGCTATCGTGGCGTGTTCCCAGTTCCCGGTGCCGGTTCATCCATGACTGACTCGTTCGACCTCCCGCGCTACTTCGCCCGCATCGGCTATGACGGCCCGGTCGAGCCGACGCTCGACGTGCTGCGCCGGCTGCATCTGCTGCATCCGCAGGCGATTCCGTTCGAAAACCTGAATCCGCTGACCGGCGCGCGCGTCGCGCTCGACCTGCCCGCGATCGTCGACAAGGTGATTGCACACCGGCGCGGCGGCTACTGCTTCGAGCTCAACAAACTTTTCCACACCGCACTCACGACGATCGGCTTTCGCGTGACGCCGCTGATCGCGCGCGTGCGCTGGATGCGCCCGCCGGAAGTCGTCACTGCGCAGACGCACATGTTGCTGCGCATCGACGTCGACGGCGCGGCATGGCTCGCGGACATCGGCTTCGGCAGCGCAACGCTGACCGCGCCGCTGCGTTTCGTGCCGGGCGAGCGGCAACCGACGCCGCACGGCGCGTTTCGCGTCGTCGCCGCGCCTGTCGATGGCGAGTTCGACATGCAGTTCGAAATCCCCGACGGCTGGCAGACCACTTACCGGTTTTCGCTGAAACCGGCCGAATGGATCGATTACGAAGCCGCGAACTGGTTCACGTCGACGTATCCCGAATCGATCTTCGTCAACGACCTGATCGCATGCCGCGTGCTGCCCGACGGCCGCGCGGCGCTGTTCAACACCGTGCTGACGCTGCGCGACGCGGCGGGCGCCGGGCGCAC
The DNA here is from genome assembly GCF_018148075.1 of Burkholderia sp. AU19243. Classification (NCBI taxonomy): domain Bacteria; kingdom Pseudomonadati; phylum Pseudomonadota; class Betaproteobacteria; order Burkholderiales; family Burkholderiaceae; genus Burkholderia; species Burkholderia sp. AU19243. Next base: position 63,962 of record NZ_JAGSTV010000002.1, read on the forward strand.
GGTCACGTTCGACGACGCGGCCGCGTGGAGCGCCTGCCTGCGCGACACCATCGGCATCGATACGACCGGCTTCGATCTCGACGCGCTGTTCACACGGGTGGCCGCGCGGGCGAACGCGATGTGACGGCGCGGCAAGCGGGGCCGTGGCGGTACCGCGGAGCAGGGAATCTGCACCGTGCGCGCTGCGGTCGCTTGCCGTTTCCTCAGTTGACTTTTGCTATCTTGCTAGCATACTAGCCCCATGACCGACGAAGAAGTGAAGCAATTCAACGTGTACCTGCCGCTGAGTCTGATCCGGCAGGTCAAGCATCGCGCCATCGAGACGGAGCAGTCGCTGTCGGCACTCGTGGCCGACGCATTGCGCGCGTATCTGGCCGCTCCGCCGCCGGCGGCCGGCCCGTCCACCAAGGAGGATTGACATGTCATCCGAGCGAATCGAAGCCGTGTACCTGACGACGCACAACTGGGGCAAGTCGGCGAAGTTCTTCCAGGCGCTGGGTTTCACGCTGGAATTCGAAACCGATCACAACTCGGGCCAGCTGCGAAACGGCGACGGCCCGTTCCTGTTCATCGCCGAAGTGCCGGCAACCGAGACGCCCGGCATGCAGGTGGTGCTGAAGGTGCGCGACGAGCAGGCGGTGCGGTCGCAGCCGATCGTCGAGGTCGTCACGCCGTTCGAGGATACGCACTGGGGCACGCGCGACATGACCGTACGCGATCCCGACGGCCGCGTGTGGCGCCTGCAGGCGCCGGGCACGCCGGGCGCGTGAGGCGATGGCGATGACCGATCACGATCACGAACACGATCACGAACAGGACGCGCCGGACAGCACGGCCGCGCGCGTCGCGCTGTGGCGCGCGCTGCACGTCGAGTGCGATGCGCCGCCGCACGTGCTTGCCGACGAGGTCGGGCTGCGCCTGCTCGCGCCCGCACCCGGCTGGCAGCAGCGCGGCGACATGGATCCGCAGTTTACGCGGCCGTTTCGCGCGTCGATCGTCGCGCGGGCGCGTTTCATCGAGGATCTCGTCGTCGAGCAGGCCGCGCACGGGGTGACCCAGTACGTGATCCTCGGCGCGGGTCTGGACAGCTTTGTGCAGCGCCGGCCCGAGATGGCGTCGCGCGTGACCGTCTTCGAGGTCGACCAGCCGGCGCCGCAGGCGTGGAAACGCAGCCGTCTGAGCGAGCTCGGCTTCGGCGTGCCGGACTGGCTGCGGTTCGTGCCGGTCGATTTCGAGGCGAAGCAGTCGTGGCGGGACGCGCTCGTGCGCGCGGGCTTCGACGCCGGCAAGCCGGCGGTCGTGGTGTCCACCGGCGTAAGCATGTACCTGACGCGCGAAGCGAACACGGCTGCATTGCGCGAAGTCGCGTCGCTCGCGCCGGGCTCGACGTTCGCGATGACGTTCCTTTTGCCGCTCGAACACGCTGATCCGGACGTGCGTCCGGGGCTCGAAATGGCCGCGAAGGGCGCGCGCGCAAGCGGCACGCCGTTCATCAGCTTCTTCATGCCGGCGGAGATCCGCGCGCTCGCGCGGCAAGCGGGCTTCGCGCGCGCCGAGCATGTGTCGGCCGCGGATCTCGCGCGTCACTACTTCGCCGATCGGACCGACGGCCTGCGGCCGCCGAACAACGCGGAAGAGTTGCTGGTCGCGACGGTGTGACGCCGCAGGCAGCCTGCGTGCACGTTGCGTCCGCCGCGACCATCGACGTTCATCACGCGCGTTCGAGCACGGCCATTTCGCGCACGACGACGAGCAGCACCGCGAGGCTCGCGCCACCCGACGCGCGCAGGTCGGCGAGCAGGTGCTCGTAGCGTTGCAGTGCCGCGTCGCGTCGCGCGCGCCATGCATCGACGATCGCGTCCGGCGACGTCGAATCCGCCGATTCGGCGAGTGCGCTGGTCGCGAGCGTGCGTTTGAGCCGCGCGACCTCGGCGAGCGCGGCTGCGCGTGCCAGCATGTCCCAGTGCGTGGGCGTCGGCAGCGTCGCCGCGCGTTCGCCGATCCAGCCATAGTTCAGCAGCGTGCCGAGCGAGAAGTAGACGCCCGCCACCAGTTCGAGACTGCGATCGCAAGTCGCCGCGACTTCGGCGATGTCGAGCAGCGCGGCAGAGATGTCGCCGCTCGCGACACGCGCCGCGAGCGCGCCGTCGACGCCCGCGTCGGTCAGCACGCGTTGCCGCTCGGACAACGCGTCGAGATCGCTCGCCGGCAGCAGCGACGGCAATTGCGGCGCGATGCGCGCGACCGCGTCGCGGCAGCGCGCGATCAGGCCGCCGACGCCGCCGGCGGCCACCGCCCCCGACTGCAGCTGCCGCAGGAACCACAGCGCCGCGCGTTCCAGCAGCCGCGCGACGTCGACGAACATCCGCGCCTGCACGTCGTCGGCAACCCGGTTGTCGAGCGCGTCGATGTCGCGCCACACCGCATCGAGATCGAACACGTCGCGCGCCATGATGCATGCGCGCACGATGTCCCCCGGTTTCGCGTCGGTTTCCTCCATTAGCCGATGCACGAACGCACAGCCGACCCGATTGACGAGCGCATTGGTCAGGTGCGTTGCGAGAATCTCGCGGCGCAGCGGGTGGCGCTGCATCGGTTCGCTGAAGCGCTGTTGCAGCGGCTTCGGGAAATAATCGACCAGCATCGCGGCGACGAGCGGATCCTCGGGCACGTCGGATTCGAGCAGCGCGTCGTACAGCCACATCTTGCTGTACGCGAGCAGCACCGCGCGTTCCGGCGAAGTGAGGCCCTGTTTCGCGGTTTGTCGTTCGGCGATCTCGTCGTCGGTCGGCAGGAATTCGATCACGCGGTTCAGGCGGCCCGCGCGTTCGAGCCAGCGCATCAGGCGCGCCTCCGCATCGAGCAGCTCGACGCTGTAGCGGCCGGCGATCGAAAGCGCCTGCGTCTGGTAGTAATTGTCACGCAGCACGAGCAGCCCGACTTCGTCGGTCATCTCCGCGAGCAGTGCGTTGCGCTGCTTCTCGGTCATCTCGCCGTCGCCGACGACGAGCCCGAGCAGAATCTTGATGTTGACTTCGTGATCCGAACAATCGACGCCTGCCGAGTTGTCGATCGCGTCGGTGTTGATGCGCCCGCCGCGTTGCGCGAACTCGATGCGGCCGAACTGCGTGCAGCCGAGGTTGCCGCCTTCGCCGACGACCTTGCAGCGCAGGTCCGCACCGTTCACGCGCACCGCGTCGTTCGCGCGGTCGCCGACCTGCTGATGGGTTTCGTGCGTCGCCTTCACGTAGGTGCCGATCCCGCCGTTGTAAAGCAGGTCGACCGGCGCCTGCAGGATCGCGCGGATCAGCTCGGTCGGCGGCAGCGCGTGTGCGTCGATGCCGAGCGCGGCCTGCACGGCCGGCGACAGCGGGATCGTCTTCGCGGTGCGCGGATAGACGCCGCCGCCCGCCGAAATCACCGACGTATCGTAGTCGGCCCAGCTCGAACGCTCGAGCGCGAACATTCGCTGGCGTTCGGCGAAGCTCGTCGCCGGGTCGGGGTTCGGATCGAGAAACACGTGCCGGTGATCGAATGCCGCGACGAGCCGGATATGCGGCGACAGCAGCATTCCGTTGCCGAACACGTCGCCGGACATGTCGCCGATGCCGACCACGGTGAAGTCGGTCGTCTGCGTATCGACGCCCATCTCGCGGAAATGCCGCTTCACCGATTCCCACGCGCCGCGTGCGGTGATCGCCATCTTCTTGTGGTCGTAACCGACCGACCCGCCGGACGCGAACGCGTCGTCGAGCCAGAAGCCGTATTCACGCGAGATCGCATTCGCGTAGTCGGAGAAGGTGGCCGTGCCCTTGTCGGCCGCGACGACGAGATACGGATCGTCGGGATCGTGCCGCACCACGTCTGGCGGCGGCACGATCGCGTTGCCGGCGAGATTGTCGGTCAGGTCGAGCAGCCCGCGCAGGAACGTCTGGTAGCACGCGATCCCTTCCCGCATCCACGCTTCGCGATCGCTCGGCGGCGGCGGGTTCTTCACGACGAAGCCGCCTTTCGAGCCGACCGGCACGATCACGACGTTCTTCACCATCTGCGCCTTCATCAGCCCAAGCACCTCGGTGCGGAAATCCTCGCGGCGGTCGGACCAGCGCAGGCCGCCGCGCGCGACGCGCCCGCCGCGCAGGTGCACGCCCTCGACGCGCGGCGAGTACACCCAGATCTCGAACATCGGTTTCGGTTCGGGCAGGCCCGGCACCTTCGCCGGATTGAACTTGAATGACAGGTACGGCTTCGATTCGCCGTTCGCGTCGTGCATGAAATAGTTGGTGCGTTCGGTCGCGTTGATCACGCCGAGGAACTGGCGCAGGATCCGGTCCTCGTCGAGGTTCGGCACCTGGTCGAGCGCCGCCTCGATCGCGTTCAGCAGGCGTTCGGCCTGCACGTCGCGCGTGCTGCCGATCGCCGGGTCGAAGCGCAGCAGGAACAGTTCGACGAGCTGCCGCGCGATCGCCGGGTTGCCGGTCAGCGCACGCTCGATGTAGGCGTCGCTGAACGTCGAGCCGACCTGCCGCAGGTATTTCGCATACGCGCGCACGATTGTCACTTCACGCGCGCTCAGCTGCGCGCGCAGCACGAGGCGGTTGAAATCGTCGTTCTCGATGCGCCCGCTCCAGATCCGGTCGAATGCATCCTCGAACAGCGCCTTCACGCGCTCGATGTCGAACTCTGTGTCGTCGGCAAGCTCGAGGCCAAAATCGTGCACCCACGCGGGCACTGCGTCCTGCGTCTGGATCCGGTACGGCCGCTCCTCGTCGACGCGTACGCCGAGATGTTCGAGCATCGGCAGGCTGCGCGACAGCGCGATCGGCTCGCCCGCGCGATACACCTTGAAGCGGAACGCGCGCGGTCCGGCTTCGATCGGGCGGTACAGGTTCATCGCGAGCTGGCCCGACGCCTTCACGCGTTCGATCAGCTCGATGTCGCGCACGGCCGTGCGCGCCGGATAGTCGTCGCGGTAGCCGGCCGGGAAGGAATCCGCATAGCGCTGCAGCAGGCGGTTGCCTTGCTCTTCGCCGAACGCGTCGAGCAGCGCGTCGGCGAGATCGTCCTGCCAGCGGCGCGCGACTTGCACGAGCCGCGCTTCGAGTTCGCGCGTGTCGACGTCGGGCATCGTGCCCGGCTCCGCGTGGACGACGAAATGAATCCGCGCGATCGCCGATTCCGACAGCAACGGCGTGAATTCGACGTTCACGCCGTTGTACGCATCCACCAGCAACTTCGCGATGCGGCGGCGCAGGTCGGTGTTGTACTTGTCGCGCGGCACGAACACGAGACACGACACGAAGCGGTCGAAGCGGTCGCGCCGCACGAACAGGCGCGTGCGCTGGTGTTCCTGCAGCCGGAGAATGCCGAGCGCGATGTCGTAGAGCTGATCTTCGTCGGCCTGGAACAGCTCGTCGCGCGGATAGGTTTCCAGCACCGTCACGAGCGATTTGCCGAGATGTCCCTTCGGCAGGAAGCCGGCGCGCTGCACGATGTTCGCGCATTTGCGGCGCACGATCGGAATCTCGGTGTATGAGCCGAAATAGGCGGTCGACGTATAGAGCCCGATGAAGCGGCGCTCGCCGACGATCTTGCCGTCGGCGCCGACGAGCTTCACGCCGACGTAGTCGAGATAGCCGGGCCGGTGCACGGTCGCGCGCGAGTTCGCCTTGGTTACGAAGATTGGCCACGGGCCGGTGATGATCTCGGCCGCGGCGGGTGGCAGCGGCGTGACGTCAGGTGCGCCGGGCGCGCGCAGCGCTTCGCGCAGCAGCCCGAAGCCGGAACCTTCGACGCCGCGCAGCCCGAAGCCGGTACCGTCCGATACCAGCGAGTAGTCGCGCTGGCCGAGGAACGTGAAGTGATCGGCGACCATCCATTCGAGGAATGCGCGCGCCTCGATGTCCTCCGCGGTCGATTCCCGCGCTTTCATGTCCTTGATCGTCGCGCGGGCGATGTCGACGATCTTCGGCCAGTCCTCGACGGACGCACGCACGTCGCGCAGCACGTGTGCGATGTCGTCGCGCAGCGTGTCGAGCAGCGCGGCGTCGCCGCAGCGGTCGACTTCGAAATGGATGAACGATGCGAGTTGCGACTGGCCGTCGCCGGGCGTTGCGCCGCCGGCGTCGACGCGCTCGATCCCGCCGCTGTTGCCGCGCCAGATGCGGAACACCGGGTGCAGCGCCGAGTGCAGCGCGAGCCCGAGGCGGTTTACCGCCATCGTCACCGAGTCGACGAGGAACGGCATGTCGTCGTTGACGATCTCGATGACCGTGTGGTCCGAGTGCCAGCCGTGCTGTTCGAGGATCGGGTTGTACACGCGCAGCCGCTCGCTGCCGGGCACGAACTTCTGCGCGGTCTGCCAATGCGCCATCGCGGCGCCGTACAGATCGGCGATGCTGCGATTCTGCAGATCGTCGGCGTCGACGAAATCGTAGTAATGATGCAGGAACGGTTCGACGATCCGGAACGTGGCTTCGGGCAGGCGCTCGCGTGCGAATTCGACGACATCGGAGAGCAGGTGTGCGACGACTTCCTCGTTCTTCGCTTCCATGGCGGTCTCCTGGGCGGGTGGCCATCGGCTGCTGCGTCTGTGCCGCATTATATGCGCCCATTGCGTGACAACGCGATGTGCGGGCGCACAACGCGGCGCAGAGAATGAAAGCCGCGTGCGACGCCGGCGGCCGGCGTCGCGCGGGCGGGTCACGCGAGGTCCGGCGGCTTCAGGTCGGGGTGCCGCGCGTAGAGCGGATTCATGAAATCGAGCAGCATCGTGGTCAGCAGTTGCGACACGAATTCGCGGCAGGCGACGAATTCCGAATCCGGACACGACGCCTTGACGGTCAGCAGCGAGCGATCCAGATCGGCTCCCATGTGCAAGATCATGTCGTTAAGGACACTTGCGATTTGCTTGTCGGCGATCACTTTTTTGCCTCTTTAGCATCCCGCCCACGCGTTACAACTGCTGACGTATTTATATTGAGAAAATGACCGAGCGTGTGTGCGCTTACGAGAGCTAATTGCGGCGACGCCGATCGTCGGCGGCAATATATCAGGATGGCTGCCGGCTTCGGCATATTCGAATTGCCGGCGCCAATTTCGAGATGACAAACTGGCTCCAAGTAGCATGCGTCCAATGGCTGGACGCAAACCGATCCCGGGGAGCTTTTCAGCGCTCGTCGCTCCACAGCTTGCCGGCCGTCGCCCAATTCTCCTTTTTCACGTCGGCGAGAATGATGTCGACCGAACCCGGATCGCAGCCGAGCGTCTCGCACGTGACACGCGTGATGGCTTCGACGAATGCGCGCTTCTGTTCGACCGTGCGGCCTTCGAACAACTGGATATTGAAAGTCGGCATGACTGGGTGCTCCGGTGGTTGAGGTGGGAAAGTTCGTCGGGCCGCGCCTGCATCAATCGCGATACGTCGGATCGATCCGGTCGAGGCGGCGCAGCAGCGCCGGCCATTCCAGTTCGCCCTCGATCGCGCCGCCGTCGCGCAGTTGTTCGGCTGTACGGTCGGCGACCGTCGGTTCGGGCAGCACGAGCGGTCGGCCGCCTGCCTGTGCGCGCACCTGGATGTCGCACGCCTTGATCAGCGTATCCATCAGAACATACGCTTCGGCGACCGTCCGGCCGACCGTCAGCGTGCCGTGGTTGCGCAGCAGCATCGCCGATTTCGCGCCGAGGCTCGCCGTCAGCCGTGCGCCTTCGGCGGGCGAGAACGCGAGCGCCTCGTAGTCGTGATACGCGAGATCGCCGTGAAACCGCAGCGCGTGCTGCGACGCCGGCAGCAGGCCGTCGCGCTGGATCGACACCGCGATGCCGGCCGTATTGTGCAGATGCATCACGCAGACGGCGTCCGGCCGCGCGGCGTGCACGGCCGCATGCAGCGCGAAGCCGGTTACGTTGACCGCGTATTCGCCGTCGCCGATCCGGTTGCCGGCGAGATCGATCTTCACGAGATTCGACGCACGGACCTCGTCGAACGTCAGGCCGAACGGGTTGATCAGGAAATGGCCCGGCTCGCCCGGCACTGTCGCGGACAGATGCGTGTAGATCAGGTCGTCCCAGCCGTTCAGCGCGACGAGGCGATAGGCGGCGGCGAGATCGACGCGCAGCCGGCGCTCGGCGTCCGAGATCGGGCCGCCTGGCTTTACGGTGTCAGGACGGTGTGCGAATGACGACATCGGTTTCTCCGAGGGTAAGGCGGCGCGCGATGGCGACCGTGATCCACGACGCGAGCGCGAACGGCGCGGTGAGCGCGACGATGCCGGCCTGCATGGCGAGCCATTGGATCAGCGCGGCCAGTGCGGCGGCCGCGAGCGCGGCACGCGCGCCGCGCGACATCAGCGCGAGCGCGGCGAGTGCGCCGTTGAAGCCGAGCACGCCGTCGGCGAATGCGCCGCCGCTCGCGCCGAGCGCGATCAGCAATACGGTCGACACGATCGCGCCGCCGAGCGCGAATGCGGCGGCGCGACGCGACGCGATCGCGATGCCCGCCACGATCAGTGCGCCGGCCGACGCGCCTTGCGCGAACGTGGTTTGGGCGACGCCGGATAGTAGCGCTGCGGCGAACGTATCCAGCGAGAAGGTGGCACCCTGACCGCTGCCGGGGGCGTGTTGCACTGCGACAAGCGGCAGCCACAACGCGGTGGCTGCGAGGCACGGGCTCGAATACGGACACTGGCGCCTTTTCGCGAGCGGGGCGCGCATCGCCCGCTGCACCAGTGCGGCGCCCGTCGCGGCGAGCGGCGCCAGCAACAGCGCGGCGAGGGGTGCGCGGGCAAACAGCACCGCCACCAGCGCAGCGAGCGCCCCGTTGAAGCCGTGCAGCCCTTGTTCGACGTCGCGGCGCGCCGCGCCGGTCAGCACCGCGGTGAAATTGGCGGCGGCCGCGCCGATGAGCGCCGCGCACGCGAGCCGCAGATCGGTCACTGCGAGTGCGGCGACCAGCAGCGCGCCGGTGAACGCGTTCGCCTGCAGCACGATCTGGCCGATGCTGCGCAGCAAAGTGCGCAGATCGACGGACGGCGAAGCGGAACGGGCGGTATGCATGGCGGCGGCGGAACGGGATGAGCCGCGAGCATAGGACACTCTGCGATGCACCGGAATAGGGAATTCTGGATAGTCGGGATTTGTGGTTGATGTCGGGAATGGGGCGGCGGCGGTTCAGGAAGCCGTGCAGTTTGATTTGAGCGCGGCACTGAGCGAGTTGCGACTCGAGGAAGTTGTCGAGATGCCGAACCCGGATGCAGGCCGGATCATTCGCTCCGTCAGGGAAAACGGCTGGGCAAATCACGCGCAAGCGCAAACAGCAGTATCCGCAGTTGGAGGATCGGCGCCGGGCGGCGCGAATCGTGGCAGCTATCCGGTCGGCGTTCGACGGGCCGAACATGGACGTCGAAGCCAAATGACACGCGCCGGACTCGACGGTGGCATTTTCGGCAGCCGGAATGTGTGTGACGATGTGCGGAAGCGGGATACCAAGGAGGCCGGACAATGCACGAACTGCGCTGGACGTCGCTCGAAGGCGACGGAATCGAGCATCTGACGTTCGACCGGAGCGAATCCGGCATCGTCGTCGAGAGCGCCGTGGTCGGTCAGCGGTACGGCCGCGCGTACGGGCTCGCGTACCGGGTCGAGTGCGATCCGCAGTGGCGGGCGAAGTACGCGGTGCTCAGGGTGATGGGCGGCGGTACGCTGGAACTGCACGGCGATGGCGCCGGGCGCTGGCGCGACGGCGCTGGCCGTGAACTGCGCGAACTGGACGGCTGCGTCGACATCGACATCGCGGCGACGCCGTTCACGAATTCGCTGCCGATTGGCCGCCTCCGTCTCGCGCGCGGCGAGCGCCGGCCGATCGACGTCGCGTACGTCTCGACGCCCGACCTGACCGTCACGCCGGTCAAGCAGGCGTACACGTGCATCGAGCCCGGCCGCCGCTATCGCTATGAAGGCATCTTCCGGAACTTCACGGCGGAGATGGACATCGACGCAGACGGTCTCGTGATCGACTACGAAACGCTGTTCAAGCGCCTTCCGCCGTTGCGCTGAGCGGCCGGCGGCGGCGCCGCGACCGTGAGCCTTTCATGCGCAGCCGCGAACCGGTCGATCCGCGCCGCGATCAGCTCCGGATTGCGTATCACGACCCAGTGCGCACCGTCGAGCTCCTCGCGTACGTGCTCGCCGAGCCAGCGGTCGAGACCGACCGACATCTCGGGCGTCACGTAGCGATCGCGCACCGGCACCAGAATCTGCACCGGCGCCTGCGCATACCGCTCGCGCGGCTTGCGCGCCCGCGCGATGAAGTTCGCGCGGTAAAGCTGCATCCCGTTCAACGCGTTCTTCAACTGCGCGGGGTCGCGCTCGGGCCGCACGCGTTCGGTCAGTTGCAGCCAGCGCGGCCAGAGCGCGGCGCCGCCCAGCCGCCAGATCAGCGACGGCACGACCGGCAAGTGAAAGAACGCGATGTACCAGGACTTCAGGCTCTGCTTGAGCCGCATCTTCGCGCGGAACACGTGATCGAGGCACGGGCCGGAGATCGACGTATACGACGCGATACGGCCTCGGAACGCAGGATCGGTCACGGCTTCCCAGCACTGGATCGATCCCCAGTCGTGGCCGACCAGATGAAACGGCCGGTTGCCGCAGGTGGCGTCGGCGACGGCCTTCAGATCGTCGGCGAGCCGCGCGAGCGAATAGTCCGCGCGGCGGCGCGGCGCATCGGATGCGCCGGCGCCGCGCACGTCGTATGCGATCACACGGTAACGCTGCGCGAGCCGCGCGCGCACCGGCGCCCACACCGCGGCCGAATCGGGATAGCCATGCACGAGGATCAGCGGCGGCGCGCGCCGCGAGCCGCTGACATAAACGGCGAGTTTCACGTCGCCGGAGCGGACGGTCAGCATCTCGCGGGCACGCGCCATGACGTCACGCCTGTGCAACCGGATGCAGCGGCACGCGCCGCGGGGCGGCTTGCGCGGCATAACGCGCGTTGGTCGCGTCGATGTTCGCGAGCAGCGTGTCGAGCCCCTGCAGGTACCGATGGTTGTCGTGGTCCCACGGATGGAAGCCCGGACGGAAATAGTCGAGCCATTCTCGCGCGATGCTCGGGAACACGCCGGTCCTCGGACTGTACAGATACTTCACGAGGCGCCACATGCCGCCGAACCGGCCATGCTTGCGGCGGTGCGACAGCATCAGCCGCACGTGGAAGTCGAACACGATCGTCCAGAACATCACGGTGGTCAGCAGCATCGTGCCGGTGCGCAGCAGGTAGCTGCCGAGGCCGGGCTTCATCACGACGTTCCATACGTCGTACGACACCGCCTTGTGCTCGGTTTCCTCCATCGCATGCCACATCCACATCTGCTGATAGCCTTCGACCGACCCGTCGATCCGGTGCTCGTGGCCCGACAGCAGTTGGTTCGCGAGAATCGCCGTGTAGTGCTCCAGCGCGATCGTGATCGCGAGCTGCATCGAATGCGGCAGCGTCTTCTTGAAGAAGCCGAGGATCGTCCACAGCCGCTTGTCGAGCTTGTGCGCGGGCAGGCCGGCGGACTGCAGCAGGTCGTTGTACTCGATGTGTTCGCGCGTGTGCATCGCTTCCTGGCCGATGAAGCCGAGCACCTGCTTCTTCAGTTCCGGATCCTCAATGCGGTCGCGGTAGTTGCGCACCGAATCCATGAAGAAACGCTCGCCGGCCGGAAACAGCAGCGACAGCGCGTTCATGAAGTGCGTGACCGGCACGCCCTGCACGTGCCAGTCCTTCGCGCGTTCTGGTGGCAGCGCGAAGCGGATGTCGCGCCGCACGGGCATCATGTGCGGTGTCGTCATGATTGTTCTCCCTGATTGCCTGCGTTGTTGTACGTTGCTTGCAGCGGCGCCGCCGGCGGCGCGCCGTAGCGGGCGGCCGCGCGGCGGGCCTTTGCGGCCTCGCGGCGCGTTGCCAGCACGACGAGCGCCTGGTATGCGGCCGGCAGCACGCGCGCCATCCAGTCGGCGGCCTTCGCATCGCGGCCGATCAGCACGCGGCGCTTGTTCCTGCGCACGCCGGCGAGAATCGTGCGCGCGGCGTCGTCCGCGGTCGTGATGAAGAACTTCTCGAAGCTGTCCTTGCCTTGCTGCTCGCTCTCGACGATGAAGCCGACCATGTTCTTCGCGACGCGGCTCGACTGCGCGATGTTCGTGCGGATGCCGCCCGGGTGCACGCACGTGGCCGATACGCCGCACTTCATCATGTCGAGTTCCTGGCGCAGCGATTCGGTGAAGCCGCGCACCGCGAACTTGGTCGCGTTGTAGCCGCTCATCCCGGGCTGCGCGAAGATCCCGAAGATGCTCGACGTGTTGATCACGTGGCCTTCGCCCGACGCCTTCAGATGCGGCAGGAACGCCTTCGTGCCGTGCACGACGCCCCAGAAGTTGATGTTCACGATCCACTCGAGATCGCCGTAGTCCATTCCTTCGATCGTGCTCGACAGCGCGACGCCCGCGTTGTTGAAGATCAGATTGACCTTGCCGTGTTCTTTCGCGGTGTCGTCGGCCCACGCGAACATCGCGTCGCGATCGCCGACGTCGAGCACGCGTGTCGATACGCGCACCTTTGGCGCGATCGCGCGCACGATCCGTTCGGTTTCGGCGAGGCCGACGCCGTTCTTGTCGGCGAGCGACACGTGGCAGCCGGCCTGCGCGAGCTGTACCGCGAGCGCGCGGCCCATGCCCGAGCCTGCGCCCGTGATCGCGGCGACCTTGTTGGCGAAATCTCTCATGTCGATGGCTCCTTGTGTGGCTCAGGCCGCTTCGGCGGAACGGGTCGGGGAAGCGGCAGGCGTGCTGGCGGGCCGTGCGGTCGTGTCGTGGCGCGGTGCGCGATACGCGTGGTAGTCGGCGATCGAGAAGTGCGCGGTCGCCTGGCGGAAGCGCCACGTGAAGCCCGGCCACAGCGTCGTGTTCTTGCCGGTGCGCGGATCGAGATACCAGCTCTTGCAGCCGCCCGTCGACCAGATCGCCTTCTTCAGCTTGCGCTGCAGGTCGTTGTTGTACTGCGCCTCGACGAGCGGGCGCACCTCGATCGCATCCGCGCGTTCGCGATGCATCGCCTGCAGCGCGCCGAGGATGTATTCGATCTGCGACTCGATCATGAACACCATCGAGTTGTGGCCCAGCCCCGTGTTCGGGCCGACGATCATGAAGAAGTTCGGATAGCCGGGCAGCGTCGTGCCGAGATACGCATGCGCGCCGTCGCGCCACGCATCGACGATGTCAAGCCCGCCGCGGCCGACGATGGCGCCGCGCGGATACGGATCGGCGACCTGGAAGCCGGTGCCGTATATCAGGCAATCGACTTCATGGCGCCTGCCGTCGGTTGTCACGACCGCGTCGGCTTCGATACGGTCGATGCCGGTCGTGATCACGTCGACGTTCTTGCGCGACAGCGCCGGGTAATAGTCGTTCGAGATCAGCACACGTTTGCAGCCGAGCGTGTAGTTCGGCGTGACGACCTTGCGCAGCTCCGGATCGGGAATCTGCTTGCGGATATGGCGCAGTGCGAGCTTCTGCACGTTCTTCATCAGCGACGGATGGATCGCGAAGCCGAGCACGCGCGATTCGAGCATCCAGTAGATGCCGCCGCGCACCGCCTTCTGCGTGAACGGCAGCGTGCGGAACAGCCATTTCTCGAAGCGCGTGAGGTTGCGGTCGGGCTTCGGCATGATCCACGGCGGCGTGCGCTGGAACAGCGCGAGCGACTTCACGCGCGGCGCGATCTGCGGCACGAACTGGATCGCGCTCGCGCCGGTGCCGATCACCGCAACGCGCTTGCCCTCAAGCGGATAGTCGTGATCCCACTGCTGCGAATGGAACGCGCGGCCCTTGAACGTCTCGACGCCGGAAATCGCCGGCAGCGCGGCGCGTGACAGGCCGCCCATTCCCGACACCAGCACGCGCGCCGACAGCCGCTTGCCGTTCGCGAACGAGAGGCGCCAGCGCTGTGCGGCCTCGTCGTATTCGGCACGCTGCAGTTCATGATTCAGGCGCAGGTGCGGCCCGATGCCGAAGCGTTGCACGCAGTCTTCCAGATACGCGCGGATTTCCGGCTGCGGTGCGAACATGCGCGTCCAGCGCGGGTTCGGCGCGAACGAGAACGAATAGACGTGCGATTGCACGTCGCATGCACACCCGGGGTAATGATTGTCGCGCCACGTGCCGCCGACCGACGCGGCCTTCTCGAGGACGACGAAGTCGGTGACGCCTGTCTGTCGCAGGCGGATGGCCATCCCGAGCCCGGCGAAGCCGGTGCCGATGATGGCGATGTCGATGGCTTTGTCCGGGCCGTCATGGTCGGGCGGGCCGAAAGGCAACGTGCGAGCATTCATCCGGGTGTCTCCGATTTGGCTCATTTTTGAATGTTACATTGTTCGATGTAACGATAGTAGGTGAACCCGGAAATCGCAAGAGCCTAGAAGCGGCGCTCTAAGGGCCGGAAGCCGCGCGGGAAAAGGCGGAGCGGGGTTTGGAACGGCATGGTTTCCGCATTGCGGAATGCCCGGAAAGCCGCGTCGGCAGGGCGTCGAGGAATAGGGATCCGACCGCCGGCGCGCGGCCGCCCGTTTGAAACACAATCAGGGACCGATTGAACGGGCCGCCGTCTCATGGAAAACCCCGGCGACGATCGTGACCTGCGCGAGCGCGTACAGGGCCCAGATCAGATAGTCGATGCCGGGCAAGGCGCCGAGAAATCGGCCGACGCCGATCAGCGTGTCGGAGCCGACGAAGACCAGGCTGCCGGCGGCTATCAGCGGGCTGCGCGTGCGGGCGGCGAGCGCGAAGCTGGCCATGGCGCACAACACGAGCATGTAGACCGCGACGGGCACGAGCAACTCGCCGAGGTGCGGAAGGAATGCCGCGTAGAACGCCGGTGCGGCGATCCACAGGCCGATCAGCGCGACGATGCGCCAGCCATGCGGACGCGCGCGCCAGCGGACAAAGATCGCGCAGTAGCACAGGTGCGTGAGCAGGAATGCACCGAGACCCAGCACAAACGACAGCGGCCAGTCTGGCAGCGCGAGCAGCACGTCGCCGAGCACGGCCGCAGCGAGCGCCGCGCACAGCCACGCGCGTTCGCGCGGGGCCGCGCAGGTGCTGCAGGCCGCGAGCAGCAGGACGCCCATCGCGGCCTTCGCGGCGGCCTGGCCGGGATAGGGCGCAGCGACGAGCGACAGTCCGTACAGCAGCGCGGCCGCGACGGCGAGCGGCCAGAGCCGGCGATAGGTGGCGGGAAGCGTGACGATCAACGCGAGGGTCTCCTGATTGTTTTTCTGTGCAATGGACGGCGCGCCGGCGACGGCGCGGGTGCAGGCCATTATCCGGAAGAACGGGCGCCCGAAAACCGGCGAATCCTTCTAGTCGGCGGCGGAGACGATGCCGCCGCGCGTGAATGCTCGCGCGCGACGCATGCGCGGTGCAGGTGCGCTCAACCGTGCGGCGGGGCGGCCTCGGGATCCATCCACATCACTTCCCAGATGTGTCCGTCCGGATCCTCGAAGCCGCGGCCGTACATGAAGCCGAAGTCCTGTACGGGTGTGGGGTCCGCGCGGCCGCCCGCGCCGCTCGCGCGGTCGACGAGTGTCGACACTTCGTTGCGGCTGTCGGCCGACAGGCACAGCAGCACCTGCGCGTCCGCATGCGCATCGACGATCCGCTTGCCGGTGAACTGGCGCCACTTGTCGTGCGTGAGCAGCATCGCGAAGATCGTCTCGGAGAACACCATGCACGCGGCGGTGTGGTCGCTGAAGGCGGGATTGTTGACCGCGCCGACTGCCTCGTAGAACGCTTTCGAACGCTTCAGATCGGTTACCGGCAGGTTGACGAAGATCTTCTTGCTCATCGTTTTGTCCTTTGCGTGTCGCGGCAGCACGATTGCCGCCACTATTCCTGTCGACGGATGAACACGGACAAAATCGACAAGCGCGGCAAATTTTTTTTCAGCGAGCCGGCGGGAGGGGATTCGGCGGCGCGCATTCGCACGCGCGCGTCGAAGCTGCCGACCGCGGGCGCACGTTGCGGCGAACGGTGCCCGTTCATTTCGCGTTTCCTGCCATTCCCGCGGCAACGAAAAGGCCGACGAGCAGCGCGCCCGTCGGCCTTTTCCTTTCAGCACGTGCGCGACCGCCGTTACTTCGCGGCCAGCGCGCTCGCGACGCTTTTGTCGGTCCACGCGTTCTCCGCGACGTTCAGCTTGCGCGGAATCAGATTCGCGGCGTAAAACGCATCGGCGACGCCTTGCTGAACTGCGACGATTTTCTCGTCGACCGGCACCGCGCCGAACGGCACGCGTTTGATCCACGTTTCGACCAGCGGCAGCGGCAAGCCGACCTTCGGTGCGATCAGCGCGGCCGTTTCGGCCGGATGCCCGTTGACCCACAGGCCCGTCTCGCGCAACTGCTTTACGATCGCGCCGACCACGTCGGCATGATGCTCGGCGAACGCGCGCGTCGCCTCGTAGAAGTTGTTGGCGGGCGTGAGCCCCGTGTAGTCGGACAGCGTGCGGATTTTCAGCGAATTCTGGGCGGCCGCGTAATACGGATCCCAGACGGCCCACGCGTCGACGTTGCCGCTCTCGAACGCGGCGCGCGCGTCCGCGGGCGGCAGGTAGACGGGCCGGATCTCGTCGTAGCGCACTCCCGCCTTCTTCAGCGCTTCGAGCAGCAGGTAGTTCGCGCTCGAACCCTTCTGCAACACGACCTTCTTGCCGCGCAGGTCCGCAAGCGAGCGGATCGGCGAATCGGCCTTCACGAAGATGGCTTCGTTGTGCGGCGACGGCGGCTCCGCGGCGACGTACACGAAGCGCACGCCGGCCGCCTGCGCGAACACCGGCGGCGGCGCGCCCGTGTAGCCGAAATCGATGCTGTTCGCGTTCAGCGCCTCGAGCAGTTGCGGGCCCGCCGGGAATTCGAACCACTGGACGTCGTAGCCGAGCGGCTTGAGCCGCGCCTCCAGCGCGCCTTGCGTCTTGACGACCGCCAGCAGGCCGGCTTTCTGGTAGCCGATGCGTACGAGCTTGTCGGGGCTGCCCTGCGCGAACGCCGACGTGGCGGTGGCGGCGACGAGCGCTGTCGCGGCAAGGCGGGTAATCCAGCGGGCGAAACGAATCATCGAACGGACTCCATGCGAAATGTCTTCGGAGAACGGCAGACGCCGCTCGGTTGGAAGAATCGTCGCATGGGCGCTCAGGCCCGCAAACGAAGCATTGCCGATATGAATATGACGGCGGCGATCCTATCGTTCGTCGCCGTTGCGGTGTGTGTCCGGCGCACCGGCCTGCCGCGCCGCTTCGTCACTGAGCTTCTTGTCGAGGATCGTCGCGACGCGGCCGCCCAGATACGCGCTCGCCGCATTCTCCAGCGCGCGGTTCGTCTCGCCTTCGACGAACACGGCCGCGAGCGGGCGCAGGCGCCAGATCGCGTCAACGAGCGCCGGCACGTCGGTCACCGGCGGCAGCGTGCCTTCGTCGTAACGGTCGAGCCGCTTCACGACGAGATCGACGAGCAGCCGCGCGATCGCGTCGAAGTGCGGCCGTGCGAGGCTGATCACGTCGAGCAGTTCGCGCGGCGGAATGCCTTCCTTCGTCATCGCGGCCGCCGCTTCGAGCAGCGCGGGGCTTTTCGCGACGAACGACAGACCGTGCCGCTCCAGCAGCCCCAGCTCGGTGACACGCGACAGTTGCGACGCGGTCTGCGGCCCGAACATTTGCGCGAGCGCCGCGAGCGAATAGGTCTTCGGCAGTTCGTGCGACCAGCGGCCGCCGATCGCGGTTTCCAGCCCGAGGATCGAGCGCAGGTCATGGCCTTCGTCGATCGCCTTGATCAGGTCCTGGATGTTCGACAGCGTGTAGCCGCGTGCGAGCAGGTGATTGATCAGCTTCAGGCGCGCGACGTGCGTGTCGTCGTAGATGCCGACGCGCCCGCGCTTTTCGGGCGGCGCCAGCAGCCCGCGGTCCTGGTACGCGCGGACGTTGCGCACGGTCGTGTCGGACACGCGCGCGAGTTCGTCGACCGTGTACTCGTTGCGGGATTCCGCTGCGGCCTCGTCAGGCATGGTTCGAGTCTGTTTTGACATGCGGCCATTCTAGCGCGACGCGACAGGCTCGGGCGACGCGGGGAGCGTGCGTGCGCCGTCGCCGAGCGCGCGCTGCATCAGCGCGGTATCGATCCAGCGGCCGTGCTTGAAACCGACCGCTTTCAGCATGCCGGCCGGTTCGAACCCGAACGCGCGATGCAGCGACGTTGACCCGCCGGTGCCGCCGTCGGCGATCACCGCGACCATCTGCCGCCACGGGCCGGCGTCGCACCGTGCGATCAGCGCCGCGAGCAGCGCGCGGCCGATGCCGCGGCCGCGCTGCGCATCGTCGATGTAGATCGAATCCTCGATCGTGTGGCGGTACGCGCTGCGGGTGCGATACGGCGTGGCATAGGCGTACCCGGCCACGCGGCCGTCGCACTCGGCGACCAGATAAGGCAGCCCGTCGCGCAGCACCGCGGCGCGGCGCGCGCGCAGTTCGTCGACGTCGGGCGGTATCTCCTCGAACGACGCGACGCTGTGGCGCACATGGTGCGCGTAGATCGCGTGAATGGCGTCGAGATCGGCGTCGGTGGCGTCGCGGACGACGCAGTCGGGGGTGGCAGGCATGGCAGCGGAGCGGGTGAAGGAAATCGCTACTATGCCGGGCGCGGGGCGGCGCGGTAAAGACGTGTGCGGCGCCGGCTGGCTTACAGATGGCCGTCCGCGTCGCGTACCGCGTCAGCGATCGCATCGGCGACGCGCTGCACGCGCGGCGAGCGCCGCACGTCCGGGTGGACGACGAGCCAGATCTCCCGCTCGATGTCGCAACGCGGCACCGACGTCAGTTCGACGAGCCCGGCGGCGGCCGCAACCGCCGCACCGGCAGGAGCGGGCGTATCCGAGCCCAGGGACGTTGCCGGAACGTCGACGAGAAAGCGCGGCAGCAGCGCGATTCCCGCACCGGCGACGCATGCACGATGCAGCGCGGCCAGATCGTTCGCGATGAACGCAAAGCGACGGCCGGCCGCGAAGCGTTCTAGCCACTGCTGTTGCGGCATTTGCGCGAGCGCGTCGTCGTAGCCGACGAACGCCCACGTGTCGGGCGGCGCGGCGGCCCAGTCGGGCGACGCGCACAGCGCGAAGCGCATCGTGCCGAGCCGGCGTGCGGCGAGCCCCGCTTCGCTCGGCCGCGACAGCCGCACCGCGAGATCGGCTTCGCGCGCGTACAGATTGGCCGCGTGCATCTCGCCCAGCAGGTCGATCCGCAGCGTGGGCCACGCGCGTTGCGCGCGGGCGAGCCGCGGCGCGAGGAAGTGGCTCGCGAATACCGGCGACGCCGACACGCGCACGACGCCGTCGAGCGTCGCCGCTCCCTGCGCGGCGCGCGCGAACGCATGCACGTCCGCTTCGACGCGGCCTGCATGCTCGGCGAGATGCAGCCCTTCGTCGGTCGGCGGCCAGCCGCGCGGCAGCCGGTCGAACAGCCGGATGCCAAGCGCCGATTCGAGCGCGTCGATGCGCCGGGCGACTGTCGAATGCTGAACCTGCAGCGCGCGCGCCGCCGCCGACAGGCTGCCGCCGCGCATCACGGCGAGGAAATAGCGGAGATCGTCCCAGCTCGCCGGTTGACCCGAGCCAGGCGTCGAATCGGTCGAAATTTGCACAGTAGATGGGCGCGTAACGGGAATTCCGATCGATTATGCACGATGGGATGATCGTGTCACTTCATTCGATTGCGAGGAACGTCATGCCCCAACCCGCTACCGCCATCCGCATCGGAATCGACCGCTACGGCGAGGCCGGCGTGCTGCGCCGGATCGACGCGCCCGTCGCGCCGCCCGGCGCCGGCGAGGTGCTGATTCGGCAAACCGCCGTCGGCGTGAATTTCGTCGACATCTATTTCCGTACCGGCGCGCATCCGTTGCCGGCGCTGCCCGATACGCTCGGTGTGGAGGCGGTCGGCGTGGTGGAGGCCGTCGGCGCCGGCGTGACGGCGCTTATGGCCGGGCAGCGCGTCGCGTATGCGGGACTGCCGACCGGCAGCTACGCGAGCGTCCGCGCGGTGCCCGCGGAACGCGTGGTGCCCGTGCCCGACGGCGTCGGCGACGACGTGGCCGCTGCCGGGCTGCTCAAGGGCATCACGGTTTTCATGCTGATGCACCGCGTGCGTCAGGTCAGCGCCGGCGATACCGTGCTCGTGCATGCGGCGGCCGGCGGTGTCGGGTTACTGGCAACGCAGTGGGCGCGCGCGCTCGGTGCGCGCGTGATCGGTACGGTCGGCTCGGCCGCGAAGGCCGCGCTGGTGCGCACGCATGGCGCAGAAGCGGTGGTCGATTACCGGGAGGCGGATTTCGTGGCGGCGGCGCGCGCGTTCGGCGGCGGCGCCGGCGTCGATTACGCGATCGACGGCATCGGCGGCGACGTGCTGATGCGCACGCTGGGCGCGGTCCGGCCGTTCGGGACGGTCGCGAGCATCGGTCAGGTGGCCGCGATCGGCACTCGTCAGACGATCGATCTCGACGAACTGGGGCCGGCACGCTCGATCGCGCTGGCGCGCCCGAGCGTGCTCGGCTTCATCGCGCGCGACGTCGACGGTTACCGGGAGGCGGCGCGCGCGACGCTCGAACGGCTGGCGGGCGGTATGCACGTCGAAATCGGTGCGCGGCTGCCGCTCGAACGGGCGGCCGATGCGCATCGGCTGCTGGAATCGCGGCAGACGACGGGCGCGGTGGTGCTGGTGCCGTGACGATGGCGCGCGCGACGGCCGCCCACGCGGTATCGGAGTGCGGACGGCGCCACGACGCGCCGATGCCGGCCCGCCGGCAGACGGTCAGCGCCGGTTGCGCAACGGCGCGCTCTCGACGAACCACGCAAGCACGAACGCGATCGCGATCACGCCGGCCGCCGCCAGGTACACCACATGCAGCGACCCGGAGAACGCGCGCAGATACGCGTCGCGAACCGCATCCGGCAACTGGTGCACGGCAGCGGGCCCCAGCGCGGGCGGCAAATCCGTGCCGGCCGCGAGCGCCGGCGCGAGCCGCGACTGCAGCCCGTGCGAGAACAGCGCGCCGAACGCGGCGACGCCGAGCGAGCCGCCGATCGAGCGGAACAGCGTCGCGCCCGACGTCGCGACGCCCATGTGCCGGAATTCCACCGTGTTCTGCACCGCGAGCGTCAGCACCGGCATCACCATGCCGAGTCCGATCCCGAGCAGTGCCATGTACGCATAAATCGTGTGCAGCGGCGTGTCGAGCGACAGCGTGGCCAGCAGCGCCATCGCGACGCCGCCGATGGCCGTGCCTGCGATCGGGAACGGCCGATACGTGCCGAGCCGCGAAATCAGCCGGCCGCTTGCGACCGACATCGCGAGCATCCCGCCCATCATCGGCAGCAGCTGGATTCCGGCTTGCGACGGCGTCGATCCCTTCACGACCTGCAGATAGAGCGGAATGAACGTGACCGATCCGAACAACGCGATGCCGACGACGAAGCCGATCAGGCTCATCAGCACGAACGTGCGCTGCCGGAACAGCGTGAGCGGCATGATGGGCTCGGCCGCGAGCCGTTCCTCATAGATGAAACCGCCCACCGCGACCACGCCGAGCACCAGCGTCATCCAAAGCTGCGGCGACGACCACGGCAGCAGCGACCCGCCTTCGCTGGTGAACAGGATCACGCAGGTGAGGGCGGTCGCCAGGAACGCGGCGCCCATGTAGTCGATCCGGTGCTTCACGTGCGCGGCATGCGGTCGGAACGCGATGCCGATCACCGCGAGCGCGACGAAGCCGAGCGGCAGGTTGATCGTGAAAATCCAGCGCCACGACAGATGTTCGACCAGGAAGCCGCCGAGCAGCGGCCCGACGATCGTCGCGAGGCCGTATACGCCGCCGAACATGCCTTGATAGCGTGCACGGCGATCGGGCGGCACGAGATCGCCGATCGCGGCCATCGTGACGACCATCAGTCCGCCGCCGCCGAGCCCTTGCAGCGCACGCAGCACGATCAGCTGCGTCATGTCCTGCGCGATGCCGCACAGCGCGGAGCCGGCGAGAAACAGCACGATCGCGGCTTGCAGCACGACCTTGCGGCCGTACAGATCGCCGAGCTTGCCGTACAGCGGCAGCACGACGGTCGACGATAAAAGGTACGCGGTGACGACCCACGACAGCCGGTCGAGGCCGCCGAGTTCGCCGACGATGGTCGGCAGCGCCGTAGACACGATCGTCTGGTCGAGCGCGGACAACAGCATCACGAGCAGCAGCGCGGCGACGATCAGGCCGGCTGGCGCGTCGCGACGGGCCGCGTCAGCCGCGGCCGGCACAAGGAGGGGATCGGTTCGCATTAAAGTATCTGCCATGGCAGGGAATTGCTGGAAATATAGGCGCGAATGATTGTCTGGTCAATTTCTGTCTGGCCTCTAATTGTTGCAGCGGTAACGGAAGATTGCCGCGAGGAAACATTGATCGCGATCAGCCAAAGGAGCGGACGGGCTCAAGTTTTTTGCAGGCAAACCGTAATCCAGAATGCCGCGGATCGATTGCCGCGGCACTTTTCATCGCTCACGTGCCGTCATGAACCTGAACGCCCTGTTTTCCCGTTTCTCGATCCGTACGCGGATTTTCTCCACGCTCGGTCTCGTCGCCGTGCTGCTCGTCGTATCGGGCCTGATCGGCCTTGCCGGCATGCAGAGCTCGAACCGTGCGCTCGACGAGGCGTATACGCGCCAGCTGGCCGCAAAGACGGCGCTGTCCGCCGCGAGTCTGAACCTGACGATCGTGCGCACGACGCTCGACCGCGCGATGCTGCATCCGGAGGCGCCCGACGTGCCGGATCTCGTCAAGAAAGCCGAGGGTTATCTCGCGAAGGCCGACGCCGCGTGGCGCACCTATGCGGCGATGCCGCACGACGGCGACGAAGGCCCGCTTGCGACGCGCCTGGACGCGGCGCGCCAGGCGCTGATCGGCCAGGGGCTGAAGCCGATGATCGACGCGATCCGCACCGGCCGCCGCGACGACGCTGACCGGCTGCTGATGACGGTCGCTCCGCCGCTGTCGGTCGCGCTCACGCAGGCCACCGATGCACTCGATGCATACCAGGCGGGGCGCGGCAAGGACGTGTACGACACCGCGCAGACGTATTACGGCTGGATGCGGGCGGGCGCGATCGCCGGCATCGCGTTCGGGCTTGCCGCGTGCCTCGGCTGCGCGATCGGCCTGCATTTCGCGATCACGCAACCGGTGAATCGGCTGCTGTCGCATTTCCGCCGTCTGTCGGACGGCGATCTCACGTCGGAAGTGCGCTGGTCGTCGCGCGACGAGATGGCCGAACTGGTCAAGGGCGTGACCGGCATGCAGCGCAGCCTCGCCGATACGGTGCGCCAGGTCAGCCAGGGCTCGGAAGCGATCTCGACCGCGACGCATCAGATTGCGGCCGGCAACACGGACCTGTCGCAACGCACGGAGGAGCAGGCGGCCGCGTTGCAGCAGACCGCCGCGAGCATGGAGCAGCTGACGGCGACCGTGAAGCAGAACGCCGATCATGCGGTCGAGGCGCAGGCATGCGCGGACACCGCGAGCGAGATCGCGACGCGCGGCGCGACGGTCGTCGGCGAAGTGATCGGCACGATGAACGAGATCGACCAGAGTTCGCAGAAGGTGGCCGATATCATCGGCACGATCGAAGGCATCGCATTCCAGACCAACATCCTCGCGCTCAATGCGGCGGTCGAGGCCGCGCGCGCGGGCGAGCAGGGACGCGGCTTCGCGGTCGTCGCGGGCGAGGTGCGCACGCTCGCGCAGCGGTCGGCGTCGGCCGCGAAGGAAATCCGTACGCTGATCGGCGAATCGGTCGAGCGCGTGGCGACCGGCTCGCGGCTCGTCAGCGTGGCCGGCGCGACGATGCAGGACATCCAGCAGGCGATCGGCCGCGTGACCGGCATCATGACCGAGATCGCAGCCGCGTCCAACGAGCAGCGCGACGGGATCGAGCAGGTAAACCGCGCGGTGTCGCAGATGGATCAGGTGTCGCAGCAGAACGCGGCGCTGGTCGAACAGGCTGCGGCGGCTGCCGCATCGCTCGAAGAGCAGGCGGAAGGGCTGCGCCGGGCGGTTGGCGCGTTCCGCGTGGCTTGACCGGAGCGGGGCGGGCCGCGGGCGGGGACTGCCGCGTGACGGAACGGTCGCCCCGCCGCGTCAGCCGGCCGTGAGCTGCGCGGCCGCGCGCGCCGACGCAACGAGCAGCAGCTTCATCGTCGCACGCGTCGCGCCGACGAACAGCTTGCGGGCCGCGCGCGCATCGAGCGTGTCGAAGTCGACTTCGGTGAGGATCACGCACGGCGCCGATTGCCCTTTGAACCGGTAGATCGAATCGAGCAGCACGTCGCCTTCCCGATATTCAGGGTTGCCGAACAGGTCATACTTGCCGGTGAAGCGCTTGACGCGGTGCGGCCCGAGCTGGTCGAGCGGCGCAAGTACCGAGCTTTCGCGGCCGCGATACGACAGCACCGCGATGTCCTGCTTGCGAAAGCCGAGCGACAACGCGTGCGTGATCGCGCGCTTCGTCGCATCGATGCAGGCTTGCGCGAGCGCGTCACCCGATGCGCCATCTTCTCCATATGACGACACCGACGGATCCGAACCGTCGAACGGGCTGCCCGAGCGCAGTTCGGCCGCGAGCGGCTCGACACGGCCGACGACGTCGCGCACGAATTCGAGCAAATCGCGCGGGCTGCGGTAGTTCGTCAACGCCTTCAGCGTGACCCAGCCCGGCAGCGCGACGGGCTCGCGCAGATAGAGGTTCTGCAGCGGATCCTCGAGCCACCACCATGCGCCGTCTGGCGCGAGCAGGCGCTCCAGCGCGGCCGCCCATGGCGCATGGAAATCCTGGCCTTCGTCGACGATCAGCACGTCGAACTTCCAGCGTTGCGTCACCGGCGTTTCCGCGAAGCGCGCCTCGAGCCGCTCGAATGCGCCGGGCGTATCGAAGTCGGGCGTATAGCCGCCGTCGCGCGCCACCCAGTCGCACAGCTGGTGGTAGTTCGCGATCTTCGCGCCGGGCGGCGCGATCCGCGCGATGTAATCGGCGAGCGGCCGGTTGAAGCACACGTACAGCACGCGCTTGCCGGCCGCGACCGCGTCGCGCATCGCCTGCACCGCGAGCTGCGTCTTGCCCGAGCCGGCGGTGCCCGTCACGCGCAGCCGGAACGGCGTGAACTCGAGCTGGCGCGCCCATGCGGCGAGCCCGCCCGACAGCCGCGTGACCAGCGTGCCGGCCTGGCCGACGAGCGCGCTCGTGTCCGGCGTGAGCGCGAGTTCGTCGGCGAGAAAATGATGCAATTTCGCCGCGTTCGGCAGCGGTTCTTCGTGCTCCGGCAGGATCTGCCGGATCACGTCCGCAAGCTGCGCCTTGCGCGACGCGTCGACGATGCGGTCGGCCGCGACGCCGGCGATTGCCGCGTCGCGGATCGAGTAGTCGGGGCAGTACAGCAGCGCATCGACGCCGTAGACGCCTGCGCCGAGCGCGGCCGTCAGGCGGCGGTGCAGCGTTTCCTGCGTGCGCGCGAGCTGGATCGCGACGTTGCGTTCCTTCTGCAGGTAGACCTTCACGAGCCCTTTCGGCGTCTCGCGCAGGAAGCCGGCCTTCTGCTCGATCAGCAGCACGCGGCCGGCCGCGCTCACGACGACGAACGCCGCTTCGCCGAACACCGAGTAGCCTTCGTCGGCGCGCGTCCAGTGCACGCCGTGATAGACGGTGTAGGTGTCCGGCAGCGCGTGTTCGAGCGCGGCGAGCGTCTCGCGCTCGCGTTCGGCCGCACCGGTGGCGGCAAGGCTTTTCCAGTCGTCGGGAATCAGGCGGGCCATGAAGTCGGGCGGCGGATGCCGGTCGTGAACGGTCCGGCTATTGTACTGACGAACCCGTGCACGACCGCCGCGCGGCGCGCAGGCCGGCCGTCCGCCGGTGATGCCGGCGGACGCAGCTTAGCCGCGTGCGAGCCGTTTCGCGAGATCGGCGCTCAGGATCGCCATGCGCGCGGGCTTCTCATAGCAGACGACGTCGAATGCGCGGATCACTTCGCTGATGTCCGCTTCGCTCGCGCGGCCGGTGAGCAGGTCGCCCGTCAGCACGAAGATCGGCGCGCCCGGATTGTCGGATGTGCGCACTGCCTTGATCGCGGTGGCGGCCGTGCTGTCGTCGAACAGCCATTCGGTGACGACCGCATCGAACGCCTGACCCTGCAGCGCATCGACGAACGGCGCGAGGCCGTCGAACGCGGCCGTCGCGAAACCCTGCCGTTCGAGATAGCGGCACAGCTCGGTCGAGCTGACACGATCGGGATCGATCACCGCGACGACCAGCTTGTCGCTCTCCGCGCGGCGCGGATAGATCTCGATCTTGTGCACGTCGTACGCGTTCTGATACAGCACGCCGGTATGGCGCAGCACGCGCCAGCGGCCGTTCTGTTCGTACGCGACGAACTCGGGGCGTGCGCCGGCTTCGAGCGGCGCGCCGATCCATGCGGTGCACGGAATCTCGGCGACGCCGGCATAAAGCACGGCCTCCTGGGAATAGGCGCCGACCATGCCGGGGTCGAGCGTCTGCGCGCCGAACAATTGAGCGGCGGGTTCGCCGTACGCTTCGGCAACTTTCTTGATCTGCGCGAGCGTCCAGGGACTGCTGCCGCGCAGTTTGCGGTGACCCTGCGAAAAGCTCAGGTCGAGGATGCGACACAGCTCGGTGGTCTGCTGGCGCTTGCCGATGCCGTTGCGGGTCATCAGCTCGCGCACGCGCTCGGCAACCGCGAGTGAATCCGTGGTGATTGCTTCAGTGGTCATGCTGCGGGAACGGATCGTGACGTTCAGAGCGACGCCTTGCGGCAGTCTCGGCGGACAGTCTTGACGACGTCCAGGGGCGAGCCGACCGGCCACGCGCGGAAAAGATAACTTTACCGCAAAACGGCTGTCATTCCATGTCGCGAAAAGTGCGTTTCTGTGAAAGGTGTGTCACGAAGTTACGTCGGCGACGGCGGCCGACGGCAGGGCGGTGGCCCGTTCGCAACCGTCCGGCGCTTATCGCCAGGAAACGGCAGCCGATTGCTCGCGGGGCGGCGCGCAATCCGGGCGGGCGTCCGCGCGAATGCACCAAGGCAGGGCGCACCGACGGGTTTGCCGCCGGCGCATCGTCCGCCCGCGCACGCGACAAATTTTTACATGCCGCTGCGCGCGGGCCCGGGCGGTGCCGCATCTTATACGCGGATCGGCCGACGGTTTACTCTAATCGCCGATGACGCCGGCCGCCCTCCGGCGGCTGTGAAAGCCACGGGGGCCCATGCTACGATTTCGCCGTCTCAAAAATGCGTTGAAGCGATGCAGAAGAAATTTGTGATGCGCGGGTACGAGATGAACTGCGAACCGCGCGTGACGGAAAACGGCAAATACGCGGCCCAGGTCGAGGTCACGAAGCTGGGTTTCAGCCGCGAGGCGGCGTTCCGCAAGCTGGGCGAATTCGATACCGAGGCCGAGGCCGTCGCCTATGCGAAGAAATTTTCCGAAGAGTGGTTGAGCCGCTACGCGTAGTGCGTGTTCCGCCCGTGCAACGCGGGCGCCGGCCGACCGGCACATCAACGGACGGCGACGAGCGGCGCGGTTCCACGTCCACGAATCGTTCCGGTGACGAAAGAAGCGCGCCCGGCGCGGTAGCACGCCTGCTGCTTCGGGGGGCGATCGATTCGTATTGATCCTTGCCGGTTGCGAAGACTGGTGGAAGAGTCGTAGCACCCGAATCGACATCGTCGATGACGAAGCGGGCAGTCACCCGCGTCGCACGATCAGCATCGAACCGTATCTGAACGCGGGCATGGCGGGTCACGTGATCGCCCGGCATGCCCGCGAAGTCGTATCGATGTCGATCGAGCAGTTGGCACGGCTTCGGCCGTTCGATCGCGCGGCCGGCAGCCGCGCCCGCCACACCCGCTGATTCCGCTCTGGTCGGGGGCAGTCCGGCGGCGGCGCACCGACTTTCCTCGTTCCGAAGCGGCTTGCTGGCCGGCAGGCCGTCGTCCGTTTCTACCCGCCGCGTGTCGCGTGTGTGCTTGTCGCGCGCGGCGCCGCATTGCGCGCGGATTGCCGACGCGTCAGGTTTGAGGCTGCGCGTCGCGCATCGTGTCCGCCGCCGCGACCACGGGCGGGGACTCAGCCTGCGCATAGCCGGCGTCGTGACTGCGCTCGCGCGCCCTGACGCGCGTGCCGCCGTGGCTGCCGGAGCCGAACACATCGAGCAACGCGCGTCCTCTCGGCGTCAGATGCACGCGGCGGTGTCCGTGGGCGCGATGTTCGAGCATGATCAATTGCCGCTCGAGCAGCGCGTCGATTTCGGCACGGGTTGTATCGAGCTGATCCGGCGCATGACGGATCAGCATCAATGTCGCGAATTCGTGTGGACTCAGCATGGTCGTCTCTCATGGTCAATGCATTGGGCACACGGCAACACCACGCGCGACGAACCGGTGCGCGATCGTGCCGCAGCCTGCGTGGGCGATAACGCATCGAAACACGCAGCGCGCGACGCGCGACTGCGTTGAGCGACACCTAAAGTAGAACAGGCGATGCAAATTTCAAGGGGCCGTTCGAGACATCGCGAATGGAGACGTCGCCGCACTTTCGACATCGCGAAAGAGCAGACGTCGGCCGCGGCCCGCATCGCGAAGAACTCATCCAGCTGCCGGCGCGCAACGCGTATGCGAGGGGGCTGTTTCGCCCGTCCAGGCCGGACTCCGGAGCGGGCTCGACAAGCCCGTCGACACACTCGACGCCGTGCCGCCCGGAGCCGCCGTGTCCGTTGCTTTGCCGCTTCGGGCGCGACGCCGTTCGCGCCGCACGCCGTATCGTCTGCGCACGCTTCCCCGCACCCCGTTTCGCTGAAACATTTTGTTACATACGCGTCTCCATCTGCCCCTTGAAGCGCGCGGCGCCGCCACTATTTCGCCTTTCGCCAAACGATGGCACGGCCGCGCAGCGTCGTTTCGCACGTGCATGCGCCGCCGGATTCCCTTATTCAGGTGATCTCATCGCTCAGGAGATGAAAATGCAGATTCGTCCCCTCTACGACCGGGTTATCGTCAAGCGAATCGAACAGCAGCGGACGACAGCCTCCGGCATCGTCATTCCGGACTCCGCTGCGGAAAAGCCCGAACAGGGCGAAGTTGTCGCGGTCGGCAGCGGCCGGCTGCTCCAGGACGGCTCGCAGCGCCCGCTGCAGCTCAAGGTCGGCGACCAGGTTCTCTTCGGCAAGTATGCAGGCCAGACCGTCAAGGTGAACGGCGAGGAACTGCTCGTGATGCGTGAAGAGGATGTCATGGGCGTACTCGAACCCGAATCGCAGCCCGCGCGGAAAGCGGCCTGACGTCGATTCGGCCGCGCGGCGCCGGCGTGCGCCCGGTGTGCGCGGCATTCCGTTCAACGACTTTATCCGGAGCAATCAAAATGGCTGCAAAAGACGTGAAATTCAGCGACGGCGCGCGAAGCCGGATCGTCAAGGGCGTGAACGTCCTGGCCGATGCCGTCAAAGTGACGCTCGGGCCGAAGGGGCGCAACGTGGTGATCGAGCGCAGCTTCGGCGCGCCGGTGATCACCAAGGACGGCGTATCGGTCGCGAAGGAAATCGAGCTGAAGGACCGCTTCGAGAACATGGGCGCGCAGATCGTCAAGCAGGTTGCGTCGAAAACCGCCGACGTGGCCGGCGACGGCACGACCACCGCCACCGTGCTCGCTCAGGCGATCGTGCAGGAAGGCATGAAGCATGTGGCGGCCGGCATGAATCCGATGGATCTGAAGCGCGGCATCGACAAGGCCGTCGGCGCGGTGCTCGACGAACTGCGCAAGCTGTCGCGGCCGATCTCGACCCACAAGGAAATCGCGCAAGTCGGCGCCATCTCCGCGAACTCCGACGAGGCGATCGGCAAGATCATCGCCGACGCGATGGAGAAGGTCGGCAAGGAAGGCGTGATCACGGTCGAGGACGGCAAGTCGCTCGACAACGAACTCGACGTGGTCGAAGGCATGCAGTTCGATCGCGGCTACGTCAGCCCGTATTTCATCAACGATCCCGACAAGCAGGCCGCGTACCTCGACGACGCGCTGATCCTGCTGCACGACAAGAAGATCTCGAGCATTCGCGATCTGCTGCCGATTCTCGAAGCGGCGTCGAAGGCCGGCAAGCCGCTGCTGATCGTCGCGGAAGATGTGGAGGCCGAAGCGCTCGCGACGCTCGTCGTGAATGCGATGCGCGGGATTCTGAAGGTCGCCGCCGTCAAGGCGCCGGGCTTCGGCGACCGGCGCAAGGCGATGCTCGAGGACATCGCGATCCTGACCGGCGCGACGGTGATTTCCGAAGAAACCGGCAAGCAGCTCGACAAGGCCACGCTCGACGATCTCGGCCGTGCGAAGCGCGTCGAGGTGCGCAAGGACGAGACGATCATCATCGACGGCGCGGGCGACGCGGCGCGCATCGACGCGCGCGTGAAGTCGATCCGGGTGCAGATCGACGAGGCGACGAGCGACTATGATCGCGAGAAGCTGCAGGAGCGTGTCGCGAAGCTCGCGGGCGGGGTCGCGGTGATCAAGGTCGGCGCGGTGACGGAAGTCGAAATGAAGGAAAAGAAGGACCGTGTCGACGACGCGCTCCACGCGACGCGTGCGGCGGTCGACGAAGGGATCGTGCCCGGCGGCGGGGTCGCGTTGCTGCGTGCACGCACGGCACTGTCGGACCTCAAGGGGGCGAACGCCGACCAGGACGCCGGCATCCGGATCGTGCTGCGCGCGCTGGAGGCCCCGCTGCGCGTGATCGTGGCGAACGCAGGCGAGGAGCCGTCCGTCGTGATCTCGAAGGTGCTCGAAGGCAACGGCAACTTCGGCTACAACGCGGCGACGGGCGAGTACGGCGATCTCGTCGAAGCCGGCGTGGTCGACCCGACCAAGGTCACGCGCACCGCGCTGCAGAATGCCGCGTCGATCGCCGGCCTCGTGCTGACGACGGATGCGACCGTCGCCGAAGCGCCGAAGGAAGAAAGCGCCGCGCCGGCGGCGTCGCCGGAACTCGGCTATTGATCCGCACCGCAGGCAACGCCTGCGGTGATCGATCCGCCGCTGGCCGGAGCGGCACTGTTCGGCGCGCGCGACAATGGGGCGCGCGCGCCGTTTTTTTCGTTGTTGGCGACACCGATCATGAAACTCGAACTGCTGATCGATTCCAGGCCGCTCCCGATCGAGATCGACGACGTGGTGGCCGGGCTGCTCGTGGCTCGGCTCGGGCTTGCGCCGGACGGCGATCATCGCGACGCGATCGCGCGTTACCTCGGCGAAGCAGCCGGGCCGTGGACGCTCGACGACGACCATATGCGCAAGCGCGTGATGCGCCGGCTGATTCTCGATGTTGCCGATCCGACGCTCGTGATCCAGTATCTGATGGCCGACCAGCCCGATTCCGGCGCTGCGGGCGCCTGACGCTTGCCCGTCGCGCCGGAAGTTCGGCTATCGCTTCGCCGGCGCGTCCGCCTGATCCCGCGCGAGATAGGTGCGCACCACGCCTGCCATGTTGTGCTCCAGCCAGGCGGCCATCGCCTGTTCCTCGGGCAGGATCCGTTCGCAGATCTCCATCGTCTCGCGGTCGCCGACGAATCGTGCGGCCTCGATCAGGTTGCGATATGCGGCGATTTCGAAGTGTTCGAACGTGTAGCTGGCCATCCCGCCCTTGGCTATCTCGTCGGTCGCGAACATGCCGGCCAGGCCCTGCACCCATGCCATCGTCTTCGCGCCGACGTCCTTCATCGTCGACACCGAGCCGCCGCGCCGCTCGATGCACGTGCGCAGCAGTCGCGCCTGTTCGCGCGTTTCCTCGATGTGCTGCTCGATGCGCCGCTTCAGATCCGGATAGTGATCGATCCGGCCGGCCATCGACGTGAGCATCGTCTCGGCCTGTTCTTCCATGGCGTGCGCGTCGCGCAGCCAGTCCATCAGATGTTCATCGCCTGCAGTCGTGTCGCTGGTCATTGCGTTCTCCATTTGGGGACGAAGAGGCGCCCGTCTCGACGAGCAGGCGCCCGACGTTGACGTTCATGCGCCGTCCGGCTTGCCGGCGGCGCCGTTCTGCGGAATCGGCGCACCGGCGCCGAGTTCGGCGCCGGTTGTCGGATCGCTGTCCGGATCCGATGCGAGCCGCTGGGCCATCGCTTCGATCGCGTCCGCCTGCCGTTGCTCCAGCATGCCTTCCGGAATGCCGGTGCCGCCGTCGACGGCCGGTTCGGCCGGGCGGATCTCGAGGTCGCCGCCGTGGTTCCACGGACCGACCAGCGGCTGCGCGTCCGGCTGCATCCGGAAATACACGCGGTCATACGGCTCGACCGGCGGCAGCTTGCCCGGCGGGAAGTTCGCGGTGATCGCGTACAGCGCCTTCTCGAACGACTTCTGGTGCGACACCTCGCGCGTCATCAGGAAGCCGAGCGCGTCGCGGATGCCCGGATCGTCGGTCACGTTGATCAGCCGCTCGTAGATGATCTTCGCGCGCGCTTCGGCCGCGATGTTCGAGCGCAGGTCGGCCGTCGGTTCGCCGATCGTGTCGATGTACGCCGCCGACCACGGCACGCCGCCCGAATTCGTCAGCGGCGAACCGGCGCCGTACAGCAGTTGTGTCACGTGGCTGTCGTTGCCTGCACCGTGCAGCTTGCGGTACAGCTCGGCCTGTTCGTCGACCGCCTCGGCGAGTTCACCCTTCGCGCCGCGGTTCAGCATCGCGACCAGCGAGCCGATCACCTCGAGGTGGCTCAATTCCTCGGTCGCGATGTCGAACAGCATGTCCTTGCGGCCCGGATCCTCTTCGGTGATTGCCTGCGTGAAGTAGCGCATCGCGGCGGCGAGTTCGCCCTGCGGTCCGCCGAACTGTTCGAGCAGCAGGTTCGCGAGCCCGGGGTTCGGTGCGTCGACACGCACCGTGTACTGAAGCCGTGTGTTGTGAATGAACATGGAATCTCCATAAAAGAGGTTGCGCGAAGTTCGCGGTGTCGAAACAGCACGACGCGATCAGCACGAAGCGGTCCCGCGCGCGAAGAACGGCGCGGTACGCGAATCGCGCGCCGCAGGCACGCGCGATGCTCGGCGCTCCGGGCGGCACGTGCGGGCGACACCGTAGGGTTTGCTTCGTCCTGTCGCGCAAGACGCGTGCGTCGGCGCACCACGGGCGCCGCGACGACTTTCGATTCCGGAGACGACATGCAAATGGACAACGAATCACGCGGCGGGGAGCCGAACCAGCAAGGTGCCGGCGGGACCGATGCGCGCGCAGCCGGGAATCCGGTGACGCGCGCATTCGAGCGCTTCGCGACTGGCGTGACCGCATGGGCCGGCTCGCCCGTCGCGTTCGGCTCGGCGGTGGCGATCACGGTCGTGTGGCTCGCATGCGGGCCGATCTTTCATTACTCGGATGCGTGGCAGCTCGTGATCAATACCGGCACGACGATCATCACGTTCCTGATGGTGTTTTTGCTGCAGCGTAATCAAAACCGCGACAGCGTCGCGCTTCATCTGAAACTCGACGAACTCGTCGCGGCAACGCGCTCAGCGAGCGATCAGCTGATCGGGATCGAGAATGCGTCGGAGGAAGAGTTGCGCCGTCTGGCGAACGCATATCTGGAACTCGCGAAGCGCGCAGCCGTCGACGGCCGCGCGGCGGCATGCGACGCACCCGATGCGGCGCACGAGCCTAGCGGCGTGTCGTGACCGGCGACACACGCTGCCGGGCTTACAAGCGGTTGTCATTTGGATTGCATCGGCCATGCCGCGGGCGACGCCGATTTCTCGACGGAGGGCGGATGACGACGCTCGACAGGAACGCGCTGACCGAGCGCACCGCGACGGGCATGCGCGAAGTGTTCGCGGGCAGACGACGCGGGCCGGGTGCCGCGCTGCTGTTCGCCGGGCCGGCGGTCGTCGCGTCGGTCGCGTACATGGATCCCGGCAATTTCGCGACCAACATCCGCGCCGGTGCGCAGTTCGGTTACGCGCTGCTCTGGGTCGTGTTGCTGGCGAACGTCATCGCGATGCTGTTCCAGGCGCTGTCGGCGAAACTCGGCATCGCGACCGGCCGCAACCTGGCTGAACTTTGCCGCACGCATTTCCCGCGGCCGGTGGTCGCCGGGATGTGGGTCGCGAGCGAGCTGGCCGCGATGGCGACCGAACTCGCGGAATTTCTCGGTGGTGCGATTGCGCTCGCGCTGCTGTTCAAGCTGCCGACGCTTGCCGGGATGGGCGTAATGGCCGTCGCGACTTACGGCATTTTGCTCGCCGACCGCAACGGCTTCCGGCCGATCGAGATCGCGGTCGGCGTGCTCGTCGGCGTAATCGGCCTGTGCTATCTCGCCGAGATGTTCATCGCGCCCGTCGCATGGGCCGAGGTCGGGCTACACGCGGTCGTGCCGGAGTGGCCGCGCGGCGAGGCGCTGACGATCTCCGTCGGCATCGTCGGCGCGACGATCATGCCGCATGCGCTGTATCTGCATTCCGGGCTCACACAGCGGCGCGTGGCGGGACTCGACACGGAGCAGCGCCGGATGATGGTGCGTTTTTCCAATTGGGAAGTCGTCGTTGCATTGTCCGTTGCCGGCGCCGTCAACATGGCGATGGTCGTGATGGCGAGCGCGGCGTTTCACGCGGGCTATCGCGACGTCGCCGAAATCGGCACCGCGTACCGGACGCTGACGCCATTGCTCGGAGCGGCTGCGGCAACGTGCTTTCTCGTGTCGTTGATGAGCTCCGGCATATCGAGCTCCGTCGTCGGCACGATGGCCGGGCAGATGATCATGCAGGGGTTCGTCGGCTTCCGGATTCCGGTGTGGCTGCGCCGGCTCGTCACGATGGCGCCGGCATTCGTCGTCGTCGGGTTTGGCGTCGATTCGATGCAGGCGCTCGTGATCAGCCAGGTCGTGTTGTCGTTCGTATTGCCGGTGCCGATGCTTGCGCTCGTGTACTTCACCGGCCGCCGCGACATCATGGGCACGTTCGCGAACGGACGCGCGACGCGCTGGGCCGCCATCGGCGCGATGCTCGTCATTGGTATGCTGAATATCGTTTTGCTCACGCGCGAACTGTCGCAGTGATGTTGTCGCAGCGACGGGGTATTTTCTCGAAAATCGAATAACGATTCGCGAGCCATTTGAATAAGCGGGCGGGCGGAAAATATTGCATGCCGGCAACGAGGCGACATGTCTTTTTTGCCGCGGCCTATGAAAAAGAAGGGAGCAGGCCCGCGTGGGGCGGCGGGCCCGGGCGCTTAGCGCGCTTTCAACATTTCGTCCGCGAGGCGATACGCGCCGAGCGCGCGCTTGGATTCGTAGTCGGCGATTGCCGAGACGTTGCGGCCGGCGTCTCGCGACAGCAGCCCCTGCAGCGCTGCCGCAGCGAAGAAATCGCGCAGGCCGGGTAGCGGCTGCTCCGATTCCGGCGCGGCCGGGACCACAGGATCGGGCTTCCAGAACACCGGCGACGGCGGAGGTGCCTTGTGTACGGAGGCAGTTTTTTTGGTGCTCACATCCTGGGACAACGACATCTTTCTTCCCCTTCGATCAG
Organism: Burkholderia sp. AU19243; assembly: GCF_018148075.1. Taxonomy (NCBI): domain Bacteria; kingdom Pseudomonadati; phylum Pseudomonadota; class Betaproteobacteria; order Burkholderiales; family Burkholderiaceae; genus Burkholderia; species Burkholderia sp. AU19243. Next base: position 99,631 of record NZ_JAGSTV010000002.1, read on the forward strand.
GTGTCAGTTGGCGAAGCTACATGAGGTCCTCGTTTACATGGCCGGCATATTTTTTGTGTTTTGAGAAGTACTAACGACAGATCGACGCGAATATTGGCCGGTAACATTTAATTCGTCAAAGGAAAAAATTGGTTCCAGCCGCTTGTGCTTATTGAGCACGATTTGTTCCCGGCACAATGAAAAGCAATGCTTGACGAGTAAAACGATATCGATGGTATGCCCGCGCAGGTGACGTTGTAATGACGCGCGCAATGTGTGATGGCGCACTGAAGGCTTGTCCGTTTTTGGTATGGACCAGCAGCGGCAATTGAATGGGATACCGAAGTATTACGCTCGCATTACCGAGACCATTCATTCGTCGCGGCGGACTCGCTCGCGTTACGCGGGCTTGTACGTAAAGGGTTCGCCGTCCTCACGCTCGACGGACAGCAGACGCTTCAGCTGATCGAGCGCGAACAGCTGGTTGCCGTCGGCCGCCGCCTCGGCGATCGCGGCGTCGACGAGCTTCCTAGCTCGCGCGAGGATCACCGATCGCTGACGCACGATCTCGAGCACCATGCGCTGTTCGATGCTCTGCCGGTTCGATTGCCTGTCGCTCAAGTGACGCCAGCGATCGCGAAGCTCCGCCCAGGTCACGCGTTGAAATTCCGGAATCGTGCCCGGCAGCGTGCCCGCGCCGGCCGGATCGGGCTGGGCGCGCAATTCGCAGCGCAGTGCGTTGCGCGCGCGCCATTCGTCAGAAAACGGCGCATAGACGTCGCGCGGGCGGCCGATCGGATTGGCGCGTTCGATTTCCTTTTCGAGCAGGTAGCTGAGCCGCCGAAGCGCGGAACCATGCGCGAGCATGTCCGGATCGAGCACGCGGATTCGCCGCGCAGCATCGGCGACGTGCGCACGCAATTCCCACAGCGTCAGTCGCAGGTGCTGCACTTCGAGGATCAGCCGCTGCACGTCTGCATAGGTGCACTTCGTCCACCATTCGGTGAGGTCGTTCAGCTTCGGAGGATCGAATGGGGGGAGAATCATTTTTGCTGCGCAGGTACTGTATGGATATACAGTTTATCGCGCGGTAACATAGCGCCGTCAAGCCGAAAAAATGGGGACGGCCGCGACGCACGATTGGCCGGTTGCGGCGCCGTGCAGCGCCCGTTTCCGTTCCCATTCGGCCGTATCCGGAACCTGACAGCCCAGATCGGGCGCCCGTCATCGCGCACGCCGACGGCGGCGTCCGACGTATCGCGACGCCAACAGAGAACAATGACGACAACTTATCCGCTGCATCATGCATTGACCGACGCCGGTACGGCGTTCCCGGCCGAAGCCGACATCGTGATCGCCGGCGCCGGCATCATGGGCTGCGCAGCCGCGTACTATCTCGGCCTGCGCGGCCTGAAAGCCGTCGTCCTCGACAAGTCGCGCATTGCCGGCCAGCAGTCCACGCGCGCATGGGGCTTCGTGCGCCAGCAGGGCCGCGAATCCGCCGAAGTGCCGTTGATGATGGCAGGCATGCGGATCTGGGAAGGGCTCGAGCAGGCGCTCGGCTTCGATCTCGAATGGCGGCAGGGCGGCTGCCTCTACATGGCGGACAACGAAGACGACTGGGCGTCGTTCCAGGCGTGGCTCGCCGTCGCGCGCGAGCACGGCCTCGATACACGTACGCTGTCGCGCGCCGAGATCGACGAGCGCGTGCGCGGCTTGTCCACGAGTGCGCGCACGTTCGGCGGGCTGTATACCGCGACCGACGGGCAGGCCGAACCGCGTCGTGTGGCCGCTGCGTTCGCCGCCCGCGCGGTCGAAGCGGGCGCACGTTTCTTCGAAGGCTGCGGCGTGACCGCGATCGAAACGGCCGGCGGTGCGGTCGCCGGCGTCGTGACCGAACGCGGCACCATCCGCACGCGACGCGTGATCTGTGCGGCCGGCGCGACGAGCTTCCGGCTGCTCGACGGCGTCGGCATCCGCTTGCCGCAACAGGCGGTGCGCGGCACCTGCATGCGTACCAACGTGCTGCCCGAAGTGTCGGCGGCGACGATCTGGGGGCACGGCCTCGGTATCCGTCAACGCAAGAACGGCGCAATCAATCTCGCGGACGACATGCAAGTCGACGTCGAGCTGACGCTCGGCCATTTGCGCGGCCTGAGCCTGTTCTGGCCGGAGTTCTGGTCGCAGCGCGAAAAATTCCGCCTGCGTCTGAATGGGGCCGCGTGGCGCGATGCGTGCATGCGCATCGGCGGCGGCATCGGGCCGATCGAGCCGCGCGATCCGCAGCCGCAGCCGAATCGGGCGCATGCGCCGCGGGCGCTCGCGAAGCTCAAGGCGATTTTTCCCACACTGAAGGACGCGCAGATCGTCGAGGCGTGGGCGGGCCTGATCGACGTGCTGCCCGACGGGATCCCGGTGATCGACGCGCCCGGCACGCCATCCGGGCTCGCGATCGCGACCGGATTCTGCGGACACGGGTTCGCGATGGGGCCGATCGTCGGCCGGTTGCTGGCCGAATGGGTCGATACGGGCGCGCCGTCGCTCGATCTGTCGGCGTTCCGCGCGCGGCGTTTCGTCGACGGGACGATGGTGCGGCCGCGCAGCATGCTGTAGCGCACGCGCGGCTGTGTTCGCGCCGTAGAATCGAGCCCGCATTCGTCAGGAGAATTTCCGTTGGCCACGCCTTCCGCCAAGCGCCGCTCGTTGCGCTTACGTCTACGCCGTGCGCGCGATCCTTGGCAGGCGCCGCGTGCACGCACGCTGTTCACACGGCCCGCGACGTCGCCGCGGCGCACGTTGTTGTTTCGCCTCGGCGTAGTCGTGCTGCTGTGCATGCTCGCGTTTCTGGTGTTGTATCTCGACCGCGACGGCCTGCGCGATTCGACCAAGAGCACGCCGATGAGCGTCGCCGATCTCGTGTACTTCACGATGGTTACGGTCGCGACGGTCGGCTACGGCGACATCGTGCCCGTTACCGCGCGGGCGCGCCTGATCGATGCCTTCTTCATCGTGCCGATCCGCATCGGCATCTGGTTCATCTTCCTGGGCACGGCGTATCAGTTCGTGATCCAGCGCGTCATCGAGGAATTCCGCATGAAACGCCTGCAGAAGCAACTGTCCGATCACATCGTCGTGTGCGGCTACGGGCTGTCGGGGTCGATCGCCGTGCGCGAGCTGCTCGAGAGCGGTGTCGATCCGTCGACGATCATCGTGATCGATGCGCAGCAGCAGGCGCTCGAAGCCGCGACGTCGCTCGGCGTGACCGGGCTGCTCGGCGATCCCGCGCACGAGGATCTGCTGCAGCAGGCGCAGGTGCGCGCCGCAAAGGCCGTGATCATTTCGGTGACCGACGATCCGACCGCGATCCTGCTGACGCTGTCGGTGCGCAGCATCGCGCCCGACACGAAAATCGTCGTGCGGATCCAGGAGAACCTGTATCAGCGGCAGTTGCGCCAGGCCGGCGCGGACGTGATCGTGTCGTCGACGAAGATCGGCGCGCTGCTGCTGGCCGATGCGGTGCATAGTCGCTACATCGTGCCGTTCGTCAACGACATGCTGTCGACGCGCGGACGCGCGACGCTGCTGGAGCGCGAGGCGCTGCCGCACGAAATCGGCTGCATGACGAACGTCGTGCCGGGGGCGATCGTCGTCGGGCTCGATCGCTGCGGAAAGATTCATTCGTTCTATGAGGATCCGCCGTGCCGGATCGAGGCGGGGGATACGCTTGTCGTGATTCAGTCCGCGAGGATTCCGGATGCGGATGTTTGATGATGCGTATGTTTGAACGAATAACTACGGCTGTCGTCGGCGCGCGCGATGCAGTAAGCAAGTGTGGGACGAATGAATTGCTGTCGTATGGAGGATGTTTCAGACGCGTCTGATAGCTGATCTATTTTGAATGTAATTTCGATGGAAATTTCGGTCGATCACGGGCCTCGCGCGAATTTGATCTCGAAATTGTGCCGGCGAATTTCGAGATGACGGATGAGGTAATATTCGGCCGATTGGAGATGCAATACACCTACACCAATGCTTCCGGGAAAGTGGTGACCGGCTCAAAAACTGTGTACGACCCTGCGGTGTACAGCGATCAAGCTATTTTGAATATGGCTCAAAACGCTGGTCAGCGTGGGTATGCGTTATATCTGAAGGATACGTCGCAGAGGATATTTGATGTGAGCCAAAACGGTGTAAATTTTCGAGTATACATCAATACCGATCCGAAGACGGGGCCGTCATTCGTGGGTAATGTGCATATCCAATTAAGTGAGTGAAAAATGGATTATTTTAATGAGGCGTTTGGCGGGTTTGATCCAGAAAGTGATAAGGACGCAGCGCTAAAATTTAGTCTCTGTGTGTTGGTGCTCGATAGCAGGATGCAGGAGCTGCTTCAGTTAATCGAAGGAGCTAATGATATTGGTGGTGTTGAGGGCGATCCGGGGTGGATTATTGAGCGCCGAGAGGGTGATGATGTTGTCGGGTATGAAGAGTGGCCAAATGGAGTTGAATTTAGAGCTTTCGTCGATCCAAATGAGTATTCGCTTTCTCATCCAGAGTTTTTCGTTGATCGGCGGACATTTATTCGGTACGTTGTTGCGCTGATGAAAGTTTATAGACGTCGTCACCATGACGAAACAGATGTGGTGCGTCGCATCGCGGAGGTGATTGGAATATCTTGACGCATCGCGGTGACGGACACGAAGTTCAGTGGACTGATGGATGACCATTTATCGCGATGGTGCCCGGATTGGCACCGGGAGTACTGCTAGTACTGCTGATGCGGTTTGCTATGAAGCCGCGACAGGGAGTCCGGTTGGTGGTGTTTTCCACACTCAGAAAGCGCAAGATTATTCAACGGCACTGCAAAAGTGGTTAGACTCAAATCCCAGTGCTTCATTCAGCGATCGTTTCGGCAACTCAGAACGTACTGAAGGATCTCCAGAATGCATTGAAAGGAAAGTGATGAACACATGGAAAGATTTTGTGGCCGATTTGATGAAAATAGAATCTCTTCGGTCGGCTAGACGTTCGTTGCCAGCGGCAACATGAAGACGGTCGACTTCAAGCTCAACCGCGTGTTGTCACGCAGCCGAAACGATGTGTTCGGTGCGCAGGTTCGCCTAACGCGCCGCTTCGGCGACAGCTACATCGAAGGTACGACGATACCGTCGTCGCACCAGAACGCGACCTTTCTCGAATTCGGGCTGAACGACCGGCACTATTTCGGCTCGTCGCAATTCGACGGTTCGCTTGCCTATCGCCAAGGGCTCGGATGGCTTGGTTCAACCGACAGCATGTTCGCGGCGGAGGGTGGACAGACTTACAGGTTCAAGATGGTCGTGCTCGATGCGAATCTGTCGACACCGTTCGTCATCGGTACACAGCCGTTCAAATATGTGACGACGTTTCATGGTCAGTACACCGGCAATACGGTTTCATACCTCGATAGCGTCACGATCGGCAGTCGTTATACCGTGCGGGGATTCGACGGTGAAACGCTACTGGCAGGATCGCGTGGATTCTACTGGCGCAACGAATTGCAGGTTCCCATCGCGCAGACCGGGCTATCGGCCTATGCTGGTCTCGACTACGGTCGGGTCTGGGGGCCAGAGCCGGTTGCCTTGGTTGGCACGCAACTCGCCGGTGCAGTGATTGGCGTCAAGGGCAGTGTCACGACTCGGTTCGGCGGATACGGCTACGATCTTTTCGCGGGCACCCCCGTGTATAAAACTTCCGGATTTGAGATCGCGCGCGTCACACTCGGATTTCAGCTTACCGCGCAGTTCTAAGGGCGCGTGTAACAGTCAATCAACGCTCGTGCGCTGCGCCGTCAGGCATATGGATCGGCCGGCCGAAATTCGTTAGCGGAGGCGATGCAACACGCAGCGCAGGTGAGTCAGTAATTGCTGTCGTGGAGATTTCAATGCTGAAGAATGCATTGGCCGGAACCGAGGCTCTCTGAGGTCTGGTGGGGACTGGGTATTCCCACTGGAGTGGCCATGATGTTGATTAACGTCTGTGTCAGATACGTCGTTCGCCTGCAGACGCCGAATTTCTACATAATGCTGCTGCTCGGTGCGCAGATGGTATTGATCGCCGCGTGGGTGCGCACGGCCTGGATTTGTGCTCCGAATCTGAAGCACCGTTTATGGATGTATCTTGTGCGAATCTGGCTTGTGATCTGGCTGCTTGCACTTGTTCAACAAGCGTTGCGGCATGGGTAAGCGCTTGCCCGGCGCCATAGCGGAATTTGCCCACGCTCGTCGATCACGCACGCGAGACCATGCCGACTCCGTCGCACCGGATAAGCGGCGGGCGTAACGCGCGCTGCGAACCGTTCCGCAAGACCGTTCGACCAACCGAGCGCCAACGTGGCGACGCGTGAGAAGCGGCGTCGCTTCGCAAGCGCGGTAGCCGGTACACCACTTGATCCCGTTCCACGATGATTGATCGCACCGACAGCGCACCGAAGGACACGGCTTCCGTATCGCCCGACCCGGCGAGAAGCCGCTGGATGCTCGTTCGCTGGGTCATCTCGTCCGCCACGCTGAACGTTCCGCAAGCCGCGGGCCCCATCGCCTTTTCGTTGCTCGCACTGAGCATGACCGGAAAGGCGAGCGGCGGCGCGGCGATGATCCTTGCGATGACGCTCGCTCAAGTCGCAGGCGTCATTCCTCTCACACGGTTCGGTGCGCAACGGCCGGCCGCAGCGTTTCTCAGAGTCCTGGTCGGCGCCCGCTCGCTCGCGTTGCTGTCGATTGCAGTCGGCGCGTGGTGTCGCGTTCCATTTTCGGTGGCCATCGGTCTCGCAGCGTGCGCCGGGCTGGTCAACGGTGCGGCGCACGGCTACGTGCGTGTGGTGCTCAATCAACTGGGACCGTCGATCAAGCTTCCGCGAGCATTGGGTATCGCGGCCACGCTCAATGAAGTGACGTTCGGATTGGCGCCGGTTGCTGCGTCAGGCCTCGGCCTCGTGTCGCCGTCGTTCGCGATCGTGGTGATCGCGATGTTGGGGGCGATACCGGCGTTGATGATCCCCGACACGGGTCTCCATCATGCGCGAAGCGCGAACGCCGCGACGAGAGGCAACGTGCTGACGATGTCGATCGCGTTATGGCTCATCTGCTCGACAGCGGGAGCGTCGGCCGTGGCCGCGGTCGAAATCGGTGCCGTGGCGCTTGCATTGAGATTCGGCCACCAGCCGGCGTTTGCGGTGTTTTTTACCGTCCCGCTTTGTATCGCGTCAGTGGCGGGCGGGGTATGGGTCAGCATTCGGAACCGCATGTCGACGCGGAATACGGTCGTCGTGCAATTGTCGGTGATGATGACGGGTTCGTTTCTGACGGCGCTCGGTATATCGGCCTGGACTACGGTGCTGGGCGCCGTGCTGATCGGTTCCGTCGTCGCGCCGTTGGGCACGCATTATTCGCTCGCCCTGGACGCATTGGCGCCGCCGCAGCGCAGGGCGGAGGTGTTTGCGTGGCTGCGCACGGCCAATGCGACGGGCGTCATATTCACCAGCGCGGTGTTGACGACGGTCCCGTTGTCGACGGCATTGGTTGCGGTGACCAGCCTGGTGATGGCGACCGTCGCCGTGGTGGCGTGCGTTTCAATCAGCGAACGGCTTCGACACGGGCTCGGAATACAACCGGCGAACGCTACGCGTGCTTCGCGTACCGAGCCCGAGTGACACGAGGTGCGAACGCATGATGCGCGTCGGGGCGCGAACGGTGGAGGAGGCGACGCACATGCCTGCTGTTCAATGGCTTTACACGCGGCGCATCGTATGGGCCGTACCGAGGTGCTGACACCGATCAACCGCTGCCGATCGATCAAGCGGTCTGTACGTGCGCGCCGTTTCGCAGCAGCCTGCCGAACGCATCCGGCTCAAGCGGATGGCCGAGCAGGAATCCTTGTACCTCGTCGCACATCAATATCCTGAGTTGGGCAAGCTGCGCCGCAGTTTCGACGCCCTCGGCGACCACATCCATTTTCAGCGTGTGCGCCAACGCAATGATGGCCCGAACGATCGCATTCCCTTCGGGATTGTGCTTGTCGAGCCCTTGAGTGAAAAAGCGGTCGATCTTCAGCTGCTTGGCCCGAAACCGTTGCAGATAGCTCAGGCTGGAATAACCGGTGCCGAAGTCGTCGATCGCGACCTCGAAGCCATTGGCCTGGAATTCGTGAATCATGGCCGTCGTGTGCGCGGCGTCATGCATCGCGACGCTTTCCGTAATCTCGAACATGAGTTGCGCGGGCCTTACACGCTCGGCGCCCAGGATCCCGAGAAAATTCGAAACGAGGCCCGCCTCCGCGATCTGCCGCGGCGACAGGTTGATCGCGACCTGCAGAGCCGGCAATCCGTCTGCGTGCCAGCGATTCAACTGGCGGCACGTTTCCCGGACGACCCAGTAGCCGATTTGCACGATCTGCCCGGTGCGCTCCGCGATGGGGATGAACTCCCCGGGCATCAACGTGCCGAGTTCCGGATGGTTCAACCGCAATAGCGCTTCAGCCCCGGTAATCGCGCCGCTGCGACCGTGGAATTTCGGTTGAAAATGCAGTTCGAAGTAGCCCGCGACGACAGCGTCGTGCAACGCACGCTGAATCTGCAGCGTGCGGTTCACCGCCACGTTCATGTCGCCCCGGAAGAAGCGGTAGGTGCTGCGTCCGGCGCGCTTTGCTTCGTACATCGCAACGTCCGCATGCTTGAGCAGCACTTCGACGGTATCGCCGTCACGCGGGTAGAGCGCAATGCCGATGCTCGGCGTGACCTGCAGCGGCTGTGCGTCGTTCCACAGGCCCTCGCGCATTCGATTCAATACGTGTTCTGCCGCACGCTCGACGTCGTCGATCGACGAGACGCTTTCCAGCAGCACCACGAATTCGTCGCCGCCCAGGCGCGCGACGGTGTCCGTGGCGCGCACGCATTGCTGCAATCGGCGCGCGAACGCCTTCAGTACCTCATCGCCCGCTGTGTGTCCAAGCGAGTCGTTGATCGTCTTGAAGCCATCGAGATCCATGAACAGCACGGCAAACTTCGTTTCGGACTGCCGCTCCGTATGGATCGCGGCCTCGATTCGCTCCATCAGCGTGCGGCGATTCGGGAGGTCGGTCAGTTCGTCGAACCGCGCCATGCGAACGATCTCGCCGTTAAGCCGCGATATCACGCTCGCGAGCAACGACGTTCGCGCGCCGGAGCGGCTGAGTACGAGCGTCACGATCAGGATCGTCAGCGTGGATAGCGTCACGGCCGTGGCGAGCAACGGCGTCGCGATCTGTTGCGCTGCGCCGCAGACCGAACCCGGCAGGAACGTGGCCGCGGCATTCGCCGTGTAGTGCATGCCGGTTATCGCGATGCCCATCACGCAAGCGCCGGCGATGCGTTTGGCGTTCAACTGGCGTTGATTCGCGGCGTTGAGAAACTGCGTAATCCATAGCGCGGCACCGGACGCGACGATCGCAATTCCGATCGATGCGGCTACCAGCAGCGGATCGTAAATGATCGCCGGCTGCATCTTCATCGCGGCGTCTCCGGTGTAGTGCATGCCGGCAATGCCCAGTCCCATCAGGACAGCGCTGGTGACGACGTGCACCGGGGATAGAGACGCGCGGGAGATGACGTACAGCGCAAACCAGGACACTCCGATCGCGATGGCGAGCGACGCGCTTGTAATCGCGAAGTCGTAGCCCAGCGGAATGGGCAGCGAAAACGACAGCACGCCGATGAAGTGCATCGACCAGATGCCGATACCCATCGCCATGCCGCCGCCGGCAATCCACGCCTGGCGCACCCGGCCCTGGCTCAGCAACGCAATTCGGCCGGAGAGATCAAGCGCCGTGTAGGCCGCGAGTGTCGCGACGGCCAGAGACAATGCAGCAAGCCATGGGTTATAGGTGCCGTGCACGATGAATCTCCCCGTTTTCCGCTACCGATGACATGCGCGCTACCCGAGCCTGGATTTTGATTTGCCACGCATTATACGGGCCGTTGATTCGTGTTATCCGACCGGAATTTGCTTTCTTTCAGTTGCGTGACGATGCGGCCTCCGAACGGCTTTTCGCGCAGTGGGCCGTTGCGTCGTTCGAACCGACCGCGCGCCGTTCGACGAAGCTCGTCGTGCCCTCGCGATCCGGCTACTGCGACTCACGCGGATCGCGATGCGTCGCCCAATCGTCTGACATAATTGCATTCGACACGCCCATGTCGCGCCGTGGTCGACGCTACACCCGCTTGCCGTGCCGCCGCGCGTTTGTATCACGTCATCGAGGTCACTGAGGAGACACATGAAAAACAGGTCGGCGGCTCCGTACACCATCGTCGCGATCGGCATCGTCGTCGCGTGCGCACTGATGGGCCTCTGCGTGCTACAGCTGTTGCAGAGCCGCCATGACGCGCTGGAGCGGGCGAGCGAAACGTCGCGCAATCTCGGCCTGATCGCCGAGCGCGACATCGAACGCAATTTCGAACTCTACGATTTGTCGTTGCAGGCGGTGATCGAAGGCCTCAAACGTCAGGACGTAATGAATGCGCCACCGAGCCTGCGGCGCGCGGTACTGTTCGACAACGCGATGACCGCGCAATTTCTCGGCTCGGTGCTGGTGCTCGATGCCGGCGGCAACATCGTGCTCGACTCCGGCAACGACGTGCCGCGTCACGGCAATTTCGCCGATCGCAAGTACTTCACGGTCCACCGCGACGATCCGAACGTCGGGCTCTACATCAGCGATCCGTTCGCGTCGCGCCTGCGCGGCGGCACGCCGAGCATCGGGCTTACGCGGCGGATCTCGAACCCGGACGGTTCGTTCGCCGGCGTCGTGCTCATTGCGGTGAATCTCGAGTACTTTCACCAGCTGTTCGCCGGACTGTCGCTCGGGCAGCACGGTTCGATCTCGCTGATCGGCAACGACGGCTTGATGGTGATGCGTCAGCCGTACGACGTACACACGATCGGCCGCGACATCAGCCACGCGGCGACCTTCAAGCGATTCCAGGCCGCGAAGGAGGGCGTGTTTTCGGAAACCTCGTCGCTCGACGGCGTGCGTCGTCTTTACTATTTCCGGCATTTGCCGAAGCTGCCGCTGATCATCATGGTCGCGGAAGCGGAGCAGGACATCTATGCGGCATGGCGGCATCGGGCCATGACGATCGGTGCGCTGGTGGCGACGTTCGGCGCCGCGTTCATCGCGGTGTCGGTGATGCTCGGCACGCAGCTGCGGCGGCGGATGCGCGCCGAGTCCGAACTCGTATTGCTCGCGCGCACCGACGGTCTCACGGGCCTGAACAATCGCCGCAGTTTCGCTGAAGTGCTGGACCGCGAATGGCGGCGTGCACGGCGCGCGCGATCCGTGTTCTCGCTGCTGTTCGTCGACGTCGACCGCTTCAAGGCTTACAACGACACATACGGCCACCAGGCCGGCGACGACGCGCTCGCGGCGGTCGCGCGTTGCATCGGCGACAACATCCGCCGGCCGCTCGACACCGCGGCGCGCTACGGCGGGGAGGAGTTCGTCGTACTGTTGCCCGATACCTCGCAGACCGGCGCCGCGCAGATCGCCGAGCGTATTCGCGCGGCGATCGATCAGCTGGCGCTCGAGCATGCGGGCAGCGAATACGGGCACGTCACGGCCAGCATCGGCCTCGCGAGCTGGGTGCCGAAGGACGACGAAGAGGCCGGCACCGTGATCAAGGCCGCAGACGAGGCGCTGTACTACGCGAAGGCGACCGGCCGGAACAAGGTTGCCGCTTTTCAGCCTCCGGCGTGACGCGTGACGCGTGACGCGTGACGCGTGACGCGAAATGCGCCCGCGCCGCTCCATGTGCCGCGAGCTATCGGCCGTTGCGGCAGCGGACGTGCGCGATCGTCACGCACGATCGCGGCGCGGCAACTTCGTGACGTACGTCGAATAATTTGTCGGGTTGTATCGTTCGGGATCCGATGGACCGTGCCGTCGGACACGCGTGGGCCGGCTGCGCGCGATAGCGACGACGGGCCGGCCGCCGCGTGAACGGGAGTTCAGCGGGACCAGGCAACGCGTTCGCCGCACATGGCGGTCTTCGCGCTACAGTGTGCGTCAATCGCCTTCGACCGAAGGCGGACGCGAGGGTCGAACCATGCAACTGCAAACCGGCAACCTGTTCAATGTCGAACGCACGCGCGGCCGCGACGAACGGATCGACGTGCTCGTCACGGGCGCCCGTCTGAACGTCGAGCGGATCGTATCGATGGGGCACACGAGCCCCGACGGCTTCTGGTATGACGATCCGCGCGCCGAATGGGTCGCGCTGCTGTCGGGCGCGGCGGTGCTCGAGTTCGAGGCGGATGCGACATTGCACGACATGCGCCCGGGCGACTACGTGCTGATCGAACCGCATTGCCGGCATCGCGTCGCGTGGACGCATCCTGACGAACCGTCGGTCTGGCTCGCGATCTACCACGATGCCGAACCGCGAGCTTGACCGCGTTATCCGCGTCCGACGAACGGCATCGTGGTCGCCATGATCGTCATGGTCAGGATGTTCGTATCCAGCGGAAGGCTCGCCATCTGAACGACCGCGTTCGCGACGTGCGCGACGTCCATCCGCGCCTCGGGCGCCATGCGCCCGTCGGCCTGCAATACGCCTTCCGTCATCCGGTCGGTGAGCGACGTCGCCGCGTTGCCGATATCAATCTGGCTGCAAGCGATGTTGTACGCGCGGCCGTCGAGCGCGAGCGACTTGGTGATGCCGGCCACCGCATGCTTGGTTGCCGTGTATGCGATCGTGTTCGGGCGCGGCGTATACGCGGAGATCGAACCGTTGTTGATGATCCGGCCGCCCTGTGGCGTTTGCGCCTTCATCAGACGCCACGCGGCGCGCGCACACAGAAAGACGCCCGTCAGGTTGGTCGCGACTACGTCGTTCCACACGTCGAGCTCGTATTCGTCAAGCAGCACGGCCGGCGCGTTGCGGCCGGCGTTGTTGAAGAGCACGTCGAGCCGTCCGAACTGCCGTGCGATCTGCGTGAACGCATGGTCGACGGACGCTTCGTCGGTGACGTCGGCCCGCAACACGTGCGCCTCCCCGCCGGCGGCCGCGATCGTGTCCTTCGTTTCTTGCAGCGATGCTTCGTGGCGCCCGATCAGCGCGACGGTGAAACCGGCGTGCGCGAGTGCGACTGCCGCGGCGCGGCCGATGCCGGATCCGGCGCCCGTGACCGCGGCGAACTTCTTCGTGACTGACATGGCTTGATTTCCTGCGGATAGAAGTGAGGAAAGCGGCGACGATCGCCGGCGCTACGCGACGTGCGCGTGGCGAAACGCCATGCTACCGCGCACGCCCGCACTCGCGACGAAAGCGCCTACTTCCGGCGCGCAGGCGCGGTCTTTCGGCCGCGTGTGCCGGCATCCGAAAACAGCGCGACCACGACATCGCGCAGCCACCGGTTCCCTTCGTCCTGGTTCACACGCGCATGCCACAGCATGTGGATCGGCGCGCCCGGCAGCGTGACCGGCAACGCCCGCCAGCCGAGCGAGAACGGCGCGGCGAGCTGCAGCGCGAGATGCTCGGGCACGGTCGCGATCAGGTCGGTGCGCTGCAGGATGTAGCCGACGCTCATGAAATGCGGCACCGTCAGCCGCACGCGACGTTTTACGCGGCGCCGCTTCAGCCATTCGTCCACCTGCCCGTGGCCGGTGCCGGCCGACACGACGACCAGATGCTCGGCGTCCCGCCATGCGTCGACGGTCAGCGGCGCGTCCTCGAGCGGATGGCCGCGCCGGAACAGACACACGTACCGCTGATCGAACAGCCGGCGCTGATAGAACCCGCCCTGCAGTTGCGGCAGCAGGCCGATCGCGAGATCGACGCGGCCGTCGGCCATCTCGTCGGCGAGATTGACGCTCGTGTTGCGCACCGTATTGAGCGCGATGCCCGGCGCCGTACGCGACAGATGTTCGAGCAACGCCGGCAGGAATACGACCTCGCCGATATCGGTCATCCCGATCGTCATCGTGCGCGACGCACGCAGCGGATCGAAGCCGGTCTCGGGATTAAGCGCCGCATGCAGCGTCGACAGCGCGTGCGCGACAGGCTCGGCCAGGCGCAGCGCGAACGGCGTCGGAACCACGCCGCCGGGGCCGCGCACGAACAGCGGATCGCCAAGCAGGCGGCGCAGCTTCGCGAGCGCGTTGCTGACGCCCGGCTGGCTCATGTTCATCTGCTCGGCGACGGTCGAAACGCGCCGCTCCTGCATCAGCCGCTGGAACAGCAACAGCAGGCTCAAGTCGATCTCGCTGAGTTCCATGATTTCCCGGCGTCTCCCGTCATTCTTTTCAGTGATGAAGCAGATTCCCTGCATTTTATTGTGGGATGACAGGGCGCTGCTGACAATACCGTCACGGCGCCTGCCTTCGACCGGCGCGCTGGCAGGGCCCGCGCTGCGGTGCGTCGGACCATCACCATCTGAATATCGGAGACACGTTCATCATGCAGACGAATCTGAAGATCGCGATCGTCGGTGCCGGCATCGGCGGACTGACGCTGGCGCTTGCGTTGCGCGAGCAGGGCATCGACGCGCAGCTTTACGAGCAGACCGACGTGTTGCGCGAGGTCGGTGCGGCCGTCGCGCTGTCGGCCAATGCGACGCGTTTCTACGAACGGATGGGATTACGTCCTGCTTTCGACGCGGTGTGCGCGGAAATCTCCGGCCTCGTCTATCGCGACGGACGCAGCGGCGCGGTGATCGGCCATCATCGCGGCGAGCCCGACTATCGACGGCAGTTCGGCGGCTCGTACTGGGGCGTGCATCGCGCGGACCTGCAGGCGATCCTGTCGAAGGCGGTCGGCGCCGCGCAGATTCATCTTGGCCACCGGCTCGTCGATCTCGCGCAGCATCCCGATCGTGTGACGCTGAGCTTCGCCAACGGCGAACGCGTCGATGCCGATCTCGTGATCGGCGCGGACGGCGCGCGCTCGATCACGCGGCGCTGGATGCTCGGCTACGACGACGTGCTGTATTCCGGGTGCTCGGGTTTTCGCGGCGTGGTGCCGGCCGGGCGGCTGAGCCTGCTGCCGGATCCCGAAACGATCCAGTTCTGGATCGGGCCGCACGGGCATCTGCTGCACTATCCGATCGGCGACGACGGCGACCAGAACTTCCTGCTGGTCGAACGCCATCCGTCGCCGTGGCCGTCGCGCGACTGGGTGATGCCGGCGCGGGAAGGCGAACAACTGCGGCTGTTCGGGGACTGGCATCCGGCCGTCGTGCAGATGATCACTGCGGTGCCGATCAGCCAGCGCTGGGGGCTGTTCCACCGGCCGCCGCTCGGTTGCTGGAGCCGCGGGCGCGTGACGCTGATCGGCGATGCCGCGCATGCGCTGGTGCCGCATCACGGGCAGGGCGCGAACCAGTCGATCGAGGATGCGATGGTGCTGGCCGCGCAACTGGCGAAGGCCGGGCCGGGCAACTGGCACGAAGCGCAGAAAGCGTACGAGCGGCTGCGGCGCGGCCGCACGCGCAAGGTGCAGTACGCGTCGATCTCGGCGGCCGACGTGTTGCATCTGCCCGATGGGCCGGACGCGCAGGCGCGCAATGCGCGGCTTGCCGAGCGCGACAGCGTGCTGCGTCACCTGGACTGGATTCACGATTTCGACGCGCTCGCCGATGAACCGAACGAGCGGCAGGGCGGCACGTGGCTTTGAGCGGTGGACGGGCGCAGCCATTGGTCGCCGTTTGAATGAAACTGACCATCGTCGCGCGTTCGGTCCCCGCCGACAGGTCGATCGTGCGGCCCGAATGCCGCCCGAGTGCCGCCTGCGGCGACGTGCATCGCGCGCGTGCGGCCGACGCGCTTCGCGTGTCGTGCCGGATGACGCGCGCGGCGCCTGCGCTTGCCTGCGCGGCAGCCCGCCGGCCAGCACGCAAGCCAGCCACCCGCATCGCCGTCACGCGTAGTCGGCCACGCGTTGCGCGTCGCGCTTGACCTGCTCGATGTCGCGAAACCGTGCGGCAGGATGCGTGTCCGGCAACTTCGCCGAGCCGCCGAACAGCTTCTCGCGCAGCGTGCCGGGCGCGTATTCGGTCGGATACACGCCGCGCCTCTGCAACTCCGGCACGAGGTAGCGCACGATGTCCTCGAAGGTTTCGTGCGCAACGGCATACGCGAGATTGAAGCCGTCGACGTCGGTCGCGGCGACCCATTCCTGCAGGATGTCCGCGACGGTCTGCGCGGAGCCGACGAACACCGGCCCCATCCCGCCGATGCCGCCCCATGCGGCCAGTTCCTCGATCGTCCACGCGGTATCGCCGCCGGCCAGATGCTCGACAGCCGACACGATCGCATTCGTCTCGACGCGCCTGACGGGGTCGGTCGGCGCGTACTGGCCGAAATCGATGCCGGTCCAGCCGGACATGAAAACGAGCGACCCGTCGTACGACACGTAGCGGCGGTACTCGTCGAACTTCGCGTGCGCTTTCTCGTCGGTTTCGTCGACGATCACCGTGACGAGGTTGTAGATCAGCACGTCGTGCGGGTCGCGGCCTGCGGCGGCCGCCTGCGCGCGCACGTCGGCGACGTAGCGTGCGAGCTGCGTCCGCGTCGGCGCGGCGACGAACACGCATTCGGCGTGCTGCGCGGCGAACGCCTTGCCGGGCCCGGATGCGCCGGCCTGGAACAGCACCGGCGTGCGCTGCGGCGACGGTTCGCACAGGTGATAGCCGGGCACGTCGAAGAAGCGCCCGTTGTGGCCGATCTCGTGCACTTTCTCCGGATGCGTGAACACGCGGCCGTCGCGATCGCGCACGACCGCGCCGTCTTCCCAACTGCCCTCGAACAGCTTGTACAGCACCTCGACGTATTCGGCCGCCACCGCGTAGCGGTCGTCGTGCGTGCGCAAGCCGCGGTCGCCGATATTCTTCGCGCCGCTTTCCAGATATGACGTGACGATATTCCATGCGAGCCGGCCCTTCGTGTGATGGTCGGCGGTCGACAGCCGGCGCGCGAACGTGTACGGATGCTCGAACGTCGTCGACGCGGTGATGCCGATCCCGAGATGCTCGGTCGCCATCGCGATCGGCGCGGCGAGCTGCAGCGGATCGTTGACCGGGATCTGCGCGGCCTGGTGCAGCGCGTGATAGTTGCTGCCCTTGTACACGTCGTAGTAGCCGATCACATCCGCGATGAAGATCGCGTCGAAGATTCCGCGCTCGAGCACGCGCGCGAGGTCGGTCCAGTAATCGAGATCCTTGTACTGCCACGAACGGTCGCGCGGATGCGCCCACAGGCCGGGCGACTGGTGGCCGACGCAGTTCATCTCGAACGCGTTGAAGCGAA
The DNA here is from genome assembly GCF_018148075.1 of Burkholderia sp. AU19243. NCBI lineage: Bacteria > Pseudomonadati > Pseudomonadota > Betaproteobacteria > Burkholderiales > Burkholderiaceae > Burkholderia > Burkholderia sp. AU19243. The sequence goes on from NZ_JAGSTV010000002.1 coordinate 116,923, forward strand.
TGGTCTTGCTCATCGCGCAGCCTCCGTCGCCGTGGCGTCGGAATCGGCAGCGGTGCCATTGCCGACGCGCCACACGAATGGCAGTGTGCGTCCGTTGATGACCCAGTCGCCGACGATCCGCGCCTTGTAGACGAGCGGATTGTGCGACGACACCGTGCGCGCGTTGCGCCAGTGACGATCGAGCGCGGTCGTGCTGCGCGTCGCGGACGCGCCGAGCGCATCGAACAGGCGCGTCGCCGCGCGCAGCACGAGTTCCGACACGACGAGCTGGCTCTGTGCGGACTCGATTTCGGCGGCGACGTTCGCCGCGCGTTCGGCTTCGTCGTCGTTGCCGAAGCGCGCGAGATAAGCCTGCTGCAGCGGCTGCGCGGCACGCAGCGCGAGCGCATCGGCTGCGTACGCCCACGATGCGATCTCGCCGATCACCTGCTGAAGCTGCGCATCGTCGCCCGCACGCGCGGCGTTGCCGTGGCTGTACACGCGCGTGCGGTTGCGTACCAGTTCGCCCGCATCGCGCACGATCGCATGGCCGATGCCGGCCAGCGTCGCGACGTGGAATAGCTGGTAGAACGCGGTCTGATACTTGAAGCGGCGTGCGAAGTCGATCACGTTATCCGTGTCGACCGCTGCATCCTCGAAGCGCGTCGTGCCGCTGCCGGTCGTGCGCTGCCCGAAGCCGTCCCAGTCGTCTTCGAGTATCACGCCGGGCTGTGCGGTTGCGACCGCGACGATCACGTCGCTGCCGTCGCGTTCGCGCTGCGCGAACACGTCGATCCAGTCCGCGAACAGGCTGCCCGTGCTGTAGAACTTCCGGCCGTTCAGCACGAGCCGGCCGTTCTTTTCCGATACCTTGGTGATGGTCTGGCCGAGCGGGACGTCGCCGGCTTCCGACCACGCATTGCCGACGAGCTGGCCGCTCGCGAAGCGGTCGAGCCACGTCGTGCGCTGCGGCCCGGGCGGTGCGTTGAGCCAGTCCTCGACGAACGCGAAGTGGCCGCGCAACGCCTGCGGCAGATTGGAATCGGCCGTCGCGAGCTCGGTGAGCAGCCGGAACAGCTGCGGCAGCGATGCGCCCGCACCGCCGTCGCGAACCGGCAGCCGGACCGCGCCGAAGCCGGCGGCCTTCAGCCAGCCGATCGCTTCGTGCGGCAGTTCGCGGCGGTGTTCGCGTTCCGCGGTGCCGGCGGCGATCCGGTCGAACAGCGGGCGAAACCGGCTCGCGAGCGCGTCGTAGTCGGTACCGGTGGAGAGAGCGTGATCTGCGTGCGACGAAGTCATGCGATGGTCCTCGAAGGGGGCATTTGCACCGGGAGACCAGTATAGGAAGCGCGACCGATGCGTTCCAATAACGGATTCGCAGATCGTTATCGTCGCTGCGCATTACGGAAACGGGCGAGCAGAAGCGGCGACGCTCGTGCATCGGTTGCGCTGCGCGAGTGCAGCGTCGAGCGGCTTGCCGTGTCAAGTCGTTTGCTATCCGAAGGAATATCGTTACGAGAATCGCTCGGTTTGCCGGCCCGCCGCGCGCTGCTAGATTGAATGCTTTCGTCATTCGACAGGAGAGCCCGATGTCAGATACGAGTGCGACGATTCAGGAGCGGCCGGCCGATGCGAGGCCGCGGGCGGCCCGCGTGATTACCGACGACGCCCAGGCGATCGCGGCCGCGCATGCGCTCGCGCAGCGGCTCGCGGAGGGCGCGTCCGAGCGCGATCGCGCGCGTCGCTTGCCGCGCGACGAGATCGAGTGGTTCTCGCAATCGGGGCTGTGGGCGATCACGGTGCCGAAGGCCTACGGCGGCGCGGGCGTATCGAACCTGACGCTCGTCGAGGTGATCAAGATCGTCGCGGCGGCCGATGCGTCGCTCGGCCAGTTGCCGCAGAACCACTTCGGGCTCGTCGACGTGATCGCGCTGATCGGCACCGACGCGCAAAAACGCCATTTCTTCGCGGAGGTCTTGAGCGGCAAGCGCTTCGGCAACGGTTTCTCGGAGAAGGGCACGAAGCACGTGCTCGACCTGAAGACGCGCGTGCGGCGCGATGGCGACGATTACGTCGTCGACGGCACGAAGTTCTATTCGACCGGGGCGCTGTTCGCGCACTACGTGCCGGTGCTCGGCCTCGACGATGCGCAGCAGGCATGGCTCGCGTATGTCCCGCAGCCGACGCCGGGACTCAGCGTGATCGACGATTGGTCGGGCTTCGGACAGCGCACGACCGCCAGCGGCACGGTCGTGCTCGACGGTGTGCGCGTGCCGGCGTCGCATGTGTTGCATGCGCAGCGCGTGTCGGACGAGCCGACGCTCAACGGTCCGCTGTCGCAGATCATCCAGGCGGCGATCGACGCGGGCATCGCGAAGGCGGCCATCGCCGACACGGAGGCGTTCGTGCGCACCCGGACGCGGCCGTGGGTCGACAGCGGCGTGGCGCGGGCGACCGACGATCCGTTGATCGTCCGCGAGATCGGCCGGCTGCATATCCAGCTGCATGCGGCCGAAGCGCTGCTCGAACGTGCGGGGCGCACGCTCGACGAGATCGGTGCGCGCGGCGCGGTGACCGACGACGATGTCGCGCGCGCATCGGTGGCAGTCGGCGAGGCGAAGGTGCTGACGACCGAGATCGCGCTGTTGGCCGGCGAGAAGCTGTTCGAACTGGCCGGCACGCAATCGACGCTCGCCGAACACAATCTCGACCGGCACTGGCGCAATGCGCGCACGCACACGCTGCACGATCCGGTGCGGTGGAAGTACCACCTCGTCGGCAACTACTATCTGAACGGCGTGCGTCCGGCGCGCCATGCGTGGAATTGAATCGAATCGCGCGCGTTTCCGGTGCGGGCGCCGACGTATGCGTCGCGCCGGGAACGGCGGATTGATCGAGCGCGAATCGTCAGGCAGCCGGCGCGCGGCTGCCGGCAGCGCGACGCAGGTGGGTTACTTCACGCACTCCAGCGTGTACTTCAACCCGTACCCGAGCAAGCCCCGCCACACGTCCCACGTATGGCCGCCATCGACGATTCGCAGTTCTGCCGGATTCTGCGCGCGGCGCAGTTGCGTATACAGCAGGCTCGATTCGGCCTGGATCGTGAGATCGTCGTCGCCGGCCGCGATGAACATCGGCACGCGCCACGTGCGTGCGAAATAGCCACGCATCAGCGCCGGGTAATTGAGCTCGTGCCATACGCGCGGGTCGAACTGCCGGTCGCCGAACACACCGACGTAGCGCGCCGCGGAATTGAGCGGCGGCTCGTTCGCATAGATCGCGGGGCTCAGCAGCATCGCGCCGCAGAACAGGCCAGGCTCGAGCAGCGAGAAGCGCAGCGCGCCGAAGCCGCCCATCGATACGCCGCCGATCGCGCGCCCCGCGCGCTGGTTCGACACCGCGAAATGCGCTTCGACTTCCGGCAGCAGGTCGTTCAGGAACGCGCTCTGCATCTTCTCCTTGCGATCGACGTACCAGTCGGTGCCGCCTTGCGGCATCACGATCACGACGGGCGGAATCTCGTGGCGCTCGATCAGCGTGTCGGCGGTTGCCTGCAGCCGGCCCTGCGTGATCCAGTCGTTCGCGTTGCCGGCGTTGCCGTGCAGCAGGTACAGCACCGGATAGCGCGCGCCCTCCGGGTTGTAGCCGGGCGGCAGATACACCGTGTATGACCAGTCGCGCTTCAGCGATGCCGACCGGAACGAACGCAGCACGATGCTGCTGCCCGGATTGACCGACGGCTCCTGCGCGGCAGGCGCGGCCGTTGCGGGCGGCGCGATCGCGGCTGCGGGGGCGGAGCCGGCCGGCGACAGCGCGGACCCGCCCGGCGCGGCATGGGCGGTGGCGAGGAAGCCGGCGAGCAGCGCGGCGGCGAACGGAAGGGCGAGTCGGCGCATGGCGAAGCGTTTCAGGGGTGGCGGCCGCTATCGTAGCAGCGGCGCATGACCGCGCGGCGCATCATCGCCGCGCGCGGAACGGGAACGGCAGCCGCGACACCAGCGGCGCGTAGAGCTTCGCGACGAGATACAGCAGCCCCATCGCGACGACGTCGGCGGTCAGGCCGAGCGGCACGTCCAGGTAGCCTTCGGTCGCCTGGTAAAGCAGCGAGTCCACCGCGAGCGAGATGCCTGTGCCGGCGACGAAGCAGAGCAGTCCCTGGCGTCCGATCGTACCGATCCATGGCATCGCATGCGCGACCTTCTTCATCCATCCGAGGTGTACGAGCTTGGCCGCGAGCCACGCGATCGCGAGGAAGTTCGCGAGCCGCAGCGCGCCGAGATTCTGCTTGATCGACGGATCGGTGGGGAACGGCTCGACGCGCAGCCGGTAATACGCGCCGGCCGCGACGATCGCGAGCGCCGCGGCCGTCAGCAGCCAGCCTTGCGGCTTCGGCGCGAGCGTCTGGTAGACGGGCTGGCAGCGCGCGATCACGCCGAGCACGAACAGGAACTGCCACGCGAACGGATTGAAGTCCCACGGCGCGCCTTCGACGGTCGGCAGGAAGCGCGCGGCGTGCGGCGCCGCGTACCACAGCGACGCACTGAACGCGAGCATCAGCCACGGCTGCGTGCGCGCGAGCGGCAGCGCGAGCGGCGCGAGCAGCGCGAAGAACGCATACATCGGCAGCACCGACGCGAGATACGGCTGGCGGCGGAACAGCAGGATGTCGCGCAGCGCGGCGAGCGGCTTGTGCAGCAGGCCGTCGAGGTCGTTGGTCGGCATGTTCGGGCCGTCGATCGCGAACGCGTTCAGCACGGCGGTGATCAGCAGCATCAGGCCGGCCGTCACGAGAAACGCACGGTAGATCTCGAACGCGCGCCGGATAAAGCGCTGGCGCGCGGCGGCCTCGTCGTGGCGTTCGGCGAGCGAGTTGTACGCGATGGCGGTCGCGAAACCGCCGAGGAACACGAACACTTCGGCCGCGTCGCACAGCGCGTACGCATGCAGCGTGACGCGCGACAGGATGCTGCCGCCGATATGGTCGACGACGATCACGAGCAGCACCAGGCCGCGGAAGAAATCGAGCTCGGCGTAGCGGCCGGCCCGGGCTGCGGCGGTCATCGGGCCGCCTCCCTGCGCGTGTCGCGGGCGCGGCCGGCACGTGCCGCGGGTGAGTCGGGGTGAAGCATGACTTCGTGAAAAAATGACGAACGGATGCGCATTGTGCCACCGATGCGACGCTACCCGGGTTTACGCGGATGGCTAGCCGGGAGGCCGCGTCCGGCAAGGCTGCCCGGACGGCGATGCGGCCCCCAGTTGGAGCGGCGCAACGCTTTGCACGGCTCGCCCACGTGCCGATGGACGAGCGATTTGCGACGTGACACCATTTTGTCCTCGCGGCCGCACACCGCGTTGTCCGCCCTGCGGGCCACCGACATAAACAGACCAACGATCGCCGGGCGAATGACATGCCCGGCCCCCGGCTCCGGAGATTCGTCATGAAGCAGCACGTCATTTTTGCCGCCGCGCTGGCCGCCGTCGCCGCGCCGGCGTTCGCGCAGGATAGCGTCACGCTGTACGGCTTGATCGACGAAGGCTTCAACTACACGAACAACGTGAACGTAAATGGGGTCGGAAAAACCGACTACCAGCTCGCAAGCGGCTATGCGCAGGGCAGCCGTTGGGGCCTGAAGGGCAGCGAGGATCTCGGCGGCGGGCTGAAGGCCGTCTTTACGCTGGAAAACGGCTTCGACGTGAACAACGGCCGGCTCAACCAGGGCGGCCGCATGTTCGGCCGCCAGGCATTCGTCGGGCTGAGCGCGTCGCGCTTCGGTACGCTGAGCTTCGGCCGCCAGTACGACGCCGTCGTCGATTACCTTGCGCCGCTGACCGCGAACGGCAACTGGGGCGGCACGCTGTTCTCGCATCCGTTCGACAACGACAACACGGACAACTCGTTCCGCGTCAACAATACGGTCAAGTACGCGAGCGCCGACTGGAACGGGCTGTCGTTCGGCGGCACCTACAGCTTCAGCAACAGCACCGGCTTCTCGGCCAATCGGCAGTACAGCATGGGCGCGCAATATTCGCTCGCCGGGCTGCAGGTCGCCGCGGCGTACCTGCAGGCGAACAGTCCGGGCGTCGGCAACGCGGGCGCGATCGCGGCCGACGACGCGAATTTCGTCGCCGACCGGCTGCGCATCTTCGGCGGCGGGATCAACTACACGTTCGGCCCGGCGACGGTCGGTTTCGTCTACACGAAGACCGACGTGAAGAACCCGGTGTCGACCGTTTATCTGCCGGCGTCGACGTTCTCGGGCCTCGGGCTGAGCGCGACCAAGTTCCAGAACTTCGAGATCAACGGCAAGTATCAGCTCACGCCCGATTTTTACCTGGGTGCGCAGTACGTGTACACGGACGGCAAGTTCGACGCCGCGGCCGGGTCGTTCAAGCCCAAGTACCACACGGTCGGGCTGATGGCCGACTACAGCCTGTCGAAGCGGACCGACGTCTATCTGCAGGGCGCATGGCAGAAGGTCGGCGGCGACAAGACGGGCACCGCGGCCGACGGCGGCTACGTGGTCGGCACGGACGGCCCGTCGTCATCGTCGAATCAGTTCGCGGTGCGCGCCGCAATTCGCCACAAGTTCTGATGTTTTGACCAGCCGGCGCGGCGCGACGGATCGCGCGGCGCCGGCGGCCGTCATCCCGCCCGGCCCGGATCGCCGAGCGTGTCCGCAAGCCAGTCGACGAAAATCCGCACGCGCGGCGCCAGATGCCGGCCGTGCGGAAACACGACCGATACCGGCAACGGCGGCGCCTGCCATTCCGGGAGCACCTCGACCAGCGAGCCGCCGTCGAGCAGCGGCGCGAGTCCTTCGCGCGGCGCCTGGATCAGCCCGAGGCCCGCGACACAGCACGCGAGATACGCCTGCGAACTGTTGACCGCGACGACACTGCGCATCTTCACCGTCTGCAGCGCGCCCGTATCCATGTCCGTATATTCCCACTCCAGTTCGCGGCCCGTGCGGCTCGAGAAATAGCCGATGGCGACGTGGTCCGGCAGATCGTCCGGCGAGCGGGGCGTGCCGTGCCGCGCGAGATACTCGGGCGACGCGCAGTTGATCTGCGCGAGCTCGCCGATGCGGCGCGCGACCAGCGACGTGTCGGACAGCACGCCGACTCGCACCGCGCAGTCGATGCCGTCGGCGACGAGATCGACGAAGCGGTCCGTCGTGCCGAGCATGACGCGCAGGTCGGGATAGCGCGCGTGGAAATCCGGCAGCGCCGGAATCACCTGGTTCAGCGCGAAGCGCTCGGGCAGATCGACGCGAATCACGCCGCGCGGCGATGCGCCCGCGTCGTCGAACAGCGTCTCGGCATCGTCGAGATCGGCCAGCAGCCGCGTGCAGCGTTCGTAGTAGGTCGCGCCTTCGGCGGTCAGCGCAACGCGCCGCGTGGTCCGTTGCAGCAGGCGCACCTTCAGGTGCTTTTCCAGATACTGGACGGCGTTGCTGACCGTCGGACGCGGCAATTGCAGTTGCTCGGCCGCTTTCGTGAAACTGCCGAGATGGGCGACGCGCGCGAAGATGCGCATTGCATGCAGATGGTCCATGCGGGGGCGGGAGCGTGGCGGATTGGAACAGGCTCCATTGTTAATCAGCGTCGAATGAATTGGTTGAGGGTTTCGCGTTTATTGCGCGCCACGATGCGTCCAGAATCCGGTTCATTCAGTTACCACCCCAAGGACACGGACATCATGGACAAGCGTCAACTGGGCCGCACGGGCCCGCAGGTTTCGGCGATCGGGCTCGGCTGCATGGGGATGTCGGATCTGTACGGGCCGGCGGATCGGGACGAAAGCATCGCGACGCTGCACGCGGCGCTCGACAGCGGGATCACGCTGCTCGATACGGGCGACTTCTACGGAATGGGCGACAACGAGATGCTGATCCGCGACGCGCTGCGCGGCCGTACGCGCGACCAGGTGCTGATCAGCGTGAAGTTCGGCGCGCTGCGCGATCCTGCCGGCGCGTTCGTCGGCTACGACGCGCGGCCGCAGGCAATCCGGAACTTCGTCGCGTATTCGCTGAAGCGGCTCGGCGCCGACCATATCGACATCTACCGGCCGGCCCGGGTCGATCCGGCCGTGCCGATCGAGGAGACGGTCGGCGCGATCGCAGATCTCGTGAAGGCCGGCTACGTGCGGCACATCGGGCTGTCGGAAGTGGGCGCCGACACGATTCGCCGCGCAGCCGCCGTCGCGCCGATCGCCGATCTGCAGATCGAATACTCGCTGCTGTCGCGCGGGATCGAGGCGGATATTCTGCCCGCGTGCCGCGAACTGGGGATCGGCGTGACCGCGTACGGCGTGCTGTCGCGGGGGCTGCTCGGCGGCGGCTGGAGCGCGGCGCGACAGGGCGCACGCGATTTCCGTGCGGCCAGCCCGCGTTTCCAGGGCGAGAACCTCGTGCACAACCTCGCGCTGGTCGATGCGCTGCGCGCGATCGCGGACGACAAAGGCAGCAATCCCGCGCAGATCGCGATCGCGTGGGCGCTGTCGCGCGGCGACGACATCGTGCCGCTGATCGGCGCGCGCAAGCGCACCCAGCTTCAGGACGCGTTGTCGGCGTCCAAGTTGCAACTAACGGTCAATGATCTGGCTCGCATCGAAACGGCGGTTCCCGCCGGGGCGGCCGCAGGCGAACGTTATCCGGCAGCGCAGATGGCTCACCTCGACAGCGAGCAGGAACGGGGGCCGGCGCCGCGTGCGTGAGCGGTGAAGGCTGGGGCGCGTCCACCCCGGCTGATGCACGTCGCGAAATGGTTCATTGACGCTCGGGATCGGGTTGGAAGTGAACGCAGGTGGGGCTGAATGATCCCGAAGCCGGTTTCGGCAACCGGCTTCGGGAACCGTCCACGGGACCGCGATTACCATGCTCACGGCGCTTACGGCGCTTACGGCGCTTACGGCGCTTACGGCGCTTACGGCGCTTACGGCGCTTACGGCGCTCACGGCGCTCACGGCGCTCACGGCGCTTACGCCGCTTACGCGGGGTCTGCGTACTTCAGCGTCCAGCCGACCGTGCGGGTCGCGCCCGCGCCGAGCGCGAACGGCTTCGTCGTGCACGCGAAGTTCGAATGCAGCTGCCCGATCGGTGTCGTCGACAGCGGATTTGTCGTGCCGTTTGCCGTGTCGAAGGCGGACAGCGCGCAGTTGTCGAAGCCGGATGCCGCATAGCCCGTCGCGGCGCCGTTCGCGTACGTCACCGACACGCCGTCGCCATTGACCTGCGTCGACGCGAAATCCGCGAACGACGTGAAGTCCGTCTCGACCGCGAGATTGCCGGCGAGCGTGCCCGAACTCAACGTATCGCTGCGCGAAATCGTGCCGTGCGCGAACGTCAGCACCGTGTGTACCTGAAGGTCGAGATCCGTCGTGTACGCGGCATTCTTCGACGCGAGCCGGAACTTTGTCGTATCGAACGACACGATCACCTGGCCGTTGCTTTGCTGCACGTTCAGGTTCTTGTAGTACGTGACGGGAATGTAGGTCTTCGCGTTGTAGGTCACCTGCGGCACCAGCAGCGCATAGCCGAGGTCGGTCGTGCCGTAGATCAGCTTGTCGGAGAACGGCACGGGGTAATACGGCGTGTACGAGTTGTAGTCCGGCGCCTGGCTCAGGTTCAGGTTGATCACGCGCCGGCCGTCGCGCACCGTGAGCAGCGCGGCGCTGTACGGATGCGCGGCGTCGCCCGGCTGGTTGTACCAGGTGAGCGTGTAGCGCGGCAGTGCGTCGAGCCACGCGCGGTAGTCCGCGTCGGGCATCGGCGCTTTTCCGCCGAAGCCGAGCTTGTTCCACCACGCGTTCACGTACAGGTACTGGTGCAGCAGGCTGAAGTTTTCGCCCATCACACGGGGCTTGCCGCGATACGTGTCGGTGCCGCGGCCCTTGACCCACATGTTCACGGACGGCGTCGGCAGCGACGGGTCATACCAGTACGTGTCGAACCGGCGCGCGGCCTGGTAGATGAACGCATACGCAACCTGCTTCTCCCGCTCGGTCAGCACGCCGGCATTGGCCGCGGCCGTCAGCACTTCCATGAACGCGGAATCGCCGTACGGGCCGATCGACCGGCCGTAGTTGAAGCCCTGGCCGTCCGTGTTCAGCTGCGGCAGGATCAAGTCGACCGACTTGCGAAGATAGCCCTTCAGCTCCGGCGTGAGATTCGCTTCGTTGCCCATCTCGAACGTACGCTCGACCACCTCGCCGATCAGCAGCGTACTGTAGCGGTCGAAGCGCGCCTGGTCGTAGTAGGTCGTGTGCGTGTTCGATGCTTCGTCGGAGAATCCGCCGGACGAGTCGTTGTGGATGTGGTTCGTCAGCGTGTACAGCAGCGCGTCGCGTGCGCCCATCGTCGCGACCGCCGGATCGGTCTTGGAGGCGAACGACGGATTGCTCCAGCCGAGCTTTTGGCGCAGCCCGGCGATTCCATAGGACACCGCATAGTAGTTCTGCGCGGTGTTGAGCGACGCGATATCGATCGGCGTGCCGGCGGCCGGGCAGGTATTGGTCTTGCCGCTCGCATCGGGGCCGAACATGTCGCAGAAGGTGAGCCGCTGCTGTAGCGTCGCGAGCATCGCATCGCTGAACACTTCGTTCAGCATCCCGTGCGCCTTGAGGTTGTTCAACGCGACGAGGTAGTAGTACTCGCCCCACGACGTGTTCGCATACGCATAGTTGGTGCCGGACTGCGCCATCATCGCGGTCGTGATCGTCTGGTATGTCGCAAGGTAACTCGCGTATTGCGGGTCGTTCTTCGACTTCATGTCGATCAGGATGTACGACAGGCCGAGCGCGAGCTTGCCGGGCAGGAATTTGTCGCCGGTGTTCGTATCGAGCACGTGGACGGGCGTGCCGTCGCCGAGGTCCATCACGACCTGCGTGAAGTCGGGCGATTTCCGGATCAGGTCGAACAGCGCGCGCATCTGGCCCATCATCGTGACCGGAATGCTCGCGCCGGCCGGCACGCTGGTGTCGGGTGCGCCGTAGACCAGCGCCTGCAGCGAATTCGACGCAAGTGCGGGCGATGACGAGGGGGGCGTTGACGGCGTGTCGGTCACGTCGTTGCCGCCGCAGGCGCTGACGAACAGGACCGAAAGAGCGCTGAGCGCGGCGCCGAGCGCGAATCTGCTGCGCGGATGCATGGTGTCTCCAGTTTCGAATAATGGTGAAGGACGGGCGGGTTTGGCCGAGGCCGCGCGGTGCCCGTAACAGGTTTCCGCCTTGCCGATGCTTGAGGACGGACGACCTGAATCACGAATCGAGCGAGCGAACGAACGTTCCCCTGCGCGGCCATGACGGGCGCCGTGCTCATGCATTGGAAAACGTTTTCTTAATTTAAGCAGCGGTCGGCGCGATGTCAATGAACTTTCACATCCGATGCGGCGGTGGAAACCCGAATGCGGTGACGGAGGAGCGTGGAGGCGTAACGAAGATTATGCGAAATTCCGGCGTATTTTATTCTGTTGGCCGTGCGAGAGGACGGCTCGAAGCGATGCACGAGTGGACGGCACCGAAGCAATTTCAGGATGCCGGTCAAGAGAAAACGTTATCCCTATGAATCGCGGCGCATTGCGCGGCCGGCCGCCGCGTGCCATAACGCGCCGTTTCGACGACGCTACAGCTGCTTCTCGATCGCCGCCTTGTCGATCACCGACCAGACTTGCCGGATCTTGCCGTCGTGAAATTCATAGAACACGTTCTCGGCGAACGTGACCCGGCGGCCTTCGACGTCGAGCCCCATGAACGTGCCCTTCGGCGAACACGCAAAGCGAAGACGGCATGCGACACGCGGCGGCTCGCACACCAGCAGACGGATCTCGAAGCGGAGATCCGGAATGTCGCGGAAATCCTGTTCCAGCATCGCGCGATAGCCGGCAAGGCCGAGCGGGCGGTCGTTGTGGATCACGTTGTCGGCGACGTACTCGCCGAGCGACGCCCAATCCTGCCGGTTCAGACAGTCGATGTATGCGCGGTAGCGGATCGCGAGGTCGGATTCGGTCATGACTGCGGTGCCTCCTCGGTTCGTGCCCGGTCGTTCCGGACGATATGCGTTGTTCAGCGCGGCGGCGTGCCGCCCGACAGGTACGCCACGAACGCCTGCGTGTACTTCGGCAGCGCGTCGAACGAGCGCGCACACAGCGTCAGCCTGCGGTGGCTCCACGCATCGGACAGTTCGACGAGCCGTACATTCATCGTCCGCATCGCGCGCTCTGCCGCATGGCGCGACACGATGCCGATCCCCACACCGCTTTCGATCACGCGGCAGATCGCGTCGAAGCTCTTCAGCTGCACACGGTATCGGATCCGCTTGCCGAGCGCGCGCGCCTGATCGGCGAGATGAACCTGCAGCGCGCTGCCGTCGGTGAGGCCGATGAAGTCCGCGTCGACGATTTCGTCGAATGCGACCTTGTCGCGCGCGGCGAGCGCGTGCGCGGCCGGCACGACCGCGATCAGCCAGTCCTCGCGAAACGGCTTCTGTTCGAGCCCGGCAAGCCCGACCGAATCGGCAACGATGCCGACCTCCGCCGTCTTGTTGCGGATCGCATGCACGATCTCCTGGCTCGAACGCTCCTCGACGCTGATCGACAGATTCGGGTGATGCGGCAAATACGCGGCGAGCGCATCGGGCAGATACTCGCTCAGCGATGCCGTATTGCACAGCAGCCGGATATGCCCGCGCAGCCCTTGGCCGTACTGCTGGAGCTCGCCGCGCATGTGGTCGATCTGCTGCAGCACCGTACGTGCGTGGTGCTCGAGCGCGCGGCCGGCGTCGGTCACCTGCGCGCCGGACTTCGTCCGGTGCAACAGCGGCACGCCGAGTTCGTCCTCCATCCCGCGGATGCGCTCGCTCGCGGCCTGCAACGTGATGTGGGTGCGCTCGGCGCCGCCGGTAATCGTGCCGGCCTCGCAAATGTTCAGGAAGAGCCGCAAATCGGTCAAATCGAAGCGCATGGCGGGCGCATGGACGCGGAAATTGGTATGGCCGATACGTTAGCAGGAACGGCCGCGCAGGTCTCAGGCGCAGCCTGAGACGCCGTTCGCCAGTTCCGCATTTTCGGGGCGCGATCGATGCCGGAAGATGCCTGCATTTGGGACGGGGGAGACTGTCATGCGTATCGATTCGTCATGGGGCGTGTCGTTCAAGATCGCGCTGCACGTGTTGTTCCTGTGCATCGGCATCGCGTGGGCGTGCGCCGAACTCGCCGACTGGCTGCGGTGAGCGCGACCGCGCCCGCACATTGAAAGCCGTTCGAAATATTGGCCCGCACCGGAATTATTTGCGCGATGCGCGCCGCAAACCGTCAAGTTTTTCCGGATTCGACCGTATTACCGGTAGCAAGTGTCCGCCGGCGCCCCGTTCGTGATCGTTTGTCATCAATGTTTGCATCCGGTTACACGGCGGCCGTCCCGTTTTTGAGATGCTTGAAAGATTGTCAAACCGGAGTCGATCGTCCATGAAACAGCGCGAGATTTACCGCCATGCGGCCTGGCTGTCCGGCCTGGCCGCCGTGCTCGTCATGGCCGGTTGTGCAAGCACGGAGTCCGCTCCGCCGAGCGACACGCTCGCGGGATCGCCGGCCGTCCAGCCTGCCGCCGCGCCGTCGGGCACGACCGCGGTACCGCAGCCGGCCCCCATACTCGTCGCGCAGAAATACGTGGTGAAGCGCGGCGATACGTTGTCGGGCATCGCGTCCGCGAACGGCTGCAGCGTCGCCGATCTGCGCACGTGGAACAAACTGGGCGCGCGCGGCCGGCTCCGCATGGGGCAGGTGCTGCGCATCGTTCGGCCGCAGCCGCTGCAGGCGGCAGGTGCGAGCGGCAACACGCAGGTAGCCGCACCGGCCGCCGTGGGCAATGCGGCGGGCGGCGCGCAAGCGAGCGCGCCGACGGCAAGCGACCGGCAGGTCGTGCAGGAAACGAAGCGGCATGCGAGCGCGGTATCGCTCACCTGGCCCGCGCGCGGCAAGATCGTCGACGGGTTCCGGCCCGGCCAGAATCGCGGCATCCAGATCGCCGGCCGGCCCGGCGACCCGGTCCGCGCGGCGGCCGACGGTCGCGTGATGTACGCGGGCACCGGCCTGAACGATTACGGCAGTCTGATCATCGTCCAGCACAACGCGGATTTCCTGACCGCGTATGCGCACAACCGCAAGCTGCTCGTGAAGACCGGCGACATCGTGCGCCGGGGCGATGCGATTGCCGAGATGGGCGATCTCGACAACTCGCGGGTCGCATTGCTGTTCGAGGTGCGGCGCGACGGCAAGCCTGTCAATCCGATGCCGTACCTGCCTTCATCGCAGGGCTGACGCATACGGCGCGGCTGGAACGCGGCCGCGCTCGCTGCTACGCTACGGTCTGTTCATGCGAGTCCCGCTGCGTGCGCGGCCGACGGTGTCTCCGGGAATGCGCGGCGCAGGCCGTCGCAAGCCGTTCGTCGGCGTGAACGTGCGCATCGTGGATGCGTTGCTTCGTCCCACCGATTCCGACAGAACGCCATTCATCCATGGAACATTCTTCGACACGCCGTTCGCTGTTGCTCGCTGCCGTCGCCGCCCCGTTCGTCGCCGCATGCTCGTCGGCACCCGTCGCGGACCAGGGGCGCGCCCATGTCGCGCAGGCCGAACTCGCCGCGCTCGAAAAGGCATCGAACGGCCGGCTCGGCGTCGCCGCGCTCGATACGTCGAGCGGCACCCGCATCGCGCATCATGCGCGCGAACGCTTCCCGTTGTGCGGCACCTACGCCGTCGTCGCGGCCGCCGCGATCCTCGCACGCGGCTCGCTCGATGCGTCGCTGCTGCCGCGCCGCGTCCTGTATCGCCGCTACGAAGTCGTGGCCGGCTCGCCCGTGACGGAAAGCCATGTCGACACCGGGATGACGATCGCGCAGCTTTGCGCGGCGATGCTGCAGGCGGGCGACAAGGGCGCGGGCAACCTGGTGATGGGCGTGCTCGGCGGTCCGCAGGCCGTCACGTCGTTCGCGCACGAGAGCGGCGACACCACGTTCCGGCTCGATCGCTGGGAACCGGAACTGAACCGGGCCGCGCCCGGCGACGAGCGCGATACGTCGACCCCGCTCGCGATGGTCGACACGCTGCAGCGGCTGCTGCTTGGCGACACGCTGCGCGAGCCGCAGCGCGCGCAACTCACCGAATGGATGACGGGCGGCGCGCGCGGCGCGACCGGGATCGCGGCCGCCGTGCCGCCGGGCTGGCGCATCGCCGACAAGGCAGGCTCCGGCGGCCACGGCACGACGACCGACGTCGCGGTGCTGTGGCCGCCGTCGCGCGCGCCGATCGTGCTGGCCGTGTCGTTCACGCAGCCGGCTGCCGACGCGGCGGCCCGCGCGGACGTCGTCGCGTCGGCAGCACGCATCGTCACGGGCGCGCTTACCGCGACCGCCTGAGAAGCCGGCGCAACTCGCGCAAAGCCGGCGTTTGGCTTATCGTGTCGGTCAGCGTGCGCCGTCGACGGCGCACGATGTTCCGTTTACCCGCTCCGTCATGCGCCGACTTCCGCCCCTGCACGCGCTGCAGATTTTCTCGACCGTGGCCCGCCACCGCAGCTTCACGCGCGCGGCCGAGCAGCTGTGCCTCACGCAGGGCGCGGTGAGCCGGCAAATCCAGACGCTCGAAGCGCATTACGGTTTCCCGCTGTTCAAGCGGCATGCGAAGGGCCTCACGTTGACCGCCGAGGGCGAGCAGTTGCTGCCGGTCGTCAACGAGAGCTTCGCGCGGATCGAGGACATCTCGATGAAGCTCACGCGGCAGCGCACCGATCTCGCGTTGAAGGTGCCGACTTGCGTGATGCGCTGGATGCTGCCGCGCATCATGCGCTTTCAGGGCGAGCATCCCGATCTCCATGTGCAGATCACGACCGCGTGGCAGCACGTCGTCGATTTCTCGACCGAACCGTTCGACGCGGCGGTCGTCTACGGGACGTCGCCGGGGCCGGGCGTGGTCGCGCTGCCGCTGTTCGACGAGCGGCTGACCCCCGTCTGCGCACCCGAGCTACGACACGCGGCGCCGCTCGACGCGGTCGGCGATCTCGCGCGCCATACGCTGCTGCACCCGACGCGCGACCATCGCGACTGGCGTGCGTGGCTCGATCACGCTGGTGTACGCGCGGTGGACGCGGAGCGCGGGCCGACCTTCGACACGCTCGATCTCGCGACGAACGCGGCAATGCAGGGCTTCGGCGTCGCGATCGGCGACGTGACGCTCGTCGACGACGACGTTGCCGCGCGGCGGCTCGAACGGCCGTTCGACATCGTGCTCGAGACCGGCGCGCGCTATTTCTTCGTCTATCCCGAAACCGTCGGCAGCCAGCAGAAGATCCGCGCGTTCAGCGACTGGATCGCGCGCCATCGCGACTGATGCGCGAACGCCCGCCGCAACGCGGGTTACCGGTAGGTCACGACGGCGATCATCCGCGTGCCCGTGTTGTCCGGGCGATCCGGTAAAACGATTGCGGGCGAAGCCTGCGTAAAGGTCGTGGTCTTGATCGTGCGCAGGCTCGCCGCGTCGACGAACGCGACCTGCCCGCTGGCCGGCCGCGGGCAGTCGGGGCGCACGCGCAGATGCGCGGCGTCCGCCGTGTCGAGCGTGAACGAGCACGGCGGCTCGACGATCATGCCGGTGAAGTGGATGATGCCGGACACATCGGCGGCAAACGAAGAAGACGAGGCCAGAAGCGAGGCAGCCAGGGCAAACGACGCGGCAAACGAGCGATGCTTCATGACAGGCTCCAGAGAGGAAGCGCATCGCAGCGAGGCCGCTCGAATGGCAGTCCGTCAACGCTGCGGTGCTGTATGCGTAAACGGCAATTTCATCGGACCTCTTAAGGAAAACAGCCGAAATACCGGCCATTGGCAAATCAGGCCGTACTCGTTAAATCAATTTATCTCAAATTTGTGCGCGCGCAAGTCAGGGTATTGCCGGTGGTGTACGCGCGTCCCGCGCGCGTCAGTGCACGCCGCGTTTGCCGGTAAATCGTTGAGGACTCAACGAATCGGCGCGCCCGCGAACCGGTTCGCCAAAAGAAAACGGCCGCTCGTGCATGACGAGCGGCCGTGCGGCATTGAGGCGCGCGATGCGGCGGTCAGCTTGCGCGCTTGCGCACCGCGCCGACGATCACGAGCAGCACGATCGCGCCGATGATCGACGCGATCCAGCCGGCGCCCTGGCCCGGTGCATACCAGCCGGCGGCGCGGCCGACGTAGCCGGCGATCAGCGAGCCGACGACGCCGAGCACGACGGTCATCACGATGCCCATCTTGTCGTCGCCGGGCTTCAGTGCACGGGCGAGGAGGCCGACGATGAGCCCGACTACCAGGGTTTCGATGAATTGCAGCATGGATGCCTCCCTGTTGCTGTTGAGTTGTTGACGAAACGACATGGACCCGCGCAGCGCGCCAGGGTTCCATTGCTCGGCACCCCGACACACCGGCGTGCAAGCGTGCCGAGTATCGCACGCCCGCGCGTCGTGTACGTGTCAGGCGACCGGGTCGAGCCGGCGATAGCCTTCGGTCGCGCGCAGCAGCGTGCGCGTGTAGTCGCGCGCGACCTGTCCGGCACGCACGTCCTCGATGCGAAGCTGTTCGACGATCTCGCCATGCTGCATCACCGCGACGCGCTGGCACAGAAAGCCGATCACCGCAAGGTTGTGGCTCACGAGGATCATCGTCAGGTTGCGTTCGCGATGCAGCCGGCGCAGCAGGTTCAGGATTTCCGCCTGCACCGACACATCGAGCGCGGACGTCGGCTCGTCCAGCAGCAGCACGCGCGGCTCGACGATCAGCGCGCGCGCGATCGCGACGCGTTGGCGCTGGCCGCCCGACAACTGGTGCGGATAACGGAAGCGGAACGATGGACCAAGCCCGACTTCGGACAGTGCGCGCGCGATGCGCGCGTCGGCATCGTCGATTGCATGGATCGACAGCGGCTCGCGCAGCGTCTGGTCGACGGTGAAGCGTGGATGCAGCGACGCGTACGGATCCTGAAACACCATCTGCACGTGCCGCCGGAACGCACGCTCGGGTGTGCCGCCGGCGGGCCGGCCGTCGATCGACAGGCTGCCGCCCGCGATGGGCACGAGGCCCGTCAGCGCGCGCAGCAGCGTCGACTTGCCGGAGCCCGATTCGCCGACGAGACCGAACACCTCGCCGTCGCGCACCGCGAAGCTCGCGTCGCGCACGGCGTCGACATGACCCGTGCGGGTCGGAAAACGAATCGAGACGTGATCGACGTCGATCATCGTGCGGCCTCCTGGGATACGCGGGACGCCGGTGCGGGCGCAGCGGCGTCGAGCCACGCCGGATCGCGCCGCAGCACCGGCAGTTCGTCGGGCGGGTTCGCAAGCGGCGGGTTCGCCGCGAGCAGCCCGCGCGTGTAGGGATGCGTCGCGTTGCGCAGGTCGCGTGCGGCGCAGATTTCGACCACGCGGCCCGCATACATCACCGCGACGCGATCGCAGAACGACATCACGAGCGGCAGGTCGTGGCTGATGAACATCAGGCCCGTGTCGTGCCGCGCGATCATTGCGTCGAGCACCGCGAGCACCTGCATCGACACCGCGACGTCGAGCGCGGACGTCGGCTCGTCGGCGATCAGCAGGCGAGGGCCCGTCGACACCATCATCGCGATCATCACGCGCTGGCCCATGCCGCCCGACAGCTCGTGCGGATACGCATCGGCGACGCGCGCCGGATCGCGGATCTGCACGGCCGCGAGCGCGTCGACGATCCGCTCGCGCAGCGCGCGGCCGCGCAAGCCCGGCTCGTGCCGCCGGAACGCTTCACCCATCTGCTTTGCGACGGTCATCACCGGATTCAGCGAATACTTCGGGTCCTGCAGGATCATCCCCATCTGGCTGCCGCACAGTCGCCGGCGTTCGCCTGCGGACATCGCGAGCAGGTCCTGGCCCGCGAAGCGCATCGTGCGGGCGGTCCAGCGCGCGGCTTCGGGCAGCAGGCCGAGCAACGCGCGGCCCGTCAGCGACTTGCCGGAGCCCGATTCGCCGACGATGCCGAGCCGTTCGCCGGGCGCGAGCGTCAGCGACAGGTCGCGCACCGCGTCGGTGACGACACCGTCGTGCCCGCGAAAGCCGATCTTCAGGCCGTTGATCTCGCACAGCGGCGCGGCGGCGTGGGAGGAATTCAATGACATGTCATGCTCCATGACGCGGATCGAAGACGTCGCGCAGCCCGTCGCCGAGCAGGTTGAACGCGAGGCTGACGAGCAGGATCGCCGCGCCGGGCAGCGTCGCGACCCACCATGCGTCGAGCAGCACGTTGCGGCCGGACGCGACCATGAAGCCCCATTCCGGGCTTGGCGGCTGCGCGCCCAGCCCGAGGAAGCCGAGGCCCGCGACGGTGAGAATGATGCCGGCCATGTCGAGCGTCGCGCGCACGATCACCGACGACATGCACAGCGGCACGATGTAGCGCAGCAGGATCCGCGGGCCCGATGCGCCTTGCAGCCGGGCCGCGTGGATGTAGTCGGCCTGCGCGATGCGGATCGTCTCGGCGCGAGCAAGCCGCGCATAGGCCGGCCACGCGGTGATCGAGATCGCGACCACCGCATTGACCACGCCGGGGCCGAGCGCGGCCGCGAACGCGAGCGCGAGCACGATCTTCGGGAACGCGAGCGCAATATCGGTGATGCGCATCAACACGCTGTCGACGAAGCCGCCGCAATAGCCGGCGGTCGTACCGATCAGCAGGCCGATCGGCACGACGATCACGACGACGAGCAATGCGATGCCGAGCGTGAGGCGCGAGCCGCCGATCAGCCGCGACACGATGTCCCGGCCGAGCTGGTCGGTGCCGAGCCAGTGCGATGCGGAACCGGGCGGCAGCAGGCGGTCGGACAGCACCTGGCGCAGCGGGTCGTGCGGCATGATCAGCGGGCCGACGATCGCGACGACGATCAGCGCTGCCAGGATCGCAAGCCCGAACAGGTTCAGAGGATTGGTCGCGAAACGGCGCCAGCGGCGGTATGCGAGGCCGAACGCGGCTTGCGAGCGCGATGCGGGCGCATCGGAAAGCAGCCACGCGCGCAGTGTGAGACGTTCGGCGTTCATGGTCGGGCGGCCTCAGGCATGGGTGTAACGAGATGCAGGGTGGAAACGGTCATGTCGAAGCGGCCCTCAGCGCGCACGCGGATCGAACACGCGGTACAGCGCGTCGGTCAGCAGGTTGACGGTGATGAACATCACGCCGATCACGAGCGTCGCGCCGAGCACGGCATTCATGTCGGCGTTCAGGAGTGCGCCGGTCAGGTACGAGCCCAGCCCCGGCCATGCGAACACGATCTCGGTCAGCACCGAACCTTCGAGCAGGTTGCTGTACGTGAGCGCGATCACGGTGAGCAGCGGCACCGCGATGTTGCCGAACGCATGCCGCCAGATCACCCGCCGCTCGGACAGGCCCTTCGCGCGCGCAGTGACGATGTATTCCTGGCTCAGCTGGTCGAGCATGAACGAGCGGGTCATCCGGCTCAGGTACGCGACCGAGTAGTAACCGAGGATCGCGGCCGGCAGCGCAATGTGCGACAGCGCATTACGGAACACGTCCCACTCGCCGGCAAGCGCCGCGTCGAGCAGCAAGCTGCCCGTACGCGGATCGACCATCCCGTCGTAGACGGGATCGAGCCGGCCCGGGCCGCCGACCCAATGCAGTCGCGCATAGAACAGCAGCAGCCCCATCAGCCCGAGCCAGAACACCGGCACCGAATTGCCGATCAGGCCGACGAAGCGGGCGATGTGGTCGATCGGCCGGTTGTGCTTTACCGCCGCGGCGACGCCGAGCGGCACGCCGATCGCGATCCCGATCAGCGTCGCGATCGTCGCGAGTTCGAGCGTAGCCGGAAACACGCGTCTGATGTCGTCGAGCACGGGGTTCGACGTCAGCAGCGACATGCCGAGATTGCCGTGGAGGACGTCGCGCGCGTAGATCAGGAACTGCGTGACGAGCGGCTTGTCGAGGCCGAGTGCGATGCGCTCGGCCGCATACGCTTCGGCCGATGCGCGATCGCCGAGGATCGCGAGCACGGGGTCGATCGGCACCTTGCGGCCGATCACGAACGTCAGCGCGAGCAGCCCGGCGAACGTGACGGCGAGCGTGAGCGCCCAGCGCAGCACGCGCAGCATCCAGCGTACGGCCGGGCTCCGCGCGGGCAGCGTGCGCAGCGTTTCGAGGGAGGAGGCGGGAGTCGACATGCGGGGAACGTTATTGCTTCTTCAGGTTACGGTACGACACGAGATCGTTGATCGGCCCGACTTCGAGCCCGCTCACGCCGGGACGCGTCGCGACCTGCGCGACCTTCTCGAACATGATTACGAACGGCGAGCGCGCGAGCATCTCCTTCTGCATCGCCTGGTAGCGCTGCGCGCGCTGCGCGGCAGTCGGTTCGGCGAGCGCGGCGTCGGTTTCCTTCGTCAGTCGAGGAATGTCCCAGCTGTTGCGCCAGGCCAGCATCTTGTAGCTGGACTTGTCGGAATTGTCGGGATTCCATGCGAAGCCCTGCGCGTTGCTGTGCGGATCGATGTAGTCTGCCGACCATTCGCCGATGTAGATGTCGTGCTGACGCGCGCGGTATTTCGCGAGCGTCTGCTTGTTGTCGCCAGGGATCAACTGCACCTTGACACCCGCCTGGGCGAAGTTCGCCTGCACGGCCTGCGCGATCTCGGTGTACGGATAGTCATTGCGCACGTCCATCGTCACCGAGAAGCCGTTCGGCACGCCGGCTTTCGCGAGCAGCGCCTTCGCCTTTGCGACGTCGAGCTTGTACGGATTCGAATTCAGCGTGCCGAGGAAGCCTTCGGGCAGGAACGTCTGGTGCACCTTGTAGGTCGTCTTCACGACGTTGGCCTGGATTCCCGCGTAGTCGACCAGCCACTTCAGCGCTTCCTGCACGTCGGGTTTCGCGAGCGTCGGGTTCTTCGTGTTCAGGCCGAGATACAGCAGCGTCGCCTGCGGCGAGGCCGCGACCTTCGCCTTGCCGGATTTGACGACCGATGCGAGATCGTCGGGGCTCAGGTCGCGCGCCGCGTCGACGTCGCCGTTTTCCAGCAGCAGCCGCTGGCTTGCCGCCTCCGGCACGTGGCGCAGCACGATGCGCTTCATCGCGAGCGGCAGCCGGTAGCCGTCGAAGCGCTGCAGCACGATGCTGTCGCTGGGCGACCACTTGACGAGCTTGTACGCGCCGGAGCCGGCTTCGTTGGTCTTCAGCCATGCGTTGCCGAAGTCGTTGCCCTGCTGGTGCGACAGCAGCAATTTCTTGTCGACCACCGACGCGGGCCACGAGCCGAGCACGTTCAGCACGAAGGTCGGCGCGTACTTGTGGTCGGTCGTGATCGACACTGTCTGGTCGTCGAGCTTTTTGACGTTCGCCGTGACGTTGGCCTTCGTGAGCCCGATGCCGGTCAGCACCGCGGCCGGGCCCTTGTCGAGCAGCACCGCGCGCTGGATCGACCATGCGACGTCGTCGGCCGTCAGCGGGTTGCCGGAGTGGAACTTGAGGCCCTGGCGCAGCTTGAACGTATAGGTCAGCCCGTCGGCGCTCACCGTCCACGACTGAGCGACGTCGCCGTTGAATTTCGACGGGTCGCGCAGATCGACGCGCACGAGCCGGTCGTACGTGTTCGCGACGTATTCCTCCGGCACGAGCTCGTAGATCTCGCCGGGGTCGAGCGTCGTGAACTCGTCGAGCAGCGCGGCCATCACGAACATGTCCTTCGGGGTTTCCGCGCGGGCGGCGCAAAGCGGAACGGCGGCGAGCACCGATGCGGCGGCCAGCGCCGCGATGAGCCGGGTGGTCGTTGATTTCATGGGCGCTTCTCCATCTGTCGTTTGAGTCGTTGAACGTGCAGGAAAAAGGGGGCGTGCAGCGTCGTCACATCAGCTGCCACGGGCCGCTGGCCGTGTTGTCGATCGGCGGCAGCGCGCGCGAACCGGGCAGCTCGTAGTGCCACCACTCGCTGTCGATATGCGCGAAGCCGGCCGCATGCATCACGCCGAGCAACAGCAGCCGGTTGCGTTGCACGGGTTCCGGCAACCCCGCGTGAAAGTGGCCGGAAGCGGCCACCATCTCGTCAAAGCCCGTGCCCATGTCGAGCGGGTCGCCGTTCGCGTCGACGAGCGTCAGGTCGATCGCGGTGCCGCGGCTGTGGTTCGACCCGCGGCCGAGATCGGCGACGAAGTTCGGATCCGGCAGGAAATCCCACAGCACCTGCTGCGCCTGCGGCGGCCGGTACGCGTCGTAGATGCGCAGCACGAAGCCGGCTTGCCCGGCGATGTCGACCGCGCGGCGCAGCGCCGCTTCGGCCGGCTCGAGTAGCAGACAGTGTGCGTTGCGGTAGATCGGCTTGCCGGTCAGGTTGCGCTCGGTCGCGTAGACGAGATCGATCTCGACGCGATGCGTGGCGGGCGTGATTTCAACGAGGTGGTGACGGTTCATCGGTGGTCCGGGTTCACTCAGGATTCGAATTGGTCGAACGTGCGCTGCAGCTCGCGGTTGCGCGCGACGCGCCGGTCGATCGCGGGACCGAGGCGGTCGACCACGGCGGTGATCAGCAGGTTGAACAGGCAGGTGAGCGGCGCGAGCGAATCCCAGAACTGGCCGACGTCGGTCTTCACCTGCAGCAGGTCGGCCGGCCATTCGCGCGCCCACGGGCAATACAGATCGGTGACGAGCGCGAACGGCTGGCCGCGTTCGGCAGCGGCCTCGCAATAGCGGCGCGCGGTGCGCGAATAGGCGCGCGTGTCCGTGACGATGCAGTACGGCCGTTCGAACTCGGAATTCAGCGAATCGACGTACGAGCCCGACTGGCCGTCCGAATAGAACACACGCGGGCGCAGGTATTCGAGATAGCTGCTGAACGCGTTGCTGATCCCGCGGGTCGACTGGATGCCGAGGATGAACACGGCATCGGCCTGCGCGATCCGGTCCGCGACCTGCGCGAACACCGGACCTTCGGCGAGCCGGTACACGTGCCGAATCGCGTCGAGTTCGCGATCGAGCGACGACGCGAGCGTGCCGCTGCTGCGATCGCTGTCGCGCGCGCCGGCCGTCGTTTGCGTGGCGGCGGCGCGGCGGTACTCGTCGAGGCGGTCGGTGATCATCCACGGGCGATCGCTGCTCCCGCGCAGTTCGCGTTTCAGATCGTCGAGATTTCGGTAACCGACGCTCCGCAGGAAGCGCCCGACCGAAATGCCGCTGGTGCCGGTCTGCTGCGCGATCTGGTCGGCGGTTTCGAGACCGAGCCGATCGAGGTTCGCGAGCATGTAGCTGGCGATCCGCTTCGCGGTCGGCGTCAGCTCGGCAAAGCGTGATTCGACGGTATGGGCGAACGCGCAGGTCATCGGATGTTAGATCGTTGTCATTGGATGGTTAGATGACATGTATCTAACAAAGCCAAAATCAGCGGCGCCAGCGAATAAAAACTATGGACTTGTGCGGAGCGATAGGGGGGGCGACCCCGCTTCTGTTGTTCTCGCTGCGAGCGCCGCTGCCCTCGCAATCATTACAAAACGCCGACCGGATCAGATTAAATCATTAATTCAGGTTAATAATTCATTTAATTTTTAAGTCGACTTGTATTTAACTTGCGTCACGGTCTGCCGCTTTTCGATAAATGGGAAAGTGGTGAATGTCCGGAGTGAATATTCGATTATTTGAAATGATGAAGAGGGAATCATGACGAATCTTTCTCGACGCAAGATGTTGACGAGTACGGCCGGTGCGATTGCTGCCGCGGGTATTGCCGTCACGGCGAAAGCCGCTTCGTTCGGCAACCCGGACAGCCCGCCGGAAGGCGCGATAAACGCGCGCAACAAGCAGGGATTGACCGATCCGGGGCCGCAAAATCCCGCATTGGCGAATCAATTTCCGTCTTTTCAGGATCCGCCGGCTACCGATATAAACGGCATGCCGTTATTCTGGGCGTCGTTCAATAATGCCCATAAACGCATTCAAAATGGCGGATGGGCGCGCGAAGTCACGCAGGACGATTTCGCGATTTCGGAAACGATATCCGGCGTCAACATGCGGCTGACGCGTGGCGGCATTCGCGAGATGCACTGGCACCAGCAGGCCGAGTGGGCCATCATGCTCGACGGCCGCTGCCGGATTACCGTACTCGACGAGCTGGGGCGGCCGTCGGTGCAGGACGTGAAAACCGGCGATCTCTGGTATTTCCCGCCGGGCCTGCCGCATTCGCTGCAAGGCATCGGCACCGACGGCGCCGAATTCCTGCTCGCTTTCGACAACGGCCGCGCATCGGAATTCAACACGCTGCTGTTGACCGACTGGGTCGCGCATACGCCGCCCGACGTGCTCGCGCTCAATTTCGGCGTGCCGGCCGACGCATTCAGGAACATTCCGCTCGACAACCTGTGGATCTTCCAGGGCGACGAACCGGGGCCGCTCGCGGACGCGCAGCGCGCATCGGCGTCGTCGGCCGGCGTGCCGCCGCACCCGTTCATCTTTTCGCTCGGCGCAATGAAGCCGTTCAAGAAGACGCGCGGCGGCGAAGTGCGGATCGCCGACAGCACGAACTTCAACGTATCGCAGACGATCGCGGCGGCACTCGTCACCGTGCATCCCGGCGGCATGCGCGAACTGCACTGGCACCCGAATGCCGACGAATGGCAGTACTACCTGCAGGGCGAAGCACGGATGACGGTGTTCGACACGGGGCCGAAGGCGCAAACGGCCGACTTTCGAGCGGGCGACGTCGGTTACGTGAAGAAGAGCCTCGGGCACTACGTGCAGAACACCGGCCATACCGATCTCGTGTTCCTCGAAATCTTCAAGACCGACCGCTATGCGGAGGTGTCGCTGTCCGACTGGCTCGCGCACACGCCGCCGAAGCTGGTCGAGGCGCATCTGAACATTGCACCCGACGTGCTCGCGCGGTTTCCGCGCAACCGTCCGGACGTCGTACCGCTGTAACGCCGCAGCGACAGGCCGGCCGCCGAGGGCCGCTCCGCGGCCGGCCATTCCCATTTCAACGGAAACCCGACCATGATTCCCGTCCCGAGCAAAACCGGCAGCGGCTATGCGCTGCCCGATCTCTCCACCGAGCGCGCCGGCGGCGCGGCGCGCGCCGCGCTGGAAGGGCGCCGCACCGGCATCGCCGCGCTGCTGCCGTTCGTCGGCCCGGCCGTGATCGCCTCGATCGGCTACATGGACCCCGGCAACTTTGCGACCAACATTCAGGCAGGCGCCGCGTACGGGTACCGGCTGCTGTGGGTCGTGCTCGTCGCGAACGCGATCGCGATGCTGTTCCAGGCGATGTCGGCGAAGCTCGGCATCGTGACCGGCCGCAACCTCGCGCAACTGTGCCGCGATCATTTTCCCGCGCCGCTGGTGTGGGCCATGTGGATCGCATCGGAGATCGCCGCGATGGCGACCGATCTCGCCGAATTTCTCGGCGGCGCGCTCGCGTTCGGGTTGCTATGTCACCTGTCGCTATTCGCGGGGATGATCGCGACGGCGCTGGCGACCTGCGCGATCCTCGCACTCGAGAAACGTGGTTTCCGGCCGCTGGAAGCGGCGATCGCGGCGCTGGTCGGCGTGATTGGCGCGTGCTATGTCGGCGAATTGGCGATCTCGCCGCAGGACTGGCATGCAGCCGCATTCCATTTGCTGGTTCCACAGATTCCCGATCATGCGGCACTGGCGATCGCGGTCGGGATCGCCGGCGCGACCATCATGCCGCATACGCTGTACCTGCACTCCGGTCTCACGCAGGATCGCATCGCACCGCGCGACGACACGGAGCGGCGCCGGCTCATGCGGTTCTCGAACCGGGAGGTCATCGTTGCGCTGGGCCTCGCCGGGTTCGTGAACATCGCGATGGTGATGATGGCCGCGTCGGCGTTCCATGCAAGTGCGCCGGGCATGACGGATATCGGCGACGCGTACCACACGCTGATCCCCGTGCTCGGGCCGGCGGCCGGTGTACTGTTTCTCGTCGCGCTGCTGACGTCGGGCGTGTCGAGCTCGGTAGTCGGCACGATGGCCGGGCAGGTCGTGATGCAGGGTTTCATCCGGCGTCGCATGTCGCTCTGGATCCGGCGTGCGGTGACGATCGCACCGGCGTTCGCAGTGGTCGCGTGCGACTGCGACGTCACGCGCGCGATGGTGGCGAGCCAGGTCGTGCTGAGTTTCGTGCTGCCGATGCCGATGATCGCGCTGCTCGTTCTGTCGGCGCGGGCGGACGTGATGGGGCGCTACGCGATGCGGATGCCGCTGCGGATCGTCGCCGGTGCAGCCACGATCGTGATCGTCGGACTGAACGCGTATCTGGTGTGGGCGGCGTTCAACTGAACGGCCGGCGCGGCGCAGGCGGTGTCGTACGACCCGCGCGGCAAGCCGGAGCCGCCGCGCGGGCAGGGTCGCGAGCTTACTTCTTCAGCGTCCGGTACGACACGAGGTCGTTGATCGGCCCGATTTCCGGCCCCGTCGTGCCGGGGCGCGTCGCGACCTGCACGACCTTCTCGAACATGATGATGAACGGGGAGTTCGCAAGCACGGCCTTCTGCAGAGCCTCGTAGCGCTGCGCGCGCTTCGCGGGCGACGGCTCGACCAGCGCGGCCTCGGTGTCGTTCGTCATCTGCGGGACGTCCCAGCTGTTGCGCCACGCGAGCATCTTCGTCTTCGACTGGTCGGAATTGTCCGGATTCCACGCGAAGCCGCGCGCGTTGCTGTTCGGATCCATGTAGTCGGGCGACCATTCGCCGATGAAGATGTCGTGCTGGCGCGCGCGGTACTTGCCGATCGCCTGCTTCGCATCGCCTGCGATCAGTTTCACGCGGATGCCGCCTTGCGCGAAGTTCGCCTGCAGCGCCTGCGCGATCTCGACATACGGATAGTCGTTCGGCATGTCCATCGTCACGTCGAAGCCGTTGGCCAATCCGGCCTTCGCGAGCAGGGCCTTCGCCTTCGCGACGTTCTGCTTGTACGGATTCGAATTGAGCGTGCCGAGGAAGCCTTCCGGCAGGAAGGTTTCATGCACCTTGTAGGTCGTGCTGACGATATTGCGCTGGATGCCAGCGTAATCGACGAGCCACTTCATCGCCTGCTGCACGTCCGGCTTCGCGAGATTCGGGTTCTTCGTGTTCAGGCTCAGGTACAGCAGCGCGGACACCGGCCACGACGCGACCTTGATCTTGCCTGCCTTGGTCAGCGCGGCGAGGCTGTCGGGGCTCAGGTTGCGCGCGGCATCGACGTCGCCGTTTTCCAGCAGCAGCCGCTGCGCAGATGCCTCGGGCACGTGGCGCAGTACGACGCGCTTCATCGGATACGGCGCGCGGTACTTGTCGAAACGCTGCAGCACGATGCTTTCGTTCGGCGTCCACTTGACGAGCTGGTACGGGCCCGAACCGGCGTCGTTGGTCTTCAGCCAGCCGCTGCCGAAATCGTTGCCCTGCTGGTGCGACGTCAGCAGCTTCTTGTCGAGGACGGATGCCGGGCACGCGCTCAAGACGTTGAGCACGAAGCTCGGGGCGTACTTGCGGTCGGTTTCGAGCACGAAGGTTTGCGGATCGACCGCACGCACCTTCTGCATCACGTTCGCCTTCGTGAGACCGAGATCCGCGAGCACGCCGGCCGGACCCTTGTCGAGCAGCACGGTGCGCTGCAGCGACCACGCGACGTCGTCCGCGGTGACCGGGTTGCCCGAATGGAACGACTGGCCGGCGCGCAGCTTGAACGTGTAGGTGATGCCGTCGGCGCCGACGGTCCACGATTGCGCGATCTGCCCGTCGAAGCGCGTCGGGTCCTTCAGGTCGACCCGCACGAGCCGTTCGTAGGTGTTCGCGACGTACTCGGACGGCACGAGTTCGTAGATTTCGCTTGGATCGAGCGTCGTGAATTCGCCGAGCTGCGTGGCGACGACGAAAATGCCGGGCGGCGTCGCGGCCTGCGCCGGCAGCGCCGGAACGAGTGCGACGAGCGCGGCGCTGACGAACAGCCGGGACAGCAGATGCTTCATGCGGGCTCCGTGGAAAAGGAATCGTGGTGCGATTCTCTCATCGACGGCAGCCCGGATGAAAATATTCGACCGGCGCGCAGCGTAGCGCCCGCGCCGATACTGTTTCGCGGCGCCGGGCGCCCGGCGCCGCGAAAAATCAGATCACGCAGCGCGCGATCGCGAAGCGCATCGCTTCCTCGGCCGGCTCGCTGCCGGAGCCGCGCACGACCTTGACGACGGAGCCGCTGCCCGACGGCGTGAGCGTGACGAAGTACGAGCGCGAGCCGACGGTGATGTCGGTCACGCCGTTGTGCTGCGACTGCTCGGTGCCGGACAGACGGCTGTCGAGACAGTTCGCGATTGCATGCGCGGGGCGCGTCGACGACACGTAGATCATCGGCGCCGAGCCGGACGCGGCCGAGTCGGACGAGGGCGCGGAACCGCAGGCAGCGAGCAGGGCGGCGGGAAGGAGCAGCAGGAATCGTTTCATGATCGGAGTCGTCGTGTGTGTCGTGTCGACGCTGTGGCGCGGGTATGCGAAACGCGGCGCTTCGCGACGAAACCGCCGGCATCGCGCCGTTTGCTGACGGCCGATGCGGGAGGCGGCTGACGTCGAAGTATACCTGCGGCCTCCGGCGCACGCGGCGCGCTGAAACGATTCGATACAACAAGCGCCCGCTGTCGCCGTGCGGCAGCGGGCGTTTCAACGATGGCGAATCGACGCTTGCCGGCGTTACGGGCCGATCTTGTGGCTGACCGCGTTTTCCTGCTGGTTCAGCACGTGCTTTTCGCTCTGCGTGATGTGGCCGTGATCCTGCGCGGCCATGTCCCGCTCTTCCCGGCGGATTCTGCGGTCGTCACGGTGCAGGCGCGCGGCCTGCGCGTGCGACATCTCGCCTTCCTTCACTTCGTGACGGATCCGGCGATTTTGAGCGGCGAGGCGCTGGTTCACCTCCTCGCGGCGCGGATGCGCGTGTTGCCACGGCGTGTCGGCGAACGCGGCGCCGGTCAGCACCGACATCAGCATGGCGGCGACTGCGACTTGTCGGGTAACGGCTCGCATGATGTTTTCTCCTGTCGTTGCGCGCCGCGAATCGGGGCGCTTGTCGAAAAAACGCCGTGCCCCGCCCGGATGTTGACGTTTCCGGCCGTATCGATTGCAAGTCTTTATTACGTTCGGGGTTGCGCGCGGGCTGGTGCAAGATTGGGCGTTCAATGCGCGCCCGCGGCCGAACGACGGTCGCGGCGCGCCGTTACGCCGCCGCCGATGCACGCGCGGGCGCGCGGTGCAGCAGCACCGGCACCGACTTCGACGTCGGTGTATTGCACACGTCGCCGACGCTGTCGAGCGGCACCAGCGGATTCGTTTCCGGGTAGTACGCGCCGATGCAGCCGCGAGGGATGTCGTATTCGACGAGCAGGAAACCATCTGCGCGCCGCTCGATGCCGTCGTGCCACACCGTTTCCATGTCGACCCATTCGCCGGCCTGCAGCCCGAGCATCGCGAGGTCGTCGCGATTGATGAACACGACGCGGCGCTGGCCGTACACGCCGCGATAGCGGTCGTCGAGCCCGTAGACGGTCGTGTTGTACTGGTCGTGCGAGCGCGTCGTCATCAGCGTCATCAGCCGCTTGCCGTGCAGCGCGCGGGCACGCTGGATCGGCGTGTCGGCCGGCAGCGCATGCGCGATGAAGTTCGCCTTGCCTGTCGGCGTCAGCCATTCGCGGTCGCGCGATGCGACCCGCAGATGGAAACCGCCGGGCCGCGCGATGCGCGCGTTGTAGTCGTAGAAGCCGTCGAACGTCGCCTCGATCGCGTCGCGGATCTTCGCGTAGTCGCGCTTGTACGCGAGCCAGTCGATCTTGCCGCTGCCGAACAGCGCATGGCCGATGTGCGCGACGATCGCGGGCTCCGACATCAGGTTCGCGGACGCCGGCTTGTTCATTCCGTACGACACGTGGACCATGCTCATCGAGTCTTCGACGGTCACGCCTTGCGCGACGTTGTCCTGCAGATCGATCTCGGTGCGCCCGAGAGTCGGCAGGATCAGCGCGTCGCGGCCGTGGATCAGGTGGCTGCGGTTCAGCTTGGTCGTGATGTGCACCGACAGATCGCAGCGACGCATGCCTTCCCACGTGCGCGGCGTATCGGGCGTCGCCATCGCGAAGTTGCCGCCGAGGCCGATCAACACCTTCACGCGGCCCTCCAGCATCGCTTCGATCGTTTCGACGACGTCGTAGCCGTGGTGGCGCGGCGGCTCGAAGTCGAACACGCGGCCAAGCCGGTCGAGAAACGCCTGCGACGGCTTTTCCTCGATGCCGACCGTGCGATTGCCCTGCACGTTGGAGTGGCCGCGCACCGGACACAGGCCGGCGCCGGGGCGGCCGATGTTGCCGCGCATCAGCATCAGGTTGGTGAGCATCTGCACGGTCGCGACCGAATGCTTGTGCTGCGTAATGCCCATTCCCCACGTCGCGATCACGCGCTCGCTGCGCGCATACAGTCGCGCCAGGCCGTCGATCTGCTCGTACGGCACGCCGCTTTCGGCGGTCAGCGCGGACCAGCTTTCGTTGCGCAGATCGTCGGCGAACGCGTCGAAGCCGGCCGTGTGCGCGTCGATGAAAGCGGTATCGAGCACGCGCGGCGCGCCGGCGGCGCGTGCTGCATCGTCGAGTTCGAGCACGCGTTTCGCCATGCCCTTGATCAGCGCGAAATCGCCGCCGATCGTCGGCTGGATGAACGTCGATGCGATGTTCGTGCCCGACATCGTCAGCATCTCGAGCGGGCTTTGCGGATCGGCAAAACGCTCGAGCCCGCGCTCCTTCAGCGGATTGATCGACACGATCGTCGCGCCGCGCTTCGCGCATTCGCGCAACTCGCCCATCATTCGCGGATGATTGGTCGCGGGGTTCTGGCCGAAGATCAGCAGCGTGTCCGCGTGCTCGAAGTCGTCGAGCGTGACGGTGCCCTTGCCCACGCCGACCGACGCCGGCAGCCCGCGGCTCGTCGCCTCGTGGCACATGTTCGAGCAGTCGGGGAAGTTGTTCGTGCCGTACAGCCGCACCAGCAGCTGATACAGGAACGCCGCCTCGTTGCTCGCGCGGCCGGACGTGTAGAACGCGGCCTGGTTCGGGTCCGGCAGCGCGCGCAGGTGGCGCGCGATCAGCTCGAATGCGTCGTCCCACGCGATCGGCACGTAGCGGTCGGTTTCCGCGTCGTACACCATCGGGTCGGTCAGCCGGCCGTGCTGTTCGAGTTCGAAATCGGTCTGCCCGAGTAGTTCGCTAACCGTGTGCGCGGCGAAGAACGCCGGCGTCACGCGCTTGCTCGTCGCTTCGGCGGCCACGGCTTTCACGCCGTTCTCGCAGAATTCGAACGTCGACGCGTGCTGGCGGTCCGGCCACGCGCAGCCGGGGCAGTCGAAGCCGTCCGGCTGGTTTTGCCGCAGCAGCGTCCGGTAGTTGCCGCCTGCGACCTTTTCCTTGATCAGGTTGATCGTGACGGCTTTCAGCGCGCCCCAGCCCGCGGCCGGGTGGGTGTACGGTTCGATGCGCGCGGCGGCGGATTTCTTTTTCATGATGCTGCGATGCAGGTGTCGGGAGCGATGCACGCAGCGTACGCGCGGCGAGGCGCCCGCTGTGTGTACACCTTTTGTCTTGAAAAAAGAGTACAGTTTCGGCCAGTCAGGTCGTGCGGAGCGCAACTGTGTTGTTGAAGGGACGTTGAAAGGGAGGCGCGTGAAGCGTTACGAACAACTGGCCGACGATCTGCAGACGCAGATTGAACGCGGGGTGTACCGGCCCGGCGAGCGGATTCCGTCGGTGCGGCAGGCGAGCCGGCAGCAGCAGCTCAGCGTGACGACGGTGCTGCGCGCGTATCTCGTCCTGGAGAGCCGCGGGCTGATCGAGAGCCGGCCGCAGTCCGGCTATTTCGTGCGCGCACGGGCTGCGGCGCCCGTCGAGGCCGAGCTGAACATATCGGCGCCGGCCGCCGAGCCGTCGGCGGTGGATGTGAGCCGGCTCGTGCTGTCGACGCTGCGCTCGATCTCGCGCGACGATGCGGTGCCGCTCGGCTCGCCGTATCCCGACGCGTCGCAGTTCCCGGTACAGCGCCTCGCGCGCCATGCGCAGGCGATCGGCCGGCGCCGCACGCGCTGGGGCGTGATCGACGATCTGCCTCCCGGCAACCAGGAGCTGATCCGCCAGATCGCGCGGCGTTACGCGGAGCGCGGAATCGCGGTCGAGCCGGCCGAGATCGTCGTGACGATCGGCGCGACCGAGGCGATCAACCTGTGCCTGCAGGCGGTCGCGAAACCGGGCGACACGATCGCCGTCGAATCGCCGACGTTCTACGCGATGCTGCACGCGATCGAGCGGATGGGCATGCGCGCGCTGGAGATCGCCACGCACCCGGGCGACGGCATCGATGTCGACGCGCTCGAGCGGATCCTAAAGCGCGAGCGGATCGCCGCGTGCATGGTGATGCCCAATTTCCAGAATCCGCTTGGCTTCCGGATGCCCGATGCGCGCAAGCGCGCGTTGGTCGAGCTGCTCGCGAAGCACGGTGTGCCGGCGATCGAGAACGACGTCTATCACGAACTGCATTTCGGCGACGCGACGCCGAGCGCGTTGAAGTCGTACGACCGCGATGGGCTCGTGCTGCATTGCGCGTCGTTCACGAAGAGCCTGTCGCCGCGCTACCGGATCGGCTGGGCGATGCCGGGCCGCTACCGCGACCAGGTCGAGAAGCTGAAATTCCTGAACACGCTCGCGACGCCGGCGATCGAGCAACTCGCGATTGCCGAATACCTGAAGTACGACGGTTACGATTTTCATCTGCGGCGGATGCGCAAGCTCTATGCGCAGCAGGCGAACCTGATGAGCGCGATGGTGCGGCGCTTTTTCCCGGAAGGCACGCGGCTGTCGCAGCCGCAGGGCGGCTACGTGCTGTGGGTGGAATTGCCGCGCCAGGTCGATGCGATGAAACTGTATGCGCTTGCGCTCGCGCAGCGGATCACGGTCGGGCCCGGCCACATGTTTTCGGCGACGAACGACTACCGGCATTTCATCCGGCTCAACTACAGCTATCCGTGGTCGCGGCAGATCGAGGAGGCGCTGAAGGTGCTGGGGCGGCTCGCGGCCGAGTGCGCGAGGCGCTGAAAGGGCGCGTGGCGTTGGCGCGAACGATCGTCTGTTCGCGGCGCAAGTGATGGCGAGTTTGTCGACGCGTGCGCGGTGCCGGCGCGCTGGTTCATCGCCGACCCATGCGCGATCACCCGTCCCGACTACCCGTTCGCCACGCTCGACCACCGCGGCAGCCGCAGCGCCGTCACGAAACTTGCCGCGTGCAGCGCGCACAGCAGACCGAACGCCGCTGCGTACGCGGCCCCGCGTGTGCCGCCCGCCGGCATCGATTCAGCCTGCAGCCGCCACGCAAGAAACAGCGTGCACATCGTCGTGAACGTCGGACCGCCGAGGCGCTGGACGATATTGAGCGACGTCGTTGCCATCGGCAGGCTACGGCGCTCGACCGACGCATACGCGGCCGAAATCGACGGCGCGCCGATCGCGCTCTGGCCCATTCCGCGCAGAAACAGCGCGGGTACGAGCACGTACGGATCGTACCCGGCGAATGCAAGATACGCGAACGGCAGCGTTGCCGCGAGCGCGAGCAGTGCGCCGGCGGCAGCCAGCCTGCGCACGCCGAACCGGCTCGTCAGCGCGCCCATCGATGGATAGGTCACCAGCATGCCGAGGCCGAGCGGTGCGAGCAGCCAGCCCATTTCGCCAGGCGAACGTCCGCATGACTGGATCAGAAACACCGGGATCAGCATCTGGCCCGCGTAGATCGCGCCATTCGACAGGAACTGCGTGGCGGCCGCCGCGCCGAACGCGCGCGAGCGAAACAGCGCGAGATCGATCAGCGCACGCTCGCCGTGGCGCTGCTCGACGCGCAGGAACGCCGCGAGCAGCAGCGCCGACACCGCGATCGCGGCGATGCCGGGCGCCGCGGCGACCCGCTCCGCGCCATACAGGAACAGCACGAGCGCCGGCGACAGCAGCGCAAGGCCGATCCAGTCGAGTTCACGCCGCTGCGTGTCGTCGCGATCGCCGGGCAGGAACCACACGGCCAGCGCGAGCGCGAGCGCGCCGATCGGCAGGTTCACGAGAAACAGCCAGCGCCACGACGCGTGCTGCAGAATCGCACCGGCGACGACCGGCCCGAGGATCGGCGCGATCAGCACCGGCACCGCCGCATAACCGATCACGCGCGCCATCTGCTGGCCGGCGACGCGTGCGATCATCATCTGCGCCATCGGCGCGAGCAGCCCGCCGCTCACACCTTGCAGCACGCGGAACGCGATCAGCGACGGCGCGGACCACGCGAGTCCGCACAACGCTGACGTCAGCGTGAACGCGGAGAAGCACCACAGATACAGCGCCTTCGCACCGATGCGATCGACCAGCCAGCCGTTCAGCGGCAGCACGAGCGTGAGCGCGAGCAGATAGCCGCTCGTCACCCACTGGATCGTCGCCAGGCTGGCGTGCAGATCGGTTGCGAGACTCGACAGCGACACGTTGACGATTGTCGCGTCGAGCTGCGACAGCAGCGAGCCGAGCGTCGCGACCGCGCTGACTTTCCAGATCGACGGATCGAGCCGGCTCGCCGCGCGGCCCCGCGTCGGCGGGATGCGTTTGTCGTTCACGCGCCGCGCCGGTCGAGCAGCGCGAGGATCTCCTGCGTCAAACCCGTCTCGCCGAGGCGCGGAAACAGCCGCTCGACGCTATTCGTGTGCGCGTGCGCATTGAGATCGGTCATCGCATCGACCGCGAGCGTCACGTTGTAGCCGAGTTCGTGCGCCTGCCGCGCGGTCGATTCGACGCCGATGCTCGTCGCGACGCCGGTCAGCACGATTTGCGTGACGCCGGCCGACTGCAGGTATGCGTGAAGATCGGTGCCGGTAAACGCGCCCCAGGTCTTCTTCGTCACCGTGTGGTCGTTCGGCTGGCGGTTCAGTTCGGGCACGAGTTCGGCCCAGTCGGCGGGAAGCTGCGCGGTGCGCGGCGGTTGCTCGGTGCGGCCTGGTGCGACTCCCGCGACGTTGACCAGCACGACCGGCAAGCCGCGGCTGCGGAATGCATCGAGCAGTTCGCGGGTGCGCGCGATCACCGGTGCGATCGGGTATGCGGTCGGCAGTGCGACGATGCCTTTTTGGAGATCGATGACGACGAGTGCGGTGTTCGTGTCGAGACGGGTCGTGCTCATGATGCGGATGCTCCGTGAAGGGCAGGGGGGACGCGTGCGCGCGGAAGCCGCGCGGCACGCGGGCGGCTTACTGCTCGCCGATGCGGCGGATCAGCGGGATTGCCGCGGCGAGCGTGGCGATGTCTTGCGGATCGAGTTTCCCGATCGCGGCGCCCAGCCACTCGTGTTTCGCGGCGTGCCGCTTGCGTCGTGCGTCGAGGCCGGCGGCGGTGAGTTTGAAC
The DNA here is from genome assembly GCF_018148075.1 of Burkholderia sp. AU19243. Taxonomy (NCBI): domain Bacteria; kingdom Pseudomonadati; phylum Pseudomonadota; class Betaproteobacteria; order Burkholderiales; family Burkholderiaceae; genus Burkholderia; species Burkholderia sp. AU19243. The sequence goes on from NZ_JAGSTV010000002.1 coordinate 153,374, forward strand.
AGAATCTGGCGGCCGTCGGTCGGATGCGGCTCGCGCTCGACGAGCGCGTCTTCCTCGAGGCTCGCGAGAATCGCCTTCATCGACTGCGGTTTCATCGCTTCGGCGCGTGCGAGCTCGGCGGTCGTCATCGGACCCTGTCGCTCGAGTCGCGCGAGCGCGCTCGTCTGCGACATGCCGAGCCCTTCGGAGTCGATTTCGGAACGCAGGCGACGAATCAGCTGGCCGACCGCGAGGGTCAGGTCAACTGCGACTGTGTCGGCAGAAACGCCGGATTTGCGTGGCGGTGTCATGCGGCGAATCATAGAACAAAACAGGCAAACTTGCAAGTTTGACTGTTTAAATGATTGGCGCGACACGGCGCGCGGGTACCGGTGCAACCGGGCGGCAGGGGCAATGATCGCGCGTGCCTGCGGCGAATCTGCGGGATGCGGCGGGCAGCGAACGGCGCCCGGGCGCTGGCGTTACACGCGGCGCGGCAGCGGGACCGGTACGACGCCGCTGCACTTCGGCGACGCGTTCTCGTGCAGGAGGTCGCCGAGATATTGCGCGAGCTCGTCCGCGGCCAGCGCGGGTGGAATGTGCAGATTCGCCGGCCGCCGCTTGCCGTCGGTGCCGAGGTCGAACACGTTCCAGCGGCCATTCGATCGTACGACCGCGAGCAGGCGGCCGAACGCATTGAAACGGTATTCGTGCAGCATCGCTTCACTCCGCCGTGGATGAATGGGGCCGCCGCACGCGTCGTGAGCCGGCGTGGTTACTGGATCGAGCAGCTCAACCAGCGATGGATCTTCAGTGCATCGCTCGACACGCCGGCGCGCGTCGGTGCACCGAGCAGCACGATCGTTTCGCGGCGGCCCTTCACGCGCATGCGCATCACGACGCCATGCCCGGATTCGTTGATGAACCCCGTCTTTTGCAGCCGGATCGGCAGGCGACCATAGCGCACCAGCGGATCGGAGTTCACGTACAGCAGCTCGTCGTCGCCGGCCTGCACGGTAGTCGACGTGTCCGTCGAGAAATAGCGGATCAGCGGATCTTGAGCGGCGGCGCCGACGAGCCGCGCGAGATCCTCGGCGGTCGACACGTTGTGCGGCGACAGGCCGGTCGCCTCGCGAAAATGCGTATGACGCATCCCGAGCTGGCGCGCTTTGCGGTTCATCGCCTTCACGAATGCCGTGCGGCCGCCCGGATAGTCGCGGCTCAACGCGGCCGCCGCGCGGTTTTCCGACGACATCAGCGCGATATGGAACATCTGGCGGCGCGACAGTTCGGCGCCGATCGGCAGCCGCGAACCGGTGAACTTGATCGTGTCGCGATCGTGTGCGGTGACGCGCAGCACGCCGTTCAGCGGGCGGTCCGCGTCGCGCGCGACGACCGCCGTCATCAGCTTCGAGATCGACGCGATCGGCCGCACGGTGCGCGCGTTGCGGGCGAGCAGCGGCGTGCCGGAGTCGACGTCGAGCACGTACGCCGCGCGCGAATTCAGCGAACGAAGCGCGCGCGGCGTGTAGCCGCAACTCGCCAGGAGCCGCGGTTTCGGGGCAGCGCGCGAGCGGACCGCGGTCGTATGTTTGGCGCGCCGGTGCGGCGCGGGCGCCGCGTGGCGCTTGACCGCATGATGCTTCACGCGCGGGCGGCGGTGCTTGACGGCCTTTTTCTTGCGATGAGCGGGTTTTTTCTTGACGACTTTTGCATGCGCTTGCGGCGCCGCCGTGCGATGCGGCTGCGTGTGCTGCGCGGACGCGTTCGTTGCGAACGCAAGTGTCAGGAAGGACAGGGCGATGATCAGGATGGTCCTGGCGCGCGGCAGACGCGCGATGAAGCCGGTCAAGCGAAAGTCTCCTTTTCACGCGCGTTGCAGCGGCGCGAAATGCGTGGGCGGGCAGCGGGTGCGGGAAATTATACGGTCGTTCGAGGTGCGATGGCGTTGGATGCGCACGCGATGATGTGCGATACCGGCCGGTTCGCGGGGCTTATTCGGATGATCGACGGCGGTCTCGCGATGGTGCGCGCGTGACGCACGGGGTCAGCGCGGCCAGTTCCGCCTCGACACGACCGCGAAGCTGATCGCGATCGAACCGGTGACGGCGCGCGGCGGCGCGTCGTCGAGCGCGTCGCCGAAGCGAAAGCGGCGGCTGCGTCCGTCGGCGCGTGCGGCGCGCGGTTCGGTCACCGGCAGGGCGGCCGCGGCGCGGCGTTCGTCGGCGGCAACCGTGTCGGACGGAACAGCGGCCACGCACGCGGCCTCGAGATCGACGGACATGACAGTGAATTCCGGGAGGGGGATGTCCGTATTGAACGCCGCGCCGTTCGATCAGTAAAATGAATGTTTCGATCGATATGATTCCTTTGAAGAATGGAATTGAAACTGCTGCGCACGTTTCTGACCGTCACCGAGCTCAGTCATTTCAGCCGCGCGGCCGACGCGCTGCATATGAGCCAGCCGGCGCTGAGCAAGCAGATCGGCGCGCTGGAGGCGAGTCTCGGCGGCAAGCTGTTCGAGCGCGGCCGGCACGGCGCGGAGCTGACGCCGTTCGGTGAACGTTTTTTGCCCGATGCGCAGGCGCTCGTCCGCGATGCCGACGAGATCCTGGCGCGGGCGCGCGAGGCGACCAGCGGGCAGCGCGGGCATCTGCGGCTCGGCATCTGCCTGTCCGTGCTGACGCTCGTCCCGAAACTGATCGCCGAATTCCGCCGGCGCAATCCGGGTGTCGCGGTGACGCTGAGCGACCTGTCGTCGGCCGAGCAGACGCGCCGCTTGCGCGCCGGCAAGCTCGACGCCGGTTTTCTGCGGCTGCCTTCCGAAGAAGGTTTGTCGTCGTTCAAGGTGATCGACGAGGGGCTCGCACTCGCGGTGCCGCCGCACCTGGGTTTCAAGCGCGTGCCGGCCGATCTCGACATGCTGAACGAGATCGGCTTCATCGCGCTGCAGCGCGCGCGCGGCCCCGGTCTCGCCGCGCAGATCGACCGATGGTGCGTCGAGCGGCGTTTCGTGCCGCATGTGACGCAGCAGGCGGAAGACGTGCAATCGGTGCTCACGTCGGTCGCGGCCGGGGTCGGCGTCGCGTTCATTCCGTCGCGCGCGCAGTATCTGCTGCGCGATGCGACCGTCCTGCCGCTCGCCGGCCGCGACGCGAAATGGCGCGTCGGCCTCGCGTGGCTGGCCGGTCGCGACGATCCCGTGACGACGCGTTTCGTGTCGTTCATGCGCGCGGCGATCAACGGCGCGTGACGCGCGTATAGTGTTTGCGTCCGCATCCCCGACGAATGCCGGCTTCCGCGCCGGCTCACTGCCTGAACCGATGACTTCAGAATCCGATGATTCCCCGCTCGATCCTGCGATCGTGGCCGCGCTCGCGACGCTGAACGAAGCCGCGATCGATCCGTCCGGCAAGACGTGGTCGCTGCCGAAGATCGCGAAGCGATCGCAATTGCCGATGAGCACGCTGCGCCGTGTGCTGACGCAGCTCGATGCCGCCGGCTTGAGCGCGACGACGCTGAACGACGACGGCACAGGCAGCGCGGCATTGACGCAAGAAGGGCGCGCGGTCTGTGCGGAGCTCTTCGGCGCGAACGACGGCGGTTGAAAAAAACGGGCCGCCCGAAGGCGGCCCGTGCCCGTGCGGTTCGACAGGCGGCGTCACCACCGCGCCGTCGCGCCGCCCATCACGGAGTGACGGTCGCTCTGTTCGTGCCGCCCGTGTCGATCGCCGACGTCGAGATCGAGCCAGCGCGTCGGCGAACAGATCGCACTCGCGATCACGAACGTCGGGTTTGCGCCCGCCGTGCTTTCGGCACTGCGCGACATGCCGACGTCGGCCACGCGTTGCAGCTTGTCCGTCGCCTTGTAAAGCGCCGCGGCAGACACCGCCGATACCGGGCTGGCCCGTATTGTGTTGAAGGCGTCCGGTCCGTGCGGACCGGCACGCCAACGTTCGAAGGCGTTCAGAACCACTGCTTGTAGCGACGCACGTAGATCGTCTTCACGATCTGCGCGAGCACGATGTAGCCGGCCATCGTCGCCGCGAGCCACAGCCAGTAGGTGCCCGGTAGTTGCATGAAGCCGAGCGAATCGGCGAACGGCGAGAACGGCAGCCAGCAGCCGATCGCGATCGCGGTAAACGTTGACAGCAGCACCGGCAGCGCGGCCGTGCTCTGCAGGAACGGAATCTTCTGCGTGCGCAGCAGGTGCACGACCAGCGTCTGCGATACGAGGCTCTCGATGAACCAGCCGGAGTTCATCACGATCTGTCCGCCGGATCCGCCGTGCAGCTGATACATCGCTCCGGCGCCGAACACGGTCCACAGCAGCACGTAGGTCGTGATGTCGAACACCGACGACGTCGGCCCGACCCACAGCATGAAGCGCCCGATGTTGCCGGCTTCCCACTTGCGCGGTTTCTTCAGGAACTCGGGATCCATCCGGTCCCACGGCAGCAGCATCTGCGACGTGTCGTAGATCAGGTTCAACACGAGCAGCTGCGTCGCGAGCATCGGCTCCCATGGCAGGAACGCGCTCGCGACGAGCACCGAGAACACGTTGCCGAAGTTCGAGCTGGCCGTCATGTTCAGGTACTTCAGAATGTTGCCGAACGTTTCGCGCCCCTTGATTACGCCTTCCTCGAGCACCATCAGGCTCTTTTCGAGCAGGATGATGTCGGCCGTTTCCTTCGCGATGTCGGCGCCGCTGTCGACGGAGATGCCGACGTCGGCATCGCGCAGCGCGGGGGCGTCGTTGATACCGTCGCCGAGGAAGCCGACCGTGTGGCCATTCGCCTGCAACGCCTTCACGATGCGCGCCTTCTGCAGCGGCGTGAGCTTCGCGAACACCGTCGTGCGTTCGACGGCTTGCGCAAGCGTTGCGTCGTCGAGTGTTTCGATCTCGGCGCCGAGCATCGGCTTGCCCGGTTCGAGCCCGACCTGCCGGCAGACCTTCATCGTGACCGTCGGGTTGTCGCCTGTGAGCACCTTCACGGTGACGCCGTTTTCGCGAAGTGCGGCGAGCGCCGGCGCGGCCGATTCCTTCGGCGGATCGAGGAAGGTCAGGAAGCCGCGCACGACGAGGTCGCGCTCGTCGGCGGTGCGGTATTGCCCGCGTTCGTCGCCGCGCGGAATCAGGCGCGTCGCGAGCACCAGCACGCGGAAACCGTCCTCGTTGTACGCGTTCGCCTGTTCGAGCAGCCGCTTGCGCGCGACGAAATCGAGCGGACGCACGCCGTCTTCGTGCTGAACGTGAGTCGACACGGCGAGCATTTCCTCGACCGCACCCTTGCAGATCAGCATGTGCGCGCCGTGGGTGTCCTCGACGACCACCGACAGGCGGCGGCGCACGAAGTCGAACGGCAGCTCGTCGATCTTCTTGTAGCCCTGCGGCTTCACGCGATCGCCGATCGCATCGGCGCGTGCGACGATCGCGATGTCGATCAGGTTCTTTTGACCGCTCTGATGAAAGCTGTTCAGCCAGCCGAGGCGGAGAATGTCCTCGTTCTTATGACCGGACAAGTCCAGGTGGTGTTCCAGGATGATCTTGTCTTGCGTGAGCGTGCCGGTCTTGTCGGTGCACAGCACGTCCATTGCGCCGAAGTTCTGCACGGAGTTGAGCCGTTTCACGACGACCTTGCGGCGCGCCATCGCGACCGCGCCGCGTGCGAGATTCGCGCTGACGATCATCGGCAGCATCTCGGGCGTCAGGCCGACGGCCACTGCGAGCGCGAACGTGAGCGCGCTCAGCCAGTCGCCCTTGGTCAGTCCGTTGATCATGAACACGATCGGCACCATCACGAACATGAACTTGATCAGCAGCCAGCTCACGCTCGCAACGCCACGGTCGAAGCTCGTCTCGATACGCTTGTGGCTCACGACGTTGCGCGCGAGCGAACCAAAATAGGTGTCCTCGCCGGTCGCGACGACAACGGCCGTCGCCGTGCCGCTCACCACGTTGGTGCCCATGAAGCAGACGTTCTCGAGATCGAGCAGCGACGTCGATGCACCGTTCGCCGCGCGGCGTGCGCCCGACCCGTCCGCCATGCTGGTGCCGGCCGACTTGCCCGCGACTGCGCCAAGCGTGTCGTACTTCTCGACCGGCAGCGCTTCGCCGGTCAGCACGGCCTGGCTGATGAACAGGTCGCGCGACGCGAGCAGCCGCACGTCGGCGGGGATCATGTCGCCGGCCGACAGATGCACGATGTCGCCGACCACCACTTCGCGCATCGGCACCTCGCGGCGTGCGGGCTCCGACGTGTCGGTGACCGCGCGCTGCACGGTCGCCGTCGTGCGGACCATTGCCTTGAGCTTCTCGGCCGCGCGCAGCGACCGGAATTCTTGTACGAAGCGCAGCAACGCGCTGATCGTGACCATCGTCAGCAGGATCGTCATGCCGACGTAGTCGCGATCGTCGGGCGCCGCGAAGTAGACGTCGGTGAAGAAGCTGATCGCGGCGAGCACCAGCAGCACGTAAACGAACGGGTTGTGGAACGCGTGCAGCAGCTGGCGCGTCCAGTGCGGCGGCTTGTCGTGCGCGATTTCGTTCGGACCGTGGTGCTGCAGCCTGTCGGCGGCCTCGGCGCAGGTGAGGCCGCGCGCGGTGGTGCGCAGCGACTTGAAGGTGTCCTCGAGCGGGCGGGCTGCCTCCTGCGCAGCCCGCATGACATGTGGTTCGTTCTGCTGACCGGGGCCGGCGTTGATGAAGCCGCGCTGCTTCTTCTGCGATGTGTTTTGTTGTGCCATGAGTCGCTCCTTGCGCACGATGCGGGTGGCGGGGAGCGAGCGTGACGTTATCGACGCACGAGCGCTCCCGGCCGCGTCGCGTCGGGCGCGATCGGCTGTGGATCGGTGGTGGGGGGAACGCTCGCCGGCGCGTGGCGCATGGGCCGACTGTTGGCGCGCGGCATCGCACCGGCGAGCGGTAATCGACTACTGTCGTCCGGGTTCATCTGCACTCCTGTCGGTTGCGGGTGGGCGGCACGGGCGATCACGGCTGCGCACGCACGACGGCGCGCGGCCGGACGGCACGCGAACGGAGTATGCATGCAGCTCGCGCTGCGCGCAGCGCGAATGCACGCACGCGGCAGCGTGCGGCTGCACGGCGCGGGCATTCGGCGATATCGAAAAATCGGCGGGGGATTCTGGCCGGTCAGGCCGGAAGGGCGCCGCATCCTGCTTCCCGGGATGCGGCAGAAGACGAGGCTCTGCGCGGTTTCCTCAGGCAGCAGTCAAGTTGGTCGAGGACCAACTACAACTCGCATCGGTGTTCACAGAACACTCCATGTAATCAGACGGGGGCGATGGTAATGGGTCGTCGTGCGAAGCGTCAACCCTTTTGCGGCCCTTCTTCGCACATTGCTTGCCGAGCGATGGTGCTTCGACACTCGAACGGTGCTTGAGAAACCGCGCGCATGCCCGATGAGCATGCGCGCGGTTGCCGCGGTGGAATGTGACCGCTACTGCGCGGCTGCCGCGACGGCAGCACCCGCATCCGCAATGCCGGATCCCGCCGGCAATGCGGTGCACGACGTGCTGGCCGGCAGCATTGCCGCACGCGCCCCACCTTGCAGTTTCTGCTGGATCTGCGCGGGTGTCAGATTGCCGTTCACCGACAACATCAACCCGACGATGCCCGACACTTGCGGTGTCGCGAGGCTCGTGCCGCTCGCGGTGGCATACGTGTCCGCGCCCGGCGTCGTCGTGCCGCTGTTGGCCGTCGACAGGATGCTCACGCCCGGCGCGCTCAGCGCAACGTCGGCGCCGAAGTTGCTGAACGATGCGCGGCGGCCGGTCGCGTCCGTCGCGCCGACGCTGATCACGCCGCGGCAGTTCGCGGGCTGATCGAGCCCGGTCGACAGCCCGTCGTTGCCGGCCGCGACCACGACGGTTACGCCCTTCGCATTCACGTCGTCGATGGCCTGCTGGAACGTCGTGCTGCACGCACCGACGCCGCCGAGGCTCAGGTTGATGATCTTCGCCGGATTCGGGTTCGTCGGCGCGCCGTTGACGGGAATGCCGGCCGCCCACCGCATTGCGTCTGCGATGTCGCTCGTCGTGCCGCCGCACTTGCCGAGCACGCGCACCGGCAGGATGCGGCCGAGCCACGACACGCCGGCCACGCCGATGCCGTTGTTCGCGGTCGCGCCGATCACGCCCATCACGCGCGTGCCGTGCCAGCTGCTGTCGCTCGGTTCGCTCGCGCAGTGATAGAACGGGCCGCTGGCGTTGTCGAGTTCCTGCTGCGTGACCCAGTCGCCCGGATCGGTCGCGTCGCTGCTGCGCGTCTGGCCGTTGTTGCTGGTGCTGGCGTTCGAGATGAAGTTGTAGCCGGGCAGCAGGTTGCCGACGAGATCGGGGTGCGGCCGGTAGCCGGTGTCGAGTACAGCCGTGACGACGGTCGGCGCCCCCTTGGTCCGCGTCCACGCGGGCGGCGCGTTGATGCCGACGCTCGCGTCGGACAGGTACCACTGCTGGCTGTACGACGGATCGCTCGGCGTGTCGCGAATCCGCATCGGGTGATCCGGTTCGGCATAGTCGACGTCGGCGTCGGCGGCGAACGTCTGCGCGAGCGCGGCCGCGTCATCCGACGCGATGCGCTGGCCGATCGACAGCACGGCGGCGCCGTCCGACAGCGTTCGCTCGACCTGCACGTTCAATGGCGCCTGCGACGTCGTCGCGGCCGCATACGCGCGGGCGGCGCCCGCTGCGGTCGGGGCCGTCCAGCGGGTCATCGAACGCTGGATCACCGCGTCGAGCCGGGTGCCGGTGTCGAGGGCCGCCATCGCGCGCGCGCCCGCCGGCGTCTTCAGCTTGACGATCAGGTGATCGACCGGCGGCTCGGTCGACGCAGTGGTCTGAGCCGCCATCTGCACGGCGGCCTGCTGCGTCGCGCACGCGTTGCTGCCGTTGGTCGGGGCCGGCGTCGTCGGCGCGGGAGCCGGGGCGGGCGCAGGGGCCGGCGCTGCGTTGGAAGAAGACGGATTGCTGCCGTCGCCGCCACCGCCGCCGCAGCCTGCGAGCGGAAGCAGCGCGGCGGCAGACAGCATGCCGGCGAGCATGCGCACATGAGCGGGGCGTGCCAGCGGGAAGTTCGAACGTTTGGCTCTCATGGTGAAACTCGATCCTCGAAGATGGCCGTCGTGCCGGCGTCGTGCTCGGTCCGGCGAACACCGGACCTGCTCGTTTTCGTCTGACGGTCGACCCAACGGGGTTGCGACGCGCCATGCACTGGGTAACGGCCGAAGAGGCGGCTTCTTGAATGTGTTTTGTATGAAGAAAACGAGAAACGCAAACGATTGCAATGTCGCAATGCAGCATCGCGGCCGGTTGGAGCGATTGGTGGGATTGGTGCGGTTGGTGCGAGCGTGCGATGCGGGGCGCGACGCGATCGATCAATAGGCGCATGCGGCGCCCGTGCCTTTGCGCGCTGCGGCGATCGGCCCCGCCGACCGGGCGCGGCGGACGTCGGTTGCTTATCCGAATTCATTCATTCCGCGTCTGCGGACGTGTTGCTGTCGTTCAGCCTCTGCACCGGCGCCGTTCGATCAAGTCGTACCAACGAAGCCACGCTGCCTGCCGAGCCGGCGACGAGCGACGCGCAACGATCGCTACGGCCGATCCCCGTTCTTGCATTCCGGCCAGGCGGCCAGCGACGAAGCGATGCTGATTCATATGCTTTAATGCAGGCCACACCGCGAACATCAGCGGACCCTCATCCCTGTTTCGTCAGGAGAAAAGCATGGATCGCCGCTTCCGTTGGCTGGCCGTTGCGCTGACTTGCGCGCTGGCCGGCACCGCGCACGCGCAGGCTCTTACCGGCACGCTGAAGAAGATCAAGGACACGGGTGTCGTGTCGCTGGGTATCCGCGAATCGTCGGTACCGTTCTCGTACTCGGACAACCAGCAGAAGAACATCGGTTATTCGCGCGACATCGCGGCGCGCGTCATCGATCAGTTGAAGGCCGAACTGAAGATGTCGAACCTGACGGTGAAGGAGATCCCGATCACGTCGCAGAACCGGATTCCGCTGCTGCAGAACGGCACGATCGACTTCGAGTGCGGGTCGACGACCAATACGCTGGAGCGGCAGAAGCAGGCCGCGTTCTCGAACAGCATCTTTCTTTACGGCATTCGCTTCAGCACGCGCAAGGACTCGGGCGTGAAGGACTTTCCGGACCTGGCCGGCAAGACCGTCGCGACGACGGCCGGCACGTCGGACGAGCGCCTGCTGCGCAAGCTGAACGAGGAGAAGGGGATGAACATGACGATTATCAGCGCGAAGGACCACGCCGAAGCGTTCATGAACGTCACGACGGGCCGCGCGGTGGCGTTCGTGATGGACGAGCCGCTGCTTTACGGCGAGATCGCGAAAGACCGCAACCCGGGCGCATATACGGTGACGGGCACGCCGCTCGTCCACGAAAACTACGCATGCATGATGCGCAAGGACGACCCGGCGTTCAAGCACGTGGTCGATGGCGTGATCGCGAAGATGCAGACCTCGGGGGCGGCCGAGAAGCTCTACGATCAATGGTTCATGCAGCCCATTCCGCCGAAGGGCGTGAGCCTCAACTATCCGCTGTCGCCGGAAATGAAGCAGCTGTTCAGGAATCCGACGGATCAGGCGCAGTACTGAGCGCTGCGCCGTAGCGGTGTTGCGTTGCAAACAAAAACCGCCGGCATGTGCCGGCGGTTTGACTTTGCAGCCCGGGCGCTCGTGCGCCGGATTGACGCGTCAGGCCTTGATTTCCGGCCCGCGCGCGGCCGGCCGGGCCGGTGCCGACGGTGCCGGCGCCACCGCACGCGCGGCCGGCTGCGCCGGCACGAGCACGACGACCGGTTCCGGCATCGCCCACATCGGCGTCGCGAACGCGACGGGTTGCGGCATCGGCATCGCGAACGCGTTGGCGAGCGCGACGTGCTGCAGCGCGATCATCTGCTGCTGCAGCGCGACCATTTGCGCATGGGCCGCCTGCATCTGATACTGCGCGGCTTGCAACTGCCGCAGCGCAGTGGCCGGCGGCATGCCGCCCGACGACGACGTCTGCATTTCGAAGCTCGCACCGCCTTGCGGGCTTTGCCAGCTCCACGTGCTGACCTTCATCGGGCCGAGCGCCGTCTGGACGACGCGCGTTTCGGCTTTGACGGGCACGGCCTGCCCGTTGACGTTGACGAACATTGGTTGCGCGGACGGGGGCGTGTCGGCTTGCCCGGCCATCGCGAGCACGGGCATCAGCGCCAGCGCGCCCGCCGCCATATACGAACGGAATCGCATATTCGTATCTCCATCAAACGAAGACTGATCCAATCGACAATGAATGAAGCGTGCGGCTCACGGAATGAGCCACCCGCCACTATGCGAGCGCTGGCTTAAAGCAGGATTAAAACGCGGCGAGCCTACGGGGACGAGGCTGCGGCCGAATCTCGAAGCCGGGGTGCGACCGGCGCCGGCGGCCATCCTGGCGCGTTTCCGAAGGGCCTCCGATCGGCATTCAACCGCGCGCGCGCCAGGGGCTTCCAGTCGGATAACGCAACAACAGGCACAATACGGCTTCGCCGCGCACCGCTGTTCGTCAATCGAACATGCTGGCGCGTGCCGCCGCCGTCCGAATCCTTCCCGGTTGTCATGAACGCCTCGCTCACTGCCGCGCGCGAATCGAATTCGCCGCGTTTCCTGTTGTTCCTGATCTGCCTGTTCGCGTCCGCCGGCCAGCTCGCGATCGACATCTACGTGCCCGCGCTGCCCGACATGGCGCGCTCGTTCGCGACCACGCCGCAGGCGATCCAGTCGAGCGTGTCCGGCTATATGGCCGCCTATGCGCTGGGGCAACTGATCTTCGGGCCGGTCGCCGATGCGTACGGGCGCAAGCGCGTGCTTGCGTTCGGGCTGGTGATCTATACGATCGGCTGCCTGCTTTCGCTCGGCGCGCCGAACCTCGAGACGTTCGTGCTCGCGCGCTGCCTGCAGGGCTTCGGGATCGCGACGACGAACCTGCTCGCGAAGGCGATCATCACCGATTCGTTCTCGGGCCAGGCGCTGCTGCATGCGTTCACCTACATGTCGATCGCATGGGGGCTCGCGCCGATCATCGCGCCGGTGATCGGCGCGCACTTGCAGGAATGGTTCGGCTGGCGCGCGTGCCTCGTGTTCCTGCTCGTGTATTCGCTCGTGATGTGGGCGCTGCTGTGGCGCTACCGCGAGACCTTGCCGAAACCGGTCCATCTCGAGCCGCGCACGCTGATGACGAACGCGGGCAAGGTGCTCGCGAGCCCGGTGTTCCAGAGCTGTTTCCTCGCGCAGGGGCTGTGCTACAGCATCCTGCTCGTGTTCAACATCGTCGGGCCGTTCATGGTGCAGACCACGCTGCACAAGCCGCCGACCTTCTTCGGTTACCTGGCGCTCGGGATCGGGCTGATGTATTTCCTCGGCGGGTTGTCGAACCGGATCCACGGACGCGGGCTGCCGAGCGCCGAGCAGCGGCTGCGCATCGGCGCGCGCGTGATGGCCGGCGCGGCGGTCGTGATGCTTGCGCTGGCGCTGACCATCGGCCTGCGCGTATGGACGCTCGCGACGCCGGTGCTCGTGATGGGCTTCTGCGCGGGCGCGATGTATCCGACGCTGATGGCCAAGGGCAATTCGCTGTTTCCGCATATCGCGGGGCTGACGAGCGCGATTCTCGGGTGTGCGCTGCTGCTCGTGTCGTCCGCGATGATGGGCCTTGCCGGTTTCGTGTCGATTCACGTGCTGACGCCGCTCGCGGTGTTCTTCGTCGCGCTGTCGTTCATCGTCGTGTGGATGGTGACGAAGCTGCTGAGGTATCTGACGCAGCAGCAGGCCGCGCGTGTCGCGTGCGGGAGCGGGGAGGCGGCGTAAGCGCCGTGCACGGGACGGGCTGCCGGCCGGTATCGATACCGTTGCGGGAAGCGGCGCGGACTGCCGGTGTTCGCTGGGTTCAGGGCGACACGCGCTGCTAGAGCGGGTGCGCCGCGCCCGCCTGCGTCAGCAGGGAAACCGCTGACGGATCCGGCATCCCGTTCGAATCGATTGCGCCGGCCTTTGCGAGCGCGTCGAGATCGGCGTCCACGCCCGGCTGCCCGACGACGAACGGCGTGGTGAGGAACGCGGGCGCGGTCAGTGTCACCGAATAGCGCTGTTGCAGATTCGTCACCACTGCCGATTGCGCGGCCTGTACCGTGCCCAGGCTCCCCATTGCCTGCTGGAAGCGTGCGCTGCCCTGAAAAGTGCCGATCAGCCCGGCCGTGTTCGTGCCGAGTTGCGCGGCGAGGTAGGCGAGCAGCAGCTCGGTCTGCGGCGTCGTATTGAATGTGCCGCCTCCGTAAGCGAGCGAATGCAGGCTCGTGCCGCCCGATGCGACGGTGATCACGCAAGGCAGCGCGGCATTGACCGTCACGCGGTAATTGCCGCCGCCGTCGGTCAGCGTGGTTGCCGAGCCCTGCGCGCAACTGACCGTGACCGACGCGCTCGCGAGCGCGCGGCCCGTGGCCGCCGTGCCGGACAGCGCGACCGGCTGCGTGTTGTTGTCGTTGAAACAGACATCTACGCCGAAACACGCGTCGCCGTTGCAGCCGGCAAGCGACGCGAGCGCGGCGACGCAGAGCGTGCGCAGTGCGGGGCGGATCAGGCGAGGATGGCGAATGTTCATGGTCGCGGGCAATCGAAAGTGGAGACAACCGCCGTGCGCCGCATGCGGGGCGCCGCTCTTATTCTAGGTCTCGAATCGGTGCGTTGCTTGGCCGTTTTCCGGTGAAGCGCGGAGCGTGCTGCCGATGGCGCGGTTTGCGCTGCGCAGCCCGCGAGTGCGGGCGCAGCGACCCAGTAAGCTGCGGCGCTCAGGGTTTGCGCGCCGCCGGCTTCGCGAACGCGCCGCGCACTTCGAAGCCGATCGCGTCCGCAACGTTGCCGCGCGCGTCGACGAGCTCCAGCCGGTGCCGGCCCGGCCAAGGCATCCACGCGATGCGGTCGCCGTGCCCGATCACCTTGTCGTCGAGCCGCCACGCGAACCGCGCCGCGTGCCCCGACGATCGCTCGAACCAGATCCGCTGATTCTTCGGCGGAATGTCCGGATCGATCGCGAAGATCGTGCCGTCGGTCGGCGCGCCGATCGTCAGCGGCGCGCGTGCGCCGTCATTGCCCGGCGCGACGGGCGCCGCGAGCCGGATCGTGTCGAGCGCCGTGCCCGCGATGAACCACTCGTTGCGTGACGGCTCGACGTCGCGCTCGAACGCGATCCGGCGCGTTTCGACGCCGACGGGCGGGCGCGGCGCGCGGCTCGGCGCGTCGCGATGCAGGTAGCCGACGACGGCCGACCACACCGGCGACGCACCCGTGACCCCCGACACGTCCCACATCGGCGAGCCGTCGGCATTGCCGACCCACACGCCGACCGTATAGCGCGACGTGAAGCCTATCGTCCAGTTGTCGCGCATATCCTTGCTCGTGCCGGTCTTCACTGCGGAGAAGAAGCGCGTCGCGAGCGGGTTGTCGAAGCCGAACGTGCGCACGCGCGCGTTGTTGTCGGACAGGATGTCGGTGACGACGAAGCTGGCCGCTTCGCTGAACACACGCGTGCCGTCGTCCGCGCGAGTCGATCCCGACGATGCGCCGGAAGCGGGCACCGCCGCGGGCCGATCGACGACGTTGCGCACGACGCCGCCGTTCGCGAGCGCGCGATACGCATTGGTCAGCGACAGCAGCGTGACGTCCGCGCTGCCCAGCGCGAGGCTGAATCCGTAGTAATCGCCTTCCTGCGCGAGCGGCAACCCGAGCGCCGTCAGCGTGCGCGCGAAGCGATGCGGCGTGACGAGCACGAGCGTGCGCACCGCGGGCACGTTCAGCGAGCCGCCGAGCGCGCTGCGCACGCTCACCCAGCCCTTGAAGTCCTTGTCGTAGTTCTGCGGAATGTAGAGGCCGCCGCCGGCCGCGAGGTTGATCGGCGCGTCGTCGAGCAGCGACGCGGCCGTCAGCCGCTTCTCGTCGATCGCCTGCGCATAGAGGAACGGCTTGAGCGTCGAGCCGGCCTGGCGCGGCGCGAGCACGGCGTCGACGTCGCGTGCGCTCGACAACGCGCCCGACGAACCGACCCACGCGCGAATTTCGCCGCTCGCGTTGTCGATCACGACGACCGCGCCGTCCTGCACGTTGCGCCGGTGCGCGGGCGCGTTGAGCTCGGTCAGCGCGCGCGTGAGCGTGTCGCGCGCGAAGCGCTGCAGCGGCGCGTCGAGTGTCGTGCGCACCTGTGCGCCGGCTGCCGGCTTGACCTCGGCCGCGATTCGGCGCGCGAAGTGCGGGGCGAGGGCGGCGCCGTCCGCCGCGACGTCGTTACGCACGACGGTGGCCGGCCGCGCGATCACGAGCTGCACGTAGCCGTCGAGCGACGCGCACGCGTGCTCCGCACGCATGTCGCGCAGGATCCGGCACGCACGCTCGGCGACCTTCGCGGGCGCCGCATTGGGCGCACGCACGAGTGCCGCCGCGATCGCGGCCTCGCGCGCGTCGAGGCCGGACGGCGCCTTGCCGAACAGCACCTGCGACAACGCGCCGAGCCCAACCGTCTCGCCGCGGAACGGCACGAGGTTCAGATACGCCTCGAGAATCTGATCCTTGCGCCAGCCGCGTTCGAGCAACAGCGCGTTCATCGCCTGCGTCGCCTTTTGCGGCAACGAGCGCTGGCCGGAGCGTCGCGGCGAATCGCTGAGCAGCCCGGCGAGCTGCATCGTCACGGTAGACGCGCCGCGCGTGCGCTCGTTCCACAGGTTGCCCCACGCCGCGCCTGCAATGCCGCGCCAGTCGACGCCGCTGTGCTCGTAGAAGCGCTTGTCCTCCGACACGACGATCGCTTCGCGGAACGCGGGCGACACGTCGGCGAGCGACACCCAGTCGCCGCGCCGCTCGGTGAGGTCGACGCGCATGCGCTGCAGCGGCGTGCCGTCGCGCGCGAGCAGCACCCAGTCCGAGCTGCGCCAGCTGCGGCGCACGTCGTCGTAGCCGGGCAGCGCATGCGCGACGAGCGGCGCGGCGAGCACGGCGGCGACGAAGATGCGGCCGGCGTAGCGCGTCGGCCGCCGCAATACACGATCGATCATCACATACCCGTTACTTGCCCGCGTCGGCCGGTTTCACGGTCATCGGCGGGTTCGGCCACAGCCCGTACACGGACGGTGCATACAACGCCTCGACGCGCGTCGGTGGCAGCCCGAACGTGCCGACGTTGTTCAGCCGCACCGTGTACTCGACCGAGAATTTGCCCTTCGGCAGATAGTCGTAATACGCGCGGTAGCCGTCGAAATCGCGCTCGATGAACGCCGGCCATGCACCGTCCGGCGATTTCTCGCCCTGCGTCGCGGCCTCGGAGTCGCGGCCGAGGCCCGAGCCGAGGATCGTCGCGCCGGACGGAATCGGATCGTTGACGACGACCCACGTCATGTCGCTCTGCGCATCGATGTCGAGACGCACGCGCACGACGTCGCCGCGCGTCAACACACCGCCGACCGCAGGCGACACGGGCGTGACGGTTTTCGCGATCCGGTAGCCGGCCGCGAACGGCGCGCGCAGCGGCACGGCGGCGAGGCTTTCGACGGTCGCCCACGGGCGGCCCGTGCCGTCCTGCGTGACGGACAGCGTCGCCGCCGCTTGCGCCGCGCGCGGCCACGGCATCAGCACACTGCGCGCGGCGGCGGTGCGGGTCGCGGCGGTGGCCGACGCGGGCGTGTCGGCGGCCGCAGCAGGGGCTTGCGACCACGAGATCGCGCGCTCGTTGCTGCCGAGCGCGACCTTCGTCGTGCCGGCGACGGGCGTGCTCTCGTAAGTGCGCGAGAATCGCTCGATCGCGAGCTGGGCGAGTGCATTCGACGTCGTCGTCTGCCATGCGCCCTGGCGTTGCAGCGCGAGCAGACCGGTCGCGACGCGCGGCATCTCGTCCTTCCACGCCGGGTCGCCGGCGAACTCCAGCGCGAGACGCGCGGCGTTGGTTTCGTTGCTCGTCATCAACCACCACAGGTCGTCGTCGCGCGCGGTCGAGAACACCAGTTGCGTGCCCTGGTATGTGAGGCGCGCACGCAGGATCTGCTCGACCTGCGCGCGCTTCTCGTCGCGCTGCGGGATGTCCTTCACGCGCGAGAGAATCGCGTGATAGTCGATGACCGCCGACGTCGGCCACTGGTTCGGCGCGATCTCGATCGAGCCGAGCATCCGGCCTTGCGCGGCGCCGTAACGCGACAGCGCCTCGATCGCGGCGAGCTTGCGCAGATCGCGGTCCTGGCGCGGCGCCCATGCGTTGCGCTCGATGCGGCCGTCGATGAAGCGCGCGAGCCCCGCTTCGAGCTGCGTGCGCACGTCTTCCGGCAGCGCGAAACGCGGGTCGAGCCGGCTCGCTTCGTCCGATACGACGAGCAGATACGACGACAGTGTCGGGCTGCCGTAGTGCGCATCATCGGACGACGGCGGGAAGTAGTTCGCGAGGCCGTCGCTGTCGAGATACACGGGCATGCGGGCGACCAGCGCCTGCCATTGCGCGGCATCGTGCAGGCCGATCGCGCGCGACGTCTGCTGTTCGAGGCAGCGGTACGGATAGCGCTCGAACCAGCGCCGCACGCCGGGCAGCCCCTCCGCGAGCTTCGACTGCAGCGACACGGCAATCCCGCCGCGCGGCATCCCCTGCGCGTTGTTGACGGCGCCGGCCGGCGCGGCGACGGGCACCGTAAGCGTGCCGTCAACCTGGGCGAGCGTCGCCTGCTGCACGGTCACCGGCAGCGCGGGCACGACCTTTTGCGTGACGGCCAGTGCGTCGGACGCGCGCTTGCCGCCTTGCTCGGCCGCGTCGATGCGCCAGTTCAGCGCGCCGCCCGCGTCGAGCGCCTGCTCGGGCACGGTGATCGTCCATGCGACCTCGGCCGCCGCATTGGCTGCGAGCGACACGGATTGCGGCGCGACGTCGACGCCCGTTACGTGTGGCGTCACGACGACCTGCATCGCACGCTCGGTCGTGTTGCGCAGGGTGACCTGCGCGCGGAACGCGTCGCCTTCGCGCACGAGCGGCGGCAGGCCGGAGATCAGCTGCAGATCCTGCGTGCTGCGGATCGACGTGCTGCC
Source organism: Burkholderia sp. AU19243 (assembly GCF_018148075.1). NCBI lineage: Bacteria > Pseudomonadati > Pseudomonadota > Betaproteobacteria > Burkholderiales > Burkholderiaceae > Burkholderia > Burkholderia sp. AU19243. Next base: position 171,465 of record NZ_JAGSTV010000002.1, read on the forward strand.
CGTGCCGAAGCGGTCGGCGCCCACCGCCGCGATCGCGACAATCCGGAAGCGCGTGAGCGCGTCGTTCAGCGGCACCTCGACGGTCGCGCTGCCGTTCGCGTCGAGCGTCACGCGCGGGTTCCACAGCAGCAGCGTGTCAAACAGCTCGCGCGTCGGCGCGCTGCCGCCGCCGCCGCCCGCCGGCACGGCCTTGCGGCCGAAGTGGCGGCGGCCGACGATTTCCATCTGCGCGGTGGCCGTCTCGACGCCGTACGCGCGCCGCTGCAGCATGGCGTCGAGCAGGTCCCAGCTGTTGTTCGGCATGAGTTCGAGCAGCGCCTCGTCGACGGCCGCGACCGCGATCTGCGTGCCAGCGGGGGCGGGCTGCCCGTTCGGCAGCGTGACCTTGACGTGCGCCTGCGCCTTGCTGCGCACCGTGTAGCGCGTCGCGTCGGTCGTTACGGTCACGCCGAGACGGTGCACGCCGGTGCCGACCTTGATCTCGCCCAGTCCGTAGCGGAACGCGGGCTTGGACAGGTCGACGAACGCGGTCGGCGCTTCGTAGTGGCGGCCTTCGCGCCAGAACGCGCGCGCCCATTCGACCGGCGCCTTCCATCCCCACGTGAAGAACGAATACCACGGCACTTCGCGAATACGGCCGCGCAGCGCGAGCACCGACACGTATACGTTCGGCCCCCACGATTCGCCGACTTTCAGGTCGACGGTCGGGTTCTTGCCGTTCAGTTGCACCACGTGCGTTTCCATCACGCCGCCGCGCTCGACCGCGACGAGCGCGGTCGCGTAGCGGAACGGCATGCGCACCTGGAAGCGGGCCGTCTCGCCCGGTTCGTAGGACGTCTTCTCCGGAATCACGTCGATCCGGTCGGTGTTGTCGCCGCCGAACCAGAGTTCGTCCTCGCGCGTAACCCATACCGACGTCGACGCGTTCGACGTGCGGCCGTCGCCGTCCTTCGCGACCGCGATCAGCTGTACGTTGCCGGCCTGTTCGAGCGTCGCGTCGCACGCCATGCGGCCCGTGTCGTCGGTCTTGCCCGAGCACAGCACGCCGAGGTCGCGCGTGTCGCTCTTGTTGTCGTACGCGTAGAAGCCGCCGACCATCCGCTTGCGCGACGACGTCGTGATATGCGCGACGCCCTTGATCTCGATCGCGACCGATGCGCGCGGCTTGCCCTGCAGGTCGAGCGCGAGCGCCTGCACCGGCACGCGCTGGCCGACCGAGACCCAGCGGCCGGCCTTGATGCCCGCGACCACCGCGGCCGGCCACAGGATCGTGTCGCCGCGAATCGTCTGTACTTCGCCGTTCGGGTCGGCGAACGTCGCCTCGAGCGCGATGCGTTTCGGCGCGTCGACGTCGGGCAGGCCCTTGAGCGTGACCGAACCCGCGCCGTTGCGGTCGAGCGTCAGCGGCAGCTTGTCAGCGATCAACTTCGTCGCGTCCGGATCGTTGTTCGCGGCCGACGCGTTGTCGCCGTCCTGCGCATCGTCGTCGGCGTTTCCGTCGCTGCGCTCGGGACGATACGGCGTGAAGCTGAAGTCCTCGAAGCGATCCGCAAACGGCGGCGACGCCCACTTCATCAGCGCCGATACCTGCACCGGCAGATTCGACGCGCCGCCGCCCGACACGTAGTCGATCTGCACCGCGAGCGGCGCTTCCTTGACCGCGACAAGCGGGCTCTTCTGCGCGTCGCGCGCGCTGATCGTCCCCTTGAGCACCGGCAGGCGGAACGCTTCGACGCGGAAGCTGCCGCTGTAGTAACTCGCGGTCGGCGCATCGTCCGGGCCGCCTTCGAGCGTGACGCTGTATTCGCCGAGCCTGGCCGCCGGCGGCAGCGTGAACTGCGTATCCGCGCTGTGGTCGGCGGACCACGCGAGCGGCAGCTTGTACGTCTGGTCGGAGCCGAGATGACGGATCGTCACGCGCGCCGGATATTGCGCGGGGAACGCGAGGCTCTGCAGCGTCTCGGTGCGCAGGAAGTGCTTCATCGACACGGTTTCGCCGGCGCGCAGCAGCGTGCGGTCGAATACGGTGTGTGCCCGCACGGTCGGTGCGCTGTCGGTGTCGGTCGGCACGTTGAAGCGCCACGACTCGATCCCGCGGTTCCAGTTCGAACTGACGAACGCCATGTCCGGGCCCGTCTTCGGATCGTCCACGCGCGCCGACACGAAATAGTCGCCGAAGCGCTCCGTCTGGCTGCATTCGTGCTTCGGCTCGAAGGGCCCGTCGATGGTGAGCAGCCCCTGCGCGTCGGTCTTGCCGGACGCAATTTCATCGCCGTTGCAATCGGACACGCGGATCTGCGCATTCGGCACCGGCTTGCCCTTGTCGAGCGTCGTGACCCACACGAGGTTGTTCTCGCGCCCCTGCTTCAGGTGCACGCCGAGGTTCGTGACGAGCACGGCGGTGCGCACGTACATGTTCGACGGTTTCGCGAGCAGCGAGCGGCCGAGCGCGGGCGACGCGAGTTCGAGCACGTAGAAGCCGGGCTTGTCGATCGGCACACCGACGACCTCGAATGGGCGCAGGCCCTTCGGGTCGGCTTTCGGTAGCGTCAGCGCCTGCACACCGGGTTCGCCGGTCAGCAGCGACAGCGAGCGCACGTCGATGCGGCGGTTCTGCGGCGCCGGCATCTTCTCGCCGGCTTCGAGCGGCACGTAGACCGGATGCTGGCCTTTGCGTTGCAGCAGGCCCGGAATGCGCTCATCGATCGTGCCGGCCGTCATCGACCAGTTGTCGAAACGCTCGACGGTTCGCATCCATTGACGGATCGCAGTGTCGTTCTCGACCTTCAGGTTCGAAAATTGCGCGCCGCCCGCGTTCAGGCCTGCAATGTGCAGATCGGCTTCGACGTTGCGCAACGTGACCGGCACGAGCGCCGGTGTATCGGGTTCGGCGAAGCGCTCGACGATCCCGAACGTGCCGGACGAGAACTTTGCAAGCGGCGGCATCGGCGCGGTGCGCGTCGCGAGCGGGAACAGGTCGGCGTTCGACAGCGAGCGGTCGGTCACGTCGCGCAGGCCCGACGGCAGTTCGATCGTCAGATTCGCCTGTGCGGGCAGCGGCGCATCGAACTTGACGGTCGTCACTTCGTCGCTGTGGTCGTCGGCCGCGAATGCCGGCGAAAGCGAACCGTCGGGGCCGCGCAGCTTGATCGCTTCGGCGTTCTTGCGCGAGATCGGCGCATTGAACGACAGCGTCAGCGGGCGCAGCGGCGTGCACGGCGCCTTCGCGTTCTCGCGCTCGCACGAGAAACTCGCGGCGAACGGCGCGCGCACGGTGAAGTCGAAGCGGCGCTCGGTGTCGTTCGCGATGCCGCTCGGGCTCGCGACGCCCTTGCCGTACACGAGCTGCATCTTCGCGCTTGCAGGAAGAGCCTGCGCGCACGACAGCGTCAGCACGCGCGCGGCGTCCTTCTTCAGCCCGAAGTGATCGAGCAGCGCGTTGCGCGTCGCGTCGTCGGCGGCGGTGACCGGGATGCGGTTGCCAATCCCGGCCGCCTCGCACCAGATGTTCGCGAGCGCCGAACGCGGCTCGGCCGGGCCGTTCAGCTTCAGCACGAAAACCTGGCGTTCCTCGATCTCGCGCGAGCCGGGACGCACCGTGACCGGGAACGGGCCGCCAGTCTGAAACGTGAAGCGGCGCGGGCCGCTGACCGCATTGCCGGCGACCGAGCGCAGCGTGTCGTTGAGCGCGACCGAGCAACGCACGCCCGGCGGCAGGTCGTTCTCGAAGTCGTACACCCACGTCTTGTCGTCGAGCCAGTGCCCTTGGCCGCGTGCGGCAGCGGAATCGTTGCAGGTCAGACGCGCCGGGTTCGGCGCGGATGCCGACCCGAATGCGATCATTGCCTCGTCGAATTTGACGACGCTCTGCCGGACTTCGGTGACGGTGCCTTGCGGCGACACGCTCACGGTGCGCGCCGCGCCCGCGTGCAGCGACAGCGCGGTGGCGGCCCCGAGCGCGGCCACCGCGCCGATGCGCAAGAGCAGCCGTGTGGTGTGGTGGATTGAACGCGTGTTGTTGTGTTTGTCGTGCTGCTTCATCGCTCGATGCCCTCGGAGGGAAGCTTTCTGTTTGATTGCACGCGATTCTAACCGACGCGCATGCGAGCGAATGGCCGAAGGTTGCGTGTCGTCGGGTTGCGACACACCGGCATCCCGTTGCAGAATTGTCGCGTCGACGACACAAAGATGAAGCGAAATGTCGATTGTCTCGGATTGCGGAACATTTAATGGACTATAAAAGCATTGTCCGATCCGGTTTGTGCGCGTACATTGCAGGGCCGCGCGATAGTTTGAGAAATATCAAGCGTGGTTTTCCCGAATCCGGTGTTCGAGAGAAGGAAACATGCACAACGACAACACCCCCCACTCGCGTCGCGATAGCGACGCAGCCGCAACAGGCATCACGCGGCGTCAATGGCTGCAGGGCGCACTGGCGCTGACGGCGGCGAGTCTCACCGGCTCGCTGGCGTTGCGGGCCCTGGCCGACAGCCCCGGCACCGCGCCGATCGACGCGTTCATGACGCTCTCCGAAGCACTGACAGGCAAGAAAGGGCTGAGCCGCGTGCTCGGCGAACGCTACCTGCAAGCGTTGCAGAAGGGCTCGTTCAAAACCGCCGACGCGCTGTCGCAACTTGCGGGCGCGCTTGCGTCCGGCTCGTTGACGCCCGATCAGGAAGCCGCCGCGCTGTCGACACTCGGCGCGTGGTATCTCGGCATCGTCGACAACGTCGTGATTGCCTACGAAGAAGCATTAATGTTCAGCGTCGTGTCCGATACGCTCGTGATTCCGTCGTATTGCCCGAACAAACCCGGCTTCTGGGCCGAAAAACCGATCGAGAGGCAAGCCTGATGGCCGATACCGATACGCAAAAAGCCGACGTCGTGGTCGTCGGGTCCGGTGTCGCAGGCGCGATCGTTGCGCACCAGCTGGCGATGGCCGGCAAGTCGGTGATCCTGCTGGAGGCCGGCCCGCGCATGCCGCGCGGCGAAATTGTCGAGCGCTTTCGCAATCAGCCCGACAAGACGGACTTCATGGCGCCGTACCCGTCGAGCCCGTGGGCGCCGCATCCGGAATACGGCCCGCCGAACGACTACCTGATCCTGAAGGGCGAGCACAAGTTCAACTCGCAGTACATCCGCGCGGTGGGCGGCACGACGTGGCACTGGGCCGCGTCTGCGTGGCGCTTCATCCCGAACGACTTCAAGATGAAGACCGTGTACGGCGTCGGCCGCGACTGGCCGATCCAGTACGACGACCTCGAGCATTACTACCAGCGCGCCGAGGAAGAGCTCGGCGTGTGGGGGCCGGGTCCCGAAGAGGATCTGTACTCGCCGCGCAAGCAGCCTTACCCGATGCCGCCGCTGCCGCTGTCGTTCAACGAGCAGACGATCAAGAGCGCGCTCAACGGCTATGACCCGAAGTTCCACGTGGTGACCGAGCCGGTCGCGCGCAACAGCCGTCCGTATGACGGACGGCCGACCTGTTGCGGGAACAACAATTGCATGCCGATCTGCCCGATCGGCGCGATGTACAACGGCATCGTGCACGTGCAGAAGGCCGAGCAGGCGGGCGCGAAACTGATCGACAGCGCGGTCGTCTACAAGCTCGAGACAGGGCCGGACAAGCGGATCGTCGCCGCGATCTACAAGGACAAGACGGGCGCAGACCACCGGGTCGAAGGCAAGTATTTTGTGGTGGCGGCGAACGGCATCGAGACGCCGAAGATCCTGCTGATGTCCGCGAATCGCGATTTCCCGAACGGCGTCGCGAACAGCTCCGACATGGTCGGGCGCAACCTGATGGATCACCCGGGCACGGGCGTGTCGTTCTACGCGAGCGAGAAGCTGTGGCCGGGCCGCGGCCCGCAGGAAATGACGTCGCTGATCGGCTTTCGCGACGGGCCGTTCCGCGCGACCGAAGCGGCGAAGAAAATCCACCTGTCGAACATGTCGCGCATCAACCAGGAGACGCAGAAGATCTTCAAGGCCGGCAAGCTGATGAAGCCGGAGGAGCTCGACGCACAGATCCGCGACCGCTCCGCGCGCTACGTGCAGTTCGACTGCTTCCACGAGATCCTGCCGCAACCCGAAAACCGCATCGTGCCGAGCAAGACGGCCACCGACGCGATCGGCATTCCGCGCCCGGAAATCACGTATGCGATCGACGACTACGTCAAACGCGGCGCGGTGCATACGCGCGAGGTCTACGCGACCGCTGCGAAGGTGCTGGGCGGCACTGACGTGGTGTTCAACGACGAGTTCGCGCCGAACAACCACATCACGGGCTCGACGATCATGGGCGCGGATGCGCGCGACTCCGTCGTCGACAAGGACTGCCGCACGTTCGACCATCCAAACCTGTTCATCTCGAGCAGCTCGACGATGCCGACCGTCGGTACGGTAAACGTGACGCTGACGATCGCGGCGCTCGCGCTGCGGATGTCAGACACGCTGAAGAAGGAAGTCTGACCGTGCGGAAATCTACTCTCACCTTCCTCCTCGCGGGCTGTGTCGCGCTGCCGGGCCTCGTGCGCGCGGCCGATTCCGCCGATCCCGCGCAGATCAAGCGCGGCGAATATCTCGCGGTCGCCGGCGACTGCATGGCTTGCCACACCGCGAAGGGCGGCAAACCGTTCGCGGGCGGTCTCGCGATGCCGGTGCCGAAACTCGGCAAGATCTATACGAGCAACATCACGCCGGATCCGGATACCGGTATCGGCAAGTGGACGTTCGAGGACTTCGAACGCGCCGTGCGTCACGGGGTGTCGAAGAACGGCGACAACCTGTATCCGGCGATGCCGTACGTGTCGTACGCGAAGATCAACGACGACGACGTGCAGGCGTTGTACGCGTACTTCATGCATGGCGTCGAGCCGGTGAAGCAGGCGCCGCCGAAGAACGAGATTCCGGCGCTGCTGAGCATGCGCTGGCCGCTGAAGATCTGGAACTGGCTGTTCCTGAAAGACGGCGCGTACCAGCCTAAACCGTCGCAGAGCGCCGAGTGGAATCGTGGCGCGTACCTGGTGCAGGGCCTCGCGCACTGCAGCACGTGCCACACGCCGCGCGGTATCGCGATGCAGGAGAAGTCGCTCGACGAGACGGGCGGCAGCTTCCTGTCCGGCTCGGTGCTGGCGGGCTGGGACGGCTACAACATCACGTCGGACCCGAACGCGGGGATCGGCGGCTGGACGCAGCAGCAGCTCGTCCAGTACCTGCGTACCGGCAGCGTGCCGGGCGTCGCGCAGGCGGCCGGCCCGATGGCCGAAGCGGTCGAGCACAGCTTCTCGAAGATGACCGACGCCGATATCGGCGCGATCGCGACGTACATCCGCACGGTGCCAGCCGTCGCCAACGGCGATGCGAAGCAGTCGCGTTCGTCGTGGGGCAAGCCCGCGGAAGACGGGCTGAAGCTGCGCGGCGTGCCGCTCGCGTCGTCGGGCATCGACCCGGCCCGGCTGTACCTCGGCAACTGCGCGACGTGCCACCAGATGCAAGGCAAGGGCACGCCGGACGGCTACTATCCGTCGCTATTCCACAATTCGACGGTCGGTGCGCCGAATCCGACGAACCTCGTGCAGGTGATCCTGAACGGGGTCGAGCGTAAAGCCGGCAGCGAAGACGTCGGGATGCCCGCGTTCCGCAACGAGCTGACGGATGCGCAGATCGCCGCGCTGGCGAACTACGTGACGGGGCAGTTCGGCAATCCGGCCGCGAAGGTGACCGAGCAGGACGTCGCGAAGGCGCGTTGACGCGTGCGCAGTCGCCGCAGCACTGACAGGAGGAGCACAGCACATCGGTTGGCCCCGATGCCGGTTGTTGCAGAGCGGGGCGGGCGGCCCTGAAGGCCGCCCGTCCTGGTTCATTGGCAATCCGGTGCGTGCGGTTGCTTGCGCGCATCGCTTTCGTTGATCACACCATGACACCGAATCAACCGTTTCTCGCGTCCCAGCGCGATGTGCTGCTGCTGTTGTCCCGAATCCTGCTCGTGATCCTGTTTGTGATGTTCGGCTGGAAGAAGATCGTCGACTTCTCCGGTACGATCGCGTTCATGGGAAGCGAGGGTGCGCCGGCGCCGATCGTTTCGGCGGCGATCTCCGTCGTGATGGAGTTGTTCGTCGGCATCGCGCTGCTCGTCGGCTTTCAGACGCGGCCGCTCGCGCTGCTGCTTGCGCTGTACACGATCGGCACCGCGGTCATCGGCCACCACTACTGGACGATGGCCGGCGGCGAGCAGATCAACAACATGATTCATTTCTACAAGAACATCGCGATCTCGGGCGGCTTGCTCGCGCTGTGCGCGGCGGGCCCCGGACGTTTTTCGGTCGATCGCGGGTGAACGGACTGCCGGCCCGTGCACAGCGCGCGGGTCGGACGGTCGAGACTCCGAGGGGGCATCATTTTGCGACTCAAATACTTCGCATGGCTGATTGCGGCCGCCACGCCGGCGGCTGCGTTTGCACAGACGAGCGTCACGCTGTACGGCCGGATCGACGGCGGCATCGAATACCTGAACCACATCGCGACCCCGAACGGCAGTTCGACGCGCTGGAGCGCGGAAGGCGGCGACTGGGGCACGAGCATGTTCGGGCTGAAGGGTTTCGAGGATCTCGGCGGCGGGATGTCGACGGTCTTCAACCTGGAGACCGCGTTCCAGGTGATGAACGGCACGACGGGCGGCGGACGCATGTGGTCGCGCCGCGCGTATGTCGGGTTGAAGAGCGATACGTGGGGGCAGCTGCAGGCCGGCCGCAACCTGTTCATCGATAGTGACGGCGTGTGGGAATTCGACCCGTTCGTGCAACAGGCGTTTTCGTCCGCGTCGCTCGTGCGCGGCCGCAACTGGCAGCAGAGCAGCAACAACATCGAATATCACAGCCCGGTGATCGGCGGCTTCGACGTGCAGGCGCAATATGCGTTCGGCAATCAGTCGCGCGGTTTCAACTACGGCGCGGCCGACGACTTCGGCCGCTCGGACGGGATCATGATCTCGTACCATTCGCCGGTGCTCGACGTGCGCGGCATCTACGACGAGCTGCGCGACAACAACGGCAAGTTCAGCAACATTTTCACGGCTTCGCGAGAGTATTTCGTCGGCGCGAACGTGAAGGTGTCGAAGTTCAAGATCCAGGGCGCGTATACGCACTACCAGGCGCCGGACAGTCCAGCCGGCGTGGCCGATCGCGCGGATCATTACTGGCTCGGTGCGACTTATACGGCTACACCGCAGTGGGCCGTGACGGGCGGCGGGTATTACGTGAAGGTCGGCGACGGCGGCGGCGATGCGTCGCACGATCCGTCGGGGCACGCGATCATGTACGTGCTGGGGACGACGTACAACCTGTCGAAGCGCACGTTCCTGTATGGGACCGTCGCGTACGTGCGCAACGGCGGGAATTCGAACTTCTCGCTGCTCGCGTCGCCGCGGGATGCGACGTCGGGCACGAGTCCGATGACGGGCGAGTCGCAGACGGGTGCGTATGTCGGGATGATGCATACGTTCTGAGTGCGGGCTTGGTGCAGGCAACGCACGGTGAGGGCGGCCCGTGCCTTTCCCGCTTGCGGGGTTTGCGGATCGTCGCGGTATCCACGCGGCTCGGCGAATTCCTGTCGGCAGACACAATGCCTTCGATGACGATCGTTTCAGTCCGCGGCGCATCGTCAAGCATCGAAGCAATACACGCGGCCGCTCTTTGCTGACGAAGCGATCGCAACGTGCGCCCTCATGCATCGTGGTCCGGCCAGCGTCGTGCATCAGAACCCGCACGCGTCGGTCGTCGTCAACGTCGCAAAGGGTCCGCCAAGCGTCGCATTGTGATGCGCGATGATCCTCCCGGCCGGAAGGTCGGGCGTATCCATGCAGGTGTGCGCATCGGCGACGAGCACTGCGCGAAAGCCGAGATCGGCCGCCGCACGGCAGGTCGTGTCGATGCAGTACTGCGTCTTCATTCCCGTAATCGCGATTTCGCCGATCCCGGCCGCGTGCAGCCATTCCGCAAGCCGCGTGCCGGCGAAGCAGCTCGGCCGAGTCTTGTTGAACACGATATCGCGTGCCGTATCGATCGCGAGGTCCGGCAGCAACGCGGCCAGCGGCGCATCGGGCGCGATCGGCGAGCCGGCCGGGCCGGTGTGACGCACGGCAAACACCGGAGCACCGGCGTCATGCGCGCGGCGAATCAGCCGGTTGATCCTGGCCAGCACGCGTTCGCCGTCATGTGGACGATCGGGGCCGTCGAACAGACCGACCTGCATGTCGATGACGAGCAGCGCACGTTTCGGGGAAGGGGCTTCGGACATTGCGTTTCTCCTGAAGGACTGGCACGGACGGAGAAACGACGAGACCCCGTCCGGAACCGGCGGGGCCCGTGGGAATCGGGACGCTACGACCTTGCGCGCGATCGCGACACCGGCCCGCCGAAGGCGGTCGTGCGCGTGGTCGTCGGAAGAGGCGTCGTTGCGTTGTGCATGGGACGATCATGCCCGATGCGCGTTTGGCGCGTCAACGACTGCCGCACAGCGCATCGCGCGCCAGTCAATCGAGCGCCTTCCCGGCCTTCTCGTCCATGCACCGAATCGCGAGCAGCGTCAGCGCGCCACAGCCGATCGCATACCACGCAGGCGCATTCGGATTGCCTGTCGCCGCGATCAGCCAGGTGACGAAGAACTGCGCGAAGCCGCCGAAGATCGCGACGCCCACGCTATACACCAGCGCACCGCCCGTCGCCCGCACAGCACGCGGAAACAGCTCTCCGAGCATCGCGCCCGTCGCCCCGATGTTGATTGCATGCACGATCGACAGCGCGGCGATGATCGAGAGCAGCGATGCAGCACCCGGCCACCGGTTCAGCGCGATGAACGACGGATAGATCGCGACCATTAGCACGATGCGCGTCCACCATACGATCCGGTTGCGGCCGAACACATCGGACAGATGCCCGCCGATCGGCGTCACGAGCATCAAAATCGCACCGGCGACGCAGCCGGCCGTCATTGACAGCCAGGTCGGCAGATGCAGCACCTGCACGCCGTAGATCGCCATGTAGAACACGATGATGTAGTGGATCGACGTGCCGCCGATCGTCACGCCGAGGCCGGCGAACACGGCCTTGCCGTGATGCCGCAGCACGTCGGCGAGCGGCAGCGAAGCGATTTTCTCGCCGGATGCGCGAGCGGCAGCGGGCGCGACGGCCGGCACTTCCTCGACGGTGCGGCGCAACCAGTAACCGAGCGGCACGAACAGCGTGCCGATGACGAACGGCACGCGCCAGCCCCAGCTTTCGAGCTGCGCGGCATTGAGCGTCGACGTCAGCGCGACGCCGGTAAGCGCCCCCGCGAGCGCCGCGAGCCCCTGGCTCGAGAACTGGAACGACGCGTAGAAACCGCGGCGATGCTGCGGCGCCTGTTCGAGCAGCAGCGTCGTCGACGCGCCCACTTCGCCGCCCGATGCGAACCCTTGCACCAGGCGTGCAAGCACGAGCAGCAGCGGCGCGGCGATGCCGATCTGCGCGAAGGTCGGCGCGACCGCGATCGTCGCGGTGCCGAGCGCCATCAGCAGCAGCGTGAGAATCATCGCTTTCTTGCGGCCCGCACGATCCGCGTACATGCCGATCACGAGGCCGCCGAGCGGGCGCGTGACGAAGCCGACGCCGAAGCTCGCGACCGCCAGCATCAACTGACCGAACGACGAATGCACCGGAAAGAACAGCTTGCCGATCAGGATCGCGAAGAAGCTGTAGACCGTGAAGTCGTAGAACTCGAGCGCGTTGCCGACGGCGGCCGCCGCGATCAGGCGGCGTTTCTTCGCGGCGGCGCGGGCATCGGCCGGCGAGCCGGACAACGGAAGGGCGGACGTTTCCATGAGGTTCCCCTGCTGAGGCGCGGAACTGCGTGATGAAGGGCCGTCAGGCCGCGAGCCAGGCTTCGGCGACGCGGACCCAGTAGCTCGCGCCGATCGCGAGAATGTCGTCGTTGAAGTCGTAGCCAGGGTTGTGCACCATGCAGCCGCCCTTGCTGCCGATCCCGTTGCCGATGAACGCATAGCAGCCGGGGCGCGCTTCGAGCATGAACGCAAAGTCCTCGCTGCCCATCAGCGGCGCGGCGTCGGTCTCGACGCGCTCGGCGCCGAGCATCTGGCGCGCGATGTCGGCGGCGAACGCGGTCGGCTCGGGATGGTTCACGAGGACCGGGTAGCCGTAGTCGTAATCCACTTCGGCCGTGACGCCGAAGCTTTCCGCCTGGCCTTTCGCAAGCGCTTCGATGCGGCGTGCGAGCAGCGTGCGCACGTCGGCATTCAGCGCGCGCACCGACAGCTTCATCACGACGGATTCGGGAATGATGTTGAAGGTTTCGCCGGCCTGCACGCTGCCGACCGTAATCACGGCCGCATGCTGCGCGTCGACCTCGCGCGCGACGATCGTCTGCAGTGCGACCATGATGCTGCCCGCGGCCGACATCGGATCGCGCGCGAAGTGCGGCATCGCGCCGTGACCACCGACGCCGCGCAGCGTGATCGTCACGCGGTCGGCCGACGCCATTGCGGCGCCGCTGCGGAACGCCATGTCGCCGGCGGCGCGGCCCGGCATGTTGTGGATCGCGAAAATCGCGTCGCACGGAAAGCGGTCGAACAGGCCGTCGTCCATCATCGACTTCGCACCGCCGAAATTTTCCTCGGCCGGCTGGAAGATCAGGTTCAGCGTGCCCGAGAACTGGCGCGTCGCCGCGAGATGGCGCGCCGCGCACAGCAGCATTGCCGTGTGACCGTCGTGGCCGCACGCGTGCATCTTGTTCGCGTGGCGGCTCGCGTAAGGCAGGCCGGTGGTTTCGGCGAGCGGCAGCGCGTCCATGTCGGCGCGCAGCCCGACGGTGCGTGCGCTCTGGCCTTCGCGCAGCACGCCGACGACGCCGGTCTTGCCGATGCCGCGATGCACTTCGTAGCCCCAGCCGGCGAGCAGCTCGGCGACGAGATTGCTCGTCAGCGTTTCCTCGAACGCGAGTTCGGGATGCGCGTGGATGCGGCGGCGCACTTCGATCAGGTCGGGGGCGATCGCGGCGATGCCGGGGATCACGGGGTTCACGGCTTGCAGCATGGTGTCTCCAGTGGGGCGGGTGTGGCTGGATGGACGTTTGACGCGGATATGACGGCCAAGCATATAAATTTCTGTCGGGTACCAGAAGCTGCTAAATTGCTTTGGTGCTCACCACCGGTTGCCGCTCGGGAATACCCTGAGCCGCCGCGTCTGGCCGGGCGTCGCGTTTCCACGATTCCAGGCATGCGGTCATGAAATACCATCAGCTGAAAGCGTTCGTCACCGTCGCGGAAGAAGGGAGCATCCGCGCGGCCGCGCGTCGCCTGAACGTGTCGCCGGCGGCGCTGACGAAAGCCGTCAAGGAACTGGAGATCGCGCTCGGCGTGTCGCTCGTGGTGCGCACCGCGCGCGGCGTGCAGCTTACGGCGTTCGGCCAGCAACTGCAGGTGCGGGCGCGGTTGATCGTCGCGGAAATGCAGCGCGCGCGTGACGACATCGAACAGGCGCAGGGCGCGATGACGGGCTCGGTCGCCGCGGCCATCACACCGGCCGCTGCGGTGACGATCCTGCCCGACGCATTCCGCGCGTTCCGGCGGCGCTTTCCGGTCGCGCGCGTCAATCTGATCGAAGGGTTCCCCGGCGTCGCGCTGCCGCGGCTGCACGACGGCTCGCTCGATTTCGCGGTGGCCGTCGTCGTGCCCGAGCTGCTCGCGGCCGAGTTCGATCATGCAGAACTCTATGCGAGCCGGTCGCTGATCGTCGCGCGCAAAGGGCATCCGCTCGCATCGGCCACGTCGCTGGCCGATCTCGTCGAAGCCGACTGGCTGATGAATCCGTCGCCGGAAAGCTCGACGCAGGTGCTGTTCAATTCGTTCGTTGCGTATGGGTTGCCGGTGCCGCAACGGGTCGTCGAATGTCCGAGCTTCGGGCTCGCGCATAGTCTGATGACGGGCGCCGACCTGATCGCATCGATGCCCGAGCAACTGCTGCAAGGCGAGTGGGCGCGCGACAAGCTCGCCGTGCTGCCGATCCGCGAGCGGCTGCCGGCCGTATCGGTGCAGGTGATTACGCGCCGCGACAGTCCGCTCACGCCGGCCGCTGCGATGCTGCTCGACTGCCTGCGCGATTCCGCGCGCCGCAAAGGGCTGGGATGAGCCGGAGCAGGTGTGCCCCGCTGGTGGATCGAATCGCAATCCTGATTATCTGGCGAGCGCCTTCCGCGGGGATTGCGCGCGGCAAGCAATTGCGGCGCGCTCGCCGCGAGCCGGTATCATAACGGCCGGCCTGCCGCCCTGGCCGGCCGCCGACAACACGCCATCCGGCATCCCGCATCCAGCAATCAGAGGCATCACATGACCAGTGCAACCCAATTCGACAACGTATCGGTCGTCAAGCGCGCGAACGTCTATTTCGACGGCAAGTGCGTGTCGCATACCGTGCTCTTCCCGGACGGCACGCGCAAGACGCTCGGCGTGATCCTGCCGTGCGCGCTCAACTTCGGCACGGACGCACCCGAATTGATGGAAGTGCAAGCCGGCAAGTGTCGCGTGAAGCTCGACGGCAGCAGCGAATGGCAGACTTACGGCGCCGGCGAATCGTTCTCGGTGCCGGGCAAGAGCCGGTTCGACATCGAAGTGATCGAGACGCTCGACTACGTCTGCAGCTATCTGTAAGCGCGGCGCGTCGACCAGTAAAAAGCCCCGCCGAAGCGGGGCTCGTCGCATGCGGACGGCGCAATGCCGTCCGGCGCAGGCTTACAGGCAGGCGTTGATGTCGCCGGCTGCAGCCGCGTCCCCGCGCACGCCGACCCACGTCTTCGCGTCCGGCTTCCACGACGGGCGAACCATCGCGGCCGCGCCATTGGGCGGTTGCTGGCCCGGTGCGTACACGTCGGTCGCGAGGCCGTTGGCGAGCACGTTTTGCGAAATCACCTGTTGCTGCGACTTGTCGGCCCAGGTCTTCGCGATGCAGGCCGAGACGTCCTGAGCGGATTTCTGGCTTTGTCCCACGTTCTGCACGGCCGGATCGGCAGCATGCGCAGAAATTGCCACGGTCAATGCGATGAGCGGTAAGTATTTCACGTTCACGTTTTATCTCCCTCGAGTCGTGATTGATTGAGTGGGATGCGCAGCAGAAAGCTGCGTGTCTGTGAGATCGCATCCGCCAAATGCGGTTCCGGCAATTCCGAAACAAGTTGTTAACGCGCTTGCCAAACGCCGATGCGGATGCATGCCGTTCTGCTGCATGGCAGCATGATCGAGTGGCGCGACCGCACGAGGTCGTTCGCCGAGTGGCCGACGCACTTGTCCGTGGGTGTGGTGGATTGCCGGCCGCGGCGTACTGCATGTGTCTGCATGTCGCGCCGCGACGCTCGTTGTTGGTTGTCGCGCTGGAATGGCTGAATGGTGGCCCCGTCGCATGAGAACCATGATGACAAACTTTCGTCCGGTCGACTGTCAACCAAGTTTAAACGCCGGATGCGGCGGAATGCGCAACGGCGCGCAGCGCGCGCACCGCTTCGCGACGTGACGGGTGCGACGCGAGATGGTGCGTGCGCTGCGCGCCGCGCACGCGGTAACGGTCAGCCGGCCTTGCGGTCGGCGGCGGCGCGAAAATTCACCGGCACGATCGGGCGGAAGCGCTCGCGCTTCTGTTCGTCGTCGAAGTGCTGGAGCGCGGGCTTGATCAGGTCGCTGCGCGACACGATGCCGATGAGGCGCAGCGATTGCGGATCGTCGACGACGGGCAGGCGCTCGAGGCCGAGCATCGCGAGCCGCGATGCGACCACGCGGCAGGTTTCGTGAGCCTGTGCGACGGCCGGCGCGCGATCGGCGAATGCGCTCGCGAACGTCGCGCCGGAGCCGGCCTGAGCGCGATGCGCGTCGAGCGTCGCACGATCGACGAGACCGAGCAGGCGGCCGTCGTGCACGACCGGATACGCACGGTGCGTCTGCTTTGCGCCGAAGTATTGCGACTCGACCGCATCGAGCGTCATGGCGCCGTCGATCGCGACGAGCGCGTCGGCCGCCGTCATCACTTCGGCAACGTCATGCCGCTCTAGCGGATCGACGCCGTATTCGCGGTAGATGTGATAACCACGACGCGCGATCTTTTCGGTCATGATCGAGCGCTTCATCGCGATCGTCGCGAACCCGTGCGCGACGAGCGTCGCGGCAAGCAGCGGCAGCAGCGCGTTCGCGTCATGCGTGAGGCCGAACGCGAACACGATCGCGGTCAGCGGCGCACCGAGCGTCGCGCCGAGCGTGGCGGCCATGCAGACGAGCGGCCACAGTGCCGGGTCGCCGCCGGGCAGTACCGGCGACAGCACGGTGCCGAGGCCCGCGCCGAGCATTAGCAGCGGGGCGAGCACGCCGCCCGACGTGCCGGAGCCGAGCGCGATCACCCACATCACGGCCTTCACGATCAGCAGCGCGAGCGCGATTTTCAGCGCGATATGCTGATGCAGCAAGTCGCCGATCACGTCATAGCCGACACCGAGCGCACGCGGTTCGACCCAGCCGCCGACGCCGATCACGATCGCGCCGAGCGCCGGCCACCACATCCAGTGCACCGGCAGCTTCGCGAAGCCGTCCTCGATGCGATACAGCGCTGCCGACAGGCCGCATGCGAGCCCACCGGACAGCAGGCCCGCGACGATGCACGACAGCAGCGCGACCGGTGTCGGCGACGCGGTGGTGAGCGGGAACAGCGGCTCGACGCCGAAGAACACCGCACGCGCGAACCCGGCCACCGCGCATGCGAGTGCGACCGGCAGGAAACTGCGCGGGCGCCATTCGAACAACAGCAGTTCGACCGCGAGCAGCACCGCGGCGACCGGCGTGCCGAACACGGCGGTCATGCCGGCGGCCGCGCCTGCGACGAGCAGCGTCTTGCGCTCGGCGGCGGTCACGTGCACGCACTGCGCGATCAGCGAGCCGAGCGCGCCGCCGGTCATGATGATCGGGCCTTCGGCGCCGAACGGGCCGCCGCTGCCGATCACGACACCGGACGACAGCGGCTTGAGCACCGCGACCTTCGGCGACATCCGGCTCTTGCCGAACAGGATCGCCTCGATCGCTTCCGGAATGCCGTGGCCGCGGATCTTCTCCGAGCCGAAGCGCGCCATCAGCCCGACGATCAAGCCACCGATCACCGGCACGACGATGACCCACGCGCCTAGCGTGTTGTCGGCGGGCGAGCGGTCGACGAACGAGAACTGCTGGAAGAAGAACAGGTTCGTGAACAGGTGAATCAGGCTCAACAGCACGAACGCCGCCAGCGTGCCGAGCAGCCCAATGACGGCAGCCAGCAACGCGATCCTGGGCAGGCGTTCGTTGGTCGAGAAATCGCGTTTATGTGGAGCGTTCATCGGTGTGAGGGAAAGGTTGAAAAAGCGAGGGTCAGTAATCGATCTGCGGAACCTGGAACGTGCCTTTCAACGATTTCAGTTCCGCGCGATGCATGGCCGCAAGGCGCGCGAGCAGCGTTTCGCCGGCCTCTTCGAGATGCACTTCGACCTGGCGGCGATCCGCTTCGCTCGTCTTGCGCTTCACGAGCCCGAGCGCCTCGCAGCGCGTCACCAGCGCGACCACACCGTGGTGCTGTGCCTGCAGGCGTTCCGCCAGTTCGCCGATCGTGGCCCACTCGCGGTGCGGGTAGCCCTTGATGTGCAGCAGCAGCAGGTATTGCAGCGGCGTCACGCCTTCGCTTTGCGCAGCGCGTTCGGAGAAGCGCTCGAAGCGGCGCATCTGGTAGCGGAACTCGGACAGTTGCTGGAAATCGCTTTTGTTGAGCGCGCGGCGGGTATCGGTCATTGCGGTCGGTCGGATAGTCGGTTTCGGTAGCGAAAAATATATCACAACATGATATAAAAGAGCGATTTTACGAGAAAAATCTGCATTTCGCTATCCGTTACACGGCATGCGCCCGCGTTATGCGGCCTGGAGCATCTGCGTTTGCCGATACAGGCCCGTGACGAGATCCGTCTGCGTGATGATGCCGACCAGACGGTGCGACGCATCGACGACCGGAATGTGGTGATGGCCCGAATGCGTAAACAGCGGCACGAGCGCGGTGATCGGCATCGTTTGCTGCACGCATGCGACGTCGCGCGTCATCACGGTGGCGACGCTGGCGGGCTGGCCACCGAGCGACTGCGGCAGCCGCGCGGACAGCCGCTGCCACAGCGGAGTCGGCCGGCGCAGCTGGCGCGTGAGGTCCGCGCGGGTGACGATGCCGATCAGGCGATCGTCGCCGTCGACGACGGGCAGCGCCTTCACGCGATGGCGGTCGAGCAGCGTCAATGCGCCCGTCACCGGCGTCGACGGCGCGACCTCGATCGCATTCTTCGTCATCAGGTCCGCGCACGTGAGCTGGCCGAACGTGCGCGTATACGCCTGCATTTCGGTTTCGCGCAGCAGCATCTCGAGGTCATCCGGATCGACGTCGAGCCATTCGCCGCGACGCTTCAGCACCGCGTCGAGATCGGCGCGCGTGAAGCCGCCGCGCGCGGGCGCTGCGCTGCCGCCTTGCGGCTTTGCGTCCGGGCGCACGCCGCCGTGCGGATAGCGGTGGCCGGTCAGTGCATGGTATGCGAGCGCGGCCGAGAGCAGGATCGCCGATTGCAGCGCAATCGGCTCGACCACGAAACCGAAGCCGAGCGCATGGATCGCCGGCCCGCCGAGCACCGCCGTCAGCGCGACGGCACCCGACGGCGGGTGAACGCAGCGCAGCGCGAACATGCCGCCGATCGCAAGTGCGACGGCGACCGCGGCGGCCGTGATCGGATCGGCGATCCATTGCGCACATGCGACGCCAACGGTCGCCGCCACCAGGTTGCCGCCGATGATCGACCACGGCTGCGCGAGCGGACTCGCCGGCACCGCGAACAGCAGCACGGCCGATGCGCCCATCGGCGCGACGAGCAGCGGCACGAGACCCGGTACGCCGGGCATCAGCCGCATCGTCACGCCGACCGTCGCGATGCCGACGAGGGCCCCCATGCACGAGCGCATGCGCTCGCGCCAGCCTAGCGTCATCGGATGGGGAACGAAGCTGTGCAGCCATTGCCGGAAGGTGCGGCGCGACGGGGAGGAGCCTGACGACATGAAGGTAAGCGCAAAAAATGGCAACGCGGACGAGGCCGCGCAAGAAAGCCGGAATTATATCGTGTTGTGATACAAATTGTCGCGCTGCATCAACGTTTTGCACGCGCGCGATGCACTTGTCTTGCAAGAACCTTTCGTCGGATGAAAGCCTGGGAGCCCTGCAGCGCGCATATTTGTCTGCGGCGGCGTACAATTCGGCCACCCAATTCCCCCGATATGCCACGACCACGCACGCGATGCCCGCTCTCCCGCCTGTTCCCCGGCAAGGTTATCGCCCGCGTGTGGCTCGCGCGCCCGCCCCGGTTCCCGTCTGAAGCGAGCGCCGCCGACGTTTCCCCATACTCCCGAAGCCAATCCAATGGACATGCTCGAAAACATGCGCCTGTTCGTGCGCGTTGTCGAAGCCGGCAGTTTTACCGCGGTCGCGAAAGAAATCGACGCGACCACCGCGCAGGTGTCGCGCGCGGTATCGAATCTCGAAGCGCACGTACAGACGCGGCTGCTGCATCGCACGACGCGCCACCTCGGTCTCACCGAAAGCGGCGAACGCTACTTCGAGCGCGCGAAATCGATTCTTGCCGAGATCGACTACGCGAACGCCGAAGCGCGCAACGCGCTGCTGCGGCCTAGCGGCAAGATGCGCATCCACGCGATGACGGGGCTCGGGCAGAGTCATGTCGTATCGTCGATCGTGCGCTATCAGGAAGACAATCCGGACGTGTCGGTCGAACTGACGCTCGCGCAGCGCATGCCGAACCTCGTCGAAGAAGGTTATGACGTGTCGATCGTGACCGCGTCGCAGCTGCCCGATTCCGGATACGTCGCGCAGACCTGCGGCACGAGCTGCAGCGTGCTGGTCGCGTCGCGCGAGTACCTGGCGCGCCACGGCACGCCCAAGACGCCGGACGACCTGCCGAACCACGTGTGCCTGCGCCTCGACACGCCGGCGTCGCCGGCAAGCGAATGGCGGCTCGAGCGCGGCGACGGCGAGGAAACGGTCTACGAGCTGCAGCCGGCGCCGTTCCAGGTCAACGTGCCGGATGCGCTGTGCGTGGCGGTGCGCGCCGGGCGCGGGATCGCGTGCGTCGCGCTGTACACGGTGCTCGACGACATCCGCGAAGGGCGGCTGATCCGCGTGCTGCCCGAGTACCGGCTGCAGACTGTCAGCGTGTATGCGGTCTATGCGACGCGACGCTATCTCGACGCGAAGATCCGCACGTTTCTCGACCATTTGCGTACGACGCTCACGCCCGCGCTGGAGAACGACCTGCGCGAACTCGACCGGCTCGCGGTCGAGCAGCCGCCGGCGAGTCGCCAGCGCGCGTGATGAGGGCCGACGCTCGCGCGTCCGGCGAGCACCCCGCGCGTTACGCGCGCCGCGTGACGCGAATCCGCTCGAAGCGGCCGGCCAGCCACGCGTAGGCGGCGATGCCGATCAGCCCGTGCGCGGCCACGAACCACAGCGCACCGGCGAACGAACCGGTGTGCGCGACGAAGTAGCCGATTGCGAGCGGCGTGACGATCCCCGCGATATTGCCGAGCCCGTTGAACACGCCGCCGCTCAGGCCGACCATCCCTTCCGGCGCGGTGTCGGCGAGTACGGCCCAGCCGACCGCCGCGAGCCCCTTGCCGAAGAACGCAATGGTCATCAGCGCGATCACGACCGCGTTCGACGACGCGCCGTTGGCGAGCACGAGCAGCGTCGCCATCGCCATCCCGACAATGAAAGGCGTCTTGCGTGCGCGCGACGGATGCACGCCGCGCCGGATTAGCCAGTCCGACAGCACGCCGCCGAGCACGCCGCCCGTGAAGCCGCAGAGCGCCGGCAGCGCGGCGACCCAGCCGGCTTCCATGATCGTCATCCCGCGCCCCTTGATCAGGTAGATCGGGAACCACGTGATGAAGAAGTAGGTGAGCGCGGTGATGCAGTACTGGCCGATATAGATCGCCCACAGGTTGCGGTGGCGGAACAGGTGTGACGCGTCGTGCCACGACACGCGCGAGCGCTGCCCGATCCGGTTCGCCTCGAGATCGACGAGCGCACCGTGCGCGCGCAGATGGTCGCGTTCGGCGTCGGTCACGCGCGGATGGCCATGCGGCTCGCGATACCACGCGAACCAGAACACCGACAGCGCGATGCCGAGCATCCCCATCCACAGGAACACGTGTTCCCAGCCGAGCGCATGCGTGAGCCACGCCATCGCCGGCGTGAACAGCACGACGGCCATGTACTGCGCCGAATTGAACAGCGCCGACGCGGTGCCGCGCTCGGCAGTCGGGAACCAGCACGCGACGATTCGCGAATTGGCCGGGAACGCCGGCGATTCGACGAGGCCAAGCATGAAGCGCATCGCGAACAGCGTGAGCGTCGCGGTCGCACCGGACGCGGCGAACCAGCCGACCGTGCCTTGCAGCATCGTGAACACCGACCACAGCAGCAGGCTCAGCCCGTACACGCGGCGCGCGCCGAAGCGGTCGAGCAGCCAGCCGCCCGGGATCTGGCCGATCGCATAGGCCCACGCGAACGCGGAAAAGACGATGCCGAGCTGTACGGGCGTGAGCCCCAGATCATGCGCGACGCCGGTGCCGGCAATCGACATCGTCGCGCGATCTGCATAGTTGACGACGGTGACGGCGAAGATCAGCGCCAGTACCGAAAAACGGACGCGGCCGAGCGTGCGAGACGCGGTGGAGGAACCGGACGCGGCGGGCGCGGTGGCGACGGCGGCGCTGCCGCTGGATCGATGGGGCATGTTTGTCTCCTGGCCTCCGTCGTGCGGAGGCTTGTCGTTTGATGTCGTAAAGAGGCGGCGGCCGCGGCGCTCAGCCGGTGACCGTGGTCGGCGGGCGTTGGCCGGCGAAGCATGCGGCGAGGTTCGCGAGCACGATCCGTCCCATGGCGTCGCGTGTCTCGTGCGTGGCGCTCGCGCGGTGCGGCTGCACCACCACGCGGTCGAGCTCGAACAGTTCGCGCGGCACGTGCGGCTCGTCGACGAACACGTCGAGTCCGGCGCCGGCGATCGTGCCGTCCGCGAGCGCGCGAACGAGTGCGGTTTCGTCGACGAGTTTGCCGCGCGCGACGTTGATCAGGAATCCTTTGCTGCCGAGCGCCGCGAGCACGTCGGCGGTCACGAGAACGTTGCCGTGGTCGGCCGATGCCGCGAGCACGAGCACGTCGCTGTCGCGTGCGAGCGCGACGAGGTCGCTGACGTAGCGATAGCCGCTGTCGCGGTGCTCGCGGGGGCCGAAATAGCTGACGGGCATCCGGAACGCCTGCGCGCGCTGCGCGATCGCGAGACCGACACGGCCGAGCCCGACGATCCCGAGCCGCTTGCCCGTCACCTGCGTCGCGAGCGGCTGCGCGGTCTTCCCCCAGCGTCCGGCGCGGACGATACGTTCGCCGGCGCCGAGGTCGCGCAGCGTCATCAGGATCAGGCCCATCGCCATGTCGGCGACGTCGTCGGTCAGCACGTCGGGCGTCGTCGTCACGTGGATGCCGCGCGCACGCGCGCGCTCGAGATCGACGGCGTCGGTGCCGATGCCGCTGATCGCGATGATTTCGAGCGCACTCAACCGGTCCATCAACGCGGTCGGCAGCCCGGTCGCGCCGCCGGTGACGACGCCGCGGATGCGTGGCGCCACGCGCTCGAGCAGCGCATCGGGGTGGTCGGCCGCATACAGGCGATGCACCGCGTAGCGGTCGGTCAGTTCGGCGTCGATGGTGTCCGGAAGCGGCTGGGTGAGGAGGATGTCGATGGGCATGAAGGTCTCGGTCGTTGCGTGCGGCGCGGGCCGCGCATCAGGTGAAACCGAGTATAGGAATCGGATCGATATGCGTCTAACATCAAAAGACTATTGATTGATCCAAAAATTGAATGATTGAATTGAACCAGCTGCGCTGCTTCGTCGCGGTGGCCGAGGAATTGCATTTCGGTCGCGCGGCGAAGCGGCTCTTCATGACGCAACCGCCGCTGAGCAGGCAGATCCAGTTGCTCGAACATGCGCTCGGCATTGCACTGCTCGAGCGCAGCAGCCGGCAAGTGCGGCTGACCGCGGCTGGCGAGCGCTTCCTGCGCGATGCACGGCACATTCTCGAGTTTTCCGCACGAGCGGAGCAGGCCGCGCAACGTGTCGCGCACGGCGGGGCGGGGCGCATCACGCTCGGCTTCACGGCCGTCAGTGCATACCGGATGATTCCGGTGCTGCTTGCGCATGCGGCGCATGCGCTGCCTGACGTCGATGTCGAGCTGCGCGAAATGGTGTCGACCGTGCAGATCGATGCGCTTGCGTCGCGCATGCTCGACGCGGGCTTCGTGCGCCAGCGCGCCGCGCGGCATCCGCTCGAGTACCGGCTCGTGCAGCGCGAGCCGATGCTCGTCGCGGTCGCACAGGGCGCACCGCTTGCCGCGTACGAACGGATCGGACCGGACGAGCTCGACCGGCAGCCGTTCATCGCGTATTCGCCGAACGAGGGGAAGTACTTCCACGACATGATCTCGGGCATGTTCGCGAGCGCCGGGCGGCTGCCGAACTACCTGCATTACGTCGGGCAGACGCACACGATTCTCGGCCTCGTGCGCGCGGGGCTCGGTGCGGCGCTGGTGCCCGCGTCGGCCCGCGAGCTGCATGTGGACGGCGTCGTGTTTCGGCCGCTCGCCGGTGTCGACGTGGCCGCCGAGTTGTACCTCGCATGGCGCGCGGACAACGACAACCCGGCGTTGCCGGTGTTCAACGCGATGGTCGAACGGTTTTTGACGGAAGGGGCGGACGGCGCGGTTGTTTAAGGCGCGGCGCGCACCGGCCGTAGTCGCCGGTGGGCGCGCCTGTGCGCATGCCGTTCCGAACGATTGTGGCGCGTGCGCGCTTTCACCGGCGCGGGGCGTCGCGCAGCGGAGCCGCCATGCCCGCGCCCGTGCGCATCAATGCGTGACAGACAGGAACAGATAAGCCGCGAACAGCGCGAGATGCACGACGCCATGCAGCACCGTCGTGCGCCCCTGGCTGAGCGTCAGCGTGCTGACGAGCAGCGTCAGCGCGAGGAGTACGGTTTCCATCGGGCCGATGCCGAGCGTGAGCGGCTGGCCGATCCAGATGAACACCGCCGCGACGGTCGGGATCGTGAGCCCGATGCTCGCGAGCGCCGAGCCGAGCGCGAGGTTCATGCTGGTCTGCAGGCGATTCGCGCGCGCCGCGGTGACGGCGGCAAGCCCTTCGGGCAGCAGCACCAGCGCGGCGATCACGATGCCGACGGCGGCCTCGGGCGCGCCGAGCTTCATCACCGCGTGCTCGACGGCCGGTGACAGCAGCTTCGCGAGCAGCACGACCGATACGAGGCTCGCGAACAGCAGGATCATGCTGATGGCCGCGGTGCGGTTGCTCGGCGCCGCCGCGTGGACCGTTTCGTTCGCGCTGTCGTGCTCGGCGAGGAAGTAATCGCGATGGCGCACCGTCTGCACGAACACGAATGCGCCGTACAGCACGAGCGAGGCGACGCCGGCGAACGCGAGCTGCGATTTCGAAAAGAACGGGCCGGGTGCTGCGCTCAGGTAGTTCGGCATCACGAGCGACAGCACCGACAGCGACGCGAGCACCGCGAGCGCCTTGCTTGCGCCGCGCCCCTGGAAGTCCTGCTCGCCGTGCTTCCACGCACCGACGAGCAGGCACAGGCCGACGATCCCGTTGCAGATGATCATCACGGCCGCGAATACGGTGTCGCGCGCGAGGCCCGATTTTTCGGGGCCCGCGCCGAGCATGACCGACACGATCAGCGCGACCTCGATGACGGTCACGGCGACTGCGAGCACGAGCGTGCCGAATGGTTCGCCGACGCGGTGCGCGACGACTTCGGCATGGTGGACGGCGGCGAACACGGCGCCGGCGAGGGCGGCGGCGAACAGCGCGATGACGACGCCTTCGGCCGGCACGACGCGCGACAGCGCGAGTACCAGCCACGCGGCAAGCGGGGCCCAGAGGGTCCAGCGCGGGAGCTGGTTGGACGAGATCGGCATGGACGGTTTCCTATGCGAGTGGCGGCGCGCAGCGCGCCGTCACGGGTTGACGAAGCCCGGCCGGATATTCCGAACGAGGACGATGATACTGACGGGCGGCGGCGGGAAACCGTGCTGCCCGGGGGCGCCGCCGCGAGGCGACGGCGGGCGCGGGCGGACCGATGCCTGCCGCGCGATGAAACGGTTCGATGTGACGGGGTGCGGAAAAAAGCACGTTGCCGCATGGCGATGGCCAGCCCGGGCGATTCCAGACGGCCCCGACAGCGTTGCGGACGGTGCGCGGCAGCGGCGCGGCACGCGGTTCCCCTTGAAATCCGGCAATTTGTCGAATTTTATCAGGCGATCCGGGGTCACTATCTCATATTCGAACCCTTTCATGGACCTTTCGGTTTACAAAAAGTGCCCCAATCTTTCGATTTTTGTTCTTTGCAGTTCTCGTAACGGTCTCTTGCACGACAAATTCGGGCTCGCCCTGACATAAATCTACCGACCGGTCGGTTTATAATCGCTCGCACCTCCACTTTCATGACGGATCGCAAGCGATGGCTGTTTCTTCTGCACATTCGGTGAACTCGGGCGCATTGGCGCCGTCGGCGGTCGTCGGCGTGATCGGCGCAGGCGCGATGGGCGCCGGTATCGCGCAGGTCGCGGCGGCGGCCGGCCATACGGTGCTGCTTCACGACCTGAACGAAGCCGCGTGCGACAAGGCGCTGGCGGGTATCCGTGCGCAGTTCGCGCGGCTCGCGGAGAAAGGCCGGATGGACCCGGTTCAGGCGGACGCCGCGGGCAGCCGGATTCGCGCGGTGCGCGCGCTGGCCGATTTCGCAGGCGCTGCGTTGATCGTCGAAGCGGCTGCCGAGCGGCTCGACGTGAAGCGCGAAATCTTCGCGACGCTCGAACGCCATGTCGACGATAGCTGCGTGCTGGCGACCAACACGTCGTCGATCTCGATCACGTCGATCGCGGCCGGGCTGCGCGCGCCGCAACGCGTCGCCGGCCTGCATTTCTTCAATCCGGCGCCGCTGATGGCGCTCGTCGAGGTGGTCAGCGGGCTTGCGACCGCCCCGGAAGTCGCGCAGACGCTGTACGACACGGCCGCCGCGTGGGGCAAGCGCCCGGTGATGGCGAAATCGACGCCGGGGTTCATCGTGAACCGCGTCGCGCGGCCATATTACGCGGAGGCGCTGCGCGTGCTGAACGAGCAGGCCGGCACGCCCGCGTCGATCGACGCGGTGATGCGCGACGCCGGCGGCTTCCGGATGGGGCCGTTCGAGCTGATGGATCTGATCGGTCACGACGTGAATTTCGCGGTGACCGAATCGGTGTTCCGTGCGTACTTCAACGACCCGCGCTACACGCCGTCGCTGATCCAGCAGGAACTCGTGAACGCGGGCTTCCTCGGGCGCAAGTCCGGGCGCGGCTTCTATTCGTATGCGGACGGTGCGGCACCGCCCGCGCCGGAACTCGAGGCGCCGTGCGGCGCGCCGGCCGACGTCGCACTGTTCGCGCACGACGGCCCGGCCGCCGCGCTGCATGCGCGCTTCGTCGAACGCATCGCGAACGCGCGGCAGAACGGCGCGCATGCGGACGGACTGATCGCCGTGGCCGGACGCGCGTCGATCGCGCTGACCGACGGCCGCACCGCGACGGTACGTGCCGCACAAACCGGCGTGGCCGACCTCGTACTCGTCGACCTCGCGCGCGATTACGCGCAGGCCGGGCTGGTCGCGCTGACGCGCGCACTCCAGTGCAGCGACGCCGCGTATGCGGACGCGGTTGGCCTGTTCCAGCAAGCGGGTTTGCGCGTCGTCGGCATCGCCGACGTGCCGGGCATGATCGCGATGCGCACCGTCGCGATGCTCGCGAACGAGGCAGCCGACACCGTGAACCAGGGCGTGTGCTCGGCCGCCGATCTCGATCTCGCGATGGAGAAGGGCGTGAATTACCCGTGCGGCCCGCTCGCGTGGGCGGATGCGATCGGCATCGGCTACGTGCATCGCGTGCTGTCGAACCTCGCGGCGAGCTACGGCGAGGACCGCTATCGCGTGTCGCCGCGCATCGCCGCGCTGCACGCGGCCGGCCGCACGTTTCGTTCGTAGCCGCCGCCGCATTACTTCGAATACGACAACGACATCACTCCACTGGAGGAGCACCCCGATGACTCACCCGACGCATCCTGCTGCCGCCCTCGACCCGATCGAGACCGCCAGCCGCGACGAACTGCAGGCGCTGCAGCTCGAGCGCCTCAAGTGGTCGCTGCGCCACGCGTACGACAACGTGCCGCACTATCGCCGCACGTTCGACTCGGCGGGCGTGCATCCGGACGACCTGAAGTCGCTCGCCGATCTCGCGAAATTCCCGTTCTCGACCAAGAACGACTTGCGCGACAACTACCCGTTCGGCCTCTTCGCCGTACCGCGCGAGCAGGTCGTGCGCGTGCACGCGTCGAGCGGCACGACCGGCAAGCCGACGGTGGTCGGCTACACGGCACGCGACATCGACACGTGGGCGAACGTGACCGCGCGCTCGATCCGCGCGGCCGGCGGCCGCCCGGGCGACACGCTGCACAACGCGTTCGGCTACGGACTCTTCACCGGCGGGCTCGGGATTCATTACGGCGCGGAGCGGCTCGGCTGCATGGTGGTGCCGATGTCGGGCGGGCAGACGGAAAAGCAGGTGCAGCTGATTCGCGATTTCGAACCGAAGATCATCCTCGTCACGCCGTCGTACATGCTGAACCTGATCGACGAGATGGTGCGGCAGGGGATGGACCCGGCGGAGTCGTCGCTGAAGATCGGCATTTTCGGCGCGGAGCCGTGGACGCAGGCATTGCGCGAGGAAGTCGAGACGCGCGTTGGAATCGACGCGCTCGACATCTACGGGCTGTCGGAGGTGATGGGCCCGGGCGTCGCGTGCGAATGCGTCGAGACGAAGGACGGCCCGGTGATCTGGGAAGACCATTTCTATCCGGAGATCATCGATCCGGTGACCGGCGAAGTGCTGCCGGACGGCAGCGAGGGCGAACTCGTGTTCACGTCGCTGACGAAGGAGGCGATGCCGGTGATCCGCTACCGCACGCGCGACCTCACCGCGCTGCTGCCGCCGACCGCGCGCGCGATGCGCCGGCTCGCGAAGATCACCGGCCGCTCGGACGACATGCTGATCGTGCGCGGCGTCAACGTATTCCCGAGCCAGATCGAGGAAATCGTCGTCGCGCAGACGAAGCTGTCGGGCCTGTTCCAGATCACGCTCTCCCGCGACGGCCACATGGACCGGCTCGACCTCGCGGTCGAGCTGCGCTCCGAAGCCGCGGCGGGGATCACCGACGGCGATCGCGCGGCGATCGCGCGCGAGCTGCAACACCGGATCAAGACGATGGTCGGCGTGTCGGCCGGCGTGACCGTGCTGCCCGCGGGCGGCATTCCGGCGAGCGCGACCGGCAAGGCCCGGCGCGTGATCGATCGCCGGCAGGCGGCCTGAGCGGCGCCGTTGCCGTTCTACTTTTCGAGGAAACCTTTTCGATGGATGAATTGAAGACCCTGGCCGTCGCCGTCGACGCGCGCGGCATCGCGACCGTCGCGCTGCAGCGCGGCGACGTGCTCAACGCGTTCGACGAGACGATGATCGCCGAGCTGACCGACGCATTCACGACGCTTGGACGGCGCGATGACGTGCGCGCGATCGTGTTGCGCTCGGACGGCCGCGCGTTCTGCGCGGGCGCGGACCTGCAGTGGATGCAGCGCGCGAGCGCGAACGACGCGGCCGCGAACCTGCGCGACGCCGAGCGGTTCGCCGCGATGATGCGCGCGATCCGGCAGTGCCCGAAGCCGACGGTCGCGCGCGTGCAGGGCCACGCGTTCGGCGGCGGCGTCGGCCTGTGCGCGGCATGCGACATCGTGATCGCGAGCGATCATGCGCGTTTTGCGGTCAGCGAAGCGCGGTTCGGGATTCTGCCGGCGGTGATCGGCCCGTATCTGGTCGAAGCGGTGGGCCAGCGCCAGGCGCGCCGGCTCGCGCTGACCGCGACGCAGCTCGCGGCCGCCGAAGCCGTCGCGATCGGGCTGATCCACCAGGCCGTGCCGCTCGATGCGCTCGATGCCGCACTCGACAAGACGCTCGCCGAGCTGAGCCGCAACGGCCCGAATGCGCTGATGGAGATCAAGCGCTTCTTCGACGCGATCGGCGAGTATCCGCCGTCGGACGAACGCGCGGCGTTCACCGCACAGACGATCTCGCGCGTGCGCGCGACGCCCGAAGCGAAGGAGGGCTTCGCGGCGTTCTTCGCGAAGCGGCCGCCGGCATGGGAGCCGGCCGCCGAATAAGGCGGTGGCGCGGCCCGCCGGGCGCGGGCCGCGATTTGCGTCGCGGGCGACGGCGCTTGCTCTACAATGCGTGACCCCCGGCCCGACCCCGAGCGTGGCCGGCCCAGCTCCGACCGTCTCTTCGCCCCGATGATCGTCAACCGTCTAATCTCCGAGATCCTGTTCGGCTTCACCGGCCTGATCGGCATCATCAACCCGATCGGCATCGCGTTCCTGTTCCTCGAACGCACGGAGGCGCTGACCGAGCACGAGCGCGACCTGCTCGCGAAGAAGGTCGCGTTCAACGCGTTCGTCGTGTTGCTTGTCGCGTTCTTCGCCGGCACGCCGGTGCTGCATTTCTTCGGGATCTCGATGGAAGCGCTGCGGATCGGCGGCGGTTTCGCAGTGGCCGTCGCGGGCTGGCAGATGCTCAACGAGCCGGACGGGCCGGCGGCCGGCGGCGATACGCCGATCAAGCCAATCGATGCGAACGCGATCATGACCCGCGCATTCTTCCCGCTGACCGTGCCGCTGACGGTCGGCCCCGGGTCGATCGCGACCGCGATCGCGCTGAACGCGAACCGCACGCACAAGCTGTCGGAGTTCATGCTGTCGAGCATCGTGTCGATTTCGGTATCGGCACTCGTTGCGGTCGTGATCTGGCTGACCTACAGCCGTGCCGCACTGCTGTCGCGCTATCTTGGCACCGAAGGCACGAAGGTCGCGAAGCGCGTGTCCGCGTTCCTGCTGCTGTGCATCGGCGTGCAGATCATGTTGACCGGCTTCTCCGAATTCCTGCAGCCGCTTGCCGACGGGATCAAGTAAGCCATTGCGCGTTCAGCGCGCGGCCGCGAGCATCGGGTACGTGAACAGTCCGAAGTGCACGAGGTTCAGTCCCGCGTGCGCGAGCGCGGCCGCGAGCAGCCCGCCGCGCCGCCACGCAAGCCCGTAACCGATGCCGGCCGCCGTCC
Organism: Burkholderia sp. AU19243; assembly: GCF_018148075.1. Taxonomy (NCBI): domain Bacteria; kingdom Pseudomonadati; phylum Pseudomonadota; class Betaproteobacteria; order Burkholderiales; family Burkholderiaceae; genus Burkholderia; species Burkholderia sp. AU19243. The sequence continues at coordinate 201,877 of NZ_JAGSTV010000002.1, forward strand.
CGAGCACGATCCACTGCCAGCCGCCGGATGCGTGCGCGGCGCCGAACAGTACCGCGCCGATCGCGAGCGCGGCCCACGGCCCCCAGCCGAACCGGCCGAGCACGCGCGTGAGCCCGCCCTGCACGTAGCCGCGGAACAGCGCTTCCTCGGCGAGCGTCACGAGCAGTACGTTGTTGACGAGCCAGATCCACCCCGACGCCGGCCATTTCGGCGCCCAGCCGACCATCCCGAACGCGAGCGCGCCGGCCAGGCACGCGGCGGCCGTCGCGGCCGCCGCCACGGCGCCGGTGCGCAGCGCCCGCGCCAGCGGGACGTCGGGCGCGACCCACGGCAACGCCCACAGCAGCCACAGGCCAACCAGCGGCTTGTCGAAATTCAGATACATCGTGAACGGCACGGCGTCCGGCGTGAAACGCGTCGGCTCGATCACGCGCGGATTATGGAAACCGGGAAGCAGATGCAGGCTGAGCGCGATCGCGAGCGCCGCGAATACGACATGCGACGCGATCCGCACCACGAGCGGGCGGCCGGGCGCGACGCCCCAGGCGGCAGCCGCTAGCAGCGCGAACGGAGCGAGCACGATCGGTTCGAGCTTGCCGAACGCGAGCGCGCCGGCATAGCCGAGCGTGGCGGCGGCGATGCTCAGGCCGTGCAGCGGGCGCTGCCATGCGAATGCGGCGGCCGCGAACAGCGCGAGCCAGATCGTGGCGCACGGAAGAAGCGAAAGAGACATGGACGATGCATCGGACAAACGAAACGCCGCGCATCATACCGCAGCGGCCGCGACACGGTGCCGACGCCGGCGGTGCAGGATGGACGGGCCGACCGGTCAGCGGCCGGCGGTTTCGGTGACGCCGTCGCGGGTCGGGATGTCGACGCTGTTGCGCTCGCGCATGCGACGCCGGTACCAGAACGTCCAGACCATCAGCGTGCCGAATACCGTGTAGCCCATGATCGGCGACACGACGAGCACGCGCTCGACGGGCCACGTGACGACCATCCACAGGCGCACGAGCATCTCGAGCGTCATGCACGCGCCCCACACGAACGTCATCAGCCGCAGCATCTGGCGCAGCCCCGGCTGCTCCGCCCACACTGTCTCGAAACGCGCGGCGCCGCCCGTCATTTCGCGGGCGACCGTCGCTCGGGCGAGATAGAAGATCAGCGGACGATCGAGGAACAGCGACAGCAGGAACAACACGCCGATCGTGCCGGACGCGAGCGATTCGCGCATCAGCAGTGTGCGTGTGCTGCCGCCGAGCGCCATGCCGGCGATCGACAGCGCGATGCCGAGCAGCACGACGGCGGCGACGGCATCGACGCGGCGCGAGCGGATGAATTCGACGACCGACCAGACGATCGGCGGCACCGCGGACGCGTACAGCGCGCCGGTTTCGCCGAAATACGGGTGCGCGACCCGATACGCGACCCAGGGCAGCAGCAGGTTGACGACGAGTTCGAGGATCAGGCCGGCTCGTGGTTTCACGGAAGCGGGCGCGCGGGCGGCGCGCGGCGGTAATGTCGCTACGAGTATATCCAAGTCCGACCCCGCGCGTCGCGGGCTGCGTCGTTGTACGCGCATCGAAAAAGGCCGGCACGCGTGCCGGCTTTTGGGGGCCGCGTGCCGGGGCGCGCCGGGCCGCGCCGGGCCGCGCGGCCGGCCCCCGAGCTGCGCGTTACCTGGCCGTGGTCACGCGGCTGCCGGCTGGACGATGATCTTCACGTTCCGGTCCTTGTGGTTGACCAGCTCCTCGAATCCGTGCGTGACGATGTCGCCGAGCGCAATGCGTCCGGTGATCAGCGGCTGCACGTCGATGCGGCCGTCCGCGATGAAACGGATCACGTCCGCGAATTCGCCGTTGTATGCGAGCGAGCCGATCACTTCCTTCTCGGTCGACACGATGTCGAAGAAATTGAACGACGTCGGCTCCTCGAAGATGCCGACCATCACCGACTTGCCCGCCTTGCGGATGACGTCGATCGCGAGTTGCGCGGTGGCCGTGTGCCCGATGCATTCGAACGACACGTCGGCACCGTAGCCGCCCGTCAGCGCCTTGACTTCCGCGATCGCGTCGGACGCCTTCGGGTCGATCACGGCCGTCGCGCCGACCTCCAGCGCCTTCTGTTTGCGCGCGGCCGACATTTCCAGCGCGATCACGCGGCCGGCGCCCGCGGCCTTCGCGCACATGATGGTGCACAGGCCGATCGTGCCGGCGCCGACCACGACGACGGTCTGCCCGACGATGTTGCCGGCCTTCTTCACCGCATGCAGCCCGACCGCGAGCGGCTCGATCAGCGCGCCGGCCTCGGTCGGGAAGTCGTCGGGCAGCTTGTACAGCAGCTCGGCAGGCACGTTCACGTATTCGGCGAATGCGCCGTTGTTCATCAGCCCGGTGAACGCGAGGTTCTCGCAGATGTTGTACAGCCCGTGCCGGCAGTACCAGCAGGTGCCGCAATGCTGGCACGCGTCGGCCGTCACGCGATCGCCGAGCGCGAAGCCCGTCACGCCGGCGCCGAGCGCCGCGATTTCGCCGCTGAACTCGTGGCCGAGGATGCACTGGCCTTTCAGGCCCGTCAACGGATGCGGCGCGTCGACCGGGATGAACACGGGGCCGGCGACGTATTCGTGCAGGTCCGAGCCGCAAATGCCGCACCAGTGCACGCGAATCTGGACCCAGCCTGCCGGCGGTTGCGCCGGAACGGGAACCTGTTCGACGCGGATGTCGTTGCGGCCGTGCCAGACGGCGGCCTTCATGCTCAGAGCGGTGTTCGGTGCCGGTGTACTCACGTTGCTGTCTCCGTCAGGTTGTCGTCGGGCGCACGGCAGGAGCCGTCGAGCCCGTCGCGCGAATGCGCGACCGACCGATATGCAGGAACGGGGCCAGCCCGGATGCGCGATCGGGCAGCGACGAAGACGCGCACGCGGCGTGCGGTGCAGCAGGCCGCGTGGCATTGGAGGCGGAGGAGAGGGGCGCATGCGGCGCGCCGAAATTGCTGCGATTGCGCCAATCGATCGGGATGAGACGCCGGGACATTCGTCTCACGGTATTGAGACGGAAAGCGAGACGCATCGCGACGGCGCGGGGTTCGGTCCCCTGCGCCGTCGCGCGTCGGCCGCGCGCGCGGGCCATCGCGGCGATCGGCGTCGCTCGCCCGACCGGGTCGCCGCGTTACTTGAGGTCCTTCCGGTACTGGATGAACCCCGCGTTGTTCGCGAGCTTGTCGTACAGCGCGCGTGCGGTCGTATTGGTTTCGTGCGTGAGCCAGTACACGCGGCTCGCGCCGGCTTCGCGGGCCCGCTCGTACACGGCCTCGATCAGCGCGCCGCCCGCGCCCTGGCCGCGCGCGTCGGCCGCCGTGAACAGGTCCTGCAGATAGCAGTAAGGCCCTTCGGTCCAGCATGAGCGGTGATAGATCGCGTGCACGATGCCAATCAGCGTACCCGACGCGTCGAACGCGCCGAGCGCGAACATCGGTTCGTCGGGATCCGTCAGCCGCGCCCATGTCGTCGCGAACACCGCGTCGCTCAGCGCGGTCTCGTAGAACTTCTGATAGTCCCGCCACAGCGGGCGCCATGCTGCTTCGTCCGCTGGCGTGAGCGCGCGGACCGTGACGCGCGTCGCGTCGTTCGCCGGGCTGGCCGCGCGGCGCGCTTGCGACTGCGCATTGCGAATCGCGACGAGCGATTCGCGCTGCGCGCCATTCGCGTCGAAGTTCTCCGGCGCGAGCCATGCTTCGAACGCCGCACGCACGTCCGGCCATTCGACGTCGACGATCGAGAACCATGCGGTGTCGCGGTTGCGGCCCTTGTAGACGATCGCCTGCCGGAACGTGCCTTCGTAACGGAAGCCGAGCCGCGCGGCCGCCTTGCGCGACGGTCCGTTCAGATCGTCGCACTTCCATTCGTAGCGCCGGTAGCCGAGCGTGTCGAACGCATATTTCATCAGCAGGTACTGCGCTTCCGTCGAGACCGGCGTGCGCTTGAGCAGCGGCGAGAACGTGACCGAACCGACCTCGATCACGCCGTTGGCCGGATCGATGCGCATCAGCGCGAGCGTGCCGACGGCGCGGTTTGTCGCGCGGTCGATCACCGTGTAGTGCAGCGGATCGGCGCTCGCCGCCGCAGCGCGTGCGTAGTCGCGGTAACTCGACTCGTCGGCATAAGGGCCGTGCGCGAGATAGGTCCAGTCGCTGCCGTCGGGCGCAAGCGCGTACGCGGCGTACAGATCGGCCGCGTGGCGGTCGGCGTCGAGCGGTTCGAGGCGGCAGTAGCGGCCTTCGAGCACGATGCGCTCGGGGCGCGGGCGTGCGGACCAGTCTGGAACGGGGCGGCCGATCGGCTGCCGGAAGTCGTTGGTGAGCGTGGACAAGGTCGATCTCGCTTCGGTTGGCGGCCGGCGACATGCCGGCATGCAGACGATCGTAGTCCCGGCGAGGTACCATGAGAAGTGCCAGAGTACTGAATATTCATGGTGCCACGCGCGTGCTGCGCCGGGGCGCCCCCGTGTCCAGATTCCATGCCGTGACGACCCGATGACGACTGCCATTTCCCCCGGCGCTGCGCCGCCGCTGCCGCTCGATGCGCCGCTCGCACGCTCGGCCGGTGCGCCATCGCTGCAGCGGCAGCTGCTGCGCCGCGTGCGCGATGCGATTCTGGGCGGCGCGATGCCGGCCGGCACACGGTTGCCCGGCACGCGCGCGCTGGCCGAGACGCTGGGCGTGTCGCGCAACACGACGGCAGCCGTCTACGAGCAGCTCGTCGCCGAGGGGTTCCTGCAATCGGATCGTCGCGGCACGCGGGTAGTCGGCCTGTCGCGGCCGGCCGCGCCGCGCCGGCGGGCCGCGCCGCCGGCTGTCGCGCAGCGGCTCGGCCGGATTCGTCCGAGCCTGATCGGCACCGGCGAATCGGAAGGTTTCCGGCCGGGCGTGCCCGCGCTGTCGCATTTTCCGGTGGATGCGTGGCGGCACGCGATCGACCGTGCGCTGCGCCGCGCGGGCCGCGACCTGCTCGGGTACGGCGATCCGCTCGGCGAACGTGCGCTGCGCGAGTCGATCGCCCGCCATCTGGCCGTGACGCGTGGCGTGCGGTGCGAGCCCGAACAGATCGTGATCACCGAAGGCGCGCAGGGCGCGATCGCGCTGTGCGCGCAGTTGCTGACGAACCCGGGCGATACGGTATGGGTCGAGGAGCCCGGCTATCGTGGCGCCCGCAGCGCGATGCAGGCGGCCGATCTCGACGTCGTGCCGATGCCGGTCGATGCGGAGGGGCTGCGCGCGCACGAGGCGGACTGGCGCGAACGCACGCCGCGGCTCGTCTATACGACGCCGTCGAACCAGTTTCCGACCGGCGCGGTGCTGTCGATCTCGCGCCGGCTCGCGCTGCTCGATGCCGCACGCCGGCATCGCGCGTGGATCATCGAGGACGACTACGACAGCGAATTCCGTCACACCGGCGAGCCGATCGGCGCGCTGCACGGGCTCGCCGCCGATTCGCCGGTCGTCTATCTCGGCTCGTTCAGCAAGACGATGTTTCCGGCGCTGCGAATCGGGTTTCTGGTGCTGCCGGACGCGTTGCTGGCCGCGGTGCGGCCGGCGTTGCCGGAAATGCTGCGCGGCGGCACGCGCCACGTGCAGCTTGCGCTGGCCGATTTCATCGAGACCGGGGAGTACGGACGGCATCTCGGACGGATGCGCCGGCTGTATCGCGACCGGCGGCGATTGCTGCTCGCGGCGCTCGACGACGCGTTCACCGTGCCGCACCGGGTCGAGGGCGGCCCGTGCGGATTGCATCTGGCGTTGCGGCTGCCGGCGCGCTATCGCGACCGCGCGATTGTCGAAGCGGCGCGCGAGCACGGTATCGGACCGTTTCCGCTGTCGGGGTTTTCGATCCATCCGGCGTCCCCGACGAACGGGCTCGTGCTCGGGTTCGGCAATACGTCGGCCGATGCGTTCGCGCCGATGCTGCGCACATTGTCGGCGATCGCGCGGCGTGTCGCCGGCGATTGAATGGTGTGGCGCTCGCCCGATATGCCGCCCGGCACGCGGCGAACCGCTGCAGCGATCAGTGCAGCGCGGCAGCAACGCGGATGGCTGCTTGCGCGCCGATGCGATGCATCGTGACCGGCTTTACTGCACGCGTTCCGCGCGCATGATCGTACGCGCCGCCGCGAGACAGAGCGCGAGCAATACCGCCACGTATGCGACCACCGCGCCCCACGCGCCGTGCTGCCAGAACGTGCCGCCGACCGAGCCGAGCACGCTCGATCCGACGTAATACGCGAGCAGATAGAGCGACGCCGCATGCCCCTTCGCGGAACCGGCGAGTTGTCCGACCCAGCCGCTCGCGACTGCATGGGCGATGAAGAAGCCGATCGTGATCAGCACGATTCCGACGATGATCGCGACGAGCGAATGCGACAGCGTCAGCGCGAGGCCGGCCGCGAACACGAGAATGCCGCTGACGAGCACGGGCGCGCGCCCGAGCCGATCCGCCAGCGCGCCCGCGCTGGAAGACGACACCATCCCGAACAGATACGCGCCGAAGATCAGTCCGCACGCGGTCGCGCTCAGATTGAACGGCGCGGCGGTCAGGCGGAAGCCGGCGTAGTTGTAGACGGTCACGAACGCGCCCATCACGAGGAAGCCGATCGCGAACACGAACGGCAGCCGAGCGTGCCGCAGTTGCGCATTCCACAGCCGCAGGTGGTGGCGCAGCGTCAGGTCGGTCCGCTTCACGAAGCGTCGCGACGGCGGCAGCAGCATCACGAACGCGATTGCCGCGACGAGGTCGACGACGCCGATCGTCAACATCGCGGTGCGCCACGAGAAATACTCTTCGAGCGCGCTCATCCCGATCCGCCCGATCATCCCGCCGAACGCGGTGCCACCGACGTAGAGCCCCATCGACAGCCCGAGTCCGTCGGCGGCGATCTCCTCGGCCAGATAGGCCATCGCAACCGCCGGGACGCCGCCGAGCGCGAAGCCTTCGAGTGCGCGCCACACCAGAAGCCCGTTCCAGTTCGGCGAAATCGCGGCCAGCAGGTTGAACAGCGCGGCCAGCGTCATGGACGCGAACATGAGTCCGCGTCGGCCGACGCGTTCGGACAGCGCGCCGGCGCACAGGATCGACACCGCGAGCATTCCGGTCGACAACGACAGCGACAGCGAACTCGACGCCGCGCCGATACCGAATTCGCGCGCGAACGCAGGCAGCAGCGGCTGCACGCAGTACAGCAGCGAAAAGGTGGCAAAACCGGCGAGGAACAGCGCGAGCGCGATGCGCTTGTACGCAGCCGAGCGCGGCGACACGCCGGCGGGCAGCGCATCGGCGGCGCCGCCGCCGGTGCGGGTCTCGGCGGATGACATCGCAGGAGAAGACATGGCATGCACCCGTTGGGCAGGAGAATGTCCAAATTCTTGCGCACGCTCAAACATATGTCCAATATATGAAAAGAACCGTGGCGATATGTTTTGCCACTGGCCTGCGGCGGGCGCCGCAGCCATCCATCCCGCATCAAAGAGAGATCCCTGTCGCGCATGGAACTCCGGCATCTCCGATACTTTCTGGCCGTTGCCGCCACATTGAACTTCACGAAAGCCGCGGAAACGCTCGGCATCGGGCAGCCGCCATTGAGCCAGCAGATCAAGGCGCTGGAGAACGAACTCGGCGTGGAACTGTTCAAGCGAACCGCCCGCGGCGCCGAGCTGACGGTGGCGGGCCAGGTGTTCGCTGACGAGGCGCGACGCGTGCTCGACGACGCGCAACGTGCGGCGCGAGCCGCGATGCGGGCCGCGCGCGGCGAAATCGGCCAGCTCCGCGTCGGCTTTACGGGCACGGCGGCTTTCAATTCGAAGGTCGCCGATCTGATCCGCCGGTTTCGCGAAGCGTTTCCCGATACGGAACTGACGTTGCAGGAGGCGACTTCCGGTGTGCTGCTCGAGGCGCTGGAGTCCGGGCGTCTCGATGTCGCGATCGTGCGCCCGGAGCGCCGGATCGCCGATACGCTCGTGGCGGCCGACTGGGACGAAGAGCCGATGTTCGTCGCGGTGCCTATCGCGCATCCGCTCGCGCAGCGACGGCGGATCGACCTCGCCGCGCTCGCCGACGAGGCGTTCGTGCAGGTGCCGCGCGAAGCGGGGAGCGCGTTGTTCGACGATATCGTCGCGGCGTGCAATGCCGCCGGCTTCGAGCCGCGGATGGCGCAGCCCGCGCCGCAGATCGCGTCGGCGGTGATGCTGGTCGCAGCCGGGCTCGGCGTGTCGATCGTGCCGAAGGCGATCACGCAGGTGCAGGTCGCGGGCGTCGCGTATCGGCCGGTTGCCGGCGACGGACTGCGCGCGAAGCTCGCGATCGCGTCGCGGCGCGACGATCCGTCGGCGGTGGTGCGCAATTTCCTGTTGTTGGCGTAGTCCTGCGCATGCGGTGTCCGCGGAAGTCGCGCGGGTCGTGGTCGCATTGCGTTGCCGATGACGGCGTCACGGTTGCCGGCGGCAAACGCGACTTGCTCGACATACCGGCCGATGCAAGCAAGTCGAAAAGTACGCGGCAACGTTCGATTTACCGACAGGACCTCCAAAAGTGCGCGCTTATAAGTGAATTACGCCCGCCGTACCCGCGCATACTGAGTTCATTACTCAATGATCGGAGACGCACGATGGGCTCTTTGAGCATGTGCAGGGTCGTCGGCACGCGAACGGTCCAGATATTTTTGCCGGGAGGCGCGGATACGGCCAAGATCTACATCGTCGACGACGAATGCGGGTCCCGCCAGCCCCGGTCGGTGAACGTGCGCGCATATCTGGATTCCGGGATGACGGAAGAAGAAGTCGTGCGCCACGTGCTGAACGTCGTCTCGGCGTCGCTCGAGCAGGTCGTGCAACTGAATGCACATTGATTTGAACAAGCGTGAGGTTTGCGCGCAGCGGGCATGAACATCGGCACCTGAATCCGCCGTGCAGTGGATGTTCGGATTGACGAACCGCGTACTTTGTCCGAAAGGCGCATGGTCGCGGTTCGGCCGCCGCGTGGTTGTGCCGCGTCCGGGTTTCGGTTCGTATTTTCCCCACGCGGCGTGGTCTATAAATGGAGAGGTGTACCAGTGCTTGTCGGGCGTCCGCGCGTGTTGCGCCGGTTGACGCGTCGACTGCCCAGGGAGGTGCGCCGTGGTTCGCCAGACGCTTGCTCGCGCCGTGCTTCGCACCGCGCTGATCGGGGGCGTGTTTGCGGTCTTTTGGTCGGCGCCGCCGCCTGCCGTTGCCGCGACCGCCGCAACCGCCGCGCCATCCGCCGCATCGCCGGTCGCCAAGGAGCGGCCGGTCGCGCCACGTTACTCGATGCCGGTCGACTTCCCGGCGATCGTCGAGCGCTACGGCCCGGCGGTCGTGACCATCATGACCGCCGCGCCCGATCAGCAGGCCGGCGGCCCGTCCTTCGCAATTCTCGATCCCGACGATCCGCTCGCCGCATTCTTCCGGCGCGGCGCGCCGCTGCCGACGATGCAGAGCTCGCCGGCGCCGGCGCCCGATACGTCGCCGCGCGCGATCGCGGGCAGCGGCTCAGGCTTCATCGTCAGCGCGGACGGGCTGATCCTCACATCCGCGCACGTCGTCGCCGATGCAACCGACGTGACCGTGCGGCTGGCCGATCGTCGTGATTTGAAGGCGACCGTGCTGGCCGTCGATCCGCAGAGCGACGTCGCCGTGCTGCACGTCGATGCGACGAGGCTGCCGGTCGTGCGCATCGGCGATTCGTCGCGCGTGCGCGCCGGCGAACCGGTGATGACGCTCGGCGCGCCGGACGGGTCGGGCAACACGGTCACGGCCGGTATCGTCAGCGCGACCGCCCATGCGTTGCCGGACGGCAGCGCGTTTCCGTTCTTCCAGACCGACATCGCGGTCAATCCCGACAACTCCGGCGGCCCGGTGTTCAATCGCGCGGGCGACGTGATCGGCATCGCGATGCAGGTCTACACCGGCGCCGAACGCTACGCGAGCACGACGTTCGCGATTCCGATCGCGCTCGCGATGAAGGTGCGTGCGCAGGCGCAGGCGCAGATGCGGGCCAATGCGCAGGCGCAGCGCGCGTCGTCAGGCAACGTATTGGGCGTCGACGTGCAGGATGTCGGCGCGGGGCTGGCCGCAGCGTTCGGCCTGCGGCGCCCGGCCGGCGCGCTCGTCAACGGCGTCGACCCCGGCTCGCCCGCCGCCGCGGCCGGCGTGAAAGCCGGCGACGTGATCGTGAAGTTCGGTGACAGGCCGATCGGCCGGTCGGCCGAGCTGAATGATCTGGCCGCCGCGCTGCCGGCCGGCGCGAAGGCGCCGCTGCGGCTGATCCGCAATCGCACGCCGATGGTGCTGACCGTCACCGGGGCCGGAACCGGCGATGCAACCGGCGACGCAATCGACAACGCAGCCGTCGCGGGCGCTGCGGGCGGCATCGGTAGCGTCGACGGCGTTGGCGCGGCCGGCGCGGTCGGCAACGCTGCTGCCGCCGGCGTCGCGATGGCCGCCACGCGACCGGTCGACACCGGCGACCGGCTCGGGCTGACGATGCACGCGCTGAGCGACACCGAACGACGCTCGACGGGCCTGGCGGTCGGGATGATGGTCGATGCGGTGCACGGGCCGGCCGCGAAGGCAGGTATCCGGCCGGGCGACGTCGTTCTCGAGCTCAACGACACGCTGCTCGAAACGCCGGACGACGTGCCGATGCTCGAAGCGAAAGGCGGTGTGATCGCGGTGCTGATCCAGCGCGACAACGCGCGCAAGTTCGTGTCGGTGCGGGCGCGGTAGTGCGACGACGGGGCGCTGCCGATTGTTCGCGCAATCAGCTCGTGCGCGGCAAGCCGTGATGATGTTGCCGACGCTCGTCCGGTTGGCAGCCACGTGCGGGCGAGGTTCGATGCGCGCGAGCATGACGCTCGATCGACCGGTTCGGAAGCACAGCCGCGGTACACGCGCGCAGCGTTCGGCGTGGCAACCGGCGGGGGGCAGCTGCAACCGGCGCCAATCGACACGACGCGACGCGGCCGCCGAATGAACGTCCCGCCGCGCGTGCGTGCACAACCGCCTTACGGCTTGGCCCCCACCACGAACTCGAACGCGGCCACGCCATCGACGCCGCCCGTCACGCGATCGCCCGGTTGCAGCGCGCCGACACCGGCCGGCGTGCCGGTGAAGATCAGGTCGCCTGCCTTCAGCTCGACCGAGCGCGACACATACGCGATCACGTCGGGCACCGGCCAGATCATGTCGGCGAGATCGCCTTGCTGGCGCGTGTCGCCGTTGACGGCCAGCCAGATCCGGCCGCTCGCCGGACGACCGGTCGCGCTGGCGGCGCGCAGCGCGGTCACGGGGCCCGACGCGTCGAAACCTTTCGCCCAGTCCCACGGGCGGCTCAGCTTCTTTGCTTCCGCCTGCAAGTCGCGGCGCGTAAGATCGACGCCGACGCCGTAACCCCACACGTGCGTCAGCGCGTCGGCCGGATCGATCGACCGGCCGTCCTTGCCGATCGCGACGACGAGCTCGATTTCATGATGGAGATCGCCGGTCAGCGGCGGGTACGGGACGGTGCCGGCGGCCGGCACGATCGCATCGGCCGGCTTCATGAAGAAGAACGGCGGTTCGCGGTCGGGATCGGCGCCCATTTCGCGCGCGTGGTCGGCGTAGTTGCGGCCGACGCAGAATACGCGGCGCACCGGAAAGCGCGCGGACGACTGCTCGACTTCAATGGAAGGACGCTCGGCGGCGTCGATCACGTATGCGGACATCGGATGGCCTCGTTCGACAAGTGGACGGATGCCGGCGCCCGCGCAACGCGCCGCGGGCCGGCATGGATGGAACGATATCCGACGCGCGTGCGCAGGAATGCGACGAAACTGCGTTTTAACGGGACAAAACTACGCGTCGTCGACGGCCGGCGTTTCCGGCGGCGCCGGCAGCGCGGCGTTGGCGTCCCGGTACGCCTTCGGCGACACGCCGACCCGCGCGCGGAAGCGTCGCGCGAAATACCCTTCGTCGCGAAAGCCGACGGAGCGCGCGATGTCCGCGATGCGCCGGCTCGTATGCGCGAGCAGCGACTGCGCGAGCGCGATGCGGCGCTCGGTCACGAGATCGGTGAAGGTGCTGCCGGTTTCCTTGCGCACCAAGTGCGCAAGGTAGTTCGGCGACAGGAACGCGGCCTCCGCGGTTGCCGCGAGCGTCAGATCCTCGCGGGTCAGGTTCGCACGCACGTGGCGCAGCACGCGCGCGAGCGCGTCGCGCCTGCCCGCGCGCTGGGCGCCGCGCTGCGCGAGCTTGTCGAGCGCACCGGCGTATTGCGTGCAGACGAGCCCGATCAACTGCAACAGGTAGCCGCGCAGCAGCGTGGTAGAGCCGAACGTGCGCACGCGGTCGGCGTCGAGCATGCACAGCGCGAGGCGGCGCGCCTCGTCGAACGCATCGCCGGTCAGGATGAAGTCGAGATGCTCCTGGAAGCGGAACGGCGTCAGCTCGGGAAAGCGGTGAGCGGGCACATCCTCGAGATCGAGCGGATCGACGTCGAGATCGGCGCGCAGGAACGCCTGGCTGAAGTTGATCACGATGAAGTGCGCGCCCGCAGGATGCGGAATCAGATGCTCGCGATGCGGCAGCACGAACGCGAGCGCGCCGCGCGGAAACGGCCGCGTGACGCCGCCGATGCGCTGCTCGGTGTCGCCGCCGAGGTTGAACTGGATCTGGAAATACGCGTGCCGGTGCGGCTCGGTGATCGCCTGGCGCGACGCCTGGTCGCGAATGTAGAAGTCGAGCCGGTCGCTGCGTTCGGGCATCCCGTACAGGCGCGGCGGGGCGGTGGAGGGCATGAAGGATTCTGCTGGTCGTGACGCGGTTGAGCCGCGATGGTACAGCGAACCGCGCGTGGCCGGAATCCGCCCCGCAATGCGCGGATGCCGGCCGCGGCGGCCAGCGATCCGCGCCGTCAGTGCGCGCAGGGCGGCCGACCGGGCAATCAGGCGGCCGGATGGAAACCCAGATAGCGGCCGCGCGCGCCGGCTTCGTCGGACGCGAGCCGGCTTGCCGCGCCGACCGATCGCAGCGTGTCGGCGGTCACGGTGCGATTCGTCAGCAGCGTCCACCCTGTCGGCGCGGGCTCGGGCTCGGCGGCCGCCGCCGCGTCACTGCCCGCGCCAAGCGCGTGCAGCGCGGCCAGCAGCGCGTCGGCCGGCGGCGCGTGAATCGCGAAGCCTTCGTTCGCAACGGCCGCCGTATCGATTCCGAGCGCCGCGGCAAGTCGTGCGCGCAATGGCGTTTCGGCCTCGCTCGCGGCTCTTGCGCGCGCGACGTTCTCGCGTGTAAGCGCATCGACGATCGTGCCGCCTCGCATCAGCGGCGCATGCTGCCACGCGCCGGACGGGCACGCCTTGCCGTCCGGCGTCAACGGCACGAACGGATTGACTTCGGCCGGATAGATCCGGCACACCAGCGGCCGTTCGTCGTAGATCCCGCAGCGCAGGTCGCCGAGCAGGTTCGGGCATGGCCCCGCATGCGACGCGGTGATGACGACGGTGACGCGTATCGGCAGCGTGCCGCTGACCGCCGGCGACGAACGCGCGCGCTTGTACGCGGCGAATGCATCGTCCGGCGCGGGCTCGACAGGCCATGGCATCGCGTCGCACAGCAGTTCGACGCGGCCGCCGCGCTGCACCCATGCCGTGGCCTCGGTCACCGTGAGCGGAATACGCAGGTCATGGCAGCATCGGCCGCAGCCGGTGCAGGCGAAATCGATGTCGTTTCGGGTCATTCGCGTGGGGAGTGCGCGCGATCGCGCTCGTCAGCGTGCGACCAGCGGCGCGACGCGCCGGCGCAGTTCGGGCACGACCTCGGCATCGAACCACGGATGATGTTTGAACCATGCCTGGTTGCGCGGAGACGGATGCGGCAGCGGCAGCACGCCGGGGCCGTAGTCGCGCCACGCGCCGACCGTGTCGGTCAGCGTGGCCTTGCGCGAGTCGCGCAGGAAGTACCGTTGCGCGTACTGGCCGATCAGCAGCGTGAGCCGGAGCGACGGCAGTTCGGCGAGCAGCCGCGCGTTCCACCGCGGTGCGCATTCGGGGCGCGGCGGGTTGTCGCCGCCCGCGCCGCGGCCCGGGTAGCAAAACCCCATCGGCACGATCGCGAAGCGCGTATCGTCGTAGAACGTGTCGGCGTCGACGCCGAGCCAGTCGCGCAGCCGCTTGCCGCTCGCATCGTCCCACGGGATGCCGCTCGCGTGGACGCGGGCGCCGGGCGCTTGGCCGACGATCAGGATGCGTGCGTCGCGATGCGCGCGCACGACAGGGCGCGGACCGAGTGGCAGGTCGGCTTCGCATGCGCGGCAAGCGCGGATTTCGGTGAGCAGCACGTCGAGTGGCGTGCGCGGTGGTTTCGGCATCGAATCTGATCGGGAACGGAGTGGCCGCACGACACGCAATGGCGTCGATGCGGCGCGGCGCGCCGGTGCGGGCCGCGGCGTGTCGGTGCCGCCCGCCGCGCCGGACGGGTGCTGCGTTGCGGGACCGGCCCGAGGGGCGGGATCACATGGCCGCAGCGCCGCCTTCGGCGACCGCAGCATCATACAACGCCGTTTGCGCGATTGCCGCGGCGATCGCCGCGTCGTCATGCGCGGCGTCGAGCATGCCCCAGCGCCGGTATTGCGACAGGAACCACATGCCGTCGCGCGGATCGGGCCGGTTCACGGCGCCGCCATCGTGGAACCGGATCGGCAGCGGCGGCTGCACGAACGGCCCCGCGCCGTAGTCGCCGAGCAGGCGCGGCGCGATCAGCCGCGCCGGTACGCCGAGCGCATCCGGCGACGCGAGCCAGCCGGCGGCTTCACGGCGATGGGCGTCGTCGTCGAGCCATGCGCATGCATCGACGAGCGTGCGGATCAATGCGCGCGCGGTGGCCGGATAGAGCGCGACGAATTCGCGTCGCGCGGCGAGCACCTTCTCCGGATGATCGGGCCAGATCTCGCTCGTGACGGCGACGGTCCGGCCAGCGCCGCACGCGTCGGCGACCGCGTGCCACGGCTCGCCCGCACAGAAGCCGTCGAGTTCGCCGCTCGCGAGCGCCGCAACCATCTCCGGCGGCGGGATCACGACGCTGCGCACGTCGCGCAGCGGATCGATGCCGTGCGATGCGAGCCAGTAGTTGAGCCACATTGCATGCGTGCCGGTCGGAAAGGTCTGCGCGAGCAGCGGTTTGCGGCCGAGCGTCGCGAACGCCGCGCGTGCGTCGCCGCTCGCGCGATAGGCGTCGGCTAGCCCGCGCGCGAACGTGATCGCCTGGCCGTTGCGGTTGAGGACCATCAGCGCGGCCATGTCGGTCTGCGGGCCGCCGATGCCGAGCTGCAATCCGCATACGAGCCCGTACAGCGCGTGCGCGGCGTCGAGCTCGCCGGTCAGCAGCTTGTCGCGCACGGCGGCCCAGGACGGCTGGCGGCTCAACGCGAGCGTCAGGCCGTGGCGCGCGCCGAGGTTCAGCCGCTGCGCGACGATCAGCGGGGCCGCGTCGCTCAGCGCGACGAACCCGAGGCGAAGATGCGCGCGTTCCGGCGCGGCGGGAAATGAAGTATTCATGGCGGTCAATGAGGTGACGCGTCGACCAGTTGCCGCGCGACGTCGACGATGCGCAGCCCCTGGTCCATTGCGCGCTTGCGCAGCAGCGCATACGCATCGTGTTCGGACAGCCTGCGCCGATCCATCAGCAGGCGCTTCGCGCGATCGATCAGCTTGCGTTCGGCGAGTTCGCGCTCGACGTCGGCGAGGCGGCGGCGCAATGCATCGTCGTGCGAGAAGCGCGCGAGCGCGACTTCGAGGATCGGCGCGAGACGCTCGGCCGACAGCCCTTCGACGAGATACGCGCTCACGCCCGCGCCGACGGCCGCGTGAATCAGCGCCTGGTCCGCATCGTGGCTGAACATCAGCACGGGGCGCGGCGCGGTCGCGTGCATCACGGCCAGTTGCTCGAGCGTGTCGCGCGACGGCGAATCGGTATCGATGATCACGACGTCGGGACGCTGCTCCTCGACGGCGGCGGGCAGGCGCGCGGGCGTCGCGACGTCGTTCAGCATTTCGTAGCCGAGGCGCGCGAGCGCATCGCCGAGCTCGCCGATCGGCTTGTCGGTATCCGTGACGAGCAGCACGCGCAGGCGTGCGGACGGGGCGGACGAACTCATGACGCGAACGCGGACGGACGGGCTTCGGGGCAGCGGGTGAGCGACGCGAGCACGGCGCGGCCGGATGTCGGCGCACGCCGGGGAGCGCGTCCGGCTTGCTGGTAGCCCGAGCGAGCGCCGCTGCGGCGAACGGTGCGGGCGTGCGGCGGGTACGGCACGGCGTCGCGCATGACGTGCTGCATCGCGTTCGGCATGACCTTCGGCATGACGTTCTGCATGACGTTTGGCATTACGCGGCCCGCGACAGCATCGCGAGCGCGGCAGCATCGGTCTGCTGCACGGACGCTTCGCCGATCGCCGCGCCGACGAGCATCACGGCCGGGCTGCCGAGTCCGGCCGCGGCGACACCGTGCGCGAGACCGCCGAGCGTGCCGGTCCAGCGGCGCTCGCGCGGCGTGCCGGCCCATTGCACGGCGGCGGCGGGTGTCGCGGCGGGCAGCGCGGCGAGCAGGCCGGCCGCGATGTTGTCGACGCGGCTCATGCCCATGTAGATCGCGAGCGTGGTGCCGGTCGCGGCAAGCGCCGCCCAGTCCGGCTCGCCGTGATCCTGGCGGTGCGCGGTGACGAACGTCACGCCCTGGCAGTGCTCGCGGTGCGTGAGCGAGATGCCGAGGCTCGCGGCAGCCGCGAAGCCCGACGAGATGCCGTTGACGATGTCGACCGGAATCGCGGCGGCGCGCAGCGTCGCAAGTTCTTCGCCGGCGCGGCCGAACAGCAGTGCGTCGCCGCCTTTCACGCGCACGACGTGCGCGCCGCGCAGCGCGTAGCGGCGCATCAGCTTCTCGATGAACGCCTGGGGCGTGGAGCGGCAGCCGCCGCGCTTGCCGACGCGGATCACGCGTGCGTGCGGTGCGAGTTCGACGATGCCGGGCGCGACGAGATCGTCGAGCAGCAACACGTCGGCTGCTGCCAGCGCCTTCGCGGCTTTCAGCGTCAGGAGATCGGGGTCGCCGGGCCCGGCGCCCAGCAGCGTGACTTTGCCTGTCGTCATGTCGTGTTCCAGTGCCGCCTGCATGGGGCGGTCGATTGCGTGTCGCTGCGCGGCGGCGGGCGGTCGCGGGGGACCACGGCATCCGGCCGTGCATGCACGGGAGGACGTCGTTGTCCTGATTGCGGATTGGCTGCGCCCACCTGCGACGGCGGGCCTGCATCTGCGGGGACTGCCCACCGGCGCCGTTGCCGGTGTGTGCACCGAATTCAGCAATATCCGGGCCAACTCGGCCGACCGGCGAGCGCGCGGCCTGCGGCGTGACGCGCCGGCGCGGCGGCGTCGGCCGTCGACACGCATGCAGCGGTGGCGCCGCCGCGCACGCAATGCCGCATCGCTGTGCATCGGGTCCCGTGAGCGCGCACCGCGAAGTCGCACGCCGGTAGTGCTGCAGCGCACCACATCTGTGCCTCGATGCATCGCGACGGATAGCGCGCGACGCAGCACTGCGGCGCGCCCGATGCGCGGTGCGCCTTGTACGGCGCGGCTCGCGGCGCGATGGACGCCGACATGGCACGTCGCTTGCGTTAGGTCGTTCGGGCGGGTCAATGGCGATCCGTCCGCAGTACCGAATACCGACGCGCCCGGCAACGGGCTTCATGGGCAACGGCGTCCTACGCATCGGGTCTCTCGACGAGACCGGGTGCGCAGGACGCCGTTTTTCGTTTGGCGGATGACATGACCGACAAAGCAACCCGTATCGATCTCTTCAGCTTCCGCACCGCGCCGATGCGCGCGTTCCACATGACGTGGATGGCATTCTTCGTGTGCTTCTTCGCGTGGTTCGCGTGCGCGCCGCTGATGCCGCTGATTTCACGCGAATTCCATCTCACCGCCGCGCAGGTCGCGAACATCAACATCGCCGCGGTGGCCGCGACGATCGCGGTGCGGCTGCTGGTCGGCCCGATGTGCGACCGCTTCGGCCCGCGCCGCGTGTATGCGGGCCTGCTCCTGATGGGCGCGATCCCCGTGTTCGCGGTGTCGTTCACGCACGACTACCTGTCGTTCCTGATCTGCCGCCTCGGCATCGGCGCGATCGGCGCGGGCTTCGTGATCACGCAGTACCACACGTCGGTGATGTTCGCGCCGAACGTGGTCGGCACCGCGAACGCGACGACGGCCGGCTGGGGCAATGCGGGCGCGGGCGCGACGCAGGCGATGATGCCGCTGCTCGTTGCCGCCGGCGTGATGCTCGGCTTCGGCGACGACGCGTCGTGGCGTGTCGCGCTGATCGTGCCGGGAATCGCGATGCTGGCGATGGCCTGGGCGTACTGGCGCTTCACGCAGGATTGCCCGCAAGGCGATTTCGTCGCGCTGCGCAAGCAGGGCGTGACGGTCGACAGCGGCAAGAAGGGCGGCTGGGGGAGCTTCTTCACCGCATGCGGCAACTATCGCGTGTGGATGCTGTTCGTCACATACGGCGCATGCTTCGGCGTCGAAGTGTTCATCCACAACATTGCCGCGCTGTACTACGTCGATCACTTCAAGCTGTCGCTGAAGGATGCCGGTTTCGCGGTCGGGCTGTTCGGCCTGCTCGCGCTGTTCGCGCGCGCGCTCGGCGGCTGGCTGTCCGACCGCGTCGCCGCGCGCCTCAGCCTCGACGTGCGCGCGATGCTGCTGTGCGCGCTGATCGTCGGCGAAGGGCTCGGACTCATCTGGTTCTCGCATGCACAGGGGATCGGCATGGCGCTCGTCGCGATGCTCACGTTCGGCCTGTTCACGCACATGGCGTGCGGCGCGACCTACGCACTCGTGCCTTTCATCGATCGCAACGCGCTCGGCGGCGTCGCGGGGATCGTCGGCGCGGGCGGTAACGTCGGCGCGGTAGCCGCGTCCTTCCTGCTGAAGGGCATGGGCGACGTGCAGTACACGCTGAGCATGCTCGGCCTGATCGTCACAGCGACCGCGCTGTGCGCGATGGCCGTGCGCTTCAGCGAAGAACACAAGGCACGCGAGGCCGCGCTGCGCGATCGCGCGCTGGCTGCCGCCAACGCCGCGAACTGATCGACCGAGGGAGACGTCACCATGAAACTCATCGTCATCGGCCACGGGATGGTCGGCCACAAGCTCCTCGAATGCGTGGCGACGCATGCAGGCGCGGCCGACCCGCTGCAGGTCACCGTGCTCGGCGAAGAGCCGCGCCCGGCATACGACCGCGTACATCTGTCCGAATTCTTCGCGGGCAAGTCGGCGGAAGATCTGTCGCTCGTCGAGCCGGGCTTCTTCGACACGCATCCGCAGTTCGATCTGCGCCTGAACACGCGCGTCGCATCGATCGATCGCGCCGCGCACACCGTCACGCTCGCATCCGGCGAAACGCTTGCCTACGACAAGCTGGTGCTCGCGACCGGCTCGCGCCCGTTCGTGCCGCCGGTGCCGGGCCACGACCGCACGGGCTGCTTCGTGTACCGGACCATCGAGGATCTCGAAGCGATGCAGGCCGCAGGCGCGCAGGCGAAGCGCGGCGTGGTGATCGGCGGCGGGCTGCTGGGCCTCGAGTGCGCGAAAGCGCTGCGCGACATGGGGCTCGATACGCACGTGGTGGAATTCGCGCCGCGGCTGATGGCCGTGCAGGTCGACGACGGCGGCGGCCGGATGCTGCGCGCGAAGATCGAGGCGCTCGGCGTGACCGTGCACACAGGCAAGAACACGCTCGAGATCGTCGACGGCGAAGACGGCGCGCACCGGATGGCGTTCGCGGACGGGTCGCATCTGGACGCCGACATGATCGTGTTCTCGGCGGGCATCCGCGCGCGCGACGAACTGGCCCGCGCGTGCGGGCTCGACATCGGCCCGCGCGGCGGCGTCGCGATCGACGACGCATGCCGTACGAGCGACGCGGACATCTACGCGATCGGCGAATGCGCGGCATGGAACGGGATGGTGTATGGCCTCGTCGCGCCGGGCTACGACATGGCGCGTGTGGTCGCGAAGCACCTCGCGGGCGACGCCGGCGCCGTGTTCGCCGGCGCCGACATGAGCACCAAGCTGAAGCTGATGGGCGTCGACGTCGCGAGCATCGGCGACGCGCACGGCGCGACGGCCGGCAGCCGCACGTACCAGTACGCGGACGAGCGCCGCCAGGTCTACAAGAAGCTGGTGGTGTCGGACTGCGGCAAGTTCCTGCATGGTGCGGTAATGGTCGGCGACGCCTCCGAATACGGGACGCTGCTGCAGATGATGCTGAACCGCATCGAGCTGCCCGAGCAGCCCGAATTCCTGATTTTGCCGTCGTCGGACGGCGCGGCGAAGCCTGCGCTCGGCGTCGACGCGCTGCCGGAAGGCGCACAAATCTGCTCGTGCAACAACGTGTCGAAGTCGCAGATCTGCACGGCGGTGGCTGACGGCGCGACGAGCCTCGGCGCGCTGAAGTCGTGCACGGGTGCGGGCACGTCGTGCGGTGGCTGCGTGCCGCTCGTCACGCAGATCATGAAGGCCGAGATGAAGAAGCAGGGCCTGGCCGTCAACAACCATCTGTGCGAGCACTTCGCGCATTCGCGGCAGGAGCTGTTCCATCTGATCCGCGTCGAGCGGATCACGACGTTCGACGACCTGCTGCGCAAGCACGGCCGCGGCCTCGGCTGCGACGTGTGCAAGCCGGCCGTCGCCGGCATCCTCGCATCGTGCTTCAACGAATTCGTGCTGAAGAAGGAGCATGCGGGGCTGCAGGATTCGAACGACTACTACCTCGCGAACATCCAGCGCGACGGCACGTATTCGGTCGTGCCGCGGATGCCGGGCGGCGAAGTGACGCCGGAAGGATTGATCGCAGTCGGCCAGGTCGCGAAGAAGTACGGGCTCTACACGAAGATCACCGGCGGCCAGCGCGTCGACCTGTTCGGCGCGCGCGTCGAGCAACTGCCGTCGATCTGGGAAGAGCTGATCGCGGCCGGCTTCGAATCGGGCCACGCATACGGCAAGGCGGTGCGCACCGTGAAGTCGTGCGTCGGCTCGACGTGGTGCCGCTACGGCGTCGACGATTCGGTCGGCCTCGCGATCGACATCGAACACCGCTACAAGGGGCTGCGCGCGCCGCACAAGATCAAGTTCGGCGTGTCGGGCTGCACGCGCGAGTGCGCGGAAGCCCAGGGCAAGGACGTCGGCATCATCGCGACCGAGAAGGGCTGGAACCTGTACGTGTGCGGCAACGGCGGGATGAAGCCGCGCCACGCGGAACTGATCGCGTCCGACCTCGATCGCGACACGCTGATCCGCTACATCGACCGCTTCCTGATGTTCTACGTGCGCACGGCCGACCGGCTGCAGCGCACGAGCGTGTGGCGCGACAACCTCGAAGGCGGGCTCGACTACCTGATCGACGTCGTCGTGCACGACAAGCTCGGGATCGCGGCCGAACTCGAAGCCGACATGCAGCATGTGGTCGACACGTACGAATGCGAATGGAAGAAGGCCGTCACCGATCCGGACACGCGCAAGCGCTTCCGCCACTTCGTGAACAGCGACGCGCCCGACACGACCATCGCGTTCGTCGAGACCCGCGGGCAGATTCGTCCCGCGACGCCCGACGAGCGCGTGCGCGGCAAGCCTGTCGCGATTCCGGTCGTCGCCGAACCCGCAACCGTTTGATCCCGACCGATACGAGCAACTTTGCGAAGGAGCCCATCATGAACGACCGTCTTCCGCTGTCCTGGATCCGCGTGTGCCCGCTCGACGACATCGTGCCGAACACCGGCGTATGCGCGCTCGTCAACGGCGAGCAGGTCGCGGTGTTTCATGTCGCGCATCCCGAAGGCGGGGTGTTCGCGATCGACAACGTCGATCCTGTGTCGCAGGCGGCCGTGATGTCTCGCGGGCTGATCGGCAGCGTCGGCGAGCGCATCGTCGTCGCATCGCCGCTGTACAAGCAGCATTTCGATCTGCGAACCGGCGAATGTCTCGAATCGCCCGAGCAATCGGTGAGCGCGTATCCGTCACGCGTCGAGGACGGTTTCGTGTGGGTGGCGGCGTGACCGTCGAGGAACGCGCATGACCGCCACTTCCGTCAAGAGCGTGTGCCCGTACTGCGGCGTCGGCTGCGGGATGGTGCTGCACGTCGAGGATGGCGAGGTCGTCAAGGTGTCCGGCGACTCCGACCATCCGGCCAACTTCGGACGGCTGTGCACGAAAGGCTCGTCCGCGCACGTCGCGCTGCGCCGCTCGGGCCGGCTCGAGCGCGCGTTCGTGCGGCATGCGCGCGAGGACGACCTCGTGCCGCTGCCGGTTCGCGACGCGATCACGCAGACCGCGCGCCGGCTGCGCGCGGTGCTCGACACGCACGGGCCGGATGCGCTGTCGTTCTATGTATCGGGGCAGATGTCGATCGAGGCGCAGTATCTCGTGAACAAGCTCGCGAAGGGCTTCGTCGGCACCAACAACATCGAGTCGAACTCTCGGCTGTGCATGGCGAGCGCGAGCACCGGCTACAAGCAGTCGCTCGGCGCCGATGGCCCACCCGGGTCGTATCAGGATTTCGACCGCGCGAACCTGTTCTTCGTGATCGGCGCGAACATGGCCGACTGCCACCCGATCCTGTTCCTGCGGATGATGGACCGCGTGAAGGCCGGCGCGAAGCTGATCGTCGTCGACCCGCGCCGCACCGCCACCGCCGACAAGGCCGACCTGTTCCTGCAGATCCGGCCGGGCACGGATCTCGCGCTGACGAACGGACTCCTGCACCTGCTGCACGCGAACGGGCGCACCGATGCCGCGTTCATCGACGCGTACACGGAAGGCTGGGACGCGATGCCGGCGTTCCTCGCCGATTACACGCCCGAACGCGTCGCCGAGATCACGGGCCTCGAACAGGCCGACATCCTGACGGCCGCGCAATG
Source organism: Burkholderia sp. AU19243 (assembly GCF_018148075.1). NCBI lineage: Bacteria > Pseudomonadati > Pseudomonadota > Betaproteobacteria > Burkholderiales > Burkholderiaceae > Burkholderia > Burkholderia sp. AU19243. The sequence continues at coordinate 224,888 of NZ_JAGSTV010000002.1, forward strand.
GATCGGCGACGCGCAGGAATGGACGAGTTGCTGGACGATGGGGCTGAACCAGAGCACGCACGGCGTGTGGAACACCAATGCGATCTGCAACCTGCATCTCGCGACCGGCAAGATCTGCCGCCCGGGCAGCGGGCCGTTCTCGCTGACCGGCCAGCCGAATGCGATGGGCGGGCGCGAGATGGGTTACATGGGCGCGGGCTTGCCGGGCCAGCGCTCGGTGGCGTCCGACGAAGACCGGCGCTTCGTCGAGAACCTGTGGCGCGTGCCGGCCGGCACGCTGCGCCGGGAAACCGGCAACGGTACGGTCGACCTGTTCGAGCGGATGGCCGCCGGCGACGTCAAGGCGTGCTGGATCGTCTGCACGAACCCGGTTGCAACCGTGCCGAACCGGCAGAAGGTGATCGCAGGGCTGCAGGCCGCCGAGGTCGTGATCGCGCAGGACGCGTTTCTCGACACCGAGACGAACCGCTACGCGGACATCCTGCTGCCCGGCGCGCTGTGGGCCGAGGGCGACGGCGTGATGATCAATTCCGAACGCAACATGACGCTGATGCGCGCCGCGATCGCGCCGCCCGGCGACGCGCTGCCGGACTGGCGCATCGTCGCGGAAGTCGCGCGCGCGATGGGCTTCGGCGATGCGTTCGACTATGCGTCGGCGGCCGACGTATTTGATGAAATCGTGCGCTTTTCGAATCCGGCGACCGGCTACGACCTGCGCGGCGCGAGCCATGCGGCGCTGCGCGACGGCCCGGTGCAATGGCCGGTCGCGCCGGGCGCCGCGCGCGAGCGGCACCCGATCCGCTACCTGAACGACGGCGTGAGCCAGACGCCGCGCGCGGCGGCCGACGGGCACGACGCGCCGCGCGTCGCGTTCCCGACGCCGTCGGGCAAGGCGCGCTTCTTCGCACGGCCGCACGTCGCGCCGGCCGAGCTGCCGGACGATACGTTCCCGATCGTGCTGAACACCGGGCGGCTGCAGCATCAATGGCACACGATGACGAAGACAGGCAAGGTCGGGATTCTGAACAAGCTCAATCCGCGCCCGTTCGTCGAACTGCATCCGGATGACGCGAGCGCGCTCGGCATCGCGACGAAAGACAGTGTCGAGATCCGCTCGGCACGCGGGCGCGCGGTGCTGCCGGCCGTCGTCACCGAGCGCGTGCGGCGCGGCAACTGCTTCGCGCCGATGCACTGGAACGACGTGTACGGCGACGATCTGTGCATCAACGCGGTGACCCACGATGCGATAGACCCTGAATCGCAGCAACCCGAACTCAAATATTGCGCGGTCGCGCTGACCCGCGTCGACACGGATGCGTTTGCGTCCGCGGACCACACAGCCGCGCGACCCGATGCGTCCGCGGCCGGCGCGCCGCTCGTGCCCGCGACGGTGTCGAGTGCGGCATCACAGGAAACCGACATGGCAGACCTCGACACTTTCGCGGCCGCGCTCGGCGTGGCCGATTTTGCGCCGCCGCCGCTGTCCGACGCAGAGCGTCTGTACGTGGCCGGCTTCGTCAGCGGGCTGAAGGCGAGCGCCGGGGGCCGCGAAGGCGGCGTACCGGTGCTGCCGGCCGGCGCGCCGCTTGCGCCGCCGGTGCGGCTCTGGCTCGACGGGATGCTCGCGGGGCTGTTCAGCCGTGCGGTGCCGGCGCACGCCGCGGATGGCGCGGCGCCTGCGCTGCCTGGCGACGCCGCCGCGTCCGGCGGCGTACGCATCGTGCGCGCGCGGCCGAAGGTCACGCTGCTGTGGGCGTCGCAGACGGGCAACATCGAATCGTTGACCGAGGATTACGCGACGCAGTTGATGAACGCGGGCTTCGAGATTCGTACCGCGTGCATGTCCGACTATCCGGTCGCGTCGCTGGCCGGTGCGCAGTACGTGCTGCTGATGACGAGCACGTTCGGCGACGGCGATCCCCCTGACAACGGCAGCGAGTTCTGGGACGCGCTGCAGGCCGGCAGCGCCGCGCGCCTCGACGGTGTGCACTTCGCGGTGCTCGCGTTCGGCGATCGCAACTACGACCAGTTTTGCGGACACGGCCGCCGGCTCGATGCGCGGCTGGCCGAACTCGGTGCGGCGCGGCTGTGTGCGCGCGTCGATTGCGACGTCGAATTCCAGCGCGACGCGGACCAATGGCTCGAACGCGTCGTCGCGCGGATCAAGGAGGCGGATGCGGCGCTGCACGCGGTGCCGGCCACCGGCTTGAGCGCGTCCGGACTGTTGCCGACCAAAGCGCACCCGGCGCCGTCGAGACTCGTCGCGAACCTGCGGCTGAATCGCCCGGGCGCCGCGAAGGACACGCGTTACGTGTCGCTGTCGACCGAAGGCGCGAACCTTGAATACGAAGCCGGCGACGCGCTCGGCGTGTGGCCGACCAACTGCCCGGAACTGGTCGACGAGTTGCTGTCGGTCACCGCGCTGAAGGCCGACGCGCCTGTCTCGGTCGCGGGAGTCGGCGACATGCGCCTCGCCGACGCCCTTGCACGCCACTTCGACATCACGCGCCCGCACCCGGATACGCTTGCGTTCATCGCGTCGCGCAGCGCAAACGGCGCACTGAACGCGTTACTCGCCGACGACCGCAAGGCCGACCTGAAGCAATGGTTGTGGGGACAACAGCTTGCGGACGTGCTGCATGAATTCCCGGTCGAGTTGTCGGGCGCGGAATTGGTCGGGATGCTGAAGCGGTTGCAGCCGCGCCTGTATTCGATCGCATCGAGCCCCAGCGCGCATCGCGGCGAAATTCATCTGACGGTGTCGGCCGTGCGCTATCACAACGGTCGTCGTGCGCGCAAAGGCGTCGCATCGACGTTCCTCGCCGATCGCGCGGACGATGGCCGCGTGCCGGTGTTCGTGCAGAAGTCCGCGCATTTCCGGCCGCCGGTGAACGGCGACGTGCCGGTCGTGATGGTCGGGCCGGGCACCGGCGTCGCGCCGTTCCGCGGCTTCCTGCACGAGCGGCAGGCACGCGGCGCGCGCGGGCGCAACTGGCTGTTCTTCGGCGAGCAGCACGCGCAGACCGACTTCTACTACGGCGACGAACTCACGGCGATGCGCGACAGCGGGTTGCTCACGCGGCTCGATCTCGCGTTCTCGCGCGATCAGGCCGACAAGATCTACGTGCAGGACCGGATGCGCGAGCAGGGCGCCGAGCTGTACAGGTGGCTGGAAGAGGGCGCGCACTTCTACGTGTGCGGCGACGCCGCGCGGATGGCGAAGGACGTCGACACAGCGCTGAAGGCGATCGTGGCCGAGCACGGCGGGATGTCCGACGAAGCCGCGAACGACTACGTCGCGCGGCTCGCGAAGGCGCGCCGGTACATGCGCGACGTGTATTGAGCGCGTGCCCGCATCGGCCGGTTCGCTGCAACGATCGATCCGGTAGCGCATGATGGCGGCTTCCGCCACCAAGCAATGGAGTCGCGCGATGATCCTGTTCCCGAATTTTCCGATTCGAACGCTCGTGATGGTCGCCGCGCTGGCCGCCGCCGCGATTCCCGGCGCACCGGCCATCGGCGAGACATCGACGGTGCCGGCCGGCTCGGCTGTCGCGACGCCCGACAACGCGGTACTGCTCACCGTGTTCCTGAAACACGACGAGTCGCGCCCGCTCGCGGAGCTGAACGCGCAGCTGGCGAAACAGGGGTTCTACAAGGCGTTTCCGCCGCCGGGCGTCGAGGTGGTGAGCTGGACGGTAACGATGGGAATCGGGCAAATCGTCGTGCTGCGGCTGCCGGCGTCGCGGTTGCGCGAGGTCAATCGCGTGCTCGAGGATACGGCCTGGGGCGTGTACCGGACGGAGTTCTACCCGACTTACGACTACAAAACGATCGGGTTGGGGGAGCATGAGCGCGCGAAGTGACGCGTAGTGACGTCCGTCCGCGTCGGCGGGCCCATCGAATCGACCCGTCCCCATTCCGAAACGCGCGGCGCCATCGTGTTTTCCTCCTCGTTCCACGGGCGCGGCCCGGCAGATTTCTCCCAAATGCATCACAAGTCATTCATCTGATGAAAAAACCGCCCGCGTTCCCGGTATGATGCGCACCGTGCGTCCGTGGACGCCCTTTCTTTATGCGATTTTGATACGCACGACATCACAAATCCGCACAAAGCGAATGTGAAACATTCTGTAATATAAAGTCCGTATACTTGTAATTTCTGATCCAGGCGTCGCCTGCCTCTGCTTTCGGGCGACCGCCCACGCAGAACAACCCGATTCGTCGCCGCCCGGCCGTCCCGCGCCGCGACATGCTATGCACCTGCACGAATAACCTATGTCTTCCCGTCGCCCTGGTCCGCCCGGCCGTGCCGCGTCGGCGATCGCCCGTGTTTCGGCGCTGATCCGCCACGAGCGCGTGCTGTCGCCGCTGCTCGCACTCGGCATCGGCTTGCTGCTGATCGTGGTTTTCCAGCACTTGTCCGAATCCGTCGACTACCGGTCGGTGATCCGTCAGCTTCGCCACATGACCGTCGGCGAGTGGGGCGCGTCGCTCGCCGCGACTGCGCTGAGCTATCTCGCGCTCGTCGCTCGCGATGCGGTCGGCCTGCGCTACGTCGGCGCGAAAGTACCGCGCGCCGCGCTGTGGATCGGCGCGATCGCCGGCTCGGCGCTCGGCAACGCGACCGGGTTCGGCGCGCTTACGGGCGGCGCCGTGCGCGCGCGCGTGTACGGCGTGTCGGGCGTCACGCCTGCGCAGATCGGGCGGATGACGGTGTTCACGAGCGGCACGCTCGCGCTCGCAATGGTGTTGATGACCGCGATCGGCATGGTTTGCGTGCCGCAGACGCTTGCTGCAATGCTGCACGTCGCGCCCGGCGTGCTCACGTGGGGCGGCGCCGCACTGCTCGTCGTGCTGGCCGGCATGGTCGCGCTGTGCGGCCACACCGCGCGCCCGGTCGTTACGCGCTTCAAATGGCTCGCATTCGACGTGCCGGCGCGGCGCGATCTCGTTGCGCAGGTCGTCTACGCGGTGCTCGACGTCGTGGCCGCCGGCCTCACGTTGTGGGTGCTGTTGCCGGCCGCGCCGGTCGGCTTCCCGACCTTCATCACCGTGTACGCGGCTGCACTGCTGCTCGGGATGATCGGCCATACGCCGGGCGGGATCGGCGTGTTCGAAGCTGCGATGGTGTTCACGCTGGGCCGCGAGGTGCCCGCGCACGCGATGGTCGCCGCGCTGATCGCGTATCGCGCAATCTACTTCGGCGTGCCGCTCGTGCTGTCGGCCGGCCTGCTGGCTGCCTTCGAAGGGCGCGCGCTGCGGCGCCGGCTCGTGTCGCGGCAGGCTGCGCGCGTGTCGCAACTGGCGCCGCTGTTCCTGAGCCTCGTGACGTTCGCGGTCGGCGGGATGCTGGTGATTTCGAGCGCAACGCCCGCGTTCTGGCACCGGATCGCGATCCTGCGCAACATCGTGCCGCTGTGGGTGCTCGAAGGCTCGCAGGTGATCTGCAGCGTGCTGGGCGTCGCGCTGCTGTTCGTCGCGCGCGGGCTGCTGCGGCGCCTCGACGGCGCATGGTGGATGACCTTCGCGCTGACGCTCGCGAGTCTCGCGCTGTCGCTCGCGAAGGGGCTTGCGTTCGTCGAGGCTGGCGTGCTCGGCACGCTGCTGGTGCTGCTGCTCGTCAGCCGGCGCCGCTTCAACCGTCATTCGTCGCTGCTCGCCGAGCGCTTCACCGTGAGCTGGTTCGTGTCGGTGACGCTCGTGCTGATCCTCGCGGTGTGGGTGCTGTGCTTCGCGTTCCGCGACGTGCCGTACACGCGCGATCTGTGGTCGCATTTCTCGTTCGACGCACGTGCGCCCCGCGCGTTGCGGGCGACGCTGGCAGCCGGCGTGTTCGTCGCGATGTTCGCGCTGTGGCAATTGCTGCGGCCGGCGCCCGGCCGCTTCGTGAAGCCGGCCGAGCAGGATCTGCTCGACGCGGAGCGGATCATCCGCGCGCAGGAATGCAGCGATGCGGGCCTCGCGCTGATGGGCGACAAGTCGTTCCTGTTCTCCGAATCGCGCCGCGCGTTCCTGATGTACGCGAAGAACGGCCGCACGTGGGCCGCGCTGCACGATCCGGTCGGACCGCGCGAGGAATGGCCGGCGCTGATCAGCAAGTTCATCGCGCTCGCGCACGCACACAGCGGGCGCGCGGCGTTCTATCAAGTGCGTGCGAACGCGCTGCCGCTGTATCTCGATGCCGGGCTCACGCTGATGAAGCTCGGCGAGGAAGCGCACATCGCGCTCGACCGGTTCGACCTGAAGGGCTCGAACCGGTCACATCTGCGTTATGCGCTGCGCCGCGGCGACAAGGATGCGCTGTCGGTCGAGGTGATCGCGCCGGCCGACGTGCCGGCCGCGCTGCCGGCGTTGCGCGACATCTCCGACGGCTGGCTCGACAGCCGCGACGCGCGCGAAAAGAGCTTCTCCGTGGCCGCCTTCCACGAGGGCTATCTCGCGACCCAGTCGGTGATGCTGGTGCGGCAAGCCGACAAACCGATCGCGTTCGTCACGTTCATGACGACCGACCTCAACACCGAGGCGACGGTCGGCGTGATGCGTCATCTGCCGGAAGCGTCGCCGTATGCGATGGAGTATTTGTTTACGCAGCTCGCGCTGCATCTGAAGGAAGCGGGATTCCGCAAGCTGAGCCTGGGCATCGCGCCGTTCTCGGGAATGGGGGCGGCGAAGATGCCGTCGCCGTGGCACCGGTTCGGGCTGATGGTCTGGCGCTTCGGCGGCCGCTTTTACAACTTCCGTGGCTTGCGTGCTTTCAAGAGCAAGTTCGAGCCGCACTGGGAGCCGCGCTATCTCGCGGCCTCCGGCTCGGTCGGCGTGTTCGTCACGCTCGCGGATCTGTCCCTGCTGGCTGGAGGTCGGCGCTCATGATGGTGAAGAAGGGTATCGCGCGGGCGGCAGTCGCCTGCGCGGGAATGATGCTGGCCGGCGCCGCGCTCGCCGCGCAGCCGGCGACGCAACCGGAAACGGTGTCGGGCGGCCGCTACGGCCCCGTGATCGTGACGAAGCCGAACGGCCCGCTGCGCGGTTTCGTCGTGCTGTTCTCGCGTGGACGCGGGTGGGGCGCGGCCGACCAGCAGGCGGCCGACACGCTCGCGAAGGCGGGTGCTATGACGGTCGGCGTGGATTCGGAGCGCTATGCGGCGAACCTCGCCGCGAAGCAGGAAACCTGTCACCACCTCGACGGCGACGCCGAGGCGGTCAGCCATCAGCTCGAACGGCTGATGCAATCGGCACGCTATTACACGCCGATCGTCGCGGGCGTGGGCCAGGGCGGTGCGATCGCGAAGCAGATCCTGTCGATGGCGCCGGAGAACACGATTGCCGGCGTCGTATCGGTCGATCCGGCCGCGAAGCTCGATGCGCGCTTCAAGCCGTGCCCGCCCGATCCGACGATCGTGCGCCGCGCGATGCCGGGCTTCGTCGAAACGGCCGCGGCCGGCGACGGCGCGAAGCTCGTGTCGCTCGTCACGTCGCATCTGCACGACACCAGCAGCAGCGACGAACTCGACGTGTCGGATCTGCCGCTCGTCGAACTGCCGGCGAAGGGCGGCACGGAGCGTCTTGCGATCGTGATCTCGGGCGACGGCGGCTGGCGCGATCTCGACAAGACGATCGCCGAGGCGCTGCAGCGCGACGGCGTGTCGGTTGTCGGCATCGACAGCCTGCGCTACTTCTGGAGCGAGAAGCCGCCGGCGCAGGTGAGCCGCGACCTCGCGCGCGTGATGCGCACGTACATGGCGCGCTGGCATGCGAACCGTGTCGCGCTCGTCGGCTACTCGTTCGGTGCGGACGTGATGCCGTTCGCGTACAACCGGCTGCCTGCCGACCTGCGCGACAAGGTTTCGGTGATGTCGCTGCTCGGCTTCGCGCCGGCCGCGGATTTCCAGATCCGCGTGACGGGCTGGCTCGGGATGCCGGCGAGCGACAACGCGCTGAAGGTCGCGCCGGAAATCGCGAAGGTGCCGCCGCAGCTCGTGCAGTGTTTCTACGGCGCGCAAGAGAAGGACACGATGTGCCCGGCACTCGCGAATACCGGCGCCGACGTGATCAGGACCGGAGGCGACCACCACTTCGGCCGCGACTACATCGCGCTCGAGAAGAAGATCCTCGGCGCGTTCGGCAAGTCCGTCGCGGCGCGCTGAGCGGTGGCGCCCGCGGCACGGCGGGCGCCGGATGTGCGATTCATCGGACGGGCGGCCCGGGTGACGGGTCGCCCGTTTTCATTTCTCGTCCGCGCGGTGTCCGGCCGCGTTGCGCTCGCGTTTCAGCACCACGTCGTGACAGTTGCTCGCCGTGCGCTGCTCGGCCGCGCCGCCGATCGCGGTCGCGAACTTGCGCGGCCCGAACGCAAATGTCGGATGCAGGATGGTCCTGCTGTCGTCTCACGTCGGCGCACGGGCGCACATCGTCGATGCCGTCCGCGCGACGCTTGCGTGCGCGTTGCACGAAATGTCGGGGATTCATTGAATTGCGCGCGCGTGTTGCGCGGGCGCGTGCGTGCTGATAACGCTTATGCGTCGACGATCAGCGCGTGATCGAGCGCGCGGATCCGCTGGTCGATGAAGTAGCCGCCACCTTCCTGATAGCGCAGGAACAGGCGCGCGCACGATGTGCAGCGGCTGACGTTGCAGCGGTTGTACGGGAAGTGGCGTGGCGCGATCGGCGCGTCGTCGGACCAGTAGCGCGTGCCGGCCGGATGGTACTCGTCGTAGGCGGGCTCCGGCTCGCCGGGCGGCGCGAGCGTCGCCACTTCGACGAGCTGCGCGTGTTGCAACGACAGCGGCAGGCTTGTCCAGCCGGCGAGCGACGTTTTCGTGCAGACGCACGGCTGGTCGATGGCGGCGGCTTCGGCCGCGAGCGTCAGCAGCGCGGCGTGATCGAGGTAGGGCAATGCGCTCATGGATTGGGAGTACGCAGAAGGAGCAAAGGGGCTTGCAATGTAACGCGTGTAGGCGCCCGCTGCACGACGGCGCATGGCGCAACGTTGTCTCGATCGGCGTGCAAACGCTTTCACCTGATCATTGCCGGTTCGTGCGTCGGTATGCGTGCGCACGCGACGATACGCAACCGAATGCGTGCACACGCGCCGCGTTGGATGGCCGCGAACACGGTGTTCGTGCGGCTTGTTCCAATTGCGCGGCAAAATTTTTTATGGTCTTGTTGCACGATCTCGCTTCGACTCAAAAAAGGACAGTCGAATGCATTCGGGGAATTCGGCCGGGGACCGACTACTTATCGACATCCGCGCGTGTCGGCGTGCGCGCCGTGCCGTATGCGGGGTGCTCGTCGTGTTCGCACTGGGCTTGTCGGGTGCGTCCGCATGCGCCGCTTCTCCCGAGACCAACACTGACGTCGTGCTGCGTGTGCTCGCATGGCCGGGCTATGCGGATACCGACGTCGTCAATGCATTTGAGACGCAATTTCATGTGCGCGTCGAAGTGACGTTCGTCGATTCCGACGAAGCGTTGTGGACGCGCATGCATAGCGCGTCGCCGCCGCCGTATGACGTGCTCGCGGCGAACACGGCCGAGATCCAGCGCTACGCGCGCGAAGGGCTGCTCACGCCGATCGACCTGTCGCAGATCCCGAACCGGCGTCGGCAACTGCCGAACTTCCAGCAGCTCGCGACGATCGGCGGGCTCGTGCACAACGGCGCAGCGTACGGGATCCCGTTCACATATTCGTCGATGGGATTGATCTACGATCGCACGCAGGTGCCGGCCGCACCGCACTCGATGCTCGAACTCTGGAATCCCCATTACCGTGGCAAGGTGCTCGACTTCAACAGCGCGCAACATAATTTTTCGTTCACCGCGCTCGCGCTCGGCTACGCCGATCCGTTCCATCTGTCGCCCGCGCAAACGCTTGCCGTCGCACACAAGCTGATCGACCTGCGGCGCAACCTGCTTACGTATTACACGCTTCCGGAAGAAGCGACCGCGCTGTTCGTCCAGCATCGCGCGGCGCTGATGTTCGGCAACTACGGCACGCAGCAGGTCGAGCAATTGCGCCGCGCCGGCGCGGACGTCGGCTATGTGATTCCGGACGAAGGGGCGCTCGCTTGGCTCGATTGCTGGGGTGTCACGCGCGGTGCGGAGCGCCGCGCGCTCGCGTTCGCGTGGATCAACTACATGCTCGAGCCGGCGATCGGCGCGCTGCTGACCGAACGCCAGGGGCTCGCGAATACGCTCCGGTCGCCCGCCGGTCTCGACGCCGCTCGCTCGCATCTCGTATGGATCCAGCCGGTCGAGGACATCGCGCGGCGCGAATCGCTGTGGAGCCGCATCGTGTCGGGCGACCGGCCGGCGCAGTTCGGCAAATGATCAGGCTCGGGCTTACGTCGAAGCTGTCGGTGCTCTTTGCATGCATCGGCGTGATCGCGTCCGGCACGACCGGCTATTACGCGTACCGTGCGAACCGGACGATGCTCGTGCAGGAGGCGCAGCACAGCCTGTTGATGTCGACGCAATTGCTCGCGCAGCGCTTCACGACCGCGCTGTCCGACGTGGCCGACGATGCACTCGTGCTAGCGCAGTTGCCGTCATCGGCGCTTGTTGCAGGCACCGACACCCCCGATCGCGCGGCGCGTGCGCGGCTCGAGCAGGTTTATTGCAGCTTCATGCGCAACCACCCCGAGTATCTGCAGATTCGCCTGATCGCACGCGCGCACTTCGGGCTTGAACGGCTTCGAGTCGACCGTGACGCGCGCGGCATCGTCGTGCTGCCCGAGAGCGCGTTTCAGGAGAAGGGGCAGTTTCCTTACGTATTCGAGACGTTCGCGACGGCGCCCGGCCATATTTACCTGTCGCCGATCGCGATCAACCACGAAACGGGGGCGCATGCGGCCGAGGGGCTGCCGATCCTGCGCGTGGGCACGCCGGTTGTCGACGCGGCAGGCCGCGTTGTCGGCGCGCTGATCGTCGACATCGAACTGTCACGCGTATTCGATCGGCTCGAGCGCGATTTGCCGCCGGACTATGTGGTGTATCTCGCGAACAAATGGGGCGACTTCATCGTGCATCCCGATCCGTCGCAGACATTCGGTTTCGATCGCGGGCGGCGCGTGCTGATGCAGGAGAGCTTTCCCGCCACGCGGCTGCTGTTCACCGGTTCGCGCACGAACGTGACGCTCGACGGGCTGGCGCAACCCGACGATGCGCCGGGGCAGATGCTGGCGTTCGTGCGCACGCCGTTCGGCAAAAGCGAGGGCAACCGTTTCGTCGTGCTCGGCATGGCGCGCCCGCTCATCGACGTGCTGGCGCCCGGTGCGATTCTCGGCGAGCGGATCATCCGGATGGTGTTCCTGATGAGCCTGGCCGCGGTGATCCTCGCGATCCTGTTCGCTCGCGCGATCACCCGGCCGCTGCAGATGCTCGCGCGCGCGGCGACCCATGTGTTCGACGATCCGGCCGCCGAGCGGCTGCCGGTCGCGCGCGCCGACGAGATCGGCGTGCTGGCGCGCTGCTTCGACAGCATGCGCGTCGAGATTCGCACGCAGGTCGCGATGCTGCGCGCGAAGCAACTCGAGCTCACGCATCTCGCCGGCCACGATCCGCTGACCGGGTTGCCGAACCGCCTGCTGTTCATGGAGCATCTCGATGCCGCGATCCGGCATGCAGCCGCGGTGCGTGAGGGGTTGGCGGTGATGTTCGTCGATCTCGACCGCTTCAAGCAGATCAACGACCAGCACGGGCATGCGGCGGGCGACCGGACGCTCGTCGCGGTCGCGAAACGGTTGAACCAGGTGCTGCGCAGCGGCGACATGGCCGCGCGGCTCGGCGGCGACGAGTTCATCGTGCTGATTTCGGACGTGCGCTCGCCGGCCGTGATTGACGATATCGCGTCGCGCATCCAGAGCGTGATGGCCGAGCAGCTCGAGTTCGGCGAGCGGCAGCTGGCCGTCGGCGCGAGCATCGGCGTGAGCGAATATCCGGCCGATGGCGCGTCCGCGGAGGAGTTGCTCGTCAAGGCCGACGCGGCGATGTATGCGGCGAAGGCATCCGCGCAGTGCGCGTGCGTGCGTTATCAGGAATTGCTCGGCGGCGATGCTGCCGCGGACGCCGCCGCTCGGATCGCGGCGGGCGGCAGCCGGTGACGATGCGCGCCGCAAGCGTGCCGCACAAACGCCGCGAGCCCGTCGCGGGACGGGCTCGTGACAGCTGCACGGCCGCGCGCGTGCGCGGCGGCGGGCTTAGTGGCCGAAGTAGACCGAATCGCGGGCGTTCTGGACCTTGACGGCCGGCGCGCCGCCCTGGACGGCAGGAGCCGGCTGCGCACCGTAGCCGCTGTTGTCGGCCGCGTGCACGCGCGCTTGTGCGGCCTGGATGTCGGCCGGGTAGTACGGGCTCGACTGCGCCGGCGTGTAACCCGCGTTTTCAAGCTGGACGAGTTCGTTGCGCACCTGCGCACGGGTCACGGTGCTTTGTGCAAAAGCGCCGAACGAAGCGGACAGGGCGACAGCGGCAACGACTGCGGAAACGAGCGACTTCATGACGACCTCCGATGTTTTGTTGACTTCGCTGGCGACACCGTGTCGTGAGCGATTGATTTCATCGTAGGCGTCGGTGCTTCTAGGGTAAACGTGGATTCGAGCGAAAGATTCTTGCGAACGAGACAATAATTCACGAATAAATGTGGTCCGTCCCCGCTCGGCGTTGCGGAAACGGCAACCTTCGCGAACGTGCGCGAGACGGCGTCGGCACGCGCCGGCGCAGGGGTGGACGGGCTTACGGTGCGGGATCAGACGCCGTCGGCGTCGTCGATTTCCTTGCGCTCGCGGCGTTCCTCGTTGCCGCGGCGCGCGCGAAGGCGCTGGCGCGACAGGACTGCGATCACCTGCTGAGTCGGCGCACCGGACGGCAGCTCGTTGCGGATGCGATCGGGCACCATCGGCAGGCCCGCGCGCTGCCGGCGCAGTGCCTTCGCGATCGCACGGCGGCATTCGTCGCCGTGGCAATCCCATTCATCGCGGATTCTCTGGCAATAACGGCATTGTTCCATCGCGACAGTCTAACGCGTCTCGCGGATCGTGGCTGAGCGGGCGGCTGCGCCGCCGCGCGGCGTGGCGATGCGGCCCGTCTCGCCGGCGCGCGAGGCGGTGGGCGTCGCCTCGGCAATGCGCGGCGAACGTCTCCCGATACGGTTGCGTCTGTTCAATATCGTTCATGATGTGCGACGCTGTCATGTGAAAAGTACATGCGTCGAAGCAAGGAGGGGGAAATGACGCTTGCGCAGTTGCAGGCCCTGGCGGCCGTGGTCGAACTCGGCTCGTTGAGGGCCGCGGCCGAGCGGCTCAACCGCAGCCAGTCGGCGATCAGTCACGCGCTGACCGAACTGGAGGATCTCACGGAGGTCAAGCTGCTGTTGCGCGATCGCCAGCCGGTCGTGCTGACCGCTGCCGGCGAGCGCCTATGGCCGTACGTACAGAACGTCGTCCGCGAAGCGCAGACGCTGCGCCAGCAGTTCGGTTTGTCGCGGGGCAAGCTCGAAGGCCGGCTGGTCGTGGCGTCGCTGCCGAGCGTGTCGTTGGCCTTCGTCGTCCCCGCGCTCGAGGCGTTGAAAGCCGCGCATGACGGCGTGACGGCGGTGCTGCTCGAAGGCACGGACGCGGAAGTCGAAGGCTGGCTGGAAGACGGCACCGCCGATATCGGCGTCGTCGCCGGCACGAAGACGTTCGCTCACAACCTGACGCTGCTCGACGAGGATTTCGTCGCGGTGGCCGCGGACGGGATGTTCGACGGCCGCAGCAGCGTATCGCCGAAACTGCTGTCGACGCTGCCGTTCATCTTTTCGAAGGCGGGATGCGGGCCGGTGATCGCGGATTACTTCGCGCGCAACGGTGCGTTGCTGCACGCTGCGTTCAATGTGGTCGAGATGCGGACGATTCTCGCGATGGCGGAGGCGGGGATGGGCGTGTCGATCGTCCCGCGTATCACGCTCACGTACACGCGGTTCGGCGGATGCGTATTGGAGCTTTCGCCGCGGCTGCGCCGCTCCGTGCGGCTGTCGTGGAACGCGACCGGCAACGCGGTGGCCGACGCATTCGTGAAGCTGGTCGACGCGCGGCGCACGAAGGCCGGAAAAGCACACCGGCCGTGCGCGAAAAAGGACAGGTAATGCGCCGGGAGCGCAGAACGGCGCGTTGAATCCCGTGCATGCGACGCTTGCAACTTATTCATGCCGCGTGCTTCCAGCATGAAATATATTGTTCGCTACTCGTCCGACTTCATCGCCTGAAGGAGCTCGCCGTGCCTGCCTTGCCCACCCTCGTTGCCTTCGGACTCGTGTCGCTCGGCATGGTCGTCACGCCCGGCCCGAACATGATCTATCTGATTTCCCGCTCGATCTGCCAGGGCCGGCGCGCAGGGCTGATATCGCTCGGCGGCGTCGCGCTTGGGTTCGTGTTCTACATGTTCTGCGCGGCATTCGGCATCACCGCGCTGGTGCTGACGGTGCCGTACGCGTATGACGCACTGCGGGTCGCCGGTGCGCTGTATCTGCTGTACCTCGCATGGCAGGCGCTGAAGCCCGGAGGCCGTTCGGCGTTTCAGGTGCGGCAGTTGCCGCACGACAGCGGCGCGAAGCTCTTCACGATGGGCTTCGTCACGAATCTCGCGAACCCGAAGATCGCGGTGATGTACCTGTCGCTGCTGCCGCAGTTCATTTCGCCCGGGCGCGGCAGCGTGCTTGCGCAATCGCTGGCACTCGGCTGCGTGCAGATCGCGGTCAGCGTCAGCGTCAATGCGCTGATCGCGAGCATGGCCGGGTCGATTGCCGGGTTTCTTGCCGATCGGCCTGCGTGGGCGCGCGTGCAGCGCTGGTTGATGGGCACCGTGCTCGCCGGGCTGGCCGTGCGCATCGCGCTGGACTCGCGGAACTAGACGGCGCCGCCGTTCCCGCGTCATGCGTGCGCCGATCGATATCGGCCCACCGCGGCCGCCCGTGGCGCGCCGAAGCGCCGCGGGCGGCCGTCGTATCAGCGTTCGCCGCGCTTCTTGCTGAGCTCGATCGTCTCGAACAGTTCGTACTGCGCGGTCGGATGCTGATCCGCGCCCGGCGCATGGTAGTAGCGCATCGTGATCGTCGTGTGGCCGCCGGGCTTGCCGGGGTCGTGGTCGAACACGGCGATCCCGTAACCCGTGCCCGTATCGCGGCGCGCGGACCAGATCGCATCCTCCAGCGCGTCGGCCGGCTTGCGCACGAACGTGTTCGGCGCGGCGCCGGGCACCGGCCGGTTCGGTTTCGTGAAGACCTTCGCCTGCGCGTAGCCGGTCGCCGGGTTCTCGCCGTATACGTCGAGCGGCGCGCTGGTGCCGCCGCCGCCGAGTATCAGATGGATCGTACCGTGGCTCGTGTCGAACGTCGTCCGGTTCGGATCGGTTGCGCCGACCGGACGCGGCTGCAGCGTCTCGACGACTTCACCGGTCGACGCATCGACGCCCGCGCGATGATTGCAGCCGCGCACAGGGTAGCTGCGCTCGTAGTCGTGATCGTGGCCGCACAGCACGAGGTCGACGCCGTAGCGATCGAACAGCGGCAGCCAGGCCTCGCGAATGCCCTTGTCCGATCCGTTGCCCGTCTTCGACGAACTCAGCGCGTCCTGATGCATCTGCACGACGATCCAGTCGATGTCGTCATCGTGCGCCGCGTGACGCAGCGTGTGCTCGAGCCAGCGGGTCTGCTCGCCGTTGCTGTAGCCACGCACGTAGAACGACGTGCCTGGTTCGATCGGCGGCCGGCCCGTGCTCGCAGCCGGCACCAGCGGGGCGGGACCACCGACGAACGCGGCCGCGTCCTGGTACACCACATCGTCGGCATCGAGCGAGATGAACAGCACGGAGCTCACGCGAAAGCTGTACCAGCGGCCCGGAAAGCGCGTGCCGTTCTCCGGCAGCGTGTAGCGCGCAAGGTACGAGTCGAGCCCCTGCGGACCGTTGTTGAATTCGATCTCGTGGTTGCCGGGGCACGGCATCCACGGGCGGTTCGCGGCCGACGTCTGGTTGTTGTTGCCAAAGTCGCGCCACACTTCCGGCTGATGCGCCGGGTTCAGGTTTGCATAGCAGAGGTCGCCGTTCAGCAGGTGAAACAGCGGCTGGAACTGCTCGACGGCCTGCACCGCGAAGCGGCTTTGCGGCGACGACAGCACCCACGCGCCGTTCGGTGTCGCGAGGTCGCCGTAGCTCGTGAAGCGGAACGGTGCGCGGCCGCGCGGCGCCGTCGCAAACGTCGCGGTGAACGGCTGCGCGGCGTTGCTGTCGTTGTCGGCGGTAAGTTCGTAGCGATAGCGCGTGTCCGGCTTCAGGCCGTGCACGCGTGCGTGATATGTGAACACGGTCTCGCCGTTCAGGCCGTCGGTGTAGAGGCGCTGCACGCCGTGCACGGTGCGGGCCGGCTCGCCGTCGGCGACGATGCGCGCGCGCGGATTGACGGCCGGCGCGAGCGACGCCCACGAGATCACGACCTCGGACGCCGGGTCGTTGCCCCACGTCAGGTGCACCTGTTCGGGCGTGCCGTCCGGCGCCGACGCAGCGGCACGGGCGGTCGCGAGCCCGCTCGCGGCGGTCGCGAGGCCGGAGACGCCGGCCAGTTTCAGGAAGCCGCGACGCGAGACGGAAGCGGCCGGCTCGTTCGGCTCGGCAGGGAAGTTGTCCTGGTTCGACATGATCGTATTTTCGTTTGATGGTACGCGAGATGTGGAACCGCGCGGCCGCGCGCGAGCGCGTCCGGGGCGTGGGCCGGAAACGAGCGGGATCCCGGTGACGTGCATTGTCGAAGCGCAGTTTTGCCGGGTTGTGACAGACGGTAATCGGGCCGCACGCCGCGCAAGCCGTGCACGCCGCATGCAATGCGCGCGCGGTCTGCCGCCGCGCTGCGAAAATTTTCTGCCGATGCAGCGACGGATTCGGATCGCATGCGCCGTTTAACGGATGAACGGCCGCTTCCGGCCATGGACATTCGATCCACGATGCTTCGGAGTCTTTCATGAAACCTTCCATTTCATTACGGTTTGCCGCGGGATGCGCGGCCGCGCTCGCAACGTCCGCCGTGTTCGCGCAGACGATCGTCGTTGCGCCCGTCGCACCGCCGCCGCCCCGCGTCGAAGTGATGCCGGCGCCGCGCGCGGGTTATGTGTGGGACCAAGGTCACTGGCACTGGCGGCACGGCCGCTACGTATGGATTCCCGGGCATTGGCAGGCAGTGCGTGCCGGTTATCACTGGGTGCCGGGGCACTGGGTCGCGCGCGGTCCCGACTGGCGCTGGGTGCCGGGACACTGGGCGTGACACGCACGACGCCGTGCGATGCGCCGCGTTCGCGCGATCGCATGCCCTCACGTAACCTTGCGAGTCGACCCATGCCCGTCAGAACCGTGTTGATCGTGATAGCCGCAGCCGTCGCGCTGACAGGTTGCGTCGTGGTGCCGGCGCGTCCGGTGTATTACCGGCCCGCGCCGGTCGTCGTATATTGATCGCGCCGGCCGGCGCGCGATCGACGGAATCGACATGCCGCTCGGAACGGATATCGATGAGACCGACAATGCCGAGCCCGCGCGCGTCGCATCACACGCTGTCGACGCGGCGGCCCGACGCATGCAAGGAGAGTACGACGATGAGCATCAGGCGGATCGCGGACGTGTCCGCCGGCAGCCTGCCGCATGCGTGCCGCACGTTGCGGAGCCGTGCGCGTTGAGCGACGCCGATCCGGACGCGGAACTCGTCGCGCGAGTCGGTGCGCGCGATGCATCGGCCGTGCGCGTGCTCGTCGCGCGCAAGCTGCCGCGTCTGCTTGCGCTGGCAACACGCATGCTCGGCGACCGCAGCGAAGCGGAGGACGTTGCGCAGGAAACCTTTTTACGTATCTGGAATCATGCGCCGCGCTGGCGCGACGGCGAAGCCCGTTTCGACACGTGGCTGCATCGCGTCGTGCTGAATCTGTGCTACGACCGCTTGCGCGGACGGCGCGAGGAGCCGGTTGACACGCTGCCCGACGTGGCCGACACGCAACCCGAGCCGGCCGCGCACGCGGAACTGCGCTCGCGCGACGTGCGCGTGCGCGCTGCGCTTGCCGCGTTGCCGCCCCGGCAGCGGGAAGCGCTCGTGCTCCAGTACTATCAGGAGATGTCGAACGTCGAAGCGGCCAACCTGATGGGCATCACCGTCGATGCGCTGGAAAGCCTGCTCGCGCGCGCGAGGCGCAACTTGCGCGCGCAACTGGCCGGTGACTCACCTAGCGAGGACAAGCGATGACACCCGAACGATTCCGTACCATCGTCGCCGCGTACGGCTCGGATGCGCGGCGCTGGCCGCAAGCCGAACGCGCGGCGGCCGAAGCGTGGGCGCACGCGCATCCGCGCGACGCACTGGAAGCGCTCGACGAAGCCGCCGAGCTCGATGCATGGCTGATGCAGGACACGGTTGCGCCGCCCGCGCCGGCGCTGGTCGAACGCATCGTCGCAACGGCGCCGGCGCCGCAACGCGCGCGACGTCGCGGCAGAGTGTGGTGGTCGGGCGCCGCGTTCGCGGGCGTCGGGCTGGCCGGTGCGCTCGCCGGCGCGGTGGCCGTGTCGATGCTGATGCTCGGCAGCGCGCCGATCGTGCAACACGAGCCCGTCTATCTGACGACGACGTTCGGCGGCCCGAGCATCGACGGAGCGGACGAATGAGCGAACGCAACTGGAAATTCGTTCTCGTCGGCTCGGTCGTGTTGAACGTGTTCATGCTCGGCGCGATCGGCGGCGGCGCGTATCAGTGGTTCTCGACGCATCGCGACCTGCGTGCGGCCGGCGGTCCCGCGCCGCGCACGGCCCTGCGTTTCGCCGCGGACGAATTGCCCGACGCGCGTCAGCGCGAGTTCGCGGCGGCACTGAAGGCGGCGCGCAAGGACGGCCGGGATTTCGCGCGGGAAGGGCGCGACGGGCGTATCACGGTGCTGGACCTGCTCGCCGCGCCGCAACTCGATCGTACGGCGATCGACGCGGCGCTGGAACGGACGCGAGCGGCCGACAGTGCATTGCGTGCGCAGGTCGAGCGCAGTGTCGTCGACTTTGCGGCGACGCTGACACCGGACGAGCGCGTGAAATTCGTCGACGGCTTGCGGCGCAGCGGCACCTGGCGGCTGCCGGCGAAGTTGCAGCAGAAACGCGGTGCGCCGGCGAATGAGTAAGAAGCGGTCGTCGCATGGCGGCACGCCGCGTTTGCGAGCCGGGCGCGACATACGTTGCGAGCGTCGCCCCTATCGGCCTGCGGGATTATGATGACCCGATCGGCAGCAGAGGCGATGTATCGACCGTAACGCAAGCGGCAATTGCGAGCGCCGCGACAGGGGCGAACCATGAATCGCAGCGAAGAGTTTCTCGTACGCACGATGTCGGCCGACGAGATCGCGATGTCGATCGAATGGGCGGCTGCAGAAGGGTGGAACCCCGGGCGGCACGATCCGCAATGCTTCAGCGTAGCGGATCCGGCGGGTTTTTTCATCGGCGTCTGGCGTGGCGAACCGGTCGCCAGCCTGTCTGCGGTCGCCTATGACGCGCACTTCGGCTTCATCGGTCTCTATATCGTGAAGCCTGCGTTTCGCGGCCGAGGCTTCGGCATCCGAGTCTGGCAGCACGGAATGCACTACCTCGGAAACCGCAACATCGGTCTCGACGGCGTCGTTGCGCAGCAGGCGAACTACGGGAAGGCCGGGTTCCGGCTCGCGTATCGCAACATCCGCTATCAGGGGCGCGTGGACGGCATCGCGGGCGCGGACGCGGTGGCCGCGGCCGACATACCGCTCGAGCAGTTGCTCGCGTACGATCGCCGGTGCTTTCCCGCGGCGCGCGAGCGTTTCGTTTGCGCTTGGATCGCCCAGCCGGATGCCGTTGCGCTCGCAACGATCGATGCCGGGCGCGTTGTCGGATACGGCGTCGTGCGCCGCTGCAAGACGGGCTGCAAGATCGGCCCGCTATTCGCCGATCACGCGGACGTTGCCACGGCGCTGTTTCGCGCGCTCGCGGCGCGCATGCCCGGCGAGACGATCGTGCTCGACGTGCCGGAAACGAATCCGGCAGCGGTCGCGCTCGCGGAGCGGCACGGCATGTCTCGTGTCTTCGAGACTGCACGGATGTATACGAAAGAAGCGCCCGCGATCGAGATCGGCCGCGTGTTTGGCGTGACGTCATTCGAGCTGGGGTGAGCGGCGCGAACCTGGCCGCGCCGCGGTTGAAAGCAAACGGAAAGTGAAGCGGCTTCGCGGCCGCGAATCGACAATATTTCGCAGTTCGCGCGACGGATTTCCCGGCATCTCCCGTTAAACACGGGTACGCACCGCGAGAACTCTCGTCATGGACCACCCGAACGCCATCTCACCGGCCGCGATCGCGCTGAACCGCTTCGGTCTGGGCGCGCGCGCCGACGAAGCGCCGCCCGCCGATCCGCAAGCCGCGCTGCTCGGCGAATTCGACCGTTACGACGCACGGCCGGCCGCATGGGCCGGCGAACCGGACGCGATCGCGCTCGCGACGCGCTTCGCCGCTGCACGCGATGCGATGACCAGCGACGACGCATCGGCGAAGCGTGCGACCGAACAGTCGATCCGCCGCGACGGCTACGACGCGTATCGCAGCGCGGTCACGGCACGACTGAACAGTGCACTGAACACGCCCGCGCCGTTCGTCGAACGCCTCGTCCATTTCTGGGCAAACCACTTCGCGGTGTCGGTCGACAAGGGGCAGGTCGCCGCGTACGCCGGCGCATTCGAGCGCGACGCGATCCGCCCGCACGTGCTCGGCCGCTTCGAGGACATGCTCGTCGCCGTCGAGCAGCATCCGGCGATGCAGCTGTTCCTCGACCAGGCGCGCTCCGTCGGCCCCGACAGTCCGGCCGCGCTGCGCGCCGAAGCGCGCAATCCCGCCGCGCGACGCGGCCTCAACGAAAACCTCGCGCGCGAAATCATGGAGCTGCATACGCTCGGCGTACGCACCGGTTATACGCAAGCGGACGTGACGGAATTCGCGCGTGCGCTGACCGGCTGGAGCGTTGCCGGCGGCCGCGGCCGGCAGCCCGACGGTGCGGTGCCGGGCGCGTTCGTGTTTCGCCCGGCGCTGCATGAGCCGGGGACGCGTACGGTGATGAGCCGAACTTACGCGCAGCCGGGCGACGCTCAGGCGCGCGCGATCCTGAGCGACCTCGCGCGTTCGCCTGCGACGGGCCGGCATATCGCGTTCCAGCTCGCGCGCCATTTCGTCGCCGACAATCCGCCGCCTGCGCTCACCGAGCGGCTGGCCCGCGCATTCGATGCGAGCGGCGGCGATTTGCCGGCCGTCTATCGCGCGCTCGTCGATGCGCCGGACGCGTGGTCGCCGGTCAATCGCAAGTTCAAGACGCCGTGGGAGTGGGCCGTATCGTCGCTGCGCGGGCTCGGCTGGCGTGACACCGGTGATGTCAAGGCCGCGCCGCTGCTCGCGCAGCTCGGCCAGCCGGTATGGCGGCCAGGATCGCCGGCCGGTTATGACGACGTCGCCGCGAGCTGGGCCGCGCCCGACGCGCTGGTGCGCCGTGTGGAGATCGCGCAGCGGCTCGCCGCGCGCACGGGCGACCGGCTCGATGCGCGCACGCTCGGCAATGCGCTGCTCGCCGGCTCGCTGAGCGTACCGACGGCGGCCGCGCTGTCGCGCGCCGAAAGCGCGACCACGTCGCTCGCGCTGCTGCTCGTGTCGCCCGATTTTCAACGGAGATGAACATGGCCCGATCTGTTACCCGCCGGCAATTCCTGAGCATCGCCGCCGCGGGCGCTGGCGCGATCCTGGTCGCGCCGCGCATCGTGTTCGCGAACGTCGAAACCGACCGGCGCTTCGTGTTCGTGATCCAGCGCGGCGCGGCCGACGGACTGAACATCGTCGTCCCGTATGCGGAGCCTGCGTATGCGGCGCTGCGCGGCCCGCTCGCGATCGATGCGGATAAGGCCATGCGCGTCGACGGCACGTTCGCGCTGCATCCATCGCTCGTGCAGACCGCACAGCTGTATCGCGACAAGCAGGCGCTGTTCGTCCATGCGATCGCATCGCCGTATCGCGACCGCTCGCACTTCGACGGCCAGAACGTGCTCGAGACGGGCGGCCGCGCGCCATACCAGGTGAAGGACGGCTGGCTGAACCGGCTCGCCGCGATGTTGCCGGCCACGCGCGATCGTGCGATCGCATTCGCGCCTACGGTGCCGCTCGCGTTGCGCGGCAGCGTGCAGGCCGCGTCGTATGCGGCGTCCGGCTTGCCCGCCGCGCCCGACGATCTCCTCGCACGCGTGACGGCGCTTTACGAGGCCGATGCGCAGCTCGGTCCGCTATGGCAGTCGGCGATGGCCGCGCGCGGTCTCGCCGGCGATGCGCATGCGCGCCAGGATCCGGCCGGTGTCGGCAAGCTGGCGGCGACGTTTCTTGCGCGCGACGACGGCCCGCGGATCGCGATGATCGAAACCGGCGGCTGGGATACCCACAGCGCGCAGAACGCGCGGCTCGCGAACCAGCTGAAGGCGCTCGACACGATGCTCGCCGCTTTGCGCGACGGGCTCGGGCCGGCGTGGCAGCAGACCACGGTGCTGGTCGCGACCGAGTTCGGGCGCACGGCCGCGGTGAACGGCACCGGCGGCACCGATCACGGGCAGGCGTCGGTCGCGATGCTCGCGGGCGGCGCGGTTGCCGGCGGCCGCGTGATCGCGGACTGGCCCGGCTTGCGGCGAGGTGATCTGTACGAAGGGCGCGATCTCAAGCCGACCGCATCGCTCGATGCGCTGATCGCGGGCGCGGCCGCCGAAAGCCTGCGGCTCGATCCTGGCCGTACTGCGTCGGCGCTGTTTGCGGAAAGCGGCGCGACGCGTCCGATGACAGGTCTCATTCGCGCAATGGCTTGATGCGCGGCTGGCGCGAAAACGCGCATGCGTCAACGCGCAGTCGAATCGATTACAAGACAGGGAGAAATGAAGATGAAGATCCGATCCGCATCGCTTGCCGTCCTGGCAACCGCGACCGCAGCGCTGATGTCCGCATGTGTCGTCGAACCGGCGCGGCCGCCGCAGCCCGCCCCGCTCGTCGAGGTCGCGCCGCCGCCGCCCGCACCCGGATATCGCTGGGTCAAGGGCCATTACCGCTGGGCCGGCAATCACTGGGCGTGGGTGCCTGGGCATTGGGCGGCCGTGTATTGATCGGAACGCGCGCCGGCCCGTGCCGTGCGGCCCGCGGTCAACGATGGCCGAAGCGCGCCCGCAATCCGGATCGCGTTGCGCATTGCCTCTACGACTACCAACCGATCCGGTGCTTGTCCTCGGTTTCGCGGTGCCGCCAGTCGTCGTCGGCGTGGAGATACTGGCTCGTCGTCGTTAGCGACACGTGTCCGAGGTTGTCGCGCACCAGCCGTAGATCGACGCGCCCGTCGGCCATGTGAGAACCCGCGCTGTGGCGCAGCCAGTGCGCGGACGCCTGTTCGAGCACGCGTGCGTGTTCTTCGCCGCCATCCGGTTGCGCACGCAACCGATCGGCTGCGAACCGGAACACCTGCTTCACGATCCGATGCAGCGCCGCGCGCGTGAGCGGCTTGCGTGACTGACCCGCGGGCAGCACGAGCGGAGTCGCTTCCCCATTGGCCGGCAGCGCCGGAAGGCCGTGCGCGTGCCGGTAGCGCCCGAGCTCGGTCATCAGTTCCGCGGTAGCCGGCACGAGCCGCTGCCGGCCGCCTTTGCCCGTCACGTCGAGCCACCAGCGATCGCGTCCGTTCGTATCGCGTCGCGCGAAGAATTGCCCCATCGTCGTGTCGGCGGCCTCGGTGATGCGCAGGCCGCCGAGATACAGCAACGTGAACACCCAGCGCGCGCGGTCCGCATGGAACGCGGCACGCGCATCGTCGCGCGGCATCGCGGCGATCGCGTCCTTGACCGCCTGCCACAGCGGTGGCGCGAGATGGCGCGTGACGCGCGGTGCGGGCCGCCGTTGCCGCTGTCGCGACAGTGCAAGCGGATTGCCGGCCAGATAGCCGGCCTGCACGAGCCACGAGAACATCACGTTCAGGATCACCATCGCCTGCCGCTGGCTGGCCGCCGACAGCGGTCCGTAAAACGGCCGCCAGCGCGGGTCGCCGCGCGGATGCTTGCGGCCGCCGTTCGCGCACCACAGGTCGGCTGGCGCGGGTGCGAGCAGGAATTGCCGGTAGACGACGAGGTCCTCGTGCGTCAGCGACGACAGCGGCTTGCCGCACGCGATCACCGCCCACAGCAGCAACCGCTCGGCTTCCTTGCGATAATTCTGGAACGTGGTCGGCGTATCGACAAAGCGCGCGAGCCATGCGCGTACCGCATCGAGATCGTTGGTCGCGGCGATCTGCGGATGCGCGCTGGTCGAGCGGTTCGTGCCCGCGCGTCCGTCCAGCGCGGCCGGTACGGTCAGCGTATCGATCGGCAGCGGGCGCAGCGTAGCGTCGGGCGGCAAGGGTGAAGTCATGCGAGGCGGAGGGGGCGCGCGGCCGTGGCGGACGGTGCGGGCAGTGCAAAGCATACGGGGAAGCGCCGATGGTAATACACGATCGCCACGCGGTGAACCCGCGATCGATCGCAATCCATTGAACGGCGAGGGCGGCGCGTCATCGTTTCAGCTCGTGCGGGGCGTTTGTTGAACGAGCGGTGCGGCACGCGCGCTGTAAGCGATTCGTGAACTTTCGCATGCGCTGTCCGTCAAACCGCCCCGCCAACGCTTCCAAAGGAATACCCGATGAATCGCAACACCAGAACGCTGCTGGGCGCGGCCGTGATCGCGGCCGCCACGCTGCTCGCCGGATGCCAGACCGACGCCGTCGCGACCGCTGCGCGCGCGGCCCGCGCGTCCGACGGACAGCCCGTGACGAAGACGGTCTACGTCGCGCCGCAGACGGCGCGCTGCATCGGTGTTGCGCCGATGGACTGCCTGCAGGTGCGCAGCAGCCCGGCCGAGCGCTGGAGCCTGTGGTACGCGGGCATCGAGGGTTTTGCGTACCAGCCCGGCTATGACTATGTGCTGGAGGTCGATGAATATCGCGTCGCGCAGCCGCCGGCCGACGGCTCGTCGATCCGCTGGGTGCTCAGGCGCATCGTCGAACGCCGCGCGGCGAACTGACAGCCGCGCCCGTCGCTGACGAAGCCGCTTACGCGGAAGGCCGCGGCGCGACCGGTGTTGCCGGCGCGGCGGTATCGATCCGCCGGAACACGACGGACGACAGCAGCGTGACCGCGCCCATGCACAAGAACGACAGGATGAAGCCGTCCGCCGTCGAGCCCCAATGCGCGGCGAACAGGTTGACGAGTCCGCCGCCGATCGACACGCCGAGCCCCATCGCAAGCATCTGCATCATCGTGAACAGGCTGTTGCCGCTGCCTGCGTCCGCATGCGACAGCCCCTTCAGCGTCGCGGCGTTCATTGCCGCGAACTGCATCGAGTTCGCGGCGCCGAACACCACCAGCAATGCGATCTCCAGCGCCGGCGCCGGCCGTGCCGAAACCAGCGCGAACCCCGCGATCGCGCAGCCGACGATCCCTGTATTCACGACCAGAAAGTTCGCGTAGCCGAAGCGTTTCGCGAGCGGTGCGATCCAGCGTTTTGCGATGACGCCGGCAATCGCGGCCGGCAGCATCATCATCCCCGACTGCAGCGGCGTATAGCCGAGCTGCACCTGCATCAGCAGCGGAAGCATGAACGGCACCGCGCTCGTGCCAATCCGGCACAGCAGGTTGCCGAGCAGCCCCGAACCGAAATTCGGTTCGCGGAACAACCCGAGCCGGAACAACGGCTGCGCGCGGCGGCGCGCATGGGGCAGGTAAGCGAGCGCGCTCGCCGCACCCAGCATGGCCAGCCCGAGTGCCCAACCGGCGCGGTGCGCGGACATCGGCGGATCGATCGCGAGCGACAGCGCGATCATCGCGGCCGACAGCAGCGCGCAGCCGATGAAGTCGAACGGCTGCTGCTGCGTTGCCTGATCGTGCGGCAGGAAGCGCTGTACCGCGATGAAGCCGACCACGCCGACCGGTACGTTGACGATGAACACCCAGTGCCAGGAAATCGCCTGCGTGAGCCAGCCGCCGAGCGTCGGCCCGACGATCGGGCCGAGCTGGCCGGCAATCGACACGAATGCGATTGCCGCGACGTACTGTTCGCCCGGCACGCGGCGCAGCACGGCGAGTCGGCCGATCGGCAACAGCATCGATCCGCCGATACCCTGCACGGCTCGCGCGACGACGAGTTGTCCGAGCGTGTGCGACGCCGCGCAGCCGATTGATGCGAGCGAAAACACCAGGATGGCGACGGAGAACACGCGGCGCGTGCCGAAGCGGTCGGCGAGCCAGCCGGACGCCGGCGTGAGCATCGCCATCGTCAGCGTGTAGACGACCACGACCGGCTGCATCGCGAGCGGCGAAGCGTGCAGGCTTTGCGCGATCGACGGCAGCGCGGTGTTGACGATCGTCGTGTCGAGCGACTGCATGAAGAACGCGGCGGCGACGATCCACAGCAGCGCGGAGTGAGAGGGTTCGCGGGGCATGACGAAATGGAAGGGCGGGTGACCGGAGCGGCGGCATCGCGCGCGGGCCGGGGCCACGTAGGTCTACGAGCATTCGATGGTACCGATTCCGCCGGTCGTCGGGAAGCTGCCTGAACGCATTGACTGTCATCGGAAGCGCCGATGACAATGCGGGATGCTCAATCCCGTCTGGCTCAAGACGCCGCCGGTGAACGGCGCCGCGCTGCCGGCGCTGCCCGACGTCGAATTCATCGCGCTCGCCGCGAAGCGGCTCAGCCAGCCGGCCGGCACGCTGCTCGAGTTGCTGGAGACGAGCGGCCTGCGCGCGGGCGCGGCGGCATGATGCGCCGAGCGTGCTTCGCTGGCATGATGCAGCCGCTGCGGCGGATTACGTGCTAGTGGGGCCGGGAAAATTGCGTCGATTGCCCCGTCCGGATCTCCCGCGCAATGCAGGCAGGACCCGTGCGATGATGCGCGACCACCAACATGAGGGATGCCATGACCATGACATTCGATGACGCGACGACGGCGGCGATCGACGCGTTTGCGCACCTGGATTTCTACACGGCCGTGCAGGCGATGCGCGCCGAGGCGGATTACGACCGCGAACTGGACCAGTGGATCTCGCGCTATATCGACGAGCACGGCGGCGGCGAGGACGACGCCGCATACGACGCGTTGCACGCGCAAGCGCAGGCAACACCGGAATACGCGCAGTTCGTCGACACGGTTCGCCGGGAGATTCGGGAATACTTCGGCGTGACCGACGATCAACTGGATTGGATGGTCGTGCTGCGCAATGACGACAGTGACGAGCTTTGGGCCGAAGTCAACCGGCGGCGCAGCGCGCTTGGAACCGGCGAAGTGCGCGGCGATCTCTGATCGGTTGCTTGCGGTCGGCCGCGCGGCCGCTCGATCGGGAGCAATGGGCCGATCCGCGGCGTGGATCATCCCGCATCGTCTGCATCAAAGCGCACGGGCATCCCGCTCGCTGGACACTGCGCGCACATCGTCCCCGGATTTACGCTGATACGCACACCGCAAGATCGAACATTCCGATCCGGCTTGAGCGACGCGTCGTCACGCCGATGAAACATTTGTCTCCGGGCGGCAGGCTGCACGCGTGGCCGATTGTCCCGATCCGCGCATGCAGGCGGCCGCGCGCCTGTGCCCGCGTGCGAGTCATGCCGACGAGACACGCGTTCGTATCGTGCCCGGCGCAACGTCCCGAAAAAAGATGCGTTCGTGAATCATTTCCGCCGATTTCCCCGCGCCTAGTCGCAGTCGTTCGATCGCGCCCGTTGTCCGGCGCGGGTCCGTGGCGCATGGCACACGCTTTGCGATTATGCCCGTGCCGCTCGACACGATCGCATGCAGGACGACGACGATTCGTGCAAGCGGCACGCAACGACATCGAAATATCGGGGATCGGAGCGAGCCGCGGGAGCGCGGCCCGTCGCGTCGGACGCACCGCGTCGTATCGGCGACACGAATGGGCATCGCATGTTCGCTCCGTCAAACAGCAAGCGTGCTTGCATGGTGTCGTGCCGGGGGACCCGCTGCGTGTGGCGGCAGGTGCTGCACGCGGCGGGTCGCTGCGTTCGTTTCGATGAGCCGGTTCGCACGACGTCGCGGCATCGCCGTTATCCGGTGCTGCGGTTCGGGATCTCGCAGCGAAACGGTTCCGGGTCGTGCGCGCGTCACATCACGGCTGTGCGATGCTCGCGCGCGGGTTCGAGGGCTCGGCGTGCAGGCCGTGGCGCGTTGCGCTTCGCGATGAACGGATGTTCGATGTAGCGGTACGTCATCAGCGAGCAAAACACGACGACCAGCGCGCATGCCAGCGACAACGTCCATACACCCGCGTCGTCGATCGAATCGATCGGGATCACGAACTTGTTCAACGCGCGTACGATCGTGTACACGATCACCATGTGGATCATGTAGATGCTGAAGCTGGCGGTGCCGAGCAGCGCGAGCGGTCGGGTCGTGAGCAGGCCGTAGAACGTGTTGCCGCATGCGACGCAAAGGAATACGGGAAGCAGCGGGAGCGCGCCCTCGATCGAATAGCGTTCGGCCGGGTACGGGCAGACGGCGAGTATCAGCAGCGCGACGGTGGCCGCCGCTTTCGTGCCGAGCAGCGCGCGTATCGCCGGATGCCGCGATACTTAGAACGCGAGCGCGCCGCAGGCGAACAGCAGCGCCATCGCGCCTGGCGGCCCGAACAACGCGGCACAGAGCGTGACGATCGCGAGCGCGACGAGCTTGCGCCATGCTCGTGTGGCGACAAACCACGCGAGGAGCGGAATGGCGACGTAGAACCGCCATTCGTATGCGAGTGTCCACCACACACCGCTCAACTGGCTGGTGTGCGGCGCGCCGTTCACCGGGAACGCGCCGAACCAGCCGAGCGAAGCCGCCTTGAGCAGATCGACGAGCAACCGGATCGGCGCGTGGACGACATTGCCTGGGAACCAGTACAGCGTGCACGCAACGATGATTGTCGCGTAGAAAAGGTAGAGCGGCGCGACGCGCCGCACGCGCGCGACGAGGAACGCGCGCACGTCGAGCGAGCCCTTGCACGCGCGCTCCCAGAACAGGAAGCCCGTCACCATGAAGAACATCGCGACGGGAATCGTGCCGAGATTGCGTTGAAAGTCGGAAGTCGGGCCCCACACGCCAGTCGACAGCAAGCCGAGGTTGCATGCGAAGTGATGGAACACGACGGAGGTCGCCAGCACGCCGCGGAAGCCGTCGAGATTGCGATAGCGCATCGACAGGGACTTGTCGACGGCAGCACGATAGAACGGTACGGGCCGGGCCGCGAGCCACGCGATGATCGCGACCGCCGCGACGCATGCGGGGAAGTAGAGCTGATCCGGAGTCGGGGAAAACAGGATATCGGGAGAAGGAACTGTCAGGTCCACTGGAGGGCGTCTCGTGTCTTGGATCGCTCGGATCGGGATTTCAGGCACGGATGGTCCGCGTCGATGCAAGGTCTTCCACGCGTCTGGTGCGGCGTTCGATCGCCGGTCTTGTCGATTGATGTTATCAAACGGTTGCGGCTGCAGGGCATGCGGAGATGCAACATGATGTTTCGTTGCACCCCGGCGCAGGGACTTCACCGAGACGGAAAAGGGCGGGCTTGTCGATGGAGACACCGGGTGAACCGGCAGCGGGACGAGTCGATGCGGCGCGCGTCGCGACGTACGCGATCGCGGTGCTCGTGTTGCAGATCGCTTTTGTCGCCGTATGGGCGATTCGCTACTACGGATTGGACGACCGCTCCGCGCCGATGGTCGGATCGGACTTCGCGGTGTTCTGGGCTGCCGCGCGGGTCGCGCTCGAGCACGGCGCGACGGCGATCTTTTCGCCGCAATGGATGCAGCCGATCGAGGCAGCGCTTCGGCCCGTGAGGGACTTCTCGCCATGGCCGTACCCGCCCACGTTCCTGCTGGTCGTGGTTCCGTTCGGTCTGGTGTCGTTCGGAAGCGCGATCGTGCTGTTCGGCGTGCTTGCGACAGCCTGTTACGCAGCGGTAGTCGCGCCGCTGACGCGTTCGCTCGCCGGTCACTGGCGGATCGCGGCCGCGGCATTTCCGGGTCTGATCGGCGCCACGGTGCAGATGCAGAATGCGTTTCTGACGGTGGCGGCCGCCGGTGCGGCGTTGCTGTTGCTGCGGTCGCGGCCGGTCGCGGCGGGGGCGTGCATTGCGATGCTGTCCGTAAAACCGCAGTACGGCGTGCTGTTTCCGCTGGCGCTGATCTGCGCCGGCCACTGGAAAACGCTGATCTCGGCCGGCGTGTTCAGCGCCGCGATTGTCGCGATATCGGTAGCTGCGTTCGGTTGGCAGGCGTGGGCAGCATTTTTGACGTTCATGCCCACCTTCAACCGCGGGGTGATCGAGTACGGCGACGCGCTGTGGCGCGGCATGCCGTCGATATGCGGACTCGCGCGGGCCGCCGGCCTGTCGGTATCGATGGCGTACGTGATACAGGCGGCCATCGCCGTGCCGGCCGCGGCGGCGTGCATGTACGTGTGGACGCGTGCCGCGCGCTTCGAATTGCGTGCGGCGACGCTCGCTGCGGCGACACTGCTGGTACAGCCGTACTACATGTATTACGACCTGCTGTGGCTCGTGCTGCCGTTCGTGTTCCTGATGATCGACTTCCGGACCGTCAAGCCGAACCGGTTCGAGGCGATCGTGGTGGCGCTGGTTTGGATGGCGCCGGCGCAGGCCTTCGTCGCGATGATCAGCGGCGCGACCTGGCCGGCGGCGTCGGCGATCCTCGTCGCGGTGCTTGTCGTGGCCGTGCTGCGCGCGTCGCAACCGGCGGCGCGACCGCTGGACGGCGGACGGCGTGGTCCGGTCGTGGCTGTCCGTCGCTGAATGGCCATTCGGCCGCCTTTTCCGTTCCGTGGATCCGGCTTACCTTGCTTACCAGTAATTCGACGCGTCGGCCCGTCGGCGCCCGATCGGCCGAAGCCTGTCGCCGCCTGTGCTGCCGGGCTGCCGCCGACCCGCCCTTCATTCGATCATGACGGTGATAGCAATGATTGCAGTTCACCTTCGTGGTGCTATCATTGATAGCAATTGGATGGAGGTACTCATGGCAAATCTTCTGGTGCGTAACGTGGATGACAGTATCGTTCAGTGCCTGCGCGAGCAGGCCGCAGCCAACGGCAGGAGCGCCGAGGCCGAACATCGGGCCATTCTGGCCAATGCGCTCGGACGGCCCAAGCGACGGACATTTGCGCAAGTGCTGATGAGCATGCCGGATGTCGGAGAAGACGCGGATTTTCAACGTGTTCAGGATTCCGGCGAGGGCAGGCGTGTTTTTGATTGATACGAACGTCATCAGCGAGATCAGGAAGGGCAACCGGGCGAATCGCGGCGTGCGCGCATTCTTCAGGCAGGCCGAGGAAGCCGGGAACCCGCTTTACCTGTCGGTCGTGACGGTGGCCGAACTGCGGCGCGGCGTCGATCTGGTCCGCCGTCGCGGCGATCATCCGCAGGCATCGGCGCTGGATGCATGGGTGGCGATGATCCTGTCCGACTATGCATCGAACATTCTGCCGGTCGATATCGACACCGGTCAGATGTGGGGCCATTTGCGAGTGGCCGACCCGGCGCACGCACTCGACAAACTGATTGCCGCCACCGCGCTGATCAACGATCTCATTGTCGTCACTCGCAATGTCGACGATTTTGCCGGCACCGGCGTCCGGCTGTTGAATCCGTTCGATTGACGGTTGCGCCGCATCGTGGCAACTGGCCGGGTGCGACGTGCTTTTCATCGGGCGTCGGCGCGCAGTGAGTTCGACGGGACGCTGCGCGACCGCGCGGCGGGCTCTGGCGGGCATTTCGTGTCCGAATCGCAGCAACGCACGCCGTTGCCAGCCCAAAAGCAGCGCACATTGCAGCACGGGCGCGCGGGCAGGCCGATGCCCGCCGAAGCACGCGCGCACGCACGCTTCACCGAAAGAGCTTGACGGATCGACGCGCAACGCGTAGTGTCTGAATTCTTCAAGAAGTCCGATTGCTCATCATTCGCCGCCCGTCACGCCGTGCGGCAGTCGTTGGTCTCTCCCTCTTTGATTCTCTCTGTGCCCGCCACGGGCGCATGTTCATTCATTCGTATTAAGGAAGTATTTGTGGATACCGGTACCGTCAAGTGGTTCAACGAAACCAAGGGCTTTGGTTTCATCTCCCCGGACAACGGCGGCGACGATCTGTTCGCCCATTTCTCGGAAATTCGCGGCACGGGCTTCAAGACCCTCGCCGAAGGCCAGAAGGTCAGCTTCGAAGTGAAGCGCGGCCCGAAGGGTCTGCAAGCGTCGAACATCACGCCGCAATAAGCCGTATCGGCACCGGCCGCCGATCGCGGTCGCTGCCCAGTGGAGTTTGCGCGGATGCCGGCCCTGGCCGGCGTTCCGCGTTTCGACGCACACGACCGATGCATCGCGGTCGTCACGATGCATCGGTCGTGTGCTTCCCTCATCCATCGCGAGTCCGTACGACCCGCGATTCAACGCCCTCGCGAAGCGCCCGCCGCTTCGCAAGCGGCCTGCGTTGCAACCCGAGTAGACCGTCGCCATGCCGCACGCGGCGCGGTCCCGATTGCGCGGTGCGGATCGCACCGTCGCTGCCACCGACCGCCCTAACGCGCATGGCGCCGGGCTCCGATTGAAGGACGGGCGCATTGTCCGTCCGAACGAATGGATACCCGGCATTGCGCCGGCCGCCGTCCCGCTGCAGGGCCTGGCGCCGGCGAACCCGCCGCGGCCGCGGTCATCACCTTGTCTGGAGGAATTGATTTGGCAAAGGAAGAACTGCTGGAACTGGACGGAATCGTCGACGAAGTGCTGCCGGACAGCAAATACCGCGTCACGCTGGAAAACGGCGTCGTGGTCGGCGCGTACGCGTCGGGCCGCATGCGCAAGAACCACATCCGCATTCTCGCGGGCGATCGCGTGACGCTCGAACTGTCGGTGTACGACTTGACGAAGGGCCGTATCAATTTCCGTCACAAGGACGCAAATTCGCCGCGTCCGCCGCGCAGCGGCCAACCGCGTCGCTAAGCTGACACGATCGGGCGCGCGATGCGCTCCGATCGACAAACTACCGTCCGGCCCCCGCCGTATGGACGGACATACCGGACGGGCGGCGCGATCCGCGCCATTCGTCGGTGGCCGGCCGCCCAGCATGGCCGCAATGGCCAAGATCGCACCGGGTCAAGCCGGTCGGCCCATCCGGATCTTCATTTTCCCGCCCCCGTTTCATTGACACGCTTCGATGCGCTTCGACGCGCAGCGTCGATCAACGCCTCAATGGGGCTACCATGCCGCGCGCCGTATCGTGCTTTACGCGTCGCCCAGCATAGCCGTACACTCGTCGGCAATTCGCGGGCCGGCTACGTCGGAGCGTCTTCGCTTCAGTCGCTTTCAACGGCATTCGTTGCCGCCGCGATGTTGCCAGCCGGACATCCGTCGCGCGACGCCAGGAGGCGCCATGAGTGCAGACGCAGCCCCCGCATCTTCTTCGGTTCCCGCGGCGCCACCGGTTCAGGACCGGATCAAGCACGTGTTCGTGCTGATGCTCGAGAACCGCTCGTTCGATCATCTGTTCGCTCTGTCTGGCATCGCGAACATCACGGCCGCGTCGCCGCACGACAGCAACGCGTACGGCGGCGCCGTCTATCCGTTCGGCGGCGGCGCGCCCGACCGGATGCCCACCGATCCATGCCACGAATTCGACGACGTGCTCGAACAGTTGTGCGGCGCCGGTGTGCCGTTCGTGAAAGGGCGGCCTTATCCGCGCGTCGACAACTCCGGATTCGTGTCGAATTACGCGACGTCGCATTCCGAAGGCGCGCCGCCGCAGCCGGGTGCGCTCGGCACGATCATGCAGGGCGCCGACGTCCGCACGCAGGCGCCGTCACTCTATGCGCTCGCGAACGCGTTCGTGTTGTGCGACCGCTGGCATGCATCGATGCCGGGGCCGACGTGGCCGAACCGCTTCTTCCTGCACGGTGCGTCGTCGGCCGGGCTCGACCATTCGCCGACGAAGGAAGAAATGGCGGGATGGGATGCGTTTGACGGTTTCCGCTATCCGAACGGCTCGATCTTCGCGGCGCTCGGCGACGACAACTGGCGCATCTACCAGGACCAGTCCGGCGATCCACTCGGCCACGTGCCGCAGGTCGCATCGTTGAAGGGGGTGAGCTTCTTCGACGTCGACGACCTGTCCCACTTCGAAGCCGACCTCGCGGCCGGCTATACCGCGCGCTACACGTTCATCGAACCGGGCTACGGCGACATCGTGCACGGCACTTACCGGAACGGCAGCTCGCATCATCCGATGGACGGCCTCGCCGGCGGCGACCAGCTCGTCGCACGCGTGTACGACGCGATTCGCAATTCACCGGTGTGGGACAGCAGCCTGTTCGTGGTCGTCTACGACGAGCACGGCGGCTTCTACGATTCGGTCGCGCCCGGCGCAGCGCCGCCGCCCAACGATGGCGCGGGCGCGACGCTGAACGCGAGCGGATTCGAATTCGACGTGTATGGGGTGCGCGTGCCGGCGATCGTCGTGTCGCCGTGGGTCGCTGCCGCTCACGTCGATCACACGCCGTACGATCACAGCTCGATCGTCGCGACGCTCGGGCGGTTGTTCGGTCTCGCGCCGCTGACGGAGCGCGATCGGGCGGCGAACGACCTGCTGTCGCTCGTCACCGCGACGTGCCGCACCGACTGTCCCGCGAGGATCGGATCATGACGACGCCACCGACTGCCGACCCGCGCGATGCGCTGCCCGTGCGCGACGGCACGAGCCTGATCGCGTATCTGCACATTCTGAAGAAGGCGCATGCGGCGCTCGTCGGGCACGCGAAGGCACATCAGCGCTTCAGCGAGATCGTCACGCGCGGACAGGCGCGGCAGTACATCGCGGAACTGATGCCCGTGCTGCGGCAGGAGCGCGATGCACATCGGCGGCGCAGACACGGCGGGAAGCATAGCTGACGACGCAACTCGCTGCGTGTTGAGGCTCGATGATCGGCGGCGAATGGCCGACTGTTGACCGCCGCCCCCCGCAAACGACATACGCCAAAGGCGCATCCGCTCTCAACGGATCATGCGGACTGCCGCGCGCGCTGCACGCTGACGGCGGAGCTTGCCGCACCGGCGAGCTGAACCGCCGCACCGGTGAACATCGCGGCGCGCAAACCGGTGGCGCCGCCGTGCGCGACCGCGAACAGCGTGCCGAGCACGGCGATTCCGAGCGTCGCGCCGATCATCCGCGCGACGTTGACGAGCGCGCTCGCTGTGCCCGAGCGCGCCGAGTCCACCGAGCCGACCGCGACGGTCATCAACGGACCCGTCGCCACGCCCATACCGAGTCCGGTCAACGCGAGGCCGATTTCTGCGCCGAACAGGCTCCGAGACGCAGCCGACGCGCCGATCACCGCAAGCCCGCTCGCGATCACGGCGACGCCGCCGGCCGTCGTCGCCCGCGTGCCGACTCGCTCCGACAGCCACCCCGAACACGGCGACACCGAGACGAACACGAGCGCCATCGGGAGCAGCGCAAGGCCCGCGCCGGTGGGATCGAGCCGGCCGGTGCTTTGCCACGTCAACGGCAGCAGAAACAGCACGCCGTACATCCCGAATGTCATGCCGGTCGTCGCGGCGATCACGCCGCGAAATGCGCCGAGCCGGAAAAGCTCGAGCGGCACCAGGGCGGCGTCGCGGTGGTGCCGCTCGATCGCGATGAACGCGCCTAGCGACGCGATCGAGGCTCCGCCCGCGATCGCGCTGGCGAGCGGCGACTCGCGGAACACGATCGCCGCATACGCGAGCGTGCCGAGCGCGACCGCGCCCGCAACCTGCGCGCCGCCGTCGAAATGCCGGCCGCGCGGGTCGGACGACTCGGGCACGGCCGGCATCGCGAGCAGCATCGCCGCAATGCTCAGCGGGACCACGACGAAGAAGATGCTGCGCCAGCCGAAGTGCCGGATCAGCAGGCCGCCGAGTGTCGGACCGATCGCCATCGCGACGCCGTTGCAAGCGGCCCAGACGCCGAGCGCGCGGCCGCGCTCGACCGGGTCGTACCACACGACGCGGATGATCGCGAGCGACGCCGGCAGCAACAGCGCCGCGCCGACGCCGGCCAGCGCGCGTGCGGCGATCAGCACCGGCACCGACGGGGCGAGCGCGCATGCCAGCGACGCAGTCGTAAACACGGCCGTACCCGCGATGAAGATGCGGCGCCGGCCGTACAGGTCGGCGAGCAGCCCTCCGGTGAGCAGCAGAACGGCATACGTGAGGTTGTAGCCGTCGACGACCCATTGCAGCGCGCCGACGCCTGCATGGAAATATGAGCCTATTGCGCGCGTCGCGAGATTGACGACGGCCGTGTCGATCTGCGCGACGAGCACGGCGATGCACAGCGTCAGCAATGTCACGTTTCGGCGTTCGAAGACAGGGTCCACGCGGTCTCGGGTACGGGTCATGGCGACATTCCTCGTCGGGCAATCCTGCAACCTTGCGCGTCGGCTGCTGCCAGCGTCGTGTCAGCAGGAGAGGGCAGCACGCGGTGCAAACGTCATGCCCGCGCGGCCGGGCCGATGCACACGGATGCTGGCCGGCGCGAAAGCCGTCGTCCGTCATGCCGCACGTATGCCGGACGCCGACGGCTATCTCCGGAATGCATGGCGCATGCGGAATCGACGACGAGCGCGATCGTGTGAGGATATGGGATGGGTTTTCATCGGGTTTATGCCGATGGCGCGGCGCGCGCATGGTTGTGTGTCCGATGATTTGCGCGCGACCGATTGCGTGATGCGACGTCGCTGTCATAAGATCGGCGTCAGCCCAGCTCCGTCCATCACCTTCGACGCCGAATGAAAACGCCCGTACGCTTGCGCGTCGCCATCATCGCTTCGACTTTCGCGTTCTATCACGTGTTCATGCACGTCCAGTGGATCGTCAGCGGTTGCATCGAATTTCACGGCAGCCGGTATTGCAGCTTCGAGAACACCGCCAATTTCGAAGGGATGATGGATTTCGACCTGCTGCTCACCTGCGCGTGGGTCGCGGGCGCATTGATGGCATGGTTTGCCGTCGCACGCGCGCCGAAGAAACAAGGTTGATCGCGAGGCGGCCAGCCATTGCGAGAGCGCCGGCGCGACGGTGCAGGACGCAAGACGGCAGCGCCGCGAGCCCGCACGTCTCAATCCGCATGGGCAACACGCCCGTGCCTGCGCGAACCATCGCCCGCTGACCGGCACGGAAGGCGTACTTTGCTTTCGGCTGTGCGGTGCACTAGATTCGAAGCGTTACGTGCCACCGATCGCGCGAGGTGATGCCATGACACCGTGGGAGATTCAGGGAACCGAGCTGATCAACTGCAATTGTTCATACGGTTGTCCCTGCCAGTTCAATTCGCTGCCGACGCATGGCCACTGCGAAGCGATGGGTGCGATTTCGATCGACAGCGGCCATTACGGCGACGTGGTGCTCGACGGCGTGCGGATCGCCGTCGTGTTCCAGTGGCCGGGCGCGATTCACGAAGGCCGCGGCCGTTGCCAGCCGATCGTCGACGAACGCGCGAGCCCCGCGCAATGCGACGCCGTGCTGAAGATCATGACCGGTCAGGATACCGATCCATTTGCGACGATGTTCGCCGTGTTCGCGTCGACGCTCGAACAGGCCTACGAGCCGATCTTCGCGAAGATCGACTTCGACGTCGATGTCGATGCGCGGCGCGGCCGGATCAGCGTCGACGGCGTGTTCGACCTCGTCGGCGAACCGATCCGCAATCCGGTGACGGGCGCCGAGCATCGCGCACGCATCGACCTGCCGCACGGCTTCGAATACGAGCTGGCGGAGATCGGTTCGGGCACCGGCCGCTCGCGCGGCCACATCGAACTGGATCTCGAGCGCACTTATGCGCAGTTCGCACGGCTGCACATGAACAACCACGGGCTGATCCGGCATCGCGCCGTCGCGTGATCGTGCTCGACGACGTTCTGCGGCGTGAGCGTATCGTCACGCTGCTCGGCATGGCGGCGCTGGTCGGCGTGTGCTTCGCATACCTTTGGACGGGCGCCGGCACCGGCATGTCGGCGACGGACATGACGGCGCTCGCGTTGTTCCCGCATCGGCTCGCCGACGACGCAGGCGCGATGGATCCGTCACCGGCCACCGTGGTCATGATGTGGTGGGTGATGATGATCGCGATGATGACACCCGGCGCGGCGCCGCTCGTGCTGCTGTACCGGCGTGTGCTGCGGTATCGCGGTACGGACGGATCGCGCGCGGCGATCGCGTCGACGTTGTTGCTGGCCGGATATCTGGTCGCATGGCTCGCGTTCTCTGCCGGCGCGGCCGCGATGCAGATGCTGCTGCAGCCGGCCGGCCTGATCTCCGGGATGATGCTGTGGTCGAAGAGCGCCGCGCTTTCCGCGTTCGTCCTCGCGCTGGCCGGCGTCTATCAGTTTTCTCCGTTGAAACGCGCATGCCTGCGGCAGTGCCGGTCGCCGGTGCGGTTTCTTACCATGTATGCGCGCCCGGGTGCGACCGGTAGCTTCGTGCTCGGCGTGCGTCACGGCGCCTATTGCGTCGGCTGTTGCTGGCTGCTGATGGCGCTGTTGTTCGTCGGCGGCGTGATGAACGTGGTGTGGATCGTTGCGTTATCGCTTATCGTGCTCGTCGAAAAAGTGCTGCCTGGCGGCGAGCAGGTCGGCCGTGCGCTGGGCAGCGTGCTGATTGTGTGGGCGATCGCGACGTTGCTGGTTTGACGATCGCGTTCGTCATTGCCAGGTCGGGATGACTCCATGAAGATTCGCTGCGTTGCTGTCGCCGTGCTCGGCATGATGGCCGTTGCGCTGGCCATGCCCGTGCGCGCGGCCGGCGGCATGTCCGACATGAACATGGGCGACATGAAGGCATCGGCGCCCGATGCTGCGTTGACCGATGCGGAAGTCAAACGGATCGATGCGGTGCAGCGGACGCTGACGCTGAAACACGGTCCGCTCGCGAACGTCGGCATGGGGCCGATGACGATGACGTTCAAGGCCGGCGACCCGGCGATGATCGAGTCGCTGCATGCGGGTGACAAGGTCAAGGTGCGGATCGAGCGCGTGAACGGCGCGCTGACGATCGTGAAGCTCGTGAAGCAACGGTGATTTGATCGGCGTCGCGGCCGCCGTGCGTGTGCACGCGGAGTCGAGTCGCCGCATACGGCGGCATCGCTTC
Organism: Burkholderia sp. AU19243; assembly: GCF_018148075.1. Taxonomy (NCBI): domain Bacteria; kingdom Pseudomonadati; phylum Pseudomonadota; class Betaproteobacteria; order Burkholderiales; family Burkholderiaceae; genus Burkholderia; species Burkholderia sp. AU19243. The sequence continues at coordinate 264,158 of NZ_JAGSTV010000002.1, forward strand.
GGCTCGGGCCGGCCGCCGCGATATTCGCGGGCCGTCCTGCAGCCCGCGCAAGCGCGGCATGTGACCGCGACCGATATACGCGAGGCGGCGGCGCTAACCCGCATCGTCGCCGGAAATGTCTTCCGGCCGCGCAAAATTCAACTCGATACCATTCCCGGCCGGGTCGGTGAAAAAGAGCTGGAGCTGTCGCGTGAGCGGCACGTAGGTGCGCGAGTACCGGACCCGCGCGTCGGCGAGCCGCCGTTCCATCGCCGCCGCGTTTTCGCATGAAAACGCCATATGGTCGAACGTATTGACCGCGTGCGACGGCCGCACCTCGCCGGGCCGCGCTTCCGACAGATGCAGAATGGCGTGCTCGCCCGCATACAGCCAGTAGCCCGCGCTCTGGAACGGCGGCCGATAGCCGGGTTCAAGGCCGACGACATCCACGTAGAAATCGCGCAGCGTGTCGAGCGTCGCCCGGTCCGCGCGCAGGTTGTAATGATTGAGTCCGATGACTGGCATGGCAAGGGTATCCGGTTCGTGCAAGGTGCGCATTGCACAGCATCGCGCAGAGCGGGGCGTCCTGTCACGCCCGCGATGCTTTGCCCGCCGCGGCCGGACGCACGAGCCCGCGCGCGGGAAGCGGCGTCGACATGACGATCGACGTGCGCGTTTCGCCGTACAGGTTGATGCGTTCGATCAGTTGCTCCAGATGCGTCATGCTGACGGCGACGAAGCGCATCACGTACGAATCCGCGCCGGTCACGTGATGGCACTCGACCACTTCGGGGATCGTTTCCAGCAGTTTCAGGAATTTGGCCTTCGCCGGTTGCGGCACCGTGATGCCGATCAGCGCGCTCACCGGGTAGCCGGCCGCGGCCGGATTGACGCGCGCCGTGTAGCCGTCGATCACGCCGGCCGCTTCGAGACGCTTCACACGCTCCGTCACCGCCGGCACCGACAGGTGGACCTGGCGTGCCAGTTCCGTATAGCTGATGCGGCCGTTGGTCTGCAATTGCGCGAGTATCTTCCAGTCGAGTTCGTCCATCGTGGCGGAGCTTTTAAGGTGAAGCGGCCATTTTTCCTTAAAAACCGCGTTCAGCGGCGACCGGACTTTCCCTACGATAACGGTTCGAGTCATTGCATGTCGCGAGGAGCCGGCCATGCTGTTCATCAAGTCCGTCGTGATCGGGTTGTCGATCGCAGTACCGGTCGGGCCGATCGGCATGCTGTGCATCCAGCGCAGCCTGAGCCGCGGTTTCCAGGCGGGCTTTGCGACCGGCATCGGCGCCGCGTGCGCCGACGCGATCTACGGGCTGCTCGGCGCGCTCGGCGTCGCGGGCATCGTCACGGCGTTTCCGATGTTGACCGTCGTGCTGAAGATCGGCGGCGGTGCGTTTCTCGTGTGGCTGGCCGCGGGCATCGCACGACAGGCGCCGGCGGCAGCGCGGCGCGACGTGGCGCGCACCACCGTGCTGCGCGATTTCTTCACGACGTTCGGCCTGACGCTGTCGAACCCGATGACGATCCTGTCGTTCGTCGGGATCTTCGCGGCGCTTGGCCCGCTGGCGGGCCCGCAGCACGGCACGATCGGGCCGACCGTCGCGCTGATGGTCGCCGGCGTGTTCGTGGGGTCGGCCACGTGGTGGCTGTGCCTGAGCAGTGCGACCGCCGCATTGCGCATGAAGATGTCGCTGGCGTTCATGCACGGGCTGTCGCGCGCCTCGGCCGTCGTGATTGCGGGGTTCGGCGCGATCCAGCTGGTCGCGGGCGTGCGCGGCGTCGTGGGCGCCTGATGCACCGGTGCGGCGTCGACGCCCGTGATGGCGGGCGCCGACGCGTGCGCGGCGCGCGTCAGAACGTGTAGCTGACCTTGCCGAATGCGGTGCGGCCGAGCGTGTTGTACCCGTACGCGGTCATGTACTGACGGTCGAACAGGTTCGACAGCGACGCGGACACCGTCAGACGCGAGTTGATCCGGTACGACGCGCGCAGGTTCACGGTCAGGTACGACGGCAGATACATCGTGTTGGCCGGGTTGTCGAACGTCGTGCCGCCGTAGGTCAGCGACGCGCCCGTGCTCAGCGCGTGCAGCTTCAGCTCGTCCCACGTGTGGTCGATGTTGACGCTGACGGTCTGCCGCGGCCGGCGGCTCAACCAGCTGTCGTTGGTTTCGTCCTGCGGATTCAGGATCCCGATCGCGACGCTGACGGGCGTCGAACGGCCGATCGCGCCCTTGTACGACAGATCGATTCCGCGGATATGCGCGCGGCCGATGTTGATCGGCGAGAACGTCGCGGGGTTGTACGCGATCAGGTTGCTCACGCGCGTGTCGTAGATCGCGGCGCTGAACGTGCCGTACGCGGTGTTCGCGTCGAGCGCGGCCTCGACCGTATTGCTGCGCTCCGGATTCAGGTCCGGATTGCCATAGCCGGGGTAGTACAGGTCGTTGAATGACGGCAGGCGGAACGCGTTGCCATAAGACACGCGCGCCGTGTACACCGGCGTGATCGCCCACGAAAGCGCCGCGTTGCCGGTGTTTACAGCTTTCCCCGCGATGATTTCGTGACGGCCCGCGACGAACATCGTCACGCTGCCGAGCGTGGCCGATTGATGCAGCGAGAATGCGGAATCGTTGCGGGTCGGCACGCCGTCCGGCACGTCGACCGGCAGGAACGCCTGTTCGCGCGTGAAGTCGTACGCGAGCTTCGTCTCACCCGACAGCGGCAGGCCGAACAGATGGAAGCCGCGCTCCTGGTGCGTGAGCGACGTCGACGTGCTGATGCGCTGCGAGTTGATCTGGTCGGTCGGGATGGCCGGATCGCTCGCGTACAGGAACTGGCGGTCGTTCGCAAAACCGAACGACTGGTCGAACTGCGTGTCGGGCGTGATGTCGAGATGGAACGCGATGCCGGTCGTCAGCTGATGATCGAGCTCGCGGTTCGCAAAGCCGGCATTGTCGAACGACAGGTCGGAGCGGTGATACAGCGCGAACGTCGACACCGACCAGTTGTCGCGCGCGTAGCCGAGACGCGCGTCGAGATCCTGTGCGTGATACGGGTTGCGGCCGTTCTCGTGGTACGGCAGCACGGGCCGCGTCGAATCGATGCCGGCCGTGTTGTAGTCGTGCAGGCCGAGCGCATACGTGAGCCCGCCGAGCGCGGCGAGCGGCCCGGTCGACGGCACGGTGCCCGACGTGCGCAGCTGCGTGTCGAAGGTCTTGTTCGAGCCGCCGCCGAACGACGCCGTGGTCTGGTTCGGCTGGCCGGCCGCGCGGCGCGTGAACAACTGCACGACGCCGCCCATCGCGTTCGCGCCGAACGATGCGGCCGCCGGCCCCGAAATCACCTCGACGCGCTCGAATGCTTCGGTCGGCAGGTCTGCCCATGGCGCGACGCCGGTGGTCGGCGAGCCGATCCGGATTCCGTCGATGAATACGGCAACCTGGCTCGCGGACGAGCCGCGGATGCTCACCGACGCGGACGAGCCCGGGCCGCCGCTCTGCGATACGGTCACGCCCGGCAACGTCGCCAGCGCCTGCGTGATGCTCGGATCGCTCGGCGACAGCCGCTCGAGATCGGCGCGCGTGAGCACCTGCGTCGTCGCATAGCGCTGATCGAACGACTCTGGCAGGTGCCGCGTGTCGGTCACGCTGATCGTCGGCAGGGTGGGGGCGTCCGCGGACGGCGACGGCTGTGCGGGCGCCGCGTCGCCGGCGGCGTGGGCAAGCGGAGCCAGCAGCGCGGTGGCGGCGGACGTGGCGAGAAAGTGGCGAAGGTTCATGAGGCAGCGAAACGTGATCGTGTTGCGGGTACGGCGAGCGTAAGCGGGGCGCGCGGCGGGCTGGCGCATCATCGCGGAATGGGACGGCGTGGGCGCCGCGTGTCGTCATCGTGCGTGGGCCACGCGCCGGGCGACGCCGGTGCCGCGGGGCCGAACATGGGCGCGCCCCGGCCGCGTTGGCGGGCGACGCGCCGGTGCAACGCCTGCGGCGCGCAAGCGATTACGGAAAGAATGGACATCTGAGGGTCCTGAGGTCGGGCCGTCCATGCAACGGGGGCAACCGCCAAAGGCGGTGCCTGGCGCGCCGGGACACCCCGCCCGGTGCGGCTGCTTGGACCTCGGGTCGATGGCAGGTCTCCTGGCTCGCGGGTCGTTATGCGCGCCTGCCTTCCCGGTATCCCAGTGGCGTGCGGTGGCGCGGATTCGCCGCTTACAGTTGCGGGGGCAGCCGCAGATTCGAGGCATGGCCTCCCTGCGTTCCCTTTTAATCCCGTTGTCGGGAACCATCAGCGCGCAAGCGTAATGGCGAGCGCTTGCGCGCGTCAATTGCCGGCGGGAACGGGGTGCGAAAAAACGTCAGTGTGCGGGCAACGCTTCCCACAACCGTTCTTTTGCGCGTGTAGCGCGCGTTTCATGTCTGATGAAACGGCGCGTCGGCGGCTGCAGCACTACATATGCATGCCGGCGTGAGCGCGGCCGCCCGGCTCGCCGCCGCGATCGGGCGGCGAATTGTTCTGATCGATCTTCGCGAGCACGAAGCCTGCGGATGAGTGACCGGCAGCCTGCTCGACGTGGTCGCGCGGCGCCGCGGCGGAAAAACCGGATGACGCGACATGCGGTTGAGCGAACGTCGGCATGGACGCTGTCGCGAGAGCGGCGGCGACGATCGCGTGCGTGTTCATGATGGCTCCTTCTTCACGACCGACTGCGGGATGATGCAATCAGTGTAGGGCGCGAAACTTAACGCGGCGTAAAGGAGCGGCGGCGCACGGACGACGCGGGCTTCATCGCGTCATCGGCGCGCCGCGCCGGTCATGCGTGCGCCGAGACGAGCGCGCAGAAGTTCTCGAGATCGACGTTGCCGCCGCTGATCACGATGCCCACGCGCTTGCCTTTCAGTTCGTCCTTCATCCGGCGCGCGGCCGCGAACGACAGGCAGCCGGTCGGCTCGACGACCAGCTTCATGCGGGTTGCGAAAAAGCGCATGCAGTCGACGAGTTCCGCGTCGGTCGCGGTCAGGATGTCGTCGACGTCGCGGCGCAGGATCGGGAACGTCAGGTTGCCGAGGTGCTGCGTTTGCGCGCCGTCGGCGATCGTGCGCGGCGTGTCGATGTGGACAATGGCCCCGGACCGGAACGATTGCTGCCCGTCGTTGCCGGCTTCCGGCTCGACGCCGTACAGCTTCGCGTGCGGCGACAGCGCGCGCGTCGCGAGCGCCGTGCCGGACAGCAGGCCGCCGCCGCCAAGCGGCGTGAACACGGCGTCGAGCGGACCGGCTTCATCGAACAACTCCTTCGCGGCCGTCCCCTGGCCCGCAATTACGTCAGGGTGGTCGTACGGCGGGATCAACGTGAGCCCGTGCCGCTCCGCGAGTTCGCGGCCGATCTGCTCGCGGTCCTCGGTATAGCGGTCGTATGTGACGACGTTGCCGCCGTAGCCGCGTGTTGCGGCCATTTTCGCGGCCGGCGCGTCCTGCGGCATCACGATCGTCGCCGGGATGCCGAGGATGCGCGCCGACAGCGCGATCGCCTGCGCATGGTTGCCCGACGAGAACGCGACGACGCCATGTCGGCGCTGCGCTGCGTCGAAGCGCGACAGCGCGTTGAATGCGCCGCGGAACTTGAACGCACCCATGCGCTGCAGGTTTTCGCACTTGAAGAAAACCTTCGCGCCGAGCGCTTCGTCGATCGTCCGCGACGTCATCACGGGCGTGCGGTGCGCGTGGCCTTCGAGCCGTGTCGCGGCGGCCGCGACGTCGTCATAGGTAGGGAGGGGCGGAGTGTGCATGAGTCGCTCGTCGGAAGGTCAGTCAACAGGTAAGCGGGGCGGCCCGAGGGCACGCGTCATTTTGCATCGTTGTATACGGTGGCGCGCGATACGCCGAGATGCTGCGACACGATCTCCATCGCGCGGCGCACGTCGAGGAAACCGTCCGCCTTCAGCGTCTGCATCAGCGCACGGCGCTGGTCGGTCTTCAATTCGCGCGGCGTGGTCGCGAGGCGCGTAGCGAATGCGTCGATGCGTTGCCGGATCGCATCCGCGCCGGCCGGATCGAGCGTTTCCGCGACCGGCACGCCGTCGATGCTGCAGAACTGGTTCAGCATTCCCTGGAAGCCGCGGAACAGCGTGATGTCCGCGTTCAGGCACAACGCGGCCACGTAGCGGCCGCTCGAATCCTTGATCCCGACCGACGTGCTCTTCGCGGTGCGGCCGTCCGCGAAGCGGTTCGCGTAGTTCGCGAGCACCTGCGGAAAGTTGTCGTCGGCGATGCGCGCGAGCCCGAGTTCGGTCGCCGGGTCGCCGATCGCTCGGCCAGACAGGTTGTTGTGGATCGCGAGGATCGCGTGCTCGGGCGTGCGCAGGTCGTGCACGACCACCTCGGTGAACGGCGCGAGCATCGCACCGAGGCCTTCGGCGATGCGCAGCACCTGCTCGATCAGCGACGCCTGTTCCGATTGCGGCGTCGGGCTGGGCGCGGTCATGCGTCGGCCTCGAGCGCGCGCGTGGGGTTCGCGTCGACGGCTTGCGGCCGGGTGATGCCGGCCAGCAGCGGGCGCGCGATCCGCACGTAGTCGGATGCATCGAGCACGATTGAACGATCGAGCCGGCCCGCGTTGAACGCTATTTCGTCATTGAGTTCGATCAGCGCGGGATCGACGACGAGCGTCACGTTCGCGTCGAACACGAACGGCGGCACGGCGCCCATCACGCAGCCCGTGACCGCGGCCGCGAGTTCCGGCGGCGCGAGCGTCGCCTTGCGGCGGCCCACCGCGTCGGCGACCTTGCGGAAATCGATCTTCAGATGGCCGGGGATCACCGCGAGCGCGGTGGCGTCGCCGCCGTCCTTGAACGTGCAGAGCATCGCTTTCGCGCCTTGCTCGGGACGCGTGCCGCGGATCGCGGCGATCACGTCGGATTTGCCTTCGGCCGGGTGCTCGAGCACCCGGAAGCGCGCGCTGGCGGTCGCCAGCAGGTCGCACAGCGCATCGAAAACGGGGTAGTCGCTCATCGGGAGGCCTCGCGGGAGGAGCGGCGCCTCGCAATGCGCGGCGGACCGGTTTGGGTTCGAAGAATTGTCCAAGTATAGACGTTTTGTCATGACCGTGGCAAAGACAATGCCGGGGCCGCGAAAGCTGTCGTTTCTTCGAGTGCCGAAAGGCCGTTTCATATCGCGGAATGCAGCGGCGATTCGCGACGCACGGCCTTTCCGCCGCTTGAAAACCTGTTTTGCATCGCAAAAAGGCGCGCTTATCTCATTGAAAAACAAGAGAAATTTATATCTTATGTCTTATATAAGACTCGTTCGAAACCGCGATGACCGGCGTTAGTATTGAGTCCATGCAGTTCGCCTCGTCACACGCGGCGGGCACGCTGAACTCTTTACCCAAATGCGCTTCGTTCCCAGGAGATAGACATGTCCCAATATCAAGACGACATCAACGCAGTGGCTGCTTTGAAGGAAACCTACGGCAGCGCGTGGAATGCGATCAATCCCGAGTATGCGGCGCGCATGCGTGCGCAGAACAAGTTCAAGACGGGCCTCGACATCGCGCGCTACACCGCGAAAATCATGCGCGCGGACATGGCCGCCTACGACGCCGATCCTTCCAAGTACACGCAGTCGCTCGGCTGCTGGCACGGCTTCATCGGTCAGCAGAAGATGATCTCCATCAAGAAGCACTTCAACAGCACCGAACGCCGCTACCTGTACCTGTCGGGCTGGATGGTCGCCGCGCTGCGCTCGGAGTTCGGCCCGCTGCCGGACCAGTCGATGCACGAGAAGACCTCGGTGAGCGCACTGATTCGCGAGCTGTACACGTTCCTGCGCCAGGCCGACGCACGCGAGCTGGGCGGGCTGTTCCGCGAGCTCGATGCGGCGAAGGACGCTGCCGCGAAGGCCGCGATCCAGGAAAAGATCGACAACCACGTGACGCACGTCGTGCCGATCATCGCCGACATCGACGCCGGCTTCGGCAACGCCGAAGCAACCTACCTGCTCGCGAAGCAGTTCATCGAAGCGGGCGCATGCTGCATCCAGATCGAGAACCAGGTGTCCGACGAGAAGCAGTGCGGCCACCAGGACGGCAAGGTCACGGTGCCGCACGAGGACTTCCTCGCGAAGATCCGCGCGATCCGCTACGCATTCCTGGAGCTGGGCGTGGACGACGGCATCATCGTCGCACGTACCGACTCGCTCGGCGCCGGCCTGACCAAGCAGATCGCCGTGACGAACACGCCGGGCGACCTGGGCGATCAATACAACTCGTTCCTCGATTGCGAAGAACTGTCGGCCGATCAACTGGGCAACGGCGACGTCGTGATCAAGCGCGACGGCAAGCTGCTGCGTCCGAAGCGCCTGCCTAGCAACCTGTATCAGTTCCGCGCGGGCACGGGCGAGGCGCGTTGCGTGCTGGATTGCATCACGTCGCTGCAGAACGGCGCCGACTTGCTGTGGATCGAAACCGAGAAACCGCACATCGCGCAGATCGGCGGCATGGTTCGCGAAATCCGCAAGGTGATTCCGAACGCGAAGCTGGTGTACAACAACAGCCCGTCGTTCAACTGGACGCTGAACTTCCGTCAGCAGGCTTACGATGCGATGAAGGCCGAGGGCAAGGACGTGTCGGCGTACGACCGCGCACGCCTGATGAGCGTCGAGTACGACGACACGGAACTCGCGAAGATCGCCGACGAGAAGATCCGCACGTTCCAGGCCGATGCGTCGCGTGAAGCAGGCATCTTCCATCACCTGATCACGCTGCCGACGTATCACACGGCCGCATTGTCGACCGACAACCTCGCGAAGGAATACTTCGGCGACCAGGGCATGCTCGGCTACGTGGCCGGCGTGCAGCGCAAGGAAATCCGTCAGGGCATCGCGTGCGTGAAGCACCAGAACATGTCCGGCTCGGATATCGGCGACGACCACAAGGAATACTTCAGCGGCGAAGCAGCGCTGAAGGCGGCTGGCAAGGACAACACGATGAATCAGTTCGCGTAATCGTCCGACCTGCGGCACGACGCCAATCCGTTCATCACGGGTTGGCGTTTTTCCATCCGGGCAGTCGCGGCGGCGTTACGACGTGCCGGCTCGTCGCCGTCACGGAGGTCGCGTCGAAATCGACCGCACGTGTAGTGCTCCGCGCGAGCGCGCGACGCCGTTCATCGACGTTGAAATCGCCGAGCGCGTATTACCCCGGATTGCCCGGTGCGCCGTTTTGAGCGGTGCCGTACGCGGTGCTTCGCGACAGATGTTTGTGTACGCAACCTAATTCAGGGTTTGCCTGAGTAGCGAAAACGCCAATTCGCTCCGCACGCATTCGCGTGTGTCGCGTGCGCATCCATGACGCCAATTTTTCCGTCGCCCCGAAAGCCTTGCCGCACGGCCGTCCCGCCGGATTCGTCCCCAAAGCGTGCGCGTGGATGCAGTAAAAAGGACTTGTCTGCAACGCGCGTGCCGATACGTCGTCACAGTTGTTTCTTGTTGCAACGCAACGCCCGCCCAATAACGGCGATGGTATGCTGGCCGGCATGGCGTTGTACGGCAGGTTGCTTGCATGGCGAAACTCGCGTTCGCTCGCTTATACGAGACATCACATTCTCTCGCCCGCATCGCGGCATCGACACGCGCACCGTTCGCGCGTCCCGTGTTGCGCGTCGCTTCAACCTGCGCTCCGACCGCATTCCGCATCTTGCGGGCCCGCCCCGCATCCTCCATCCCCGCCCAATAATCTGGAGACATTTCCATGTCGCAAATCTCTTTGGCCGAAGCGACGCACGGCCCGCTGATCGCTCCCCCGGCATTCGTCAAACATCGCAAGCTCATCGATTGGGTGTCGCGCATCGCGGCGCTCACCGAGCCCGAGCGCGTCGTCTGGTGTGACGGTTCGCAGGAAGAATACGACGCGCTGTGCCAGGCGATGGTCGATCAGGGCACGCTGATTCGCCTGAACCCGGCGAAGCGCCCGAACTCGTATCTCGCGCAGTCCGATCCGTCCGACGTCGCGCGTGTCGAAGATCGCACGTTCATCTGCACCGACTCGCCCGACGACGTCGGCCCGACCAACAACTGGATCGCGCCGGGCGAAATGCGCGACACGCTGAACGGCTTGTTCCGCGGCTCGATGCGCGGTCGCACGCTGTACGTCGTGCCGTTTTCGATGGGGCCGCTCGGCTCGCCGATCGCGCATATCGGCGTCGAGCTGTCCGACAGCCCGTACGTGGCCGTGAACATGCGGATCATGACGCGCATGGGCCGCGACGTGTACGACGTGCTCGGCGAGGACGGCGATTTCGTGCCGTGCGTGCACAGCGTCGGTCATCCGCTCGAACCGGGCCAGCAGGACGTGCGGTGGCCGAGCAATCCGGTGAAATACATCGTGCACTTCCCCGACACCCGCGAAATCTGGAGCTTCGGGTCGGGCTACGGCGGCAACGCGCTGCTCGGCAAGAAGTGCTTCGCACTGCGCATCGCGTCGACGATGGGCCGCGACGAGGGCTGGCTTGCCGAACACATGCTGATCCTCGGCGTGACGTCGCCGGCCGGCAAGAAATATCACGTCGCGGCGGCGTTCCCGTCCGCGTGCGGCAAGACCAACTTCGCGATGCTGATTCCGCCGCAGGGCTTCGACGGCTGGAAGGTCACGACGATCGGCGACGACATCGCATGGCTGAAACCGGGCCGCGACGGCCGCCTGTATGCGATCAACCCGGAAGCGGGCTTCTTCGGCGTCGCGCCGGGGACCGGCGTGAAGACCAACCCGAACGCAATCGCGACGCTGAAGGAGAACGTGATCTTCACGAACGTCGCGCTCACCGAAGACGGCGACGTGTGGTGGGAAGGCCTGACCGACACGCCGCCCGCGAAGCTCACCGACTGGCAGGGCAACCCGTGGACACCTGACATCGGCAAGGAGACCGGCCGCAAGGCCGCGCATCCGAACTCGCGTTTCACCGCGCCTGCGTCGCAATGCCCGTCCATCGACGCGGACTGGGAGAATCCCGCGGGCGTGCCGATCGACGCGTTCATCTTCGGCGGACGCCGCTCGACGACGGTGCCGCTCGTGACCGAAGCGCGCGACTGGGTCGAAGGCGTGTACATGGCCGCGACGATGGGCTCGGAGACGACCGCCGCGGCCGTCGGCCAGCAGGGCATCGTGCGTCGCGACCCGTTTGCGATGCTGCCGTTCTGCGGCTACAACGTCAGCGACTATTTCGCGCACTGGCTGAAGCTCGGCAAGCAGCTCGAAGCCGCGGGCGCGAAACTGCCGAAGATCTATTGCGTGAACTGGTTCCGCAAGGGCGCGAACGGCAAGTTCGTCTGGCCGGGCTTCGGCGAGAACATGCGCGTGCTGAAGTGGATGCTCGATCGTCTCGAAGGCAATGGCGGCGGTGGCGAACACGCGTTCGGCGTGTCGCCCGCGTATGACGACCTGCACTGGGACGGGCTCGACTTCACGCGCGAGCAGTTCGATGCGGTCACGTCGATGAATGCCGACGAATGGCGCGACGAACTGAAGCTGCACTCAGCGCTGTTCGACACGCTGAAGCTGCGTTTGCCGACCGAGCTTACCGATACGATGAAGAAGATCGAACAGCGTATCGGCGCGTGACGGGCAGTATCGGGCTCACGACCTGAACGCGGCGGGGCCGTCCCGCGCCGGCTTCGATGGCCGGCGCGGGACGTTTTCGCTTGCGCGATGCGCAGGGGCGGCCGCGTTGCACCGCGGCGGCGCCCTTGCCGTTGAAGGCGAGCGTACGCCCGTCGTGCGTCAGCCGAGGTCGAGCGCGTTCGTCAGGTCGCCCGGCGGCGTCGCACCGCGCGATGCGAATGCCTTGTCGCGCGCGGCCACACCGTCGAGCGGCGCGAGCCCGTGCACGCGGCTGATGAAGCGCAGGATCGAGTTCGTGTCGTACATCGTGTGATCGACGTAACCCTTCTTCGCGAACGGCGAGATCACGAGTGCCGGAATCCGCGAGCCTGGGCCCCAGCGATCGCCAACCGGCGGCGCGACGTGATCCCACCAGCCGCCGTTCTCGTCGTGCGTCATCACGATCACGGTGTTCGCCCACTGCGGGCCGCGTCGAATCCGCTCGATCACGTGCGCGATGTGGCGATCGCCGGATTCGACGTCCGCGTACCCGGCATGCATGTTCAGGTTGCCTTGCGGCTTGTAGAACGCGACGGCCGGCAGGCGGCCCGCGTCGATGTCCGCGATGAAGCGATTGGTCGACGGCTCGCCGCCGAGGCCTGCATCGCGCAGGTGCCTGCGACGCGCTTCGGTGCCAGGTGCATAGTTCGCGAAGTAGTTGAACGGCTGATGGTGGTACTGGAAATCCGGCACCGTGCCCGTGTCGCGATGCTCGAGCGCGTATTGCCACGCGCCGCTGTACCACGCCCAGTCGACGTTCTTTTCCGACAGGCGATCGCCGATCGTTGCGTGGACTTGCGGCGGGATCACGCGGTGGTCGGACGGATCCGCATAGGCGGCGTTGCCGGGATCGGGCGGCGGCACGTAGCTCGGCTGATACGGCGGCGCCATCGTGTTCACGCCGTAACCGTCCGGTGTGAGCGGCCCGTCCACCGCGAACTTCGGCGGGCCGTCGAGCGCGGACGCGGGCGAATCGGCGGCGAGCGCGAGGCGCGTGCCGGCCGGATCGTCGCCGTCGACCTTCGACAACAGCTTCGCCGCGTGCGGATGCTTGTGCGCGTCGGGATAGATCGGCGGCTGCGCCGAGATCAGGAACATGTGGTTCAGCCACGAACCGCCGAAGGCCGCCATGAAGAAGTTGTCGCACAGCGTGTACTGCCGCGCGAGATTCCACAGTCGCAGCGTGTCGGCGGAATTGCGGTAGTGACCCATCACGAGGCCGCCCGAATCGGCCCATGCGGCGAACTGGTTGTTGCGGCCTCCGGCGATCTGCATCTGGTTCTGGTAGAAGCGATGCCACAGATCGCGCGTGATCACGCCGTTCGGCAGCGGCTTGCCCTGCGCGTCGGCGATCCGGAACGGCGCGTTCGGCAGCTTGTCGATGTCGCGCTCCGCGATCGCGTAGCGCTTGCCGTCCACTTCCTGCGCCTGCGGCACCAGACCGCCCCAGATCTTCGGCAGCACCGGCAGCGGCGTCTTGCCGTCGCGATCCAGCTGCTGCGCATGCTCGGGCCGCACGTCGCTCAACGGATACTGGACGCCCGGAAAGTCGCCGTACAGGTTCGCGAAACTGCGATTCTCCGCATAGATCACGACGATGTGGCGCACCTGCCGCCGCAGCGCTTCGTCGAGCCGCAGGTCGGCAGCGGACCGCGGCGCGCTGCCGGGCGTGGTCTCGCAGCCGCCCAGCGCGACGCCCGCGCCGAGCGCGGCGAGGCCGCCGAGCATGCGGCGGCGGTCGGGATCGGCGGGCAGGTCGTCGGGGCGATCGGGGGTGTCGTTCACGTCGTGTGCTCCTCGAATGGGCGGTTGTCGTTCGATGCGCGGCAGCGTGTTCGCGCGTGCCGGGACCGGAACGGGGCGCAACAACCGGCGGCGCGAGCGATGCGATGCCCGGCGCGGCGCCGCTTGTCACAAAACTGTCACGAACGCGACTATAACGCGGGCCGCAGTGCCGATCAAAGCCGTTGGTCAGACGATGCGCGACGCACACGCGCGAACTAGACTGAAGGCGTGGGCTGCGCGTCGCAGTGCACGGTCCGCCGCGAACGGCGCGCCGGTCGCACGTTCGCGCTGTCATTCATGCGATGAAACGCGGCAGCGGCAGTGTGCAGCCATTGCGTGCGCGCGCGGCGGGCGCTGCCGCGCGCCGCCACCCGCGCGTGTACGGGCCGGCCCGATGTCATGCCATGGACAGGAAATTCGACTACGCAGGATTGCTGATCGCCGCGGGCTTCTTCGTGCTGTTCGCCGCGCAGTTGCTGATGCTGCGTCCGGCGTCGACGATGATCGCGTACAGCGATTTCCATCGGCTCGTCGCCGCGCGGCTCGTCGACGATCTCGAGATTGGTTCGACGGCGATCACCGGCACGCTGAAGATGCCGCAAGCCGGCGCGCTGCTGCCGGCGTCCGAAGTTGCGGCCGTGAAGCACGACGGCGCGCCGCCGCGCTTTGCGACCAATCGCGTGACGGACCCGCAACTGATCGACTCGCTGAGCGCCGCCGGAATTCGTTTTCACGGCACGTCCGATACCGGCTGGATCACGGCGCTCGCGTCGTGGCTCGTGCCGCTCGTCGCGTTCGTGTTCATCTGGAACCTGATGGTGCGCCGGCGCGGCGGGCTGCAGGACTTTACCGGGATGGGCAAGAGCCGGGCGCGCGTGTACGTGCAGCAGGAAACCGGCATCACGTTCGACGACATCGCGGGCATCGACGAAGCGAAGGCCGAGCTGCAGCAGCTCGTCGCGTTCCTGCGCAATCCCGATCGCTATCAGCGGCTCGGCGGCAAGATTCCGAAGGGCGTGCTCGTCGTCGGCGCGCCGGGTACCGGCAAGACGCTGCTCGCGCGCGCGGTGGCCGGCGAGGCGGCCGTGCCGTTCTTCACGATCAGCGGCTCGGCGTTCGTCGAGATGTTCGTCGGCGTCGGCGCGGCGCGGGTGCGCGACCTGTTCGAGCAGGCGCAGCAGAAGGCGCCGTGCATCGTGTTCGTCGACGAGCTCGATGCGCTCGGCAAGGTGCGCGGCATCGGCCCGATGTCGGGCAACGACGAGCGCGAGCAGACGCTCAACCAGTTGCTCGTCGAAATGGACGGCTTCCAGGCCGGCTCCGGCGTGATCATCATGGCCGCGACGAACCGGCCCGAAATCCTCGATCCGGCGCTGCTGCGTCCGGGCCGCTTCGACCGCCACATCGCGATCGACCGTCCCGACGTGAACGGCCGCCGTCAGATTCTCGGCGTGCACGTAAAGCGCGTGAAGCTCGCGGCCGACGTCGATCTCGGCGAGCTCGCGTCGCGCACGCCGGGATTCGTCGGCGCCGATCTCGCGAACGTCGTCAACGAAGCCGCGCTGCATGCGGCCGAACTCGGCAAGCCGGCGGTCGGGATGGACGACTTCGACGAGGCGATCGATCGTGCGCTGACGGGCCTCGAACGCAAGAGCCGCGTGATGAACGCGCAGGAGAAACTGACGATCGCGTATCACGAAGCCGGCCATGCACTCGTTGCGGAAAGCCGCGTGCACTGCGATCCGGTGAAGAAGGTATCGATCATTCCGCGCGGCGTCGCGGCGCTCGGCTACACGCAGCAGGTGCCGATCGAGGATCGTTACGTACTGCGTCGCAGCGAGCTGCTCGACCGGATCGACGCGCTGCTAGGTGGACGCGTCGCCGAAGAGCTCGTGTTCGGCGACGTGTCGACGGGCGCGCAGAACGATCTCGAACGTGCAACCGCGCTGGCGCGCCACATGGTCATGCAGTACGGGATGAGCGAGAAGATCGGCCTGGTAAGCATTGACGACGGCGATGCGCGCACCGGCATGCCTGGCGTGTGGCATCCGGGCGAGGGCCGCTGCAGCGAGCACACCGCGCGGATGATCGACGACGAGGTGCGCACGCTGCTGACGGACGCGCATGCACGCGTCGCGGCGACGCTGGGCGAACGCCGCGACGTGCTCGAACGGCTCGCGCGGCGGCTGCTCGCGTGCGAGGTGCTCGAACGCGATGCGTTGCAGGCGCTGATCGACGGGCGTGTCGAGCCGGAATCCGCGCGCTCGCCGGCCGATCCCGTAGCCTGCACGAGTGCGAATGCGCCGGAACGGGCGTCGGCGGTCGAGCGCGATTTCGCCGCATACGGACGGCCGCACGAGCCCGAGCGCTGAAGCGCGAAGCTTCCGGCAGCCACGGGGTGGGGCCGCGATCCCGATATCGATCGCATCGCACCGGCGCCCGGCGCTGCGAATGATGTTCGCCGGCGCGGCGTCACGCCGGCTTTTCCTGTGCTCTTTTGCCAGTCACGGAGTCGCCATGAGCGAGGCGCACGTATCGGTCGATGTCGCGCAGCATGCGCGTTTCAGTTTCGAAGTCACGTTTGCCGGCACCGATCTGTCGCCGGTACTGACCGACGAACCGCCGCCGCTCGGAGCGGGCCGCGGGCCGAACCCGGTGCGGCTGCTGGCCGCTTCGGTCGCGAGCTGCCTCGCGGCGAGCCTGCTGTTCGCGCTGGAAAAACAGCGCGTCGATCCGCAGCCGGTCGCCGCGCATATCGACGTGGACATGGTGCAGAACGACGCGGGCAGGGTGCGGGTCGGCGCGATGGCCGTGACGCTGTCGGTCGGCAAGGCGTGGTCCGATCTCGCGGCCGCGACGCGCTTGCTCGACCGGTTTGACGCGTATTGCGTGGTGACCGAGAGCATGCGCGAAGGCATACCGATCTCGGTGGCGGTGCAGGACGTGAACGGCGCGGTGCTCGATCGCGAGACGACCGGCGTGTGACTGCGCGCGACGCGCAACAGCCGGGGCGTCAGGACGCCGTCGCGGCGGCGACTTCCGCAGCTTCGGCGAGCGCGTCGAGAAAGCGGCCGCGCCACCAGTGCACGTCGGTCTTGCGCACGATCGCCATCAGCGCGTCATGGCGCTGGCGGCGCTCTTCGAGCGGCATCGTCAGCGCGCGCTGGATTGCCTGCGCGGTGCCTTGCGTGTCGTACGGATTCACGAGCAGCGCAGGCTTCAGCTGTTCGGCGGCGCCGGCGAAACGCGACAGCACGAGCACCCCGGGATCGGCGTCGTCCTGCGCGGCCAGAAACTCCTTCGCGACCAGGTTCATCCCGTCGCGCAGCGGCGTGACGAGCGCGACGCGGCTCGCGCGATAGAGGCCCGGCAAGCGCTTGCGCGCGACCGTTCGGTGGATGTAGCGCATCGGCATCCATTCGAGTTCGCCGTAGTCGCCGTTGATCGCGCCGCACAGGCTGTCCATTTCGCGCCGCAGGTCGTCGTATGCGCCGAGATCCTCGCGGCTCGGCGCGGCGATCTGGATCAGCGTCGCGCGGTCGCGGTTCTCCGGATACTGTTCGAGCAGCTGGCGGAACGCGTGCACACGCTGCGGCAACCCCTTCGTGTAATCGAGCCGATCGACGCCGACGAGCAGCTGGCGGCGCGAATACTCGTCGCGCATCCGCTCGAACATGTCGATGCCGTCGCGATTCTCGGCGAGCGCGGCGAATTCGTCGACGTTGATGCCGATCGGGAACGCGTCGGCCGACAACGTGCGGCCGAACGCGCGCAGTCGGCCGTCGGGCAGCCGCGCGGCACCGGCTTCGGCCTCGACGTAGTGCTCGAAGTGCAGCAGGTCCGATTCGGTCTGGAAGCCGACGAGGTCGTACGCGAACAGCGAACGCATCAGCCACTCATGCTCCGGGATCGCGGCCATGATCGGCGGCGGCGGCATCGGAATGTGCAGGAAGAAGCCGATCGGATTCCTGCAGCCCATCGCGCGCAACTCGGCCGCGAGCGGAATCAGCTGGTAGTCGTGGACCCAGACCGTATCGTCGGGGCGCAGCAGCGTGCTCAGCTTGCGCGCGAACAGCTGGTTCACGCGCCGGTAACCGTCCGCGAAGCGGCGGTCGAACTGCGCGAGATCGAGCCGGTAGTGGAACACCGGCCACAGCACGTTGTTCGAGTAGCCGAGGTAATACGCGTCGTAATCCTGCGGATCGAGATCGATCGTCGCGAGCTGAATGCCGCCGACGTTCTGGATCTGCACGTCGTCTCCGTGCGCGGGACGCTCGCCTTCACCGCGCAGCCTGCCGCTCCATCCGAACCAGACGCCGCCTGTTTCCTGCAGGCTGTCTTTCACGGCCACGGCCAGGCCGCCGGCGGCGGCTTTACGGGGATCTGCAATGCGATTGGATACGACGACGAGTCGGCTCACCAGCTCTCCTGCGAATGGTTGGGGAAAGTTCGTGCGGCCAGGGCGCGAGGCGGACGCCGCCATCGACGCGAGGCGCGATGGGGCCGCAATACGATCGGACGGGAATCAGGGGCATGCGATTCGCCGTTCGAACGCGGAGTGCTTTTTAAGCATACTCGTCATTCGAATGATTTAAAAGTGCGAGTCTGCGTTTGAAGCGGTCGCGAATGGCCTCCAATGCGCGGGATGCCCGACATCGTGCGGCCGGGACCGAAAATTGCGCACGCGCGTGAAGGCCGCGCGTGTAGGCGTTACGCCGCAGCGGTTTGCCAGTGCGACACGGAGGCGGCCCGATGCGCGGAGACTGCGTGGTCGCCGGCCGGCATCCTGAACGCGGACACCGTTTCCGACAGCTCGCGACCTTGCGCCTCCAGCGATTTCGACGCGGCCGCCGCTTGCTCGACGAGCGCGGCGTTTTGCTGCGTCGTCTCGTCCATCTGCGTGATCGTCAGGTTCACCTGGTCGATGCCGCGGCTCTGCTCGGCCGAGGCTGCCGCGATTTCGCCCATGATGTCGGTGACGCGCGCGACCGCCTGCGTCACGTCCGCCATGGTCTTGCCCGCTTCGCCCGCGAGTGCGGAGCCGTCCCGGATCGTCTGCACCGACGCGGAGATCAGCTCCTTGATTTCCTTCGCAGCGGTCGACGAACGTTGCGCGAGGCTGCGCACCTCGCTCGCGACGACCGCGAAGCCGCGGCCTTGTTCGCCCGCGCGCGCCGCTTCGACCGCAGCGTTCAGCGCGAGGATGTTGGTCTGGAACGCGATGCCCTCGATGATGCCGGTGATGTCGGCGATCTTCGACGAGCTGTGGCCGATTTCCGTCATCGTATCGACGACGCGGCCGACCACCGAACTGCCGCGCAGCGCGACGTCCGATGCATTCGCGGCGAGCGCGCTCGCCTGCTGCGCGTTCTCGGCGTTCAACCGCACCGTCGACGTGAATTCCTCCATCGTCGCAGCCGTTTCCTGCAGCGACGCTGCCTGTTCCTCGGTGCGCTGGCTCAGGTCGAGATTGCCCGATGCGATTTCGCCGACCGCGTGTGCGATGCTGTTCGACGAATCGCGCACACGGCCGACGATGTCGATCAGCCGCACATTCATCGTGCGCAGTGCGTCGAGCAGGTCGCGCGTCTCGTCGTTGCCGCTCACGTCGATGCGGCTGCCGAGATCGCCGTTGGCCACCGTGCGCGCGACGTCGACCGCCGTGACGATCGGCGCCGTGATCTTGCGCGTGAGCCACAGGCCGCCACCCGCGGCGACCGCGATCGCGGCTACGCAAATTGCCAGCAGCACGTTGCGCTCGGCCGCGTATCGATCCGCAAATTGCTGCGCGATCGCGACTTCGCGCTCGTGCGTATAGGTTGCGTACGCATCGGTCGCGCGAACCAGTTGCGCGAGCAACGGACGGCAGCGGCTATTGATATCGGCAGTCGCTTCGTCCTTCTTGCCGGCCTGCGCGAGGCCGACGATATTGAGCGCGACCGGCCCGTAGCTCGCTTCGACGCGGACGATTTCGGCGACCAGTTCGCGCGCACGGTCGGTGGTATCGATCGCATTCGCCATCATCGTCTTCAGCTGCGCGAGACGGTCCTGCACGTCCTTGTGCGCCTGCTGGACTTCGGCCAGCTCGGCCTGGATATCAGAGGGCGCGCTTACGAGCACGAGATTGCGCGCGGCGATCGCGCGCCGGTCCACGGCCGTGCGGATTTGCGCGGCCAGGTTCGCTCGCGCGTTGATGCCGTTCATGTAGCGGGAAAACTCGTCGTTGGTGTCGGACAGCGCTTTTAGCGCCATGCCCGACACGATCACGACCACCGCGGCAAGCAAACCGAAGCCGCCAAGCAGTTTGGCCTTGATGGTTATTCTGGTGATTTTCACGATGCGCCCCTGTGCGAGTGTGGTTGGCGATGGGATTTGTTCTTCGATCGGGTACGGGCTCGTGCCGGTATTAACGGGCATTCAGAAAATTTTCTTTACCCTTCGAAAACCCTGATATCGATTTATTTTTTTGCCGAAATCCCTGGCGGGGCGGGCATTTTTGATCCATGTCAAAAACGCAAAATCATCCATGGCGCGGCGCATTCAAATGCGGATTAAATGGCCGGTCCAGCCGGTGAATTTAAAATGAACGCTCTAATTCCCGGCATTGGAATATTCATGATTTATCGATGAATACCGGCACGCGCGTACGAAACTGGGCCCGGGAAACGGTGCGCGCCAGCGGAATGAGCGCCGTTGGGAAAATAAAGCCGGCACCGGCCATTGGCGGTGCCGGAGAGTCGCGCAGCGAGCGCAACGGCGCCGGGAAATCAGAACGTGGTGCGCAGGCCGGCCATCACGCTGCGCCCGCCTTGCGGCGCGAAGCCCCGCACGACCGAGGTCGCATAACGGATCTCCTGGTTCGTCAGGTTGTCGCCGCGCAGATACGCGAGCCAGTGCGTCGCGCCGACGCGGAACTTGTACGTGAGCAGCACGCCGAGCGACGTGTAGCCGCCGGTCGGCACGTCGTTGTCGGGCACGCGGTGCTGCGACCACGCGTGCGTGACCTGTGCGCGCGCACCGAAAGGACCGTACCCGTAATCTGCCGCAACCGTCGCGCGCAGCGGCGCAATGCGGGGCAGCGGCTCGCCGGTGTCGACGTTGCGCGCGTGTGTGTAGTCGGCGGTCAACTCGAGGTCGACCGTATGACCGCGGCGCGAGAACGCGCGCCATTTGCCGTCGAGCTCGACGCCGTAAAACTCGGCGCGCACGCCGCGATAGACCGCTTCCGCGAGCGTATCGCCGGCGCCGGGCGCGACCGGCTCGCCGTCGCCGTCGACGACGCGGCCGGTGTTGTACTCGGTCAGATAGTTCGAGAAACGGTTGTAGAACACGCCGACGCTGCCGCGATTCGGGCCGCTCGCATAGCGCAGCGACAGGTCGGTCGACACGGCTTTTTCCTTCGACGCATTCGGGTTGCCGATCAGGAACTGGCCGGTCGCGTCGTGCGGGCCGTTGGAGTACAACTCGTAAAAGGTCGGCGCGCGTTCCGTATACGCGACGTTCGCCGCGACCGACCAGACGGGCGTGAGCGAGAACAGCGCGCCGGCCGATACGCTGCCCGCATTGAAGTCGCGCGGCCGCGCGCTGGCGAATTTCTCGACGCCGGCCGGATCGGGATCGACCTTCACGTGCTCGATGCGACCGCCGACGCTCAACTTCAGCGCCGGATCGACCTGCCATTCCTCGAGGCCGAACAATGCGACGCTGTTCGTGCGCGTGGACGGCACGAGCGTTTCGTCGCCGAGCGCCGAGAACGTGTTTTGCCCGAACTGCACGCCGATCGCGCCTTCGAACGGGCCGATCCTGCGATGCCGCGCCTCGATGCGCGCCTCGTAGCCGCGGTTGCGGAACGTGGTCGCCGTCTCGCCGTTGTCGACTTCCTTGTGCCGATAGTCGGTGTACGCGAAATCGAACTTCAGCTTCGTGAACGGGCCGCTGAGATTGCGCACCTCGGACGCGAACGCGAGGCGTTCCTGACGCATCCGCAGGCGTACGTCGTCCTCGGCGACGGAGCCGTAGTTGGATTCGTAGCCGCTGTAGGACAGGCCCGCGAAGCCGTCGGCCCATGTGTACGACGCGCCGACTGCGCCGCCATGCACGCGGCCGTCGCTGTTCGGCACGCTGCCGACCGGCTGCGGCGTGTCGGGGTCGTCGGTCGCACGCTGCGCGCTGCTGCGCGCATAGCCGGGAATCCGCAGCTTGCTTGTTTCGCGGTCGAATGCATCGACATGGAACGCGAAGCGGCCGTTGCCGGCTTCGACCTGCGCGGCCCCCGCGCGCATCGAATTGGCCCCGCCGTAGCGCGCGTCGAGCGCGCCGGTCACGCCTTCGATCGCGTCGCGCGGAATCCGGTTGTCGATCGTGTTGACGACTCCGCCTACCGCGTTGCCGCCGTACAGCAGCGCGGCCGGCCCGCGCACGATCTCGACGCGCTCGATCGACAGCGGGTCCTCCGGCACCGCGTGGTCGTACGACAGCGACGACGCGTCGTACGCGGCGACACCGTCCTGCAGCAGCCGGATCCGGTCGCCGTCCATCCCGCGGATGATCGGACGGCCGACCATCGGCCCGTACGTGGTGGTCGACACACCGGGCAGGCCGTTGAGGGTCTCGCCGACCGAATCGGCCTGGCGCAGCGTGAGCGCGTCGCCGGACAGTTGTGCGGTCGGCGCGATGAGCTCGGCGTCGCCGAGCGGGTTCGCGGTCACGAAGATCGGCGCGAGCGACGTGCTCCGTGCCGGCGCCGGTGTGGTCGGCGTGTCGGCCTGCGCGTGTGCGACGGCGGCGAACAGCAGCAACGGAACGGGGGACAGCGGGCGAAGCGGTAGACGAGGGAGGTCGCGCATGGTCGTTGGATCGGTTGGAGTGGGATTGGCGAACGAGCGCTGCGGGAGCTGACGTCGGATACGATATATTGTTGCATTTCGCGGACGCAGAAACCCGTTCGGATAGCGCTCGGCGCAGCCGGGCCACCCGGACGGAAAGCATGGGATGAGGGCCGCGGTTGCGAAACGATATGTTATATCATTTCGCAACCGAAACGAAACGGTGGTGTGCAAGGGCGTGCGTGTAATCGGCCATGGCCGCGGCGACAGCGGCGCGCTGTCAGGCCGGCCCCGCGACCCGCGTCGGCCCTGCGATGCTTCGCGACGCAGCGGCCGCCGTCGCGCGCGTTTTCTGCCCGTTGATGCGTATCAAGGCGTCGCTGCTTCGAGCCCGGATACTTGGCGGTCATCGACCAGACAGGAGCGACGCATGACACAAACCATGAAAGCGGCCGTGGTACACGCGTTCGGCGAACCGTTGCGCATCGAGGAAGTGCCGGTTCCGACACCGGGCCCGGGGCAGATCCTCGTCAACATCAAGGCGTCGGGCGTCTGTCACACCGATCTGCATGCGGCCGACGGCGACTGGCCCGTGAAGCCGACGCTGCCGTTCATTCCCGGGCACGAGGGCGTGGGCGTCGTCGCGGCGGTTGGCCCCGGCGTCACGCACGTGCGCGAAGGCGACCGTGTGGGCGTGCCCTGGCTGTACACCGCATGCGGTCACTGCGAGTACTGTCACACCGGCTGGGAAACGCTTTGTCACGGGCAGCAGAACACCGGCTATTCGGTCAACGGCAGCTACGCCGAATACGTGCTGGCCGATCCCGACTATGTCGGCCATCTGCCCGCGCAGGTCGCGTTCGACGAGATCGCGCCGATCCTGTGCGCCGGCGTGACCGTCTACAAGGGGATTCGCGTGACCGACACGCGTCCGGGCCAGTGGCTCGCGATTTCAGGCATCGGCGGGCTGGGCCACGTGGCCGTGCAATATGCGCGCGCGATGGGGCTGCACGTCGCCGCGATCGACGTGTCCGCAGCGAAGCTCGCACTTGCGCGGGAACTCGGCGCACAGCTGACGATCGATGCGTCGGTCGACGATCCGGCGACGGTCATCCAGAAGGAAATCGGCGGTGCGCACGGCGTGCTCGTCACGGCCGTGTCGCGCAGTGCGTTCGCGCAGGCGCTCGGGATGGTACGGCGCGGCGGTACGGTGGCACTCAACGGCTTGCCCCCGGGCGATTTCCCGCTGCCAATCTTCTCGACCGTGCTGAATGGCATCACGGTGCGCGGCTCGATCGTCGGCACGCGCCGGGATCTGCAGGAGTCGCTCGATTTCGCCGCGGACGGCCTGGTGCGCGCGCATATTCATCGCGACCGGCTCGCCAACATCAACGACATATTCGCGCGCCTGCGCGCAGGGCAGATCGACGGGCGCGTCGTGCTGACCGACATGCATTGACGCGCAAGCGGTCGCGCTGCCGCGACGCAATGCAGGTCGCGGCAGCGCATGCGTCATGCGCGCATCACGGCGCGAAGAACACGTCGGTGCGATTCGTCAGGTTGCCCGCGTTGGTCTGGACGAACAGCGGGTGGAACGACGACGACGGCAACACGTCGAGCCCCTGGTAATCGCCGATGAAGTATCCCTCTGCGTTCGGCGCGAGCTTCATGTCGAACGGGCCGCCGACGCGCCGTTCGTCGGCGAACGTGGCGCCGCCGTCGTGCGAGATCTTGCGCCAGAATCCGGTCGGCAGCGTCGTCGTATTGCCGGCCTGCAGGTCGCGGAAGTCGTAGTGCGTGACCATCACCGCGCCCGTATTGTCGACGCGCACCGACGGATTGAACGCCGGGCGCCCGGTCGGCGTGTTGATCTGCATCGGCGCGCTCCATGTTGCGCCGCCGTCCTTCGACGTCGACAACGCGATCTCGTCGTAGTGGCCGCCGTTGAAGCGGCTGTCTTGCCAGACGACGTAAAGTTGCCCCGACGCGGGATCGATCGCCGGCTCCGGAATGATGTCGCCGGTGCGGACCGGTTCGCCGGTGTTCGGGTCCGTCACGCCGACCGTCTGCAATCCGGCGATTACCTGCGGCTTCGTCCACGTCGCGCCGTCGTCGGTCGACTTGACGAACGCGACCTTGCCGGCCGCCTTGTTGAACGGCGGCTGGATCAGGTCGAAGAAGTTGTAGAGCGTGCCGGTTCTCGGATCGACGACGATCTGGTTGCCGATCGTCTGCTGCCGCGACGGCACGTTGACGATGATCTTCGCGGCACTCCACGTCTTGCCGCCGTCGACCGTTTTCGAGAAGAACGTCGGCCCGCGATAGGCCTGAGTATGCAGGTTCGCGTACGGGTTGCCGTTCGGCAGTTCGAGACGGTCCCACACCGCATACGCGGTGCCGGCTTTCACCGGGTTCGCCGTCACCGATTCCTTGTCGTTGAAGAACTGCGTCGTCGGCTCGTCGTTCGCGATCAGCACGGACGGGCTGCTCCACGTCTGTCCGCCGTCGGTCGACACCGACGCCGCGACCGCGTTGCCGTTGTTCGACTGGTTGAACGAGATCGATACCGAATAGGCGGTGCCGTCTGGCCCGAACGACACCCATGGATCGGATACGCGCTCGTACTTGAGTCCGCCCGGCGCGCATGCGCTGAACGGCTGCGGCGTGCGCGCCCAGGTCGCGCCGCCGTCGAACGTGTAGCCGGCGACGAGCCCGTGCGCGCCGCCGTTCGACCAGCGGTCCTGCTGCCACACGCCGATCATGTTGGTCGGGTTCGCTGGATTGACCGACAGCCACGGTTCGACCTCGGCATTCACGTAGTTCGTGCCCGGGCCGCCGATGGTGCACGCGGCGAACGGGCTTGGGCCGGATACGGCGACGGGATCGGCGTGCGCCGCGGCAGCGGCGATCATCGCCATTGCGGCGGACAGGCGGGTGACGCGGATGACAAGCGAAGGGGACACGATCGTGCGTCGCATGGACTGCTCCTCGGTGACGTGCGGTGACGATGGCGCGGCACGGCCGCGCAACGCGACCCCCCGCACGGCAACGGGTGCCGTGCGATGCGTCGGGTCGGGTTCGTTCAGGAGGCCGCTTGGGCCATCGCAATCCGCGTGCGCTGGATACCGCCAGCACTTCGGTCAAGACTCCTATTCGTTTTCACTGCTGGCCGGGCGAGCATCGCGCTGGAGACCCGACGGAAGACCTGTCCGTGCATACGACGAATGCGTCGAAGTGGATTGCAATGTAGGCGATCCGTCTGCGGCGCGGGAGGCACTTTTTTGTAACAGAGCGTAGCCGGAAAGCGTTGCCGAAACCGCGCGTCGGCAACGCGGGGCGACAACGCAAAATTTGCCGCGCATACGCGGCCGGAAACGAAGCGGAAACGCGAATCGGAATCGCTATCGCTCACATGCGATCGCGTGCGATGACGTGCGCGATCGCGCGTGGACGTGCGGAAGATGCAGTTCAGCGTTCGGCGGGAAACCGGTCCTGCAATGCGTGCAACCAGCGCGCGACGATGTCGAGTTCCGCGTCGGAAAAACCGTCGCACAGCTTGCCGTTCAGTTCGCGCAACACGACGCGCGCACGCTTGAGCGCCGCATGACCTTCGTCGGTCAGGAACAGGCGCGTCGCACGCCCGTCGTCGGAATCGGCGTGGCGCGCGAGCAGGCCCGCTTTCGCCATCCGGTCGGCGAGCCCCGTCATCGCGGACGGCGCCAGTTGCAGTGCCGCGCCGACCTCGCCGATCAGCGCGCCGTCCTGCTTCGCGAGGAAGAACAATGCGCCGGCCTGTGCTGCGCTTGCGCGCGCATCGGTCTCGGCCTTGCGGTCGACCCAGCGCTGCACGCGCCGCTGGCCGACGTTCAACAGGAAAAACAGTCGTCGGTCTTCGTTCAAGCTCGGTTCCCTGTTGCAATCGAAAATGACGGGCGGCCCGCTTCGCGCGGCGAGTCGAGCGCGCGAGCGAGCCAGTCGGCGACGCCGGGCCACAGCACGCCGCCGGGCCGGCTGCGGAAGAAGCCCATGTGCCCGATCGGCCCGCTGTCCGCCGCGTGCGGATCGATCTGGCGGCGTTCGACGGCCGCGCGCGTGAAGTAGCTTACCAGCAGGTCGATCGCTTGCGGGTTCGCCCACGGATCGTCGTCGAAGCCGATCGCGAGAATCGGCAACCGTTGTTTCCCGAAGCGTTCGGCCGCGCCGAGCGTCGGGTCGTCGAAGAAGTAGCGCGGCAGCGTCGTCCAGCGGCTCCATTCGCGAAACACGCCGGCTGGCAGATCCTCGCCGAGGCCGAGCCGCTTGCCGGGCACGTAGCCGAGCAGCGCTGCGGCGAGCGGGCCGATCACGCGCAGGATCAGCCGCACCTTCAGCCGCTCCGCGGCACGTGAAATCAGCCGCGTACTGCCCGCGTGTGCGGCGACCATCACGGCCGCACGCAGGTGCGCGGTGCCGGCCGACAGTCCGATCGCGTGGCCGCCGACGCTGTGGCCGACGGCCAGCAGCGGCAGCCCTTCATGAGCCTGCCGAGCCCATGCGGTCGCGGCGCCGACGTCGAGTTCGATCCAGTCGCGCATGCGCGCATGCAGTTCGTTCAGCCTTGGCGGCCGCGACGCGCCGATTCCGCGGTAGTTGTAGGTCAGTGCCGCGAAGCCGCGCCCGGTCAGAAACCGCGCAAAGCCTGCATACAGCCGCTCGGGCACCGCGGTGGCCGGATGGATCAGCACCAGCGCGCGCGGCGGCACGTCCGGCGACCACAGCGTGCCGCGCAGCATATAGCCGTCGGCGGCGGAAAACTCGATCGGTTCTGACGTCATGGCCGTCCTCGCTCCGAGTGGTTATTTCGTATGCGAAATATAGCCGCCGTTTTACTTCGCGTGCGAAATATCA
The DNA here is from genome assembly GCF_018148075.1 of Burkholderia sp. AU19243. Lineage (NCBI taxonomy): Bacteria > Pseudomonadati > Pseudomonadota > Betaproteobacteria > Burkholderiales > Burkholderiaceae > Burkholderia > Burkholderia sp. AU19243. The sequence continues at coordinate 291,291 of NZ_JAGSTV010000002.1, forward strand.
ATCGAGGAAATCTTCGAATGGCCATCCGCGACGGCGCGCGGGCGGAGTCCTCGCGGAGATATCCTTCCATAAAACATTTGCATCTTTGAATAGCAGAATAATGCGTTTGTCTCATGGTCAGGATGAACGTATCGTCACGGATTCCATCCTGTCCGCCGGCTGTCGCACCGCGCGGGCCGTCATTCAACTTCCGGGGAAATCATGTCGTTGAGTCGAATCGTCGCCGCGCTGCTGCTTGCGCTTGCCGCGCAGCCGGGCATCGCGAAAGACACCGTCACGCTGCGTGTCGGTGAACAGAACTACTTCAACATCCAGGCGTCGATGGAGGCGTCCGGCGTGTTGAAGGACCTGCCTTACACGATCGAGTGGAAGCACTTCCAGGCCGCCGCACCCGTTGCGGAGAGCCTGAACGGCAATGCGATCGACATCGGCTTTCTTGGCGATTCCGCGCTGCTCACGCTGGCCGCGCGCGGCGCGCCGGTGAAGGTCGTCGCGGTATCGCGCCAAAGCCTCGACGGCGTCGCGATTCTCGTGCCGAAGAACTCGCCGGTGCGCAGCGTCGCCGACCTGCAGGGCAAGACCATCGCGGTGTGGCGCGGCGCCTGGAGCCAGCAACTCGTGCTGCGCGCGCTCGAGCACGCGGGCCTGCGCGCGGATTCCGTCAAGTACGCATACCTGATGCCGATCGATGCGACGAACGCGCTTGCGAACGGCTCGGTCGACGCCGTGTCGTTGTGGGAACCGTTCGTCAGCACGCTTGCGCTGCGGCAGGGCGCGCGAGCGGTGACGACCGCGCAGGGGCTGATGCCCGCGTTGAGTTTCGTCGCCGCGAACGAGCAGGCAGCCACCGCCAGACGCGCGGAGATCGCCGACTTCCTGAAGCGCGTCGTGGCCGCACGCCAGTGGGTCGACGGCCATCCGCGCGAGTACGCGGACCTGTGGGCCAAACGCGCGAAGCTCGAGCCGGACGTCGCATACCGATGGCTGAACAACGCGCACCAGCGCGTCGGCCCGATCGACGACACCGCCGCGAAAGACGCGCAGAACACAGCCGATTTCCTGCACAAGGCCGGCGTGATCCCGGTTGCTTACGACACGGCGAAGCTGCTCGACCGCTCGTACGCGGGCGCGTTCGCGGCGCCCGCGCAGAAGACGGCCGCCGTGCAGTGATTGCGCGGCGCCGCCCACGCATTTCCATCGACAACGAGAAGGACATTCCGACATGCCTGTCGACATCATCGGCATGATCACCGCGACGCCCGGCGCGGAGGTCGACGTACCGGGCGGCGCGGCCGTCCAGCCCGACTACGTGCGGCGCTTCGCGCAAGCGCACGAAGCCGCCGGCTTCGACCAGATCCTGGTCGGCCATTTCAGCAACGCGGCGGATGGCTTCATCGTCGCGTCGTTCGCGGCCGCCGCGACCGAACGCGTCCGCATCCTGCTCGCGCACCGGCCCGGCGTGATCGTGCCGTCGGCCGCCGCGCGGCAGATTTCGACGCTCGACGTGTTCAGCGGCGGCCGGCTCGCACTGAATATCGTGTCCGGCGGCGACGACACCGACCTCCAGCGCGACGGCGACTTCGTGCCGCACGATGCACGCTATCGCCGCACCGGCGAATATCTCGACGTGCTGAAACGCATCTGGCGCGCCGACGCGCCGGTCGATCACGACGGCGAGTTCTACCGGCTGCGCGGTGCGTCGCCGGTCGTCAAAGGCGCGCAGCGCCCGCACGTGCCCATCTATTTCGGCGGTTCGTCACCGGCTGCGCTGGCCGTCGCAGGCGAGCATGCGGACGTCTACATGACGTGGGGCGAGCCGCTCGCGTCGGTGCGCGAGCAGATCGCGCGCGTGCGGGCGGCCGCGTTGCCGTTTGGACGCGCGCCGCGCATCAGCGTGTCGTTCCGGCCGATCGTCGCGCAGACCGAAGCCGCCGCGTGGGAGCAGGCCGACGCGATTCGCGAGCGCGTGCGCGCGGCGCGGCTCGCGAACGGCCAGCCGATCGACGGTCACGCCCCTCAGAACGCAGGCTCGCAGCGGCTGATGGCCGCGGCCGCGCAGGGCGACGTGCTCGACGAGCGGCTGTGGATGGGCGTCGCGAACCTGACGGGCGCGCGCTGGAATTCGACCGCGCTCGTCGGCACGCCCGAACAGGTCGCGAAGGCGCTCGGCGAGTACTACCGCCTCGGCGTGTCGACGTTCCTGATTCGCGGATTCGATCCGCTGCACGATGTGTCGGCGTATGGACGCGAGCTGATTCCGGCGATTCACGCGCATGTCGCGGAACTCGACCGGGAGCGTGCGGCTGTGAAGGCGTAGGCCACGATCGGCTTCCGATATGGGTCGTGCGCGATCCGTCGCATGTGTCGTGCTGCATCTTCTCCGTCGCAACGATAAACCTACGCACGTTACAATCCGCGATCGGTCATGGGCCATGACCGGCGAGTGCGATTGCGACGAGCCGCAGCGGATGTGCGTCGTTCGATCAGCATCAGAATCGACGATTGAAGCGACGAAATTCATGAGAAAGATTGCAGGGGCTTTACTGGTATGCGGGGTGCTGGCGGGCTGCGCCGGTAGCGGGGCAAAGCGCGGTGGCGTGTACGACCCTGCGACGCAAGCCCGGATCCGCGTATACCTGGGCGCCTATTCCCATTTCTACTTCAACACGACATGCGAGCCGGCCGACAACTGGTTCGCGAACGGGGCGCCCGGGATCGACGTCGCCGTGCCGGGGTTCACGCGTGCGTTTGCAGGTAACGAGACGATCGGCATGCCGGTGCCGGCCGACGCCTATAAATACTACGACGAGTACGTGATCAAGGCCGGCCAGCCGCTGACGATCACGTTTCGTGTCGGTGGCGATCGAGTCGTGGATCTCGGCATGGCGGGCAAGACCACGATCAGCCAGCGTGTCCAGCATATCGCGCGCTCGTTCGTCCCTCTGCCGGGCAACGATTACGAAGTGTTCCCGTACGATGCGGCATGGGGGCTCGAGGCGAAGCTGCGCCAATTGCATGTGGAAGGCAGTCGGGTATCGACGACCGACGTACGGCTCGCCGCGGCGCAACGTTGCCGGTGACACGTCCGGCGTCGCATGGCGTATCCGCCATGGCGCGCCACGCGATCAAAACGACGGCAACCCCGGCGGATTCGTCTCAGCCCGCGCGACCGCCTCGCTCTGCAATCCCCAGCGCGCGAGCGCCTGCCCGTAACGGCCGTTGCCGATCAGCGTATTGGTGGCGAGCGTCAGCGCCGGCGCAAGCCCGCTGCCGCGACGCGTCGCGATCGCGACATCGGCATTCGCCGGCCAGCCCGCATTCACGACACCGACCCGGCGGATCTTGCCGTCGCGCGCGGCCTCGTACGCAAGCGACGCGTTCGGATTGAGCTCCGCATCCGCACGGCCTGACAGCAGCGCGACGCGGGCGGCTGCATCGTCGTCGAAATACAGCAGCTCGGCGGCCTTCAGCCGCTGCGCGACATTGCGCCGGCTCCATTCGAGCAGGATGCGCTCCTGGCTCGTGCCGGCGCCGGTGATGATCCGCAGCCCTGCAATGTCCTTCGGTTCGGCGATCTTCGCGATCGGGCTCGCGGTGCGCACGTAGAAGCCGTGCAGCCCGAGCCGGTAGGTCGTGAAGTCGTATTTCTCCTTGCGCTTTTCGGTCACGCCGACGTTCGAGATCACCGCGTCGTACTTGCCGGACGTCAGCCCGAGCGGCCAGTCGGCCCATGCAACCGGCACCAGCACAAGCGTGCGGCCCAATGCATCGGCGACGAGCTGCGCATAGTCGGGATCGGCGCCGACCACGGTGCGCGCATCGGTGGCGTAGGTCGACACGGGCGGCGCGTGCGGTGAGATCGCGACCGTGAACGCGCCGTCGCGCACCCAGCGGTAGTTGCTTGCCGCGCGAATCGCGGCGTCGTCGCGCGCGGCGCGGATGCGGCCGGCCTGGCGCGGATCGAGATCCGCCGCCGCGAACGCGGCATCGGCTGCGTGCCATCGCATCGCGGCCGCTGCCGCCAGCGCGGCGGTCATGAACTGGCGTCGATCGATCGTCATCGGTTACCTCGCAGACACGAAGCGGCGTGCATCACAGCACCCGCGACAAGAACGCGCGCGTGCGCGGATGGGCCGGCGCGTCGAGCACGCGGGCAGGCGGCCCCGATTCGACGATGCGGCCGCGTTCCATGAACAGCACGTTGTCGGCGACCTCGCGCGCGAAGCCGATCTCGTGCGTGACGATCACGAGCGTGGTGCCCGAGCGTGCGAGCTCCTTGATCACGTCGAGCACTTCGTTCACCAGTTCGGGGTCGAGCGCGGACGTCGGCTCGTCGAACAGCAGAACCTTAGGGCGCAGCGCGAGTGCGCGCGCGATCGCGACGCGCTGCTGCTGTCCGCCGGACAACTGGCGCGGATATGCATCGGCCTTGTCGGCGAGGCCGACGCGTGCGAGCAGCGTACGGGCAGTGCGCTCGGCTGCGTCGCGCGTGACGCCCGCGACGGCAATCGGCGCTTCGATCAGGTTGTCGAGCACCGTCAGGTGCGGAAACAGGTTGAAGTTCTGGAACACCATGCCGACTGCGGTGCGCCGCTTCAGCACGTCGCGCTCCTTCAGCTCGTGCAGTACGTCGCCGTCACGCCGATAGCCGATCAGTTCGCCGTCGATGTCGATGAAGCCGTCGTCGACGCGCTCCAGGTGGTTGATCGTGCGCAGCAGCGTCGATTTGCCGGAGCCGGACGGCCCGACGATTACCGTCACGCTGCCGCGCGGCGCGACGAACGACACGTTGTCGAGCACGCGCTGCATGCCGAACTGCTTCGACACGTTGTGTACGGCGACTTCGCCGCCGGTGCGCGGCGCGTGGGCGGCCGCGGTTTCGTCCTGCGTCGTCGCGGCGGCCGTCGCTGCATTGCGAATCGATGCGCGCCGCCACAGCGCACTCGCGCGCGCCAGCACGAATGTCAGCGCCGACGGCGGCGGATTGCGCAGCGCGCCTCGCGCGTAGTGGCGCTCGACCTGCACCTGGATCGCGGACAACACGGTGAGGATGATCAGATACCACACGGTTGCGACCATCAGCAGCGGAATCACTTCGAGATTGCGCCGATAGATCACCTGCACCGTATAGAACAGCTCGGGCATCGCGAGCACGTACACCATCGACGTGCCTTTCGCGAGCGTGATCAGATCGTTGAACGCGGTCGGCAGGATCGAGCGCATCGCCTGCGGCAGCACGATCCGCGTCGTCTGACGGCCACGCGGCAGCCCGAGCGCGGCGGCGGCTTCGAGCTGCCCCTGGTCGACCGCGAGAATGCCGCCGCGAATCACTTCCGCGGAAAACGCCGCGTGGTTGAGCGTCAGGCCGAGCACGGCGGCGAGGAACGGGCTGATCAGGTCGGTGGTGGGCGTGTCGAACCATACGACGTCGGTAAACGGCACGCCGAGCCGAACGTGTTCGTACAGATAGCCGAGATTGTTGAGGATCAGCAGCAGCACGATCAGCGGAATCGAGCGGAACAGCCACACGAAGGCCCACGCACTTGCCGACAGCAGCCGCGAGCGCGACAGCCGGGCCAGCGCGACGAACGCGCCGAGCGCGAAGCCGAACACGGCGCCGAGCAGCGTCAGCAGCAGCGTGCGTGCGAGCCCGGACAACACCGGCGGCGACAGGAACCATTCGGCGAATACGGGCCAGCCCCATTGCGGGTTGCCGAGAATCGAGTGCAGCGCGAGCGCAATCAGCCCGAGCGCCAGCACCGTGCCGGCCGTGCGCGACCGATGGCGGGCCGGCACGATCCGCACGTGCGCGCCGGCGTCGCGGACGCCGGAGGAAGAGAGCGGCGGCAGTGCGCCGCCGAGATGGGTCGTGTCGCTCATGTCGGTGAAGTCCTCGGTCGGGGTCGGTCGGACGCGCCGCGCGGTGTAGCAACGCGGCGGGCGTCGGCGTCACGCGTGCGCTTCGGCGGCGTCGTCCTGTCGTTGTGACGTGTCCGGCGCCGCATAGCGGCTCGCCTTGCGCGGCAGGCCGAGGTGATCGCGCAGCGTGCTGCCCGGCAGCTCGCGGCTGTAACGGCTCCGCGCTTCGAGCGCCGGAATCACGAGTTCGATGAAGTCGTCCACGCCTTGCGCCTGGACCGGGAAGCCGAGGATGAAGCCATCGCCGGCGCCGGCGTCGTGCCAGCGCATCAACTCGTCGGCAACGTGTTCGGCCGTGCCGATGAAGTTCGGGCGCGGCGTCGCGACGGCCAGGGCCGTCTCGCGCAGTGTGAGGTTGTTGCGCTTTGCGTCGGCCTTGATCCGGTCGGTGGTCGAGCGGAAGCTGTTGCGGCCGATGTCGCCGAGTTCGGGAAACGGCGCATCGAGCGCGTACCGGGTGAAATCGTGGTGATCGAAATAGCGGCCGAGATAGGCGAGCGCTTCGTCGATCGTCAGCAGGTCGCGAATCGCCTGGTACTTGTCCTCCGCTTCGGCGGGCGTGCGGCCGACGATCGGCCCGATACCCGGAAAGATCTTCACGTCGCCGGGTTGCCGCCCGTGCTCGATAGCGCTTTGCTTCACGCGCCGCGTGAACGCGGCCGTTTCTTCGAGCGACGGCGAATGCGTGAAGACGGCGTCCGCATACTTGCCCGCGAGCCCGATGCCGGTGTCCGACGAACCGGCCTGGAAGATCACCGGCTGCCCCTGCGGCGAGCGCTGGATGTTCAGCGGACCGGCCACGTTGAAGAAGCGGCCGTGATGGTCGAGCGTGTGCAGCTTGTCGCGGTCGAAAAAGCGGCCGGTCGCGCGATCGCGCACGAATGCATCGTCGTCCCAGCTGTCCCACAGCCCCTGCACGACGGCGAGGTATTCGTCGGCGATCTCGTAGCGCAATTCGTGATCCGGATGCGTCTTGCCGAAGTTCTTCGCGGTTCCTTCGAGCGGCGTCGTCACGACGTTCCAGCCCGCGCGGCCGCCGCTGATCGTGTCGAGCGACGCGAGCTGCCGCGCGACCGTGAACGGCTCGCTGTACGACGTCGAGATCGTGCCCGCGAGGCCGATCTTCTTCGTCGCGACCGCGAGCGCCGACAGCACGGTCAGCGGCTCGAAGCGATTCAGGAAGTGCGGAATCGACTTCTCGTTGATGTAGAGGCCGTCCGCGACGAACGCGAACGCGATGCCGGCCGCTTCCGCCTTGCGCGCGATGCCGATCGCGAAGTCGAGGTTGATGCTCGCGTCCGGCGGGTTGCTCGGATGCCGCCATGCGTTCATGTGGCTGCCTGCGCCTTGCAGCATCAGGCCGAAGGGTATCGATCGTCGGGTCGTCATCGGCGCGTTACGTGTTTTGGTCGAAAGAAAGGGAGCGGCCCGCATGGCCGGCCGCGAGGGCTGCCTGCAGCGGCGTGATCGACTGCGCGCCGCCGAGCCATTCGGCCGATGCGAGCCGAGCCGTGTAATCGGTCACCGGCGAATCGATCACGAACGCATCGACGTCGAGCCGCCGGCTCAGTGCGTCGAGCGCGCTGTGAATCCGCTCGGGCGTATCCGCGAGCACGGCCGGGCGCAGCTCGTCGATCCGGTAGCCGGACGCGCCGCTTTGGCGCGCGAACTCGGCCGCGGCCTGCGCGCTTGCGAGGTTGAAGCTCGGGCCGCCGGCGAACTGCAGCTTGAAGATCTTCAGCGGGCCGCTCAGTTGCTCGGCGGCTTCGCGCGTCGGCGCGGCGATCGCATACAGCGCGACGAGCGGCCGTGTGCCGCCTGCGTCGCGGTAGGCGGACAGCGAGCGCTCGAGGTTCGCGTCGTCGCCGTTGAAGTGGCCGGCGTAGCAGAAGCGCCAGCCGTGGCGCGCGGCGAGCTCGCCGCTGCCTGGCGAGCCGCCGAGCAGGATGCGTTCGGGCGCATCCGGCGGCACCGGCATCGCGACCGCGCCGGCGAGCGGGTGATCTTCGGCGACACCCCAGCCGAGGAACGCATCGAGCTCCGCGAGCTGTCCGGCGAAATCCGGCTTCCTCGCGTTGTCGTGAAACCACTGCAGCGCGCGCGTGGTCAGAGGCAATCCGCCGGGCGCCTTGCCGATGCCGAGATCGACGCGACCCGGCGCGAGCGCGGCGAGCAGCTTGAACGTCTCGGCCACCTTGAACGGGCTGTAGTGCTGCAGCATCACGCCGCCCGAGCCGACGCGAATGCGCGACGTATGCGCGAGCAGATGCGCGACGACGATCTCCGGCGCGGAGCTTGCGAAGCCCGGCGCACCGTGATGCTCGGCGACCCAGAAGCGCTCGTAGCCGAGCTGTTCGGCACGCCGCGCGAGCGTCGTCGTGAAGCGCAGCGCGTCGGCGGCAGTCGCGCCGTCGGCGATCGGGCTCTTGTCCAGCAACGAAAGCGAATAAGACATCGTGTTCGGCGCTCCTCTGCGCAACGTGAACGGGCGGCGCTCAGATCTTCGGCAAGCCGGGCGGATTCGTGCGCGACTGATCGATCGCCTCGGACGCGAGATTCCAGCGATCGAGAATCTGCTGATAGCGGCCGCTCCTGATCAGCCCGTTCAGCGCGAGGGTCAGCGGATCGGCGAGCCCGCTGCCTCGGCGCGTCGCGATCGCGATGTCGGCCGTGCGCGGCCAGCCGCCGCTGATCGCGCCGACCAGCCGCGTCTTGCCTTGCTGCGCGCTTTGGTACGCGAGCACCGAGTTCACGCTGAACACCGCATCGGCTCGGCCGGACTGCACGGCGACGATCCGCATCGCCTGGTCGTCGTAGTACTGAACCTGCACGGGCTTGAGCCCGTGTGCGACGTTCTCGCGGTCCCACGCGAGCAGGATCTTTTCCTGGTTGGTGCCGGCGTCGGTCACGATGCGCAGGCCCGCGACGTCCTTCGGCTCGCGGATCGACTGGATCTTGCTGTCATTGCGCACGTAGAAGCCGACCTGGTCTTTGCGATACGTCGAGAAATCGAACTTCTGCTTGCGCTCCTCGGTGACGGTGACGTTCGAGATCACCGCGTCGACTTTTCCCGATTCGAGCGCTAGCGGCCAGTCGGCCCATGCGAGCGGCACGATCTTCAGCTTGCGGCCGAGGCTGTCGGACACGAGCTGGCCGACGTCCGCGTCGAAGCCGATCACCGTGCGCGCGTCGGTCGCATACGAGCTGATCGGCGGCAGGCTCGGCGCGACGCCGATCGTCAACGTGCCGGGTTCGGCGAACTTGAACGACGCGGGCACCGCGCGTTCGACGGCCGCATCGGCCGCGCCGCGCGGGCGGCCGCGCTGTTCGGGGCTCAGGTCGAAGGTCGCGGCGGCCGCGGCGAGCGCGGTGACGCCGATCACGGCGGCGGCCAGCGTGCGCAGCGCACGCGGCGTGAAGAGAACGGCTCGTTGCATGGTTGCGTCCTGTTGTCGTGGTGTTGTTGTGATGTTGTCGCGGTGTCGCCGGAAGCCGGGAAGCCGAACCGGATGGCGCCACGCGTTCAGCGCGGCAGCACCGCTTCGGGCAGCGGTGCCCATAGGTCGGCGAGCGTCGACGTGCGCGACGGATCGGCGAGATCCTTGCCGAAGCGCAGGTGGAAATACGCTTCGGGATCGATCGACGCATCGAACAGCCGCGTGTAACCGGTGCGGTCGTACAGCGCCCACGCTTCGGGCTGGCGAAAGCCGGTGGTCAGGTACACGCGCCGGTACCCCTGCTGCGCGGCGCGCAGTTCGAGTGCGTTGACGATCACGCGTGCGAGACCCTGGCGGCGCAGGTCCGCGCGGGTCCAGATGCGTTTGAGTTCGGCGGTCTGCGCGTCGTAGCGCTTGAACGCGCCACCGCCGATCGTTTCGCCGTCGCGCAGCAGCAGCACGAACGCGCCTTCGGGCGGCGCGAACAGTTCGGCCGGGTAGCGCGCGAGTTCGTCGCGCGCGGATGCGCGACTGTCGGGGCGATACGCGTCGTAACGCGTCGCGTATTCGTCGATCAGCGCGTCGATCAGCGGTTGCGCGCGGACGTCGAGCGGTGTCGTGTCGATGAGGCGGTCGTTCGTGGCCATGGGCATCGCGAGGGGCGGGCGATGCGGACACCTCCGGCGGGCTCGCGGCACACGGGCTGGCCGGTCTGTTCCGTTATCGCGACGCGGTTGTCGTGATGACGGCGTGCGCGATGCCTGCTGCGATGCACCCGGCGCGCCGCCGCCGTTTCGAACACGTTAGCGGCGCGGCGGGCAAAGACGAACGAAGCAATTTCGATAAGGATTTCGTGCGGGGTGTTGGAAGGCTTGCAGAAGCGGCGCGATGGACAACGCGGCCGGTTTGGCAGCACCGCACGCCGTGCCTCTGATGTGGGTGATGGCCGGACGACCCGACCGAACGCGTTACCCGATGACTCGCGGCGGCGTCGACGGCTCCGCCAGCTGGAACAAGCAATCACCGCGTCGCACCTGCGCGGGCACACGCTTGCACACGACCTCGCCGTCGCCGTTGAACCGGTGCAGCACCGGCTCGCGCAACGGCGTATCGGGAAAATGCACCCACGCGGCCGGTTGCCCGGCCTTCACCTGATCGCCGAGTTCGACGAGCGGTTCAAACAGCCCGCGTTCGTACGCGTAGACGAAGTGCCGATCGCCATCGACACGCAGAAAGCGCGTGACGGTCGGCGGTGCGTCGGGCACGAGCGGGCCGCGCAGCAGACCGATATAGCCGAGATAATGCAGCAACCCGTGACGGCCGAGCCGGATCAGCGACGGATCGGCCATCCCCGCACCGCCGAGTTCGGTCACGATCGAGATTGCGCGTTGCCGGCGCGCCGCCGACGCCGAATGCACGGGATTTGGCGCGTGCAGCAGCGCATTCGGCAGCCCGAACGCAACGAGGAGCCCGTTGAGTTTTGCCGCTTCGTCATCGTCGAGCGGATCGATCGCGAGCATGTTGCCGCCCTGGTACAGCAGCGAGCTGCCGCCCGAATGCAGGTCGACCAGATACTGCGCGCGCGACAGCAGCGCGTGCTCGATGTAATGCGCGATCATCTGCGTCGGCGTGCCGGCCGGGTCGCCGGGAAAGCTGCGGTTCAGGTTGCCTTCGTCGAGCGGCGACACGCGCAGGCCCGCGTCGGCCGCGGGGAAATTCGCCATCGGCAACAGGATCAGTTGGCCGCTGACCATCTCCGGATCGATCTCGCGCATCAGCTGCGACACGATGATCTGGCCTTCGTACTCGTCGCCGTGGTTGCCGGCCATCACGAGCGCGACCGGGCCGTCGCCGTTGCGGATCGACGCGATCGGGATCGGCAGCCAGCCGTACGCGGAGCGGTGCACGGAATGCGGCAGGCGCAGGTAGCCCGCATGCTTGCCTGGCGCGTCCAGATCGATTTCGCAGTGGATGGGATTTCGGTGTGCGGAAGAGGCGGTCATGGCAACGTCGTTCGATGAACGGAATCTGCCATCTTATCGGGAAACGGCCGCCGCGCGGCGCGCGCGGTGAAGGGTTGGCCGAAGGCCGCCGACGGGCCGGCACGCGAACGCGCGACACGTGCAATCACAGCCGCCGCGCGCGATGTTGCAGCGCTGAAACGCATGCCGGTGTGCGGGCCGGCTGCCCGCACCCGCCGGACGGCGCGTCAGCCCGTTGCCGCGGCAGCGGCGGCGCGCGCGAGCGTCAGCGGCCCGAAGTTTCAGCCTCGATACGGCCTTCCTCCCACAGAGCCCAGTACCGGCTGCCGGCGCGATACGGATTCGCGCGGCGCGCCGCGTAATCGGTCACGCCCTGGCGATACGCGCCGTACAGCGTGAGCGGCGGATTGTCGACGCACGCGGCTTCACGCGCGGCGGTCGTGCGGTGCTCGGAGACGAGCCGCCGGATCAGCGCGGCGCCGTCGATCACGTCGAGTCGATCGCTCGTTTCCGCGTGGCTGAGAACTTCGACGGTATTCATGTTGTGGCTCCCTGACGTGCTGTTTCATAGTCAAAGAGCAATAAGGGTGCCAGCCGTGAAATACCGCTCGCCGCGCCGATCGTGCCGGCTTCTGCGGCGAACGTGACGCGCGCGGCGGCCCGATGTTACGGAACACGTCACGTGACACGGGGGCGCGCGGCGAAACACGGGCCACGGATGCGCGCGTACGCACGCGCGCAGAATCGCGCAAAGCGTTGCGGGATCGAATCGCGGAAAGGGGGCGGCGGAATGCGTGCAACGCCGGGAGCCGGACCGACGTGCGACAGCCAACGGCGGACCATGCGCGCGCGTTGGCGCCGCTACGCGCCGCAGCGCGCTCAGCTTGCGGCCACGGGCGCGACGCGGCTGCTGCCCGCCGAGTAGAACCGATAGATTCCCTTGCCGGCCGACTTCGCGTCGTACAGCGCGCTGTCGGCTTGCCGGATCAGTTCGTCGGGCGATCCATGCCCGTCGTCGAGTGCGATCCCGATGCTGATTCCGAAAATGACGGTCTCGCCGATCGACAGCGTGTACGGCGCCGAAATCTGCTGGATGATCCGCTCGGCGACGAGCGAGCACGCATGCATCGTGGTCGCGTCGAGCGCGACGATGAACTCGTCGCCGCCAACCCGCGCCGCGAGTTCGCCGTCCGGCAGCGTCTTGCGCAGCCGCTGCGCGACCTGCATCAGCACTTCGTCGCCGGCCTGGTGGCCGAAGCGGTCGTTGATCGCCTTGAAGCCGTCGAGGTCGAGATACATGACGGCGAGCGACGGGTTCGGCATGCGCGGCCGATGCGCGAGCATCCGCTTCAGCTGCGCATGGAGTTCATGGCGGTTCGGCAATCCCGTCAGCGCATCGTGCCGAGCAAGATGGCGGATATGCTGTTCGGTGCGCCGGCGCGCGGTGACGTCCTCGACGATGATTACAGCGTTGCCGTCCGGCACGCGATGGCGCGTCAGTTCGAGCTGGCGACCGTCGGCGAGCACGATGTCGAAGGGCACGGGCTCGGCGCGCGTCAACCACACGGCGCACTGCGCGGCGAGCCCGCCATCACCGGGATCGGCCACCGTGCTCGCACCGAGCGTCGCAACGACGTCGGGCAGCGGCGTGTCGAGCATGATCTCGCGCGGCGAGCCGAACAGCTGTGCGGTGCGCCGGTTCGCGACGATCACGCGGCTTTCGCCGTCGATCATGCACAGCCCGTGCGGCATGTAAGTGAGCGCGGCGTCGAAGTGCGCGACGAGTTCGGCATTGCGCTGCCGCGCCGCGATCAGCGCGACCAGCACACGGTAATGACGCTGGACGACGGTGCGCATTGCGGCGAGATAGATCAGCAGCGGCGGCAGCAGCAGCCATGCGCCGGGCCGCTCGACCAGCAGCGCACCGATACCGATCGGCACGACGCCGAGTGTGACCTGCGTCATCGCGAGCCGCGGCAGCGCCGAATTGCGCGACGCGATTCCGCCGAACACGCCGCCTGCGACCATCACCGCCAGCGTGCCGACTTCGACGTCGGGCGCATCCACGCAGCCCATCACACCGACGCCGAGCACGAAGCACGCGGCGAGCGACACGGGCGCGTAGCGCCGCGCCCAGTATTCGGCGCGATCGTCCCCGGCGGCGCGGCGAATCGCATAGGTGCGAGCGATCGCGAGCCGCGCCGCGAGCAGGCCGACGTCGACGACGAGCCACGCGAAGCACCACAGTTGTTGTAGCCGGATCAGCGCGATCGTCGCGACGAATGCGCTGGCGAGACCGGACAGCGCCATCGGACGCACGTCCTCGAACAGCGTGACGAGCATCGACGGACGCAGTTCGGCCGTCACCTGGTGATTGCCGGAAGGAGGCGTGGCGAGAACGGCGTTCAGGAGGCGTGCCTTGACTGCCATGGCTATTTTGACCTCGACACGATGCGACTCGTCGCCGGCACCCCGCGCCGGCACACGGCGGGATGACGGGTGAGCCCGATGCGCACGACATTACCATGAAACGCCGGCTGCGCGGGCCGTCCGGGGACGTCGACGCGTACTGGTCAATCATGCATGATCGCGCGTGACGAATCCGTCGGCACGTGCGCCGGATCGTTGCTGACGGGACGATCCGGGGCAACCGCTTGCATGCGGCCTTGGCCGCGCGCCGTGCGCCGTTCGTCGCCGTGCGGACGATGGAAGCGGCCGCCGACCGAACGGCAGACGCGGCATCCCGCCCGCGCACGCGTGCGGCTCGCGATCCGCCTCCGCCACGGTATGAATCTCGTTATAAGAAATTCAATAAGTATTTCATGCGAGAAATACTATAGGCGATATATCGAAAATAATGCCAGAATGCGCGCCGCTCCGAACGCCGCGACACCCGATCGCCGTCCGAGCCGTATCAGGAGATTCCCCCAATGAAAAACCACGGCCTGTCACGGCGGGGTTTTCTGAAAGCCAGCATGCTGGCGGGCGTCGCGGTCTACGTCGCGCCCATCGGCAGCCGCGCGTTCGCGGCGCTCTTCGAAGAAAAGCTCCTCACCCCGGTCAAATGGGATAGCGTCACCGGCATCCCCAAATTCCGCATCGACGGCATCGCGAAGGTCACCGGCTCGAAAGTGTTCGCCCGCGACGTGCGTGCCGCCGACATGCCGCACTGGCCTCAGCAGCAGTCGCATGCGCTGATTCTGCGCGCCACGCAGGCCGACCGCATCTACGAAGGCTTCGACCTGTCGCTGCTCGGCGATGAACTGAAACCGGACCGCGTGGTCACGGCGGACGATCTCGCGCGCGACGGCGTCGCGTTTCCCGCGTTTTACGGCGACGACATGCTGTTGCCTGCCGGCAAGATGCCCGCGTATCTCGGCCATGCGGTCGCGATCCTCGTCTATCACGACTTCGCGCGCTTTCGCTTCGCGAAGAACGCGCTCAAGTTCCGCGACGACGTGATCCGCTACGGCGCGGTCACGGGCCCGCTCGAGCGCGATCCGTGGGGCACGTTTCGCTACGTGCGGGTGGGCGGCAAGACCGCGTATGACGACGACGTCTATTCGAGCCTGAAGGACGCGCCGATCTTCCCGAGCATGATGCGCAAGCACCTGCCGGTGTGGCCCGACGGCAAGGAGCACGGCAAGCTCGACGAGCAGGGCATGTTCCTCGCCGCGCAGATCGCCGGCGAACTCGATCATCCGCCGGCCGACTGGCTCGTGTTCGACCGCGAGTACAGCACGCAGTCGGTCGATACCGCTGCGCTGGAACCCGACAACGCGAACTGCTGGTACGACGCGGCGACGCAGTCGCTGCACCTCGTCGTCCCCACGCAGTCGCCGCTCGAAGTGGCAGAGAACGCGGCCGCGATGGTCGCGAAATGCCGCTTCCCGGTGAAGAAGCTGTTCGTGCATCCGTGCTACACGGTCGGCTACGGCTCGAAGGATCACTGCAACGTGCCGTTCTACGGGCTTGTGTGCGCGCTGTACGCGGACGGCCGGCCGGTGCGCTTCGCGAACGATCGCTACGAGCAGTTCCAGACGTCGCTGAAGCGCCACGCGTTCAACATGCGTTACCGGATCGCGGTCGATCGCAATACGGGTTTGCTGCAGTCGTTCAAGGGCGACTTCGAGGCGAATGGCGGCGGCCGCTCGAACTTCTCGCCGTCGGTCGCGATGGTCGGTGCAACCGCCGCGCAGTCGATCTATTACTTCCCGAAGAGCGATCTTGCGGCGGTCGCGATTGCCTCTCGCGCAATCGACGCCGGCTCGGCGCGCGGCTATGGCACGCTGCAAAGCATGGCCGCGACCGAGATGGCGATCGACGAAATCGCCGCGCAACTGCACATCGACCCGATCGAGTTTCGCCTGCGCAACGCGCTGCGTTCGGGGATGAAGAACACGCAGGGCGCGATTCCGGCCGGCGCGCTGCGCGTCGACGAAGTGCTCGAGCGCGCGAAGCAGCATCCGTTGTGGACGCGCCGTGCGGCGCGCAAGACCGAATTCGAGGCGGCAAACCCGGGCAAGCGCTACGGCGTCGGCTTCGCGTGCGTGCAGAAGGATTTCGGCACGGGCGCGGAGGCATCGTTCGCGAAGGTCGAGTTCGACGCGAACGGCAACGTGTCGCTGCATCACACGGCTGCCGAGATCGGCACCGGAATGTCGACGTCGCAGGCGGTCGCGGTCGTGAAGTGGCTGGGCCGCCCGGCGACCGACGTGCGCGTCGCGGTGACCGAATGGCCGGACCTGCCGATCGAGACGAGCGGCGACCCGTATCTGATGTCGCAGGCCGAACAGGACCGGCTGAGCGCGAATCCGCGCTGGTCGCCGGGCTATGCGTCGCCGTCGAGCGCGACGAATTCCGCGTATTACTTCACGCACAGCACGCGCGAAGCCGCGCGCGCGGTATTCCGCTATGGTCTGTGGCCGGCGGCGATGTCGATCTGGACGCGCGGCCTCGGCGGCGGCCAGGCAGCGCCGTACGCGATACGCATCGAGGATGCGCGCTGGGTCGACGGCAAGCTGACCGCCGACGGGCTCGAGCCGCTGACGTTCGAGCAGCTCGCGAAGCAGGCGCATGCGCTCGGCCTGCCGACCGGCGCCGTCGTGCACGTGTTCAATCGCTGGCAATGGACCGACGCGGAATTCGACGTCGGCGGCGCGATCGAGCGTCTGCCGATCGACGGGCTGTCGCTGCGCGTCGGCGCGCCGAAGACGGGCGACGACGGTCCGGTGCCGGGCACCGCCGCACCGGCCGGCGCGGCCGCGCTGCGCGGCACGCTGCCGCCGACCGCGAACGGTTATCGCGTGCTGGACCGCAAGCGCGTGTTCATCCCGCCGACGAGCCGCAATAACGCGGCGGTCACGTACTACACGGCGGTCGGCACGCTCGTCGAGCTCGCCGTGCATGAAGCGACCGGCAAGGTCGAACTGCTCGCGCATCACTCGATCATGGAGTGCGGCAACCAGATTTCGCCGCAGCTCGTGTCGGGCCAGTTGCAGGGTGGCCTTGCGATGGGTATCGGCCATGCGTTGCACGAGTATCTGCCGCTTTACGAAGACGGCCCCGGCAACGGCACGTGGAACTTCAACCGTTACCAGCTGCCGCGTGCGACCGACGTCGCCGTGTGGTCGCAGACGGGCGACATTCTGCCGCCGCTGTCCGAGACCGATCCGCCGAAGGGCGTTGCCGAAGTGGTGATGATCCCGGTCGTCGGCGCGATCGTGAACGGCATCGCGCACGCGATCGGCCATCGTTTCACCGATTTGCCGGTGACCCCGCAAAAGATTCAGGAGGTGCTCGCATGACGACTGCCCAAACCGCCGCGTCGGCCGCGAGCGCCAGTGCGGCCGCGACCGGCGCATCCGCGCCGAATGCGGCTTCGGCCGCACCCGGTGCATCCGCCGCGCCCGCTTCGTCCGCAGCCGCACCGGCGGCCGGCGAGCGTCCGCTCGTCCGGTTCCAGCAAAAGGCGCTGTCGGTCAGGATCAACGGCAAGACCGTGGGCCCGATGCCGGTGCCCGAAGGGCTGATGATGATCGAGTTCCTGCACGAGTATGCGGGCCTCACCGGCTCGCGGCTCGGCTGCGGGCAGGGCGTCTGTCACGCGTGCGTCGTGATCGTCGACAAGCCGGACGGCACCAGCGAGGAGATGCGCACCTGCATCACCGGTGCGCATTTCTTCCATGGCCGTTCGATTCGCACGATCGAAGGCCACGCGAAGCGCAACGAAGCGGGCGAGGTGGTCGAACTGTCGCCGGTCCAGCAGAAGTTCCTCGAGCACTTCAGCTTCCAGTGCGGCTACTGCACGCCGGGATTCGTGAACGCGGCGACGGTGCTGATCGAGCGCCTGCATCGCGAGCCGGTCGCGAAGGCCGACGTCGAACGCACGATCACCGACGCGCTGAACGCGCACCTGTGCCGTTGCACCGGTTACGTCCGCTACTACGAAGCCGTGAAGGACCTGATCTTGACGACGCCTGGACTGGTGAAGGACGCCGCATGACACGCACATTCGCCCATCGTGCCGCGCGGGCCGCGCGCGTGCCCGCGCTCGCGGCCGCGTGCGCGCTGCTGCTCGCCGCGTGCGGCGGCCATGACGCGCCGGTATCGAGCGCGGCATCCGGCGCACCCGGCGCCGACCGGGTCGCACGCGGCCGCTATCTCGTGAAGGCTGCCGACTGCGCGGCGTGCCATACCGCGAAGGACGGTGCGCCGTTCGCGGGCGGTGCGCCGCTCGAATCGCCGTTCGGCACGTTCTACGGCTCGAACATCACGCCGGACAAGGATCACGGGATCGGCAACTGGAGTGCGGACGATTTCTACGCGGCGCTGCACGACGGCCAGGCGCCGGGCAAGCGGCTGTATCCGTCGATGCCGTACACGTCGTACCGGCAGCTCACGCGTGCCGATGCGGACGCGATGTTCGCGTACCTGAAGACGGTGAAGCCGGTCGCGCAGGGCAACCGCGCGCATGAACTGAGGTTCCCGTACAACCTGCGCTTCGGCATGGTGTTCTGGGACATGGCGTTCCTCAAGGACACGCTGCCCGACGCATCGGGCGGCCAGTCGGCAGACTGGCAGCGCGGCCGCTATCTGGCAGGCGCGCTCGGCCACTGCGCGGAATGCCATACGCCGCGCGCGTTCACGGGCCAGCTCGACGGCGCGAAGCCGTTCGCGGGCGCCGCGCTCGGCCGCGTGGCCGCACCGGACATCACGCCGGCGGGGCTTGCCGCGCGCGGCTGGACGGGCACCGACCTGCAGACGTTCTTCCGCGTCGGCATCGCGCCGCAAGGCTCGGCGTTCGGCGAGATGTATCCGGTCGTGCACCTGAGCACGCAGCATCTGACGAACGACGACCTGCGCGCGCTGTCGGTGTACCTGCTCGGCGACACGCCGCCCGCGCCGCAGCCGGTGAAGCCGGTATCGGCCGACGCCGCGCAGCTGGCAGCCGGCCGCTCCGTGTATCTCGCGGTGTGTGCAGGCTGTCACGGCATGAACGGGGAGGGCAAGCCGCACGTGGCCGTGCCGATGAATGGCAATTCGACGCTGCGCCAGCGCGATCCGCGCAATCTGCTGGTCGCGATGCTCGACGGCATCGACGAACAAAAGTTCGCCGGTGTCGAAAACATGCAGGCGATGCCGGGCTTCGCGCGCACGCTGGGCGACGACGAACTTGCGCAACTGGCGAACTACCTGCGCGCGATCTGGGGTGGCCAGCCCGCGAGCGTGACGCCGGCCGACGTGAAGGCCATGCGTCGATAAGCGGGGCGGCGACGCACGGAGTCGCACGGAATCGCACGCGAGCGCGGCCGAGTTACGGCCCCGCTCGCGCGCGGCTATCCGTTCGCCCCGATCCGGCGGCGCGTCAGTAGCCGCCCCCGCCGCCTCCACTCCCGCTGCCGCCTGCGCCGCCGTAGCGGCTCATACCCGGTCCTTGCGATGCGCCGCCGCCCGACGACGTGCATCCGGCCGACAGCACGAGCATCACCGCCGCGACCAGCGCCGCAGCCCATCTTGCCGATCTCATTTCGCTCTCCTTTTGCCGCGATGGCCTTGCGGTGGCGCGATTCGCGCGAACCGCAGGCCGCGCGATGACGAAACGTCCGGGGCGGGCGGTTTATTCCATGCTGTTTGCGGGTCCGGATAGCGGCACGGCACGCGATACGGGTACGGACGATGCCGGGCCGCCATGCCGCCATCGCGGCGGCATGCGGCCCGCGATCAACGGTAGACGAGATCGGCGCGACGGTTCTGCGACCACGATTCCTCGTCGTGGCCCAGCGCGACCGGCTTTTCCTTGCCGAGGCTCACCGCCTCGAGTTGCGACGCCTGCACGCCGAGCGTTTCGAGCGCGCTCATCACGGCCTGCGACCGGCGCTGGCCCAGCGCAAGGTTGTATTCGGACGTGCCGCGTTCGTCGGTGTTGCCCTGGATCAGCACGTGGCGCGACGGGTGGCTGCGCAGATAGTCGGCGTGTGCCTGCAGCAGCGACTGGTATTCGGGCTTCACCGAGTACTGGTCGAAATCGAAATAGACGCTGCGCTTCGCGAGCGGGCTGTTCGGGTTGTTGAGATCGTCGGCCGCGACCGTGGCGACGGCTTCGCTCGACGGCTCCGGCGCCATGCCTGCATTTTCCGGGGTTTTCGCCGCGTGGTGGCAACCCGCCAGCAGCGCGAAAACTGCGAGGACCAGTCGGTTCGTTTTGCTCATCGTGCGTCTCCTGCGGTTGACTGCGTGGACATCATCGAAAGCGTGATGCGCGAGAACTGTCACGGCACGGGGCCGACGACGCGGCGCGAAGGCGCCGGCCCGCGTGCGAGATGCACTTTCGTAAGCCGGCGATATGCGAGACGAAAGATTGTGTCGGCCGGAGCGCCAAATCACGGCGCCGCTGCAAGTAGAGTAGGAAAAATGTCACAACGTGAACAGTTTCTCCGCCTTTTTGTGAAAAAAACCACGCAGCACGCGATCTCCGTTGCGCGAACGCCCGATCGTCAGAACTTGTGTCGCAAGCCCAGCGCGACGACGACCTGGTTGCCGTTCGCGGACGGCGTCATCGTCCACACGGTCGCGTTGAACGCCGGATTGCCGTTGCCGCCGCTCACGCTTTGATAGACGGCTTCGAGATACGCGTCCGTGCGCTTCGAGAACGCGTAGTCGGCCTGGGCGACGACGTGGTTCCATTTCGGGCGGGTCTGGCCGGTGCGCGCGTCGAAACGGCCCATCGTGTACGTGTAGGCGGCGGCGACGCTGAACGCCGGCGTGGCGAAGAAGCGGCCGTCGACCGTGAAGTTGTCGAACACCAGCGATTCGCCCTTCAGCGGCGTGATGCCGCTGCCCTGAAGCACGCCGCTCACGCCGTCGGTGGCCGAGTGCGACCACGCGGCGCCGACCGAGTGCGGGCCGAATGCGTAGCGCGCGGCCATCGCCCAGATCTGCTGGTTGCCGCCCGTGATCGTCGCCGAGCCGTCTACCGTGCTCAGCGCGCCGTCCGGATTCGGCGCATTACGGTCGCGGTTGATCTTCAGGTAGCCGGCGCCGAGCTTCAGCGGGCCGTTCGCATACGCGAGCCCCGCGCTCCACACGGCGTTGTTGGAAAACGCACCGGCCGTGTTCGAGAATCCGTAGAGCGCGCCGAACGTCAGCCCGCGATAGGCCGGACTCGTGTACTTCACCGCATGGTTGATGCGCAGATTGCGGTTCGAGTCGTCGTTGTCGTACGGGTGCACCGCGAGGTTGCCGCCCCAGCCGGGCCCCGATGCGCCGAGCGGCGTGACGAAGTCGAGAATCAGATCGTACTGCCGGCCGAACGTCAGCGTGCCGGCCGTGCGCGAACTGATGCCGATCCATGCCTGGCGGCCGAACATGTCGACGCCTTTCTGCGACAGCTTGCCGGTCGTGCCCGAGAAGCCGTTCTCGAGCGTGAAGACCGCGGCCATCCCGCCCCCAAGATCCTCGCGGCCGCGCAACCCCCAGCGCGACGCGTTCAATGCGCCGCTCGTGAGCGCGACGCTGCCGCTGCCGGGCGAACCGGCGCCTTGCGTGCGCTGATTGGTCGCGTAGGTAATCGATGTGTCGATCAGCCCGTACAGCGTCACGCTGCTTTGCGCGTGCGCGACGCCGGGCGCCACGCCGGCGACGCACGCTGCGATGAAAGTGCCCGCGGCCGCGCGCGTGCGGGCGCGCGCGGCGATCGGCGTCGCGCGTGGCGTCGCGGGGGCGTGTCGGTCTGTTTGGTAGGAATGCACAGGATTTTCTTGTCGTTGGTCTCCGGCCCGATTGCCGGTGGTCGCGTCGGCGCGCGGGGGCTCGACGCAGCGAGCGGCCATTATTGGAGATCGAGCGAAAGCCGATTAAGCCGCTGCACAGGAAAGGTCCTCTGCGAAATCGGGCGGAATCGCGGCAGCGCGCCGCACCCGGACGGCATTGGCAGCCGCCGGCATACGGACCGCAGCGCGCGCATCGGCCCAATCAGCAAATTTTGCCGATTGCGTTTGCAGGGCCGCTGGCGACGGCAGGTTCGTAGCATGCGTCTGCCCGCACCGCCGCCAGCCGCGTGCCGACTACGTAATACGCGCATTTCCTCCGCGATCCCGTTCGGCACAATGGATCATTGCGTGCGGCCCGCCTGCCGCCGTGCCGGCACGTCGCGCGAACCGCGGGAGAACGGACATGGTGTTGATGGCTGTGGGCGGAGGCGGGCCGGTCAGTGTGCCGCAGCCGCAGACTGACAACGATCCGGCGCCCGGCAACGGGGCCGGCAGCAATCCGCCGGCCCAGACGCCGGAGCAACAGGCGCTCGCGGCCGCGCAGGCCGAGACGCAGCGTCTGCTGCAAATTGCGCAGGCCGAAATGGCGACGCTCAAGCGTTTGCACGACCAGGGCGCGTCGCAGGCCGATCTCGACAATCAGGTAAAGAAGGCCGAATACGCGTGGGGCGCGGTGCAGGCGGCCGTCGAGAACCAGATGCGTTTCGCCGCCGACGGCGGCGGCGACGCGAACAAGGCGATCGCGGGCGTGGCGGCCGATCTGCGCAACGCATCGCCGAAGGATCCCGTGCTCGGCTCGGTCCTCGACGATGCGCAGAAGGCTGTGTCGGCCGAATCGGCGCCCGAGCGGGCAACCAACGAGAAGGCATTCGAATTCGCGCTGGCGATGCAGAAAGACCAGGGCGCGCATGCCGACGTGCAGAAGTACAACGCGTTGCCGGGCGGCGTCCGGCGCGCGGATCCCGACGCCGGCGCGCAAGTGCGCCAGGCGGCCGCCACGGCGGATACGAACGCGAACAACGCATACACCGCGCTAACCACCGCGTTGCGCCACGAATACGGCACGGCGGCCGCAACGCTGCGCCTGAAGGACGCAAAGGCCGACTACGCGGCATGGCAAAAGGAGCCCGGCGGTGCGCGCCGCGCCGACGAAGCCGACATCACACGCGAGCTGTCGCAGGCGCAAAGCCAGTACGACAAGGTCGTGACGGGCGGCGACGACACGGCGCTCACGTACGTCACGGCCGACGAGCAGAAGCAGGTCGTCGCGGCCGTGAAGCAGAATCACGACGGCATGTGGTACACCGGCCTCGTCGACGCGCTCGGCGAGGAAAGCCAGCTCAAGCGCACGATCGCGACGATCAACCCCGACGACCCGTCGCTGTCGCCGCAGATGAAGCAGCTCGCGAAGTCCGACCCCGTCACGTTCGCGCTGCTGCAGGATACGGGCGTGAGCGTCGATCCGAACGATCCGAAGCTGTCGCCGCAGGAGAGGGCGCTCGCGCAACAGAATCCGCTCGCAGAAGCGTTCGTGAAGATGACGGGCATCAAGGTCGACACGGCCGGCCTGAGCGATGCGGACGCGAAGGCGCTGAACGCGAAGATCGACCAGGCGGGCGGCGTGTTCGCGTATGCGATGGCCCAGGCCCAGGCGCAGACGCAGGCGGCGAAGGACCCGGCCGAGGCGCAGAAGATCAATCCCGGTTATCAGCAGATCCAGACGCTGCTCGCGGCGGCCCCCGACGTGCGCCTGCAATACACGAAGCAGCAGGTCGCGCAGTTGATGCAGGACCCCGGCAGCAATCCGGGCGCGGCGCTGCAGGTGCTGAAGACGAACATGGACGCGTCGTTCTCGCTGGACGAGCGTCAGGCGCTGTGGACGCAGGCGGGCCAGCCGCACTTCGACGCGAAGTTCATCCATTCGCAGATCGACCCGCTGATGCAGAAGCCCGATTCGCGCGCGACGGATCAGGCAAGCATGCAGGCGCGCGCCGACGGCCGGATGAATGCGGACAAGGTCGGCAAGTGGATGCAGGACATCCTCGCGAACGCGCCGCCCGAATTCGCGGGCGCCGTGCTCGACACCGTCGAGAAGGATTTCGGCAACAAGTGGACGCAGTCGAACACGGGCACGCCGCAGCCGTACGGCGACGGCATCGAGTTCTACAAGGGCCTCAGTACGGCGGTCGGGCTCGCCGACCAGCAACCGACCGCGAGCGGCGTGCCCGTGCAGCGCGAGGACGACGTCGCGAACTGGCTGCTCGACGCCAACGGCAATGCGAAGACGCTGATCTACACGCTGCGCGGCAGCGACGCCGGTTACGGGTTCGACAGCGTGCGCCAGGCGCTGTCGTCGGGTGTCGATCCGGCGTTGTCGAAGGCGTTGCTGTCGAAGATGCAGAACGACGACCGGTTCAGTTCGGGTTTCGCGAACGACTTCCAGCTGCGTTACGACCAGGGCGTGAAGAGCGCGCAGAACACGCAGCAAAAGGCCGCCGCGAGCGCGAGCTACAAGTTCTTCCAGACCGATCCGGACAAGCAGCTGAAGGCGTATTTCGACGACTTCCAGAAGAACCTCGGCGACAAGTCGTACACGTTCGCGACCGATTCCGATCAGCTCAAGAACTTCGTCGGCGCGGGGCTCGGCATTCAGCCCGACGATTCGGCTGCGGTGCCGACCGACCGGAACGACGTGCCGTCGATGGCGCTGCTCGAGCAGTTGATCGTGAGCAACGGGCAATTGCAGAACGGCACGGGCGTCAACAGCCACTCGCTGTACGCGCAGAATTCGGCCGCGACGCAGATGATCCAGGCCGTGGTCGATCAGATCCGCAAGGTCGGCGGCGATCATGCGGTGGTGTCGCTGGTGCCGATCTACTACGTGTCGAAGCAATCGGGCACCGCGCCGAGCGCGCTGTTCAAGGTGCAGGTCGACGGCCATCCGGGCCAGTACAAGCTGATCGACGATCGCGGCTGGCAGTACGACAGCGTCGACAACTACCAGCACAACAACGCGCTGTCCGACGACGGCAAGCTGTACGTGCCGAAGAGCCTGATGAACGACGCAGCGGCCGGCGACCTGTCGCAATACCAGTCGATCGACGCGCACAAGACGGAGTGGTACCAGCACCTCGAACACGCGCTCGAGATCGGCACCGGCATTCTCGCGGCGGCCGGCGGTGTCGTGCTGGTCGCGAGCGGCATCGGCGCGCCGGTGGGCGGCGCGCTGCTCGGCGCCGCATGGACGACGATCGGCGTGGGCATGGCGGTCGGCGCGACGGCCGCGGTGGGCGACCTGAAGAATCTGAGCGACCACGGGCAGTCGATCGGCTTCGGCAACGAACAGGCGCGCGGCGACTGGATCAGCCTGATCGGCAGCGGCGCCGGTTTCGCGGGCGGCGGGCTCGGCATGGCCGCGAAGTCGCTCGCGGAAGCGTCGTCGCTGCTGCGCACGACCGGACAGGTGTCGGACCTGCTCACGCTCGCGTCGCGCGGCGAGGGCGTGACGGCCGACGTAGCGGGGCTCGGCCGGTTCGCGCAGGAGGCCGACGCGTTCGAGTCGATGGCGCAGACGACGGGCCGCACGGCCGGCGTGTTCAACGTCACCGGCGGCGTGATCGGCGGCTACCAGATGGCCGACCAGGGCGTGTCGCTGGTGAAGAACTGGGACGCGATGTCCGACTCCGATCGCGCGCAGCAATTGCTGAACCTCGGGATCGGCGTCGCGCAAATGGGCCTCGGCTCCCACACGCTGATGGAGCGGCCGATCCGCGCGATCACGAAGACGCCCGCACCGTCCGCGATGCCGCGCCCGCTCGCGGTCAACGTCGTCGAGACGCTGTACGGCAACGGGCTCGCGAACCAGCGGCTCGCGGTGGGCGAGATCGGCAACCCGTGGCAGCACGCGGAGGAACAGGCGGCCAGCTTCGGCGAACCGGCCGACGAAGGCAGCGCGGTCGCCGCCGCCGACAAGGGGCTGCGGGCGCGCGTCGCCGCGTGGCTGCGGGCACGCCGCATGCAGGGCACGCCGGACGGCGATGCGCTCGCGCTGCGGCTCGCGCCCGATGGCGAACCGGTCGAAGGCGCCGCGACGCCGGCCGTCGCCGACGCGCTCGCAGCCGACGCAGCGTCGCCTGCCGAAGCCGGTGTGCCGGCCAGCGGCGCACGTCCCGCGTCGTGGGAGATCCCCGCGCGCATCGCGGCCGACCGGGCAATATTGAGCGACGTGGTCGCGCGGATCATCTCGAGCGGCAATCATCTCGAGGACGTCGAATACTACGTGTATGCGCTCGAGGACGCCGAAGGCAACGTGAGCAATCCGGAGGAAGACGGCCTGCCCGCGACCGACAAGGGCGATCTGCTCAAGGACATGAGCGCGGCGAAGGCCGACGAGCGACGCGCGAAAGCCGTCGACGATGAACAGGCACGCGCGGCCGTCGCGCCGGATGAGGACGGCACGATCGGCGTGACGCGCTACGCGACGTATCACGATGCGCTGATGGTCGGCGCCGATGGCGTCGCGGGCGGCCGCTACCGGATCGCACTGGTCGATCAGCGCGCGCTCGCCGCGGACGGCACGGTGCCGCCGGAAGCGGTCGTCGGTCATATCGGGCTGACCGACGCCGGCGGTGCGTTCGTGCTGTCGATGAACGATGCGTACGACCGCACGCTGCGCGTGGTGTACCCGCACGGCTTCGATCCGCAGAAGCCGCTGATCCGCAGCGAGGACGGCCGGCGCGTCGACGTGATCAACGCGTCGTTCGGCATGAGCGAAACGCAGTGGGCCGCGTATCCGCGCCGCGAGGCCGACCTCGCGATCTATGCGGACAATCCGATCCAGCCGGAGAACCGGCTGCCGCCGGGCGAGCGGCCGCTGTTGCCGGTGCCGCCCGGATACTTCGCGGTCTATGCGCACGCGTGGGCCGACGCGTTCGCGAGCGCGACCGGCAAGGCGATGACCGCCGACGACATGGCCGAGATGATTCGCCAGAGCGGCTGGGACGGCAAATCGCCGGTGATTCTGTATGCGTGCGGCGCCGGCACGCGCGTGAGCCCGCTCGCGCAGCTGCTCGCGAACGTGCTCGGCGTCGACGTGTATGGCGCAAGCGGGTTCGTCGCGTGGCGTTCGCCTCGCTATCGCGCCGACGGTTCTCCCGATTCCGGCTATACGAGCGGCATCCTGATCGAGCCAGGCGCGCCGGACCAGGCCGGTGTGCCGGACCATTCGGTCACCAGCGGCCCGCGCACTTACCGGTTCTCGCCGGCAGTGGCGGTGATCGATCAGGGCGCGCATCCGGTCGACTGGAGCAGCGTCGCGCCGCGTCCGGTGTCGAACCAGTGGGGCGGCCGCACGGCGACGGGCGATGCGCGCGTGCCGATCGGCGTGTACGTGTGGCGGATGCTGACGAGACGGGGATCGATCATCAATCCGCGCAGCAACCGTCCTGCCAGCGCGCTCGAGATGACGCATGCGCTGGAAGCGCTGGCATGGAAAGGCTATACGCCCGGTACGCCGATCGCGCTCGACGGGCCGCGCAGCGGCGCCGACCCCGCATTGCTGCAGGAATTCGCAGACTTGATCCAGGCGCCGGTGTTCGGCCGGCTCGGCGACGACGACGCAACCGGATGGCACCGCGCCGTGCCCAATCCGAACCGCCGGCTCGCGCGCTTCGAGATCGAGCCCGACGTGAACGGCAAGTTCTCGCCGGGCGGCGCGCAGCCGATCCGGATCAATCCGCTGGAACTGCGGCCGGTGCCGGGCACGAGCGTCGTGAACCTGCTCGGTCACGCGACTGCGCGCCAGTTCCTGAAGGTGTCGGGTTTCGATATCGCGGAATCGCACGGCACGCAGCCGCGCGACGTGAGCCTGGACAGCTCCGCTGCGATCACGCAGGGCGGCAAGACGATGTCGCCGCGGCAATTCGCGTGTGCGCTGCTCGACGATCCGGCTTATACGGAAGGCAACGGCGTGCTGCTGACGGGCTGCTATCTCGGTGCCGGCGGCTATTCGTTCGCGCAGGAACTCGCATACGAGCTGCAGGTGCCCGTGATCGCGTCGATCGCATCGAACTCGGTGCGCGGCACCGGCGCACTGGAGCTGTATCCGCTCGACGAGTCGATCAAGGTGCCGGCCAACGATCCCGATGTCGGAACGCGGCTCTATCTGCACGTACCCGAGGCGCCCGATGCGAGCGACCCGCCGATGGTGTTCGCGCAGCGCGGCGAGCCGACGACCCACGCGCCCGCCCATGGCGACGCACCGGTCGAGCCGGTGCAGCCGGTCGAAGCGGAGATCGATCCGCACGGAGACAGCGGCCGGCGCGGCGCGGACGGCACGCCGGGCGGTGTCCCGCGCAGCGCGCCGGGCAATGCCGGGCGGCCGGACACGGTGCCGGGAGGCTCCACGCATCCGCGGCTCGCGCCCGAGCCGGACGCGGGCGAACCGCCCGTCCACGAACCGATTCCGCTCGTCGAAGTCGCGCCGGACCGGATCTACACGGCGGACGAATGGGCCGCGCGCGTCGAGCAGGCCGCCGAAGCGGAGGCCGACGACGGCTTGTCGGGCAAGACGGAAAAGATCTATCCGAAGACGAGCCGTGTCTATACCGACCGCAAGGTCGCAGACGGTGGAATCGTCACGACGACGATTCACGGCCGGTCCGTGTTGCAGCCCGGGTTCGACGACGTGACCGGCATCGACGCGACCCAGCATCCCGAATTCCTGCGCCCGGCCGATACGCTGCTGATGCCGGCCGACGATCCGCTGCACGCGGTCGGCGCGCGCGGGCTGATGTCGCCGCCCGGACATCATGTGGTATTCGGTCACGGGATCTCGGCCGACGCGATGCTGGGCCCGGACGGACGGCCGCTGACGCCGGACGAGGTCGCCGAGCGCGTCGCGCCGCACCTCGAACCGGAGCAGGACGTCACGCTGTATTCGTGCTACGGCGGATCGAACAAGCACGATCCGTTGCGGATCGCGCCGGGCCAGGTGCGCGCGGCCAGCACCACCTTCGCCGCGGCGCTCGCGCAGCGGCTGTCCGAGCTGACCGGCCGGCCGACGTCGGTCTGGGCGCCGCCGGACATCCTGCTCGTCGAACGCGACGGTTCGGCGACCGTGCGCGGCACGCGACTGACGGGCCAGATCGACAAGGATCGCCTGCCGATGCAGCGCTTCCGCGGCGATCCGGCGCGCGCGGGCCGCGCGGCGTTCCCCGCCGGCGGCGACGCGCAAGCGGCGCCAACCACCGCCAGCACCGCCGGCACGCGTGGCGCCGGATCGCGCCCGAGCGGCGAGCGGCCGCCGCGGCCGACGGTGCCGCGCGTGGCCGATCCGACGTTCGCCGATCCCGACTACGACTTCACCGCGATTCCCGACGATACGTTCGAATCGGTCACGCTCGATCATCCGTTCCGTACCGCGCTTGCCGACCGGCCGGGCGTAATCGGTGACGCGGCGCGCGTGACGCAGCCCGGCGGCACGGTGAGCCAGCGGTGGCCGAGCGAGTTCCTGGACAAAGCCGAGCCGACCCGCGTCATCGACGACGTGATGCAGGCGTTCCACGAGGCCGGGCTGACGAACCTGCGCGTCGAATTCGTCACGCACGACGGCAGTGACGTGCTCGGCAGCGGCACCAATTTTGGCGCACTCGATCCGGAGGCGGGCTGGTTCCGGTTCAGCGGCACGGTCCCCGACGCACCGGCGGCCGTCACGCATGCACCGGGCCGCACGGCGGCCGATGCGCGGCTCGCGCTGCCGGAAGGCGCGCGCACGGTCGCGCCGGACGAACTCGGGCACGCGCTCGACAGCGCACACACCGGGCCGCGCAATCACGCGTACGTGCCGACCGACGCGTTGCCGGATGCCACGACGTTTGCACAACCCGATTTGACGCCGCAGGAGCGTGTCGCGGCGAGTGCGGCCGCGAATCTCGACGCCGTCGAAAGTGCCGCACCGACCGACGTCGCGCTGCTGTCGGCGCTCGGTCACGATCCGGCCCGCGCGCTGCGCATCGCGACGCCCGACGGCGGCGAGTTGTACAAGCCGGCCGGCGTCGACATGTATGTGGTGCGCACCCGCGACCCCGCGACAGGCGCCGTGTCGTACCGGCTTGCCGGCATCGACGGGTCGGGCTTGCCGGAAGGCTATACGGCGGTGCATGCCGGCGGCACGCGCGCGGTCGGCGCGAACGACGGCCGGCCGACGTGGCCGACGCTCGGGCCGGCGGGGCCGGCGGGCGGGCGCCTGGCCGGTACGGCCGGCGACCCGTCCGGCGCGGCGACACCCGCGACCGTCTCCGGACACGCGAATCCGCCTGCGCCGCCGCAACGCACGACGCCCGCCGAAGCGACCGATCCGCAGGCGGTTGCCGCGACGTGGCTCGACAGCCTCGGCCGGCGCACGCTCACGCGCGTCGACGGCCGGCATGCGCCGACGCTTGACGGACTGGGGCGCAAGCTCGGCACCAACGCGCACGTGCTGATCACCGCGCATGCCGATGCGCCGAAGACGGGCGCCGAACACGCGGC
The DNA here is from genome assembly GCF_018148075.1 of Burkholderia sp. AU19243. Classification (NCBI taxonomy): domain Bacteria; kingdom Pseudomonadati; phylum Pseudomonadota; class Betaproteobacteria; order Burkholderiales; family Burkholderiaceae; genus Burkholderia; species Burkholderia sp. AU19243. The sequence goes on from NZ_JAGSTV010000002.1 coordinate 321,429, forward strand.
GCCGACGTTCGTCGCGGTACTCGAAACCGATCAGTATGGCGTGCCCGGCCCTGTGCGGATGCTGGACGGCTCGCGCGTGCCGAAGGATCTGAACAAGGCGCTCGTCAAGACCGGCGCCAGCGGCCGCAAGGCACGCCGGCAATTCGATTTCTACGTGTCGCCGGTTGCGCACGACGAGCTGATGCGGTTCGGCGGCGCGTCGAAGATCGAGACGAAGGACGGCACGTCGTCGTGGCCGGTGGCAGCATCCGGTCATCCGGTCGACAACGCGCTCGCCGCGGACGTCGTGAAACTGCACGATGCGCCGGGGTTCAAGCGGCCGCGTCAGGCCGTGCGCGCGGTCGAGGGCGATCGCCGCTGGATTCACGTGGTCGAGGAGGAAACGGGCAAGGTGCTCGGCTATGCGGAGCGCAACACGAACCACGAATGGAAGTATTACGAGAAGGCGTCGGTCGGCGACACGGAGATTCCCGAGCAGGATCTGCGCACGGTGTTCCGGCGGCGGCGGCGCGGCGGCATTCCGGTACTGCAGTCGCCGCGGCGCGGCATCCGCTTCGTCGTCAGCGACGTGAAGCCGGAGATCGTCGATCGCATCGGCGGCTTAAAGCCGACGAAAGACACCGCAGCAGCGGAGAAGCCGCCGCGCCGTACGCTCGGCGACGTGTTCCAGGCGAAGGTGCCGCTGCGCCAGCCGCTGACGCGCGCGGACCAGGGCCGAGCCAATGAGGCGGCGCCGCGCGTGCCGGTCGATCCGCACCTGCTGCCGTCGGAGAAGTCCGTGCTCAACGCGGTCGACTTCAGCGGCAACAGCGTGCCGCACTTGCTGACCGCGATCCGCAACGGCGCGGTCGACGGCAATCGCCACGTGATCTACGTGTTCAAGACGGACGGAGCGGTGGCCGAGTCGCTCGGCAATCCGCTCGGCGTGATCGCGGTGCGCAATGGCGAGATGCGCTGGTTCGACAACATCAGGCACGTGAACAATCTGGGTCGCCAGGGCGTGTCCCTCGATGAAATGCCGATCGGCAACGACCGCTTCGGCACGGACGTGCATTTCCTGCTCACCCAGTTGCGGCCGCGCGAGTTTCTGCGCAGCACGCGGCCGACCCGGATCGCGGCGCTGCAGGCGCGCGAAAAGGCGCTGCGCGAGCAACTGTCCGATGCGGAAGCGCGCGGCCAATCGTCGGCGCCGTTCCGCGCGCTCGCGGCGCGCACGCGCAGCCGTTACAACGAGGTGCTTGCCGACCTGCATCGTTTGCGGCACGCGAGCACCGCCGCGCCCGCGGCGCTGTCGATCGAGCCGTACCAGCCAGGGCTGTCGTCGTCGACTGTCGTCGCGTTCAACCTGCGCAACGGCGCGGCGAAGACCGAGCAGTATTTCCCGACGCACGATCAGATCGAGGCCTACAACAAGCAGGCGCAGCGCGCCGGGAAGGTCAAGCTCGTGCTGAAGGGCGAGCCGCAGGCCGTGATGATCGACCCGGGCATGTGGCGCACGCTGCTGAACAATCTGTATGTCGCGCGCGACGTGTCCACGTCGGCGTCGCGCTTCCTGCCGGTGCCCGGCAAGCTGCGCGCGCACACGCGCAAGTTTGGCGCGGCGACCGTCGCGGATCACCGGATCCAGCAGATCTTCACGCGCTCGGACCCGGCACTGCAGGACCGCATGGTGCCGATGGCGCGTTCGCTGTCGCTCAGCGACGATCCGGCGCTGATGCGCAAGATGGTCGAGCAATACGGCGGCGTGACGCCCGTCGTCACGCTCGTGGTCGATCCGAATCTGCTCGCGGCCGTGCTCGGCAAGGCGCACGATCCGGATTTCCTGCGTGCGGTGAAGGCGCTCGGCGACCAGAAGAACGCCGTGTTCGACGGCAAGAACGGCGTCATCCATCCGGCGCCCGGCACGGACGGGGAGGCGCTCGCGCTCGATCATCTCGCGCACCTGCATGCGTGGCTCGACGAAGCGGCGCGCACCGGCTTCGCGATCCGGCTCGAAACCGCACCGGCGCGCGCGCTCGTGTCCGGCACCGACTACCGGTACCAGTCGGGCACCAACCACGCGTACCACGATTACGTGAGGGTCATGACAGCGCTCGAGAAGTGGTCGAACGCGAACCCCGACAAGACCGCGCCGAACGTGATGATCACGTTCCACGGCTGGGATGCGGTGCCGGAGTCGGTGCCGGGCGCGGGGCACGAGAAGCTGCTGCGTGCGGTGCTCGAGCGCGAAGGGCTCGAATGGGTGCACGTCGGGCTGTCGTTCGGCACGCACGGCGCCGACTTCATCGGCAACCAGGACTTGACCGGCGCGCTCGCGAAATTGATCGTCGAGAATCGCAAGAATCCGTCGATCATCGATCGCCTGCACGGCGCCGACGCGCTCACGCGCGTGTTCGAGCGGGTCGACCGGCAGACGCTCGCGAATCAGCATCAACTGCTGTTCGCCGAAGTCGAGCGGATCGGCGCCGAGCGCGGGATGACGCCTGCCGAGATCGCCGAACTGCGCCACAAGCTGTACGAAGGCAACACGACCGTGTGGCTGAACCAGGCGCGCAAGGCGACCATCGAGCATGCGACGGAATACTGGAAGGGCGACGGTCGCAAACCGCGCGGCACCACGCAGAAGGGCGCGCGCTCGTTCGCCAGGCGCTGGCTCGACGCATATGGCGCCGGCATACCCGATCGCGTGACCACGCGCGCTCAGCCGTTGACCGCGAATCCGCTCGAGCACTGGAGTGCGGTCGTGCACGATCCCGCGCTGATCAACGACGGCACCAAGCCGATCGGCACGAGCCGCCGCGAGACCGCGCAGCTCGCCAACGTCGATATTCCCGATGCGAAGCGCGCGCAGGCCGAACTGCATGCGCTGCGCGTGCACGACGAGCCGATCGGCCCGCACCGGCCGCCGCCGTCGGGACGGCGGATTGCCGCCGACATGACCGGGGCCACGGCGGTTGGCGCGAGCGGCGCTGTCGTGCTCGAAGCGACGGGCAACGCGTTCGTCGGCCCGGCGACGAATTCGCTGTATGCCGGGCTGCGGGTCGGCCGCGTGTTCCAGGCGCTGCATCATGGCGCGGTCGCGAGCCTGAAGAACGCCGATCCGCGCGTGTTCGATCACGTCGTCGACCGGCTCGTGCGCGGGCTGCAGAAACAACTCAAGGCGAACGGGTTCGACGTCGACGCGCGCGGCACGCAGCTCGAGCAGATCGCCCATGAAGGCAAGGCCGCGGCCGCGCAACTGCGCGCGCTGAACAAGGATGGCGTGCTGACGTTCGACGAGACCGTCACGCACCTGAAGGCGATTGCGGACGACATGCTCGGGCAGATGCAGGGTGTGGTCGGCGGGACGTCGCTGAAACTGCTGCACCGGGGCAGCCCGCGGCACTCGGTCGGCCGCGTCGGGCGGTTGCTTGCGCTCGGCGGTTACGGCGGCACGATCACGATCAACGGCTTCAAGTTCCTGCAAGGCAACTGGCTGGCCGGCGGGCAGGCGTTGGGCGGGATCATCAGCGCCGCCTCCACGGGTATCGTCTACAAGGGCGGCGCGCGCGGCGTGAACGCGGAGAATCGCAGCCAGATCGCGCGGCTCGCGAGCGCGACCGGCGACTACGTGACCTCCGCGGTGGGCCTCGCGACCGGCATTCACGGCGCGATGGCCGCGCATACGTTCGGCGACGGGATGACGGGCGTGCTCGGTGCGATGTCCGGTGCGCTGCTGGGCGCCGGGCGGCTGCATTCGCAATTCCCGAATGCGACGCCGTGGATGGCGCGGCTGCCGACCGGAGTCGCGCTGTTGCCGGTCGGGATCTTTGCGATCACGCAGGCGTACGGTGTCATCAAGGCGCTCGACGGGTCGGACGACAAGAACAAGAAGCCCGGCCTTGGCCCGTCGCCATCACCATCGTCATCGCCATCGTCGACACCGACGCCGACGCTGACACCGTCGCCGTCGGGTTCCGCCGGCGCGACGCCGACAGCGGGTGCATCGGTCGCACCCGCCCCGACGGCGGCGACCCGGCAGCCGGGCGCGACTGCGTCGCCGACGGTTACTCCATCGCAACCGGCCCAGCCGTCGGCGGGTTCACGGAGCACGACGCCTACACCGACGCCGCTGACCGTCGACGTGGTGGCCGGCGATTCGCTGTGGACGATCGCCGAAAATCACGAGGGAACGCTGCTCGACGCGGCGCACGTGCCGGCGGACGAACGGCAGCGGATGTCGGACGGACAGCGGATCGACGCGGCGTTCAACGAGATCCTGCAGTTGAACCGGAATCTGGCGAGCCACCCCGGCGACATCAATCCGGGGCAGCAGGTAATCGTCGGTTGAAACGCGGCGTCCGGCGACGACGAATGGCCGCGCGGCCGGCCGCCGCCGCGCGTTCACATGCGCAGCGCGGCGAGCAATGGCGTCCAGAACGCGGCGCTTTCATACGCGGCGGGATCGCAATCGGTGTCGAACCGGATCGCGATCGCCGCTTCGGCTTCGGTCAGCGGGGCGGCATGCTCGAGCTGCCGCGCCAGCACGGCGGTGTCCGCATCGGACGCATCGCGTCCGTGTGCCGCGCGGGCGGCGACACGCGCGGCGAGCGTTGCGCGGCTCGCGGTAAAGTCGAGAATCGCGACCGGCACGCCGCGCCGCGCGGCGAGCGACATGAACGCAGCCCGATTGTGCTCGCTGAGGAACGTCGCATCGACGATCGCGGCGTAGCCGCAATCGAGGACTACGGCGGCGTCCGCCAGCAGTCGCGCGTAGATCGCGTCCATCGCCTGGTCCGAATAGGCGCGTTCGGGCAGACGGGTCGCATCCGCGGCGCCGGCCGCACGCTTGCGGGCGATGTCGCTGGATAACCGGATTGCGCCGAGCCGCGCGGCCAGCGCCCGGCTGGCCTGCGATTTGCCCGACCCGGACACCCCGTGACACAGCAGCAACACCGGCCGCGCATTGCGTCGCGTGTCGGCCATCGCCGACGCAGCGCGCAGATAGCGGTTGCGCGCGGCGTCGTCGCCGCGCAACCGCGCGACCAGCGCGCGCACCAGCGCACGGTAGACGAAGTAGCACGGCAGCACGCCCAGCGCCGCGTGGTCTCCGGTGCGGGCCAGCCAGCCGGAAAGGAGGCGCTGCGCGCAATCCACCCGGCCGCGCGCCGAAAAATCCATCATCGCGAACGCGAGATCGCTCGCGACATCGATCCAGCGCAGCGCATCGTCGAATTCGATGCAGTCGAACATCAGGATCCGGTTGCGCCACCGGACGATGTTGTCGAGATGCAGGTCGCCGTGACACGCGCGCACAAAGCCATGCGCGTGCCGTTCGGCGAGCAGCGGCGCGATCCGGGTCAATTCGGCTTCGTACCACGCCCGCAACGCGGCTTCGTCGGGCACCGCGACGTCGAGTGCGTCGCGCAACGGCAGGCATTGCGCAACGACGCGCGCGCAGCTGCCGTGACGAGCGCTCGGCGCCCGGCGCGATGCGTGCAGGTGATGGCGGGCCAGCGTGTCGGCGAGCGCGTCCGCATCCGCGAGGCCGTCGTCGCGCGACGCACTGCGCGCCGACAGCATCGCATGCGCATCGAACCGCCGCATGCGGACCACGTACTCGCCCGGCGCCGCGTGCCGCCGACGCTGCGCGTCGATGCGCAGCGGTGCGTCGAACCCGCACCGGCGCCCGCGTGCGACGAGCGGCCAGACGCCGAGGTACAGCGGGCCGGCGAACGGCCGGTTGAACGTGCACTCGGCGAGCGCGCACCGGCGCCGCTGCGCGGGCCGCACGAGATCGGCGAACGGGAAGCGCACGGGCTTGATGCGCTTGTACGCATAGCGGCCGGCCAGGTAAACGACGGAGAGATGGGTTTCGATCCGCCGGATGCGTCCGGCGGGATGACGGTAGGTCGCGGGCCGGCGCAACGCACGATCGAATTGAATGGCCTGTCGGCGTGCGTTGGCGCGGCCGAGCGCGAATGGCAGATGTCGGGCGGTTGGCATGCTGGTCGATGGATGCGCGCGGCGTCACGCGTCGATGCCGCGTGCCGGCGCTGCACGTGACGCAGCGGGCGCCGGGCGCGCGGCTAGCGCGGTAGTCGTTGTTCGATCTCGAGGCTATCGCATGCCGATGCATCGGCGTTGACGCCGGTCAACGACGACGCGTCGCCAGCACCGATGATGGAAGCATATTCGAACGCCGCCGGCGCGTCCGGTCATCGAGTGAGGTCGGTATGTACACGAACATCATGGTTGCAGTAGACGGCAGCCCTTCGTCGCTGAAGGCGCTCGACGAAGGGCTGAAAATGGCCCGAGCGTGTCGCGCGCGGCTATTCGCGGTGTTCGTCGTCGACAAATCCATCCTCTTTGCTTACGGCGGACGCATGGAGCCGGACGCGCTGCTCGAACAGATCCGGCACCACGGCAAGACGATCCTGCGCGGCGCTGACCGGGCGATCTCGCAAGCCGGCGTGAACGGCGAGACCGAGCTCGTCGAAACCCGGATCGGCGAGGACGTGGTGGAGCGGCTGCGGCGCTATGTCGACGATCGTTCGATCGATCTCGCCGTGACCGGTACACACGGCCGGCGCGGCGTTCGGCGCATGCTCCTCGGCAGCGTGGCCGAACGCTATTTGCGCGAATCCGCGTGCCCGGTACTGCTCGTGCGAGACGAAGGCTCCGCACCCGCGACCGTGGCGGCCTGATCGCGCCGTCCACGCGAGGATCGCGCGGGATACCGGGCAACACGCGCCGTGCGCCGAGCGGGTTGTCGCGCGCGGCCGATCGACTTCGAGTCCAGGTCACCATCATGCAAATATCGTTTCCGTTCGAGCCGCCCACCTATCGCGGCTTCGATCCCGCACTGAGTTTTCCGGCGCTCGTCGACGGGCGTCGCGTGCGATGCGCGATCACCGCCGAAGCGCTGGAAGATCACTTCCGCGCGATGTCGTCGCGCGAGCAGGATCTGGTCGATGCGTTTGCGCATCATCGTGCCGCCATCGAACAGGCCGCACGCTGCCTGCTCGAGAAAGTCGGCGGGCGGCCGATCGTGCTGCACAGCGGCTATTTCCGGTTCTGCGCGTGAGCGCCGTCGTCATTTGACACGCGTCAAGCAGGTGCAGGACCAGGCGCGTACGCTGATGCCTGAACGATCAATCGTCCGGCGCGCGGCCGGTCGTGCCGCGCGACGCGTTCTTCATCGCGGCGATGCTGCCGGGACGACGGTGCAGGCCGCACGTCAATTGTCGAAGGAGTGCGAACCATGAGCAACTTGTCGCGTTACGATCCGTTTTCGATCGAGCCCGTGTCTGACCTGTTTCAGGGGCTGTTCAGGCCGCTGCGCGGCATGACGCTCGCCGACGAGCCGGATCTTGCGTCGATGAAGATCGACGTCACCGAGAACGACAACGCGTATACGGTCAAAGCTGAACTGCCCGGCGTCGCGAAGGACGACATCGACGTACAGGTGGCCGGGAATACGGTTTCGATCAACGCGAAGGTCGAACGCAGCAACGAACGGAAGGACGGCGAGCGCGTGATCCGGCGCGAGCGCTACAGCGGCGCGATCAGCCGTTCGTTCTCGCTGTCCGGCGAAATCGACGATACGAATGCGACGGCCGCGTATGTGGACGGCGTGCTGTCGCTGACGTTGCCGAAGAAGGCGCCGGTCGGGCAGAAGAAGCTCCCGATCAGCTGACCGCACGGCGGGCATTGCGCGACGCGCGCACGCGTGCCCGTCGGCCGGATTCCGGCGCGCGGCACGATTCGCGCGCCGTTCCATTGATGGTGTCGCAGCGGTCGCGGCGCATCGTCAGGGCCGCCGTCAGGCAAGCGCTGCAGCGTCGTGCCGCACGGTGCGGTGCAATGGCATCCGTTGACCTGCGTCAGCGGTCGCGGGACGCGGCCGTGCAAAGCTGGCCGTATGCGGCGGACACGCGTACCGAGGCTCACAGGAGAGCAGACGATGAAAACCGACAAGCAGTTGAAGCAGGACGTCCAGGATGAACTCGAGTCCGACCCGGCGATCGATGCAACCCGCATCGGCGTCGAAGTCGCCGACCGGATCGTGACGCTCTCGGGGCACCCGCCGAGCTATGCGGAAAAGCTCGCGATCGAGCGCGCGGCGAACCGTGTCGGGGGCGTCAGGGCGGTCGTCGTCGACATGACCGTGCATCTGCCGGACGACGACGTCCGCACCGACGAGGACATCGCGACGGCGGTGCGTTCCGTGCTGCACTGGACGTCCGGCCTGGACGACGACGCGGTCAAGGTGCAGGTGGAGCGCGGCTGGATCACGTTGTCGGGCAAGGTCGACTGGGCATACCAGAGCCATCTCGCCGTGCGCGCGATCTCGCAGATGCGTAGCGTGACAGGCGTGACCGACCACATCGCGGTGCAGGGGACGCTCGGTTCCGACGACATCGGCGCCAGCATCAAGCGTGCGATCATGCGCCACGCGGAGCGCGAGGCCAGGCACATCGCGATCGACGTGCACGACGGCACCGTGCGGCTATCCGGCAAGGTCGGCTCGTTTTCCGAACGCAAGGCCGTGCGCGGCGCTGCGTGGTCGGCGCGCGGCGTGCGCGCCGTCGTCGACGATCTGGTGGTCGAGTAAGGCGGATGGATGGCGGATGTGCGGCCCGCCGCGATCCGGGAGGACAGTCGGATGACAGTGTCAGGAGAGCTTCACGATACGGACTGGTCGGTCGCGATCGAAACGGCCGCGGCCGAAACGGGCGGCTTCCGCAGCCGCATTCACGTCGTGCTTGAATCGCCGGGCGCCGTCTGCGATCGAACGTTCTGTCGAAGCACCGTGCATGCGACCGAGCGCGACGCCGCCCTCGACGCGCTCCGCATCGGGATGACGTGGGTCGAGATGAAGAAGTCGAACACGTTTACCGTGTGAATTGCGATCCGCAACGGCGGCGTGCGTCGCGCCCGCCTTACGATCTCGCCAGCGCCGTTGCGAGTTGCAGCGCCTGCGCGAAGCGTGCGAGCGTGGCGATCGATCCGGTCACGCTTTCGTACCGCTCGCGTCCGATCTGCGCGTCCAGCGTCACCAGCATGCCGGCATCCCGCGCGAGTGCGACGAGGGCCACGGTGTCGAGCAGGGTGGTGTCCGACGTGGCCGCAGGCATCCCCGGGTCGGAACGATAGTCGACGTATGACATGGCGTGTGTCCTCGTTGTATTGCGATCGGGGCCGGGCGGCCGGAATCCGTGATTTCAGTATCGTCGGCGCGGGCCGGCGTTTCAATCAGCCGGCCCCGAAGTCGAGGTAGGAATCGCGAGCGTGCCGTCGGCGGATTCCTACACCGTGCGCGGCTTTGCGGATGCACGGCAGCGCGCCGGCCCGCGTTCCCGGCGCCGCGCATACCAGCTTCCGATCGCTTGCCAGATTTGGACGGCGGATTCGCAATACGTGAACAGTTCCAGGTCGCGGCGATCGATCATTCCTTCGTCCGCGAGAAACGCGAGATCGAGCGCACGGCGCCAGTATGCCTCGCCGACGAGGATCACCGGCAGCGGCGCGATCTTTCGCGTCTGCAGCAGCGTCAGCACCTCGAACAGCTCGTCGCACGTGCCGTATCCGCCCGGAAAGAACACCGCCGCCTTCGCGCGCTCCAGCAAGTGCAGCTTGCGGATCGCGAAATAGTGGAACCGGAAGCACAGCGCCGGCGTGATGTACGGATTCGGCGCCTGCTCCCGCGGCAGTTCGATATTGAATCCGATGCTGGGTGCGCCGCGCTCGTACGCGCCGCGATTGGCCGCCTCCATGATGCCGGGGCCGCCGCCGGTCACGATCGCGAGCCGCGCGTTGCGCGTGCACCGGTCCGCATGCGCGACGATGCGTCCGAATTCGCGCGCTACCCGGTAGTACACGCTGTGCTCGACGAGCCGGCTGGCGATCGTGACGGCGCGACGCCGGCTCGCGTCGTGCGGGCGTTCGGCGAGCAGACGGTTCGCTTCATCCAGGCGCGCGTTCGCGACCGCGGGCGCAACGACGCGCGTGCTGCCGTAGATCACGACCGCATGGCCGATGCGTTCGGTCTGCAGCCGCTCCTCGGCTTTCCAGTAGTCAAGCTGCAGCCGGATGCCGCGCATGCTCGCGCGCTGCAGCGTCGCCGCGTCGTCGTCGACTGCGCGGCGATTCACACGCGTGGCGACGCGTCGCGTGCGCCTTCCGATGCGCCGGATGCCGCTCGTGCGCTTCGCGTTGCCGGCAGGCGCCGGTTTGATCGTGGTCGACATGTGCGGAAGCAACGCGTGCCGGTTACTGGCTCAACACCCACCGGACGAGCCGATGCGCTTCTTGCGCTGACAACGGGCCACCACGCTCGAGCGCGGGCGGCATCGGCGTGTCGCCCCAATGCGCGGGGCCGCCGATGCGCAGCTTGCGCTCCAGTGCCGCAGGCGCGTCCGGATCGCCGCGATAGCGCGCGGCGATGTCGTGGAACGACGGTCCGAGGAACGTCATGTCCTGGGTATGGCAGAACATGCAGTGCTGCGCGTCGACGAGTTCGGTCGGCTCGGGCGCGGGCGCCTGCGCGGCGGCGATGCGTGCTGTCGCGGCAATCGCGCAAAGGGCGGCGCGGCGCATGATTGTCATGGCGATATCCTCGTGCGGATCGGAATCAGGAGAAGGAGACCACTTCATCGAGCGGGCGCCGACGCGAATGCGGCGTATGCGGGCCGCGTCCGACGCGCAGCAGCAACTGCGGTTCGCCGCGCAGCCCGAGCATGTGGCACAGGTGCGCACGCAACCCGGCCGTCTCGATCGGCTGGTTCAGATACGACGCGGTATAGCCCGCGCGCGCGGCGACGAGCAGGATCCGCTCGAGCGCCTGGCCGGCGGCGAGCCATGCTTCGCGATCGTCGCGCACCGTCGCGATGCAAACGATCAACGGCGACGCGCCGACGAGCTGATGATGCAGCGCGGCCAGCCCGTTGCCGAGATCGAAGGTTCGCACCGCCGTCGTGACGATCGGCGCCGAGAAGTCCAGCAACGCGGGCACGCCGGCCGCAAATGCCGGCATGCCGTCGTCGCGCCGGCGCGGATCGATCCAGCTCGCGAGCTCGCGCCGGAAACGCGGATCCGCGAACTGCTGACGATCGGCCTGCGCGACCAGCTCGGCGACGCGCGCGCGGTGCGCGATCGAGTCGACACACCCGATGTCGGCGCCTTCCGCGACGCCGGCGGCAATCAGATCCCGCTGGACGTCGTCGGGTACGGCCGTCGCTTCGAATGGCGCGCGCGTCGTGACCCGTTCCGCGATCGCATCGAACAACGCGCCGAGGGCGGCATCGGAATAGCCGTCGTCGCAGACCCGGACCAGCGCAAGCAGGTCGGGGTCGACCTCCGAAGGAAACGTGCTGATCGTGTACGCGAGCCCGGCGTGATCGAGCGCCACGCGCAGATTGAGCAACGCCGCGCCGCAACTGATGATCAGCTCGCGGTCGTACGGGTCGACCACGGGCAACGCGCGAACGCGGTCGGCGAAGACCGAGATCGTGGCGCCGTCGACGACGAATCGCCACGGCTGCGAATTGTGGCTCGATGGAGCCAGCACCGCATAGCTCAGCAGCGACCTCAGGAGCCGGTCGCGATCGGCGCTGGCGGCAAGCGGGGGAACGGCTATCATTTGATCGTCTCCAGGGGCGCCGCACTGGCGGCATCAAGCCCCTTCATCGTGTCAGCAACCGTGCGGCGGCCGTTGACCCACATCAAGCGCCTGTTTGGCGGGCGGTGCACGCGCCGGCGTGCTGCGACTAACCTTGACGAAGCTTGCGAAGACGATCGCACGGGGAGGCAAGCATGCTTGCGATGATGTTCGACGGCACGACACCGACGTTGCGCGCAACGCAAGTGCCGGACCCGTCCCCTGCGGCGGGTCAGCTACTGATCGACGTGCATGCGTGCGGCGTATGCCGGACCGATCTCCACGTCGTCGACGGCGAACTCGCGCATCCGAAGCGGCCGCTGATTCCCGGGCACGAGATCGTCGGAACGGTGCGCCGGGTCGGTGAAGGCGTGACGGGCTTCGCGGCCGGCGATCGCGTGGGCGTTCCATGGCTTGGCTCGACGTGCGGACATTGCGCGTATTGCCGGTCCGGCCGCGAGAATCTGTGCGACAGCCCCGGCTTCACCGGCTACACGATCGACGGAGGCTATGCCGAGTGCACCGTCGCCGACCATCGGTATTGCGTGCACCTGCCGCAGCGCTATTCCGATCTGGAGGCCGCGCCGCTGCTGTGCGCCGGGCTGATCGGCTATCGAACCCTGCGCATGGCGGGCGATGCGCGCCGCATCGGCATCTACGGCTTCGGGGCGGCTGCGCATCTGGTCGCGCAGGTCGCGCATCGCGAAGGGCGCGACGTGTTTGCGCTGACGAAGCCCGGCGACGTCGCAGCGCAGCAACTCGCGCTGTCGCTGGGCGCGGCATGGGCGGGCGGCAGCGATGAAACGCCGCCGACGCCTGTCGATGCCGCGCTGATCTTCGCGCCGGCGGGTGCGCTGGTGCCGGCCGCGCTGCGCGCGCTGGACAAGGGCGGAATCGTCGTGTGCGGCGGGATTCACATGACCGACATCCCGGGGTTTCCGTACGCGTGGCTGTGGGGCGAACGCCGCATCGCGTCGGTCGCGAACCTGACGCGTGCGGATGCGGCCGAGTTCATGCGGATCGCCGCGGCGATGCCGCTGCGTGTCGAGGCTGTGCGCTATGCGCTGACCGATGCGAACCGGGCGCTCGACGACTTGCGCGGCGGGCGCGTGTCGGGCGCCGCCGTGCTGAGCATGCGCGGCTGACCCCCGCGGCGGCCGCGCGCCATCGTCAGATGCTGCGCAGGCCTGCCGAATCGACGATCCGGATCTGCTTGCCCTGCGCGGCGACGAGCCCCTTGTGCTGGAACTTCGACAGCATGCGGCTGACCGTTTCCAGCTTCATCCCGAGATATTCGCCGATCTCGTCGCGCGTCATCCGCAGCACGAACTCGGCGGCCGAGTAACCGCGCGCCTTGAAACGCGCCGACAGGTTCAACAGGAACGCGGCGACGCGCTGCTCGGCGGTCATCGTGCCCAGCAGCAGCATCTGCGACGATTCGCGGACGATCTCGGCGCCCATCATCTGATACACGTGATGCTGCATCGTTCGCACTTCGCGGCACAGCTGCTCGAGCTGGCCGAACGGGATGATGCAGACCGTGCTGTCCTCGAGCGCGATCGCGTCGCCATTGTGGTGGCCGGTATGCACGCCATCGAGGCCCAGCGATTCGCCGACGATCTGGAACCCCGTGATCTGCTCGTCGCCGTCGCGGTGCATCACGATGGTCTTGAACGATCCGGTCCTGACGGCGTAGATGCTGTTGAACGTATCGCCCGCGCGAAACAGCGTTTCGCCGCGCCGCACGTGACGCGTCGTGCAGATCATCGCATCGACGCGCGCGAAATCGTCGGCGGAAAGCTCGGTCGGCATGCAGACGGTACGCAACGCGCAGGTCGAACAGCGCGACGCGGCGCGCTTCGGCTGGTCCGTGGAGGCAACCGGATGCAGCGGGATGAACGGGCGTGACGGCATGGCCGTCGAGACATCGGCATTGCACTGCATGATCGGCTCCAGTGTTGCGGCAGCTGCGGTTCGCCGTCGGGCGGGGAGCGCGCTGACCGTTGTACCGGCGGCCTTGGTCTCTGCCGCCTTCGTGTAAGGGAACGCCCCGCCGGACGCGCCGGTAGACCGTTATGCCGGTCTCGACGAAGCCGTCGCCGTTGCGCCGGGAAGCATGCTGAATTGTTTTTCGTGATCTGCAGTATGGATGGCACGCAGCCTCGAGAAAATCAGCCGGAATTGAAGTTGCGGTAGGGAAGAGGGAAGTCTTGTAGGGCGATTCCTACAGAGGTGCGGCGACTTGTCGCGAGCGCCGGCACCGCCGCCGTCACAGCTCGTCCGGGTCGTCGAACAGCTTGTGACGCATTGCATAACGCACGAGCGCCGTGTCGTTCGGCATCTGCATCTTTTCGAGGATCCGTGTCTTGTACGTGCTGACGGTCTTGACGCTGACGCACAGCGCCTGCGCGATTTCGGAAATCGACTCGCCGCTGGTCACGCGCCGAAATACGTCGAACTCGCGGTCCGACAGCCGCTGGTGCGGCAGCAGATCGGTCGGTTCGTTCAGGCTCTGCGCGAACTGCTCGGCCATGGTCAGGCTCACGTAGACGCCGCCGCCCGCGATTTTCGTGAGGGCCGCAACCAGTTCCGCGCTCGCGCTTTCCTTGGTCATGTAGCCGGAGGCCCCGGCGCGGAACGCACGCACCGCATATTGCTGCTCGGCGTGCATCGTCAGCACGAGGATGTGCAATCCCGGTTTCTCGTCCTTGATCTGCTTGATCAGTTCGACGCCGTTGCGTCCGGGCATCGACAGGTCGAGCACGAGCACGTGAGCTTCGTTGGCGCGAACGAGCGCGATCGTCGACGCGCTGTCCTGCGCTTCTCCGACGACTTCGAAACCGCTCGCGTTTTGCAGGATGTGCCGCAGACCGTCCCTGACGAGTGCGTGGTCGTCGGCGATGAGTACCCTGATCATGACAGCGCGTCTCCTTGCTGGATGGCGTGCAGCGGCAGCACCACGGTGATCGTGAACCCCACGCCCGGGCGGTTGTCGATCGTCACCGTCCCGTCGAGCATGTGCGCGCGCTCGCGTATGCCGATCAGCCCGAACGATGGACGATCCTGTGCGTCGCGGGCCTGCGCGGGCGCGCCGTGACCGTTGTCCGCGATGCGCAGCATGCAATAACCGTCCGCCGCTTTCAAGGCCAGCGTCACGTTCGTCGCGTCCGAGTGGCGCGCGACGTTGGTCAGCGCCTCCTGCACGATGCGGAACAGCGCGGTTGCGCCCGCACTGGTCAACGCCGCATCCATGGGCCCGATGTCCCGGTCGACGGTGATCCTGTAGCGGCGCGTGAAATCGTTTGCAAGCCATTCGATCGCCGGCACGAGCCCGAGGTCGTCGAGCATCACCGGCCGCAGATCCGCGGCGATGCGCCTGACCGACGCAACCGTGGAATCGATCAGCCGGTGCATGCCGCGCAGCTGTTCGCGGATCTCGGTGCCCGGCGGCATGACGCCGGCGAGCCCCAGTTCGACGGCGGCCAGGTCCATCTTCAGCGCGGTGAGCTGCTGGCCGAGATCGTCGTGCAATTCACGCGCGATCCGCGTTTTCTCCTCCTCGCGCACGTTCTGAAGGTTGGCCGAGAGCTCGCGCAGTTCCTCGCGCGACTGCTTCAGCGCATTCTCCGCGCGCACCCGCTCGGTGACGTCGCGCAGCATCACCGTATACAGCTTGCCCGTGCCGTCGCGAATCTGCGAGATCGATGCCTCGATCGGAAACTCGGTGCCGTCGCCGCGCAGTCCGAACAGCACGCGTTGCCGCCCCATCTGGCGCTCCGATACGCCGGTGACGCCGAATTGCTCGACGTGGCGCGCATGTGCGGCACGGAAGCGCTCGGGGATGAAGCGGGACAGCGGCGCACCGACTGCGTCCATCGCGGATACGCCAAACACCTGTTCGGCCGCCGGATTAAAGATCACGATCGTCTGGTTTTCGTCGACGGTGATGATGGCCTCCATCGACGACCGGATGATGCCCATCATCCGGGCTTCGCCGGGTTGGGCGTCGCCGGCGGGTGTGGCGGGGCGCGGCCGGTTCGCGACGACCTGCCGCACGAGTGCGGCCAGCGCGAGCGACAGCACGGCGCCGCCCAGCAGGGCCGCCATCGCAACGCGCGACGTGTCGGCGCGCGGCGCGCTGTAGCGGAGCGAGAGCGCGGTGCCGCCGAACGTCAGTCCGTCGGTTCGTTCGAACGTGTCGCGCACGTCTGCGGTATCGTCGCCGCGCGGGCCGCCGGAATACACGGGCGCCGCCGGATTGCCGGCCGTGACGTCCATGTGCAGCCGTTCGAGCACCGACGGATCGACGAGTCGATCAGGAATCAGCGATGCATATACGTATCCGGTCGCCGTCGCGTGCGCCGGTTCGGACGACGTGCCTTCCGCGGCGTTCGCATAAACCGGCAAATACAGCGTCAGCTCGGTGCGGGCGAGCGTCGCACCGGTGCCGTCCTGGATCGCAGTCGCGGCAAGGGCAACCCTGCCGGTTTGCGCCGCCCGAGCGAGCGCCTGGCGCGTCGGCTGGTTGTCCTCTGCGGCGCTCGGCTCGATTCTCCCGACGCTGCGGACCGGTGACTGCAATCGGTCCAGATCGAGACTCGCGAGATAGCGGCGCCATCCGGTACCGGACGGTTGCGCCGATAGCGCCGACGCGAACCCGCGTGCACCGCCCACTAACGCCGCGGCGCCGAGAAGGCTGCGCCGCACGTCGGCGGTCGCGAGCGTCGCGGTTTGCTCGAACCTTGCGCGGGCCGCCCGTTGCATGTCGTTCTGCAGCGCCCGCGATGCAGCGAACGTCGCGGTCAGGCCGAGCGCGAGCGTGAGGAGCGCGGCCAGCGCGGCATATCGGGCAGGCAGCCTCCGGTGCGGCGTCGGTCCGGCCCTGGAAGGGGGCGCATTCACGGTCATTGCAGTTCATCCCGACGAATTTCGACGGCGAGGGCGCGGCCGGCACCACGCGGTACACGAAACGCGGGCCGGGCCGGCGCTGCGATAACGCGCTGATTGTGCGCGCTCTGCCGGCGTTCGCCAATCGGAACCGATACGTACGGAAAGCACCGCACGGGCTTGACGCGCGTCAACGGGAAGCTGCCTGCCGGGATCAGACTGGTTTCACGCATCGATCGAACCCGAACCACAGCAGGGAGGCGTCATGTACGAAAGGATCTTCGTGGCACTCGACGGCAGCCGCGGAGCGCGGCTCGCGCTCGACGAGGCGATTTCGCTCGCCTGCGGTTCGGGCGGTCTCGTCATCGCGTTGTGCGTCGTGTCGGACGCGCCCCGCCTGGCCGACTTCGACAGCGGCTATATCGACCAGCGCGACCGGTCCGGGTTGGACGCGGACAAGGCGGCGATTGCGGTTGGCGATGCCGAAACCGCGTTCCGGCTGTCGGGCGTGCGCGGCAGCGCGCAGACGATCGATGCGTGTGGGGAGGACATATCGGACGTGCTGGCGCGAGCGGCCGCCGAATGCGATGCGGATCTGATCGTGATGGGCACGCATGGCCGTCGAGGTGTGCGCCGTGCGCTGCTCGGCAGTGTCGCCGAGTCGCTGGTGCGTATCGCGGAGCGGCCGGTGCTGGTCGTGCGCGAGGGGCCGGGCGCCGGCATGCTGTGACCGTCGCGATGAGCGCGGGGCGGCCGCGGGCGGCGGCCCCCGTTCGCTCGCTCAGTGGGACAGCAGGACCGGCACCGTCATCGTTTCGAGGACGGTGCGCGTCGCGCCGCCCAGCACGCGTTCGTGCATGCGCGCATGACTGTACAGCCCCATCACGAGCAAATCCGCATGCAGGTCGGTCACGCGGTTCAGCAGCGTCGCGCCGACGCCGACCGAATGGTCGCGCGGCGTCGTCGAAAACGATGCGCGAACCCCGTGCCGTTCGAGATATGCGGCGACGTCGACGCCCGCCGGCGTCTTGTCCGGATCGGGTGGGCGGCGCGCGACCGTCTCGACGTTGACGAAGCGCGCGCGGGCAAGCAACGGCAGCGCGTCGGCCATCGCGCGGGCCGCCTCGCGTCCGCCGTCCCAGCCGATCAACACGTTCTCGCCAAGCGTGCGCACTTCGCCCGCATACGGCACGACGAGTGCCGGCCGGCCGCTGCCCATCACGACATCCTCGACGAAATGGCGGGCCACGTACGTCATGCGGTCGTCCGGGTCCTCCTGGCCAAGCACCAGCAGATCGGCATGGCGCGCGTGCACGACCGCGGCGTCGGTCGCGTTGCCTGCCGGCGCCTGCCACTCGACGCTGCGTCCGGCGCGTTCGGCTGCGGCCAGGAACCGCTGTTCCGCGTCCTTGCGCCGCTGCTCGGACAAGCGCTCGTAGACGGCCAGCTTCAGCGGTTCGTCCGGTCGCCGCAACGGCTCGAGCAGGTCCTGGCAGACGACATAGAGACCGATCAGGTGGGCGTTCCAGCGGGCCGCGAGTTCGAGCGCGAGGTTGACGCGCGTCGCGCAGCGCGCGCTGTCGTCGAGATGGACGAGCAGGGTCTTGTAGCTCATGACGGCTCCTTTTCGGTCGATGCGGCGGTGGTCGTAACGGGCGCGTTCGCGGCGCAGCTCGCCGGAATCATCAGGACCGGACGCGTCGCATGGCGCAGCACGCGCTCGGCCACGCTGCCCAGGAACAGGCGGCGAAAACCGCGCCGGCCGTGGGTGCCCATCACGATCAGGTCGGCGTCGAGCTCGCCGGCGAGCGCGACGATGCGCTGCGCGACGTCTTCGCCCACCGGCGCGACGTCGACGATCCGCGGCGTGCCGGCCACGTCGCGCGCTTTCAGGCGTCGTGCCGCATCCTCGGTGACGCGCAGTCCTTCTTCACGGAATGCATCGACCAGGATCGACGGGTCGTATGCAAAGGTGTCGTACGCCGGCACCATGAAGTCGACGACGTAGACCGGCGTCAGCCGCGCACCCGTCTGCGCCGCGAGATTCAGCGCGGCGTCGAGTGCGCGGGACGACGTCTCGCTGCCGTCGAGCGCGACCAGAATGTTCGAGTACATGGCATTTCCCTTCAACGGATGTCGATGGAATCATCATCGGCGCACGCACGGCGATCGCGCTGATCTGGATCAATCTGCGCCGTTGCCGCGCAGCACTCGCACCGCGGCGCGCGCCGCGATCCACGCTTCGTTGGTCGGCTCGACGACCACCGCGACCGCGCTCGACGCGGACGACACCACGTGTGCGTGCGCGGCATTCGCGCGCGCGTCGAGTTCGATGCCGAGCCAGCCGAGCGCCGCGCAGATCCGCTCGCGCAACGGCGCCGAGTGTTCGCCGATGCCGGCCGTGAAGACCAGCATGTCGAGACCGCCGAGCAGTGCGGTCAGCGCGCCGGTCTCGCGCACGACGCGATGAACGAACAGCGCCAGTGCGTCGCGGGCCGGCACGTCACCTGCCGCTTCGCGCGCAAGCAGCACGCGCGGATCGCCGGATGCTCCCGATACGCCCTTGAGCCCCGCCTCGTGATACAGCAGGTGGCCCAGCGCGGCGCTCGACAGTTTGCCCGTGTCGAGCAGGTGCAGGACGACGCCAGGATCGAGCGTTCCGCAGCGCGTGCTCATCATCAGTCCGTCGAGGGCCGAGAAGCCCATGGTCGTCGCGACGCTGCGGCAGTCGCGCATCGCGCACAGGCTCGCGCCGCTGCCGAGGTGAGCGGCGATCACGCGGCCGTGCGCACGCGCGCCGAACGATTCGTCGAGCGCGACGGCGAGGTATTCGTACGACAAGCCGTGGAAGCCATAGCGGCGCACGCCGTCGTCGAACCATGCACGCGGCAACGGCAGCAACTGCTCGACACGCGGCAGCGTGCGGTGAAACGCGGTGTCGAACACGGCGATTTGCGGGACGTCCGGGAATGCGTCGCGCAGCGTGTCGATCGCATCGAGGCTGTGCGGCTGATGCAGCGGCGCGAGCGGCGTCAGCGTGCGCAGCGCGTCCAGCACGTTGGCGTCGACGAGCACCGGGTCCTCGTACCGCGCGCCGCCGTGCACCACGCGATGCGCGATCGCGCCGAGCGTGAGATGCGGCAAGCGCACGCGTATCCACATCGCGACCTGCGTGAGCACGGCGTGGTAGGGATCGCCCGCCGTCAGCGGCAGCGCCGCGTCCGGCTCCGCATCGAAGCGGATCGACACGCCGTTGCCGACGGCGACCGCTTCGCCCTCGTGCAACGGCCGCCGCGCGGGGTCGCCGTGCGGCGGATACGCGAAGACGGCGAACTTCACGCTCGACGAACCGGCATTGACGACGAGCAGCGCGAGCGTACGCACGGGCCGGCTCAGTGCGACATCAGCACTGGCAGCGTCATCGACGCCAGCACCGTGCGGGTCGCGCCGCCCAGCATCAGTTCGCGCCAGCGCGGGTGACCGTAGGCGCCCATCACGAGCAGGTCGGAGCCCGTTTCATATGCGTGTGACAACAACGTGTCGCCGATCGCCGAGCCGTCGCCTGCATCGATGTCGAGCACGGTCACGTCGTGTGCATGACGGGCCAGCATCAACGCGGCGTCGGCGGCAGGAATACGCGTGGCCGCCGCTTCCGACCTGCCGTCGACGACGGCCGCAACCGTCGTGCGTTTCGCATGTTCGAGAAACGGAATCGCATCGTGCGCGGCGCGGGTCGCTTCGCGGCTTCCGTCCCACGCGACGAACACGCGCTCGCCGAGCGACGGGAATTCGCCGGCGTACGGCACGAACAGTACCGGGCGTCCGGCGGACAACGCCAGGTTCTCCGGAAACTGGTCGTCGATATAGGTCTCCGGATCGTTCGGATCGCTCTGGCCGGCGATCACGAGATCGGCAACGCGTGCAGCGCGCGGCACCGCGAGGTTCGCGCGCTCGTCGACCCGCACCCACGTTGCCGACACTTTCGCGCGCGCCGTCTCGGCGTGAAACAGCCGTTCCAGCGCGGCAAGCCGGTCGTCGCGCTGGTCGCGGCGCTCGCGAAAGTAGTCGGCGGATCCGGCCATCACGTAGAACGAATGCGGTTCCGGCGTGTAGATCGCGGCAACGCCTGTCAGGTGGGCGCCGAAGCGGCGCGCGACGCGCAACGCGAACTCGAGGCGAGAATGCGCACGCAGGCTCGTATCGAGGTGCACGACTATGCTCTTGTAGCTCATCGGAATCGCTCCATCGACGGGTGATCCGCCAGTGCAATCCAGTCTACGGAGCAGGGTTTCCTCGCACTTGACTCAGATCAACGGCAGCCGCGCGCGATACCCGCACAGTGAAGCGGCCGCGATGCCGAACCGGGGCGGACGGCACGACGCGTGACGCCAATCCATTGATCCGATCGAAGGGGGAAGCCGATGAGCACGTACGCTTTGACGACACCGAATGACGCCTGGCGCGCGGGCTGCGATCTCGCATTGCGCACGGCCGCGCTGAACCGCGACTGGCAGCACGAATGGCACGCAATCGCCGGGCGGCGCATCGAGCGCGACCGCGACGCGCTGCGCCGCCTGCGGCAGACGCTGGCCGAAACGCCCGAGTGGACCGCGTTCGGCGAGGCGGCCACGCAGGTGATGCGCGACTATGCGATCACGAGCGTCGGGATCTGGCAGGACGCCACCGAACTCTGCATGCGCGCGCAATTCGAGAGCGCCGGCGCGTGGCGCACGTGGCTGCGCGACTACGGCGCGGGTGCGCTGTCGCGTTATCAGACCGACTGGTTGCCCGACCTCGGCCGGCTCGCAGCGGTCAATGAAGCCAGCATGCCGTGGGCCGACTGGATGGCGGCGCTCGAGCGCGGGATCGAAGGCGCGGCCGGCCCGCGCAGCGAATCGGCGAGCTCGACGCGGCGGCTGAACGGCATCGTCGGCGCACGGGAGAGCGATCATGTGCGCTGAGCGTGTCGCGTTCGTCACGGGGGGCATGGGCGGCCTGGGCGCCGCGATCGCCCGGCGCCTGCATGAGGCCGGGATGACGGTGGCGGTGTCGTACACGGAACACAATGACCATGTCGCGACGTGGCTCGCGCGCGAACGCGACGCGGGCCGCACGTTCCATGCGTTCGAGGTCGACGTCGCCGACTACGATTCGTGCCAGCATTGCGCGGCACGCGTGCTCGCCGAGCTCGGGCGCGTCGATGTGCTCGTGAACAACGCTGGAGTGACGCACGACGCCACGTTCGTGAAGATGACCAAGAGCATGTGGGATGCAGTGTTGCGCACCAATCTCGACGGCATGTTCAACATGACGAAGCCGTTCGTGCCGGGAATGATCGAAGCCGGCTTCGGGCGGATCGTGAACATCGGCTCGGTGAACGGCTCGCGCGGCGCATACGGGCAGGCGAACTACGCGGCCGCGAAGGCGGGCATCCATGGTTTCACGAAGGCGCTGGCGCTCGAGCTCGCGCGCCACGGCGTGACGGTGAACACGGTGGCGCCTGGCTACCTCGCGACCGCGATGCTCGAGTCGGTGCCGAAGGAAGTGCTCGACACGAAGATCCTCCCGCAGATTCCGCTCGGCCGCCTCGGCGACCCCGATGAGATCGCCGCGCTTGTGGCGTTCCTGTGTTCCGACGCTGGCGCCTTCGCGACCGGAGCGGAGTTCGACGTGAACGGCGGGATGTACATGAGATGAACGCATCCGTCACGCACGCACCGTTCAGGCCGGAGCGGGCACAGCCGGCGGGCGCAAGCGAGCCCCCGTCGTGCGAGCCCGGATGCGCACCCGTCCCGACGACGCCCGCCGACCGGTGGAACCGCGCCGCGCATGCGAACGTCGCCGCGATGACCTTCGGTCTGTCGCCTGTGTCGCTCGCGCTCGCGATGCTCGACTGGAGCGCGCATCTGGCCGTCGCGCCGGGAAAATGCTTCGAACTCGCGGCGCAGGGGTGGCTTGCGGCCGTGGCGCCGACGGCGCCCCCGAACGAAGGCGGCGCCGACGATGCGGCCGCCGACGGTCTCGCCGTGCACGCCGGCCACGCCGATCCACGCTTCGCCGCGCGCGAATGGACGGCATGGCCGTTTAGCGCGTATCGCGACGGATTCCTGTCGATTCAGCGCTGGTGGCGCGACGCGACGCGCGGCGTGCCGGGCGTCGAACGGCATCATCAGGAACTGGTCGGCTTCGTCGCGCGACAGTGGCTCGACGCGTGCTCGCCGGGCAATTTCCTGGCGACCAATCCGGTCGTGCTCGACGCGACGATACGCAGCGGCGGCGCAAACCTCGCGGCAGGGTTCCGGCACTGGCTCGACGACGCGAGCGCATTGCTCGATCGCGCCGGCGGCACGCCGGCCCGCGACGCGCGCGACTACCTGCCGGGCCGCGACGTGGCGATCACGCCGGGCCGCGTCGTGTGGCGCAACGCGCTGTGCGAGCTGCTGCAATACGATCCGGCGACGGCCGACGTGGCGCGCGAGCCGATCCTGATCGTGCCGTCGTGGATCATGAAGTACTACATCCTCGACCTGCAGCCGCACGATTCGATGATCCGCTTCCTGGTCGACTCCGGCTTTACGGTGTTCGTCGTGTCGTGGCGCAATCCGGGCGCGGACGCGCGCGAGCTCGGGCTCGACGATTATCTGCGCGACGGCTGCATGGCTGCGCTCGACGCGGCCCGCTCGATCTGCGGCGAGGCAGTCCACGCGGTCGGCTATTGCCTCGGCGGCACGCTGCTCGCGATCGGCGCGGCGGCGCTCGCGCGCGACGGCCGGCAACACGGCGCATTGCGTTCGGTCACGTTGCTCGCGGCCCAGACCGATTTCAGCGAGCCCGGCGAACTGGGGCTCTTCATCGATGCGAGCGAATTGTCGGCGCTCGATGCGCTGATGTGGCGGCAGGGCTACCTCGACGGTGCGCAAATGTCCGCCGCGTTTCAGCTGTTGAACGCGCGCGACCTGATCTGGTCGCGGATGATGAGCGAATACCTGCTCGGCACGCGTACGAAACCGAACGACCTGATGTCGTGGAACGCGGACACCACGCGCATGCCGTACCGGATGCATACGGAATACCTGACGCGGCTCTTTCTCGACAACGATCTCGCGGCCGGGCGCTACTGCGTCGACGGTCGGCCGGTCGCGCTGTCCGACATCGACGTGCCGACGTTCGTGGTGGGAACCGAGCGCGATCACGTGTCGCCGTGGCGTTCCGTCTACACGTTCCACCTGCTCACGCACCACGCGCTGACGTTCGTGCTGACGTCGGGCGGCCACAATGCCGGCATCGTGTCCGAGCCGGGCCATCCCGGGCGCCACTATCGCTGCGCGACCCGCGAGCCCGGCGCGCCATACCGCAGCCGGCACGATTTCGTCAACGCAACGCCCGTCGTCGACGGCTCGTGGTGGACGTGCTGGCGCGACTGGCTGCACGCGCATTCGTCCGGCGACGTGCGGGCGCGCGTGCCGGCCGCCGGCTTCGGCGCGGCGCCCGGCACCTACGTACTGGAAACATGAACGATTCCCTGCATCCCGATGCGTCCGGCGGCGAGCGGCTGCCCGGCGTGCTGCCGCCGGCGGACGGCGCGCTGCCCGGACTGCTCGCGCGGGCGCGCCACGCGCCGCCGCTCACGGTGGCCGTCGTCCATCCGTGCGACACGGCGAGCGTCACCGCGCTTGCCGCGATCAACGCGTCGCCGATCGGCGCGTCGATCGAGCCGCTGATCGTCGCGCCGCGCGCAAAGGTGTTGCGCATCGCGGACGACGCGGGCATCGATCTGGCGGGCTGGACGATCGAGGACGTCCCGCACAGCCATGCGGCGGCGGCCCGCGCGGTCGAACTGGCGGCGAGCGGTCGCGCCGGTGCGCTGATGAAGGGCAGCCTGCATACGGACGAACTGATGGGCGCGGTCGTCGCCGTGGAATCCGGTGTACGCACCGACAAGCGGATGTCGCACTGTTTCCTGATCGAATCGCCGGCGTATCCGCGGCCGTTCATCCTGACCGATGCGGCCGTCAACATCGCACCGGACCTCGCGCAGAAGGCGGCCATCACGCAGAACGCCGTCGACGTCGCACATGCGCTCGGCGTCGCATGCCCGCGCGTGGCCGTGCTGTGCGCGGTCGAGACCGTCAATCCGGCGATGCGTTCGACGCTCGACGCCGCGGCGCTCGCGAAGATGGCCGAGCGCGGGCAAATCACCGGGGCGGTGGTCGACGGGCCGCTCGCGTTCGACAACGCGATCTCGCAGCAGGCGGCGCACGAGAAGGGGATCGACTCGCCGGTTGCCGGTCGCGCCGACATCCTCGTCGTGCCCGATATCGAAGCGGGCAACATGCTCGCGAAACAGCTCGAATACCTGGGCGGCGCCGCGAACGCAGGTGTCGTCGTGGGCGCGCGCGTGCCGATCGTGCTGACGAGTCGGGCCGACGGCGTCGCGGTGCGGGTCGCGTCCTGCGCGCTGGCACTGTGCGTCGCGTGGGCGCGGCAAGCCGGTGCGCCGACGAACGATGCCGCCACTCTTTCAATGGAGGAACACCGATGAAAGCACTCGTATACCGCGGGCCGGGGCGCAAGTCGCTCGAACAGCGGCCCGCACCGGCGCTGCAGTCGCCCACCGACGCGATCGTCCGCGTGACGCGCACGACGATCTGCGGCACCGATCTGCACATCCTCAAGGGCGACGTGCCGACGTGCGAGCCGGGGCGCATTCTCGGCCACGAAGGCGTGGGGATCGTCGAGCAGGCGGGCGCCGCGGTCGACTCGCTGAAGCCGGGCGATCGCGTGCTGATTTCATGTATCTCGTCGTGCGGGCGCTGCGAGTACTGCCGCCGCGGACTGTATTCGCATTGCACGACGGGCGGCTGGATTCTCGGCCACCGGATCGACGGCACGCAGGCCGAATACGTGCGGATTCCGCATGCGCAGACGAGCCTGTACCGGATTCCGGCCGGCGCGGACGAGGACGCGCTCGTGATGCTGTCCGACATTCTGCCGACCGGCTTCGAGTGCGGCGTCCTCAACGGCAAGGTGCAGCCTGGCTGCACGGTCGCGATCGTCGGCGCCGGGCCGATCGGGCTGGCCGCGCTGCTGACCGCGCAGTTCTACTCGCCGGCGCGAATCATCATGATCGATCCGGACAGCAACCGGCTCGACGTCGCGCGGCACTTCGGCGCGACTGACTGCCTCGACGGCCGGGCGGCCGACCCGCTCGCGGAAGTGATGAAGCTGACGGACGGCGTCGGCGTGGATTGCGCGATCGAAGCGGTCGGCATTCCGGCCACGTTCGAAATGTGCACGTCGCTCGTGGCGCCGGGCGGGGTCGTTGCAAACGTGGGCGTGCATGGCGTCAAGGCCGACCTGCACCTCGAGAAGCTGTGGGACCGCAACATCTCGATCACGACGCGGCTCGTCGACACGGTCAGCACGCCGATGCTGCTGAAGACCGTGCACGCCGGGCGTCTCGATCCGAAGCGTCTGGTCACGCACCGGTTCTCGCTCGACGAGGTGGAGCGCGCATACGACACGTTCGCGCGCGCGGCGGAAACG
Source organism: Burkholderia sp. AU19243 (assembly GCF_018148075.1). Lineage (NCBI taxonomy): Bacteria > Pseudomonadati > Pseudomonadota > Betaproteobacteria > Burkholderiales > Burkholderiaceae > Burkholderia > Burkholderia sp. AU19243. The sequence goes on from NZ_JAGSTV010000002.1 coordinate 347,503, forward strand.
CACGCGTTGAAGGTGATCATCGAAGTCGATTGACGTCGGGGCCGGATGCGGGCGGCGCATGACGCGAACCGGTGGCGCGGCGATTCTCCGTCACGCCGCCGGTTTGCCGGCCGCGTGAGCGGGCAGGGTAGGGCGGCCGGGAAGACCGACCCGGTCACGAGGAAAGCGCAGCAGGCTCCTGCGCACCGGCGGCTTCGACCTCGTCCAGATCGACGCACTGACCGTAAGTCGGCACCTCGCACGGCCAATGCAGGCTCTCCGAAATGCGCCGGCGCAACGCATCGGCGGCAGCGGGTTCTCCATGGGTGACGAACGTCCGCACCGGCGCGCCCTGCATCGTGCCGAGCCATTTGAGAATCTCTTCGTAGTCGCCATGGGCGGACAGCGTCGCGATCGACTCGACCTGCGCGCGGACGCGGACGTATTCGCCGTGGATCTTCAGCGTCGGTTCGTGCGCGGCCAACGCCGCACCGCGCGTGCCGGCGGCCTGGTAGCCGACCAGCGCGATCGTGTTGCGCGGGTCCGGCGCATAGCGGCTCAGGTGATGCAGCACGCGTCCGCCCGTCGCCATGCCGCTGCCGGCGATGATGACCATCGGGCCATGGTGCTCGGCAATCGCCTTCGACTGCTCGACGGACCGGATCATCGTCGCCGCGTGGCCGAGCGCGTTCGCTTCGGACACGGTCAGCCGATGCTCGACGATATGGTGGCGGTAGATTTCGGTGACGTCCGTCGCCATCGGGCTGTCGAGGAAGACGGGCACGCGCGCCATGCGGCCCGATGCCTTCAGCCGTGCGATGTAATGCAGGATTTCCTGTGCGCGGCCGACGGTGAAGCACGGCATCACGACGACCCCGCCGCGTGCGAACGTACTGTCGAACATCGCGGCGAGCTCGTTTTCGGGATCGGACGCCGGATGCAGCCGGTCGCCGTACGTCGATTCGACCACCAGATAATCCGCATGCGCGGGCGGCCGAGGCGGTTGCATGATCGGATCGCGATAGCGGCCGAGGTCGCCGGAGAAAGCCAGCACCTTGTGATCCCAGTGCATCACGACGCTCGCCGCACCGAGGATGTGTCCCGCCGGCAGCAGGCGGAACGCGATGCCGCCGCCCAGCGCCGTGCATTCGTCGAACGCGACGGGCTTCAGCAGGCGCAGCGCACGCTGCGCGTCGTCCAGCGTGTAGAGCGGTTGGGCGGGGTGGTGCTTCGAATAGCCGTGCCGGTTCGCGAAGTCGGCTTCCTCTTCCTGCAGCCGCGCGCTGTCGCGCAGCATGATCTCGCTGAGTTCGGCCGTCGCGGCCGTGCAGTACACGGGCCCGCGGTACCCGTCGCGCACGAGCACCGGAAGATAGCCGGTGTGATCGATATGCGCGTGCGTGAGCACGACCGCATCCACCGTGTCGGGCGCGACGGGCAGCGGCTGCCAGTTGCGCAGCCGCAGGTTCTTCGTGCCCTGGAACAGGCCGCAATCGACGAGGATGCGGCTGCTGCCGTGCTCGACCAGATACTTCGAGCCGGTCACGGTTTCGGTCGCACCGAGAAAAGTCAGTTTCATGGATCGCCTCACCGGGGGCAATGGAGCAGTGAGTCGATTACACCCCGACCGGCACTGTCGCGCTTGACGGAAATCAGCAACCGCGGGATTCGCGTGCGGCTCGCCTGCACGCGCATCACGAACGCTCGACGTCGGCCGCATTCAGCTGCGCGACGAAGGCGGCGGATCCGGCAATCAGCGTCACGATTGCGTACGGCAGCACGCGCGCGCCGACCAGCATCGCATGCACGACGCCCAGTAGCGACGCGAGTGCGATGAACACGCCCAGCGTCGCAAGCGTGGTCCGGTACGAATGACGAATCATGACGTTCTCCCGTGGAGCGGCCGGTGTTCGTCCGCGTTGCCGCAACCGCGGAAGCTTGCGTTTTCGCAAGACATGGCGTGATGATCGCGCGCCGGCTGCCGGCGCGGTTGATCTGTATCAACAGACGGATTGCGGCTACGCGCGCAATTGGCCGCTCAGGCCATCTGGCCGATCGTCTTGCGGAATCGCATCAGCGACAACGCAAACAGCGCGCCGCCGATCGCGAACAGCGCCGCGAATTGCGGCCACACCGCATCGACGCCGGCCCCGCGATACAAAATGCGTTGCGCGAGCTCGACGAAATGCGTGGTCGGCGCGGCGAGCATGATGTCCTGCACGGCCAGCGGCATGCTCTCGCGCGGCGTGAGCCCGCCGGACAGCAGTTGCAGCGGCAGCAGCACGAGCACGAGCAACATCCCGAACTGCGGCATGCTGCGCACCAGCGTCGCGAGAAAGATGCCCATCGACGTCGTGGCGAACAGGTGCAGCGCCATTCCGGCCACGAACAGCGGGATGGAGCCGGGAATCGGCACGTGCAGCGCGCCGCCCACGACGCACGTCAGCGATGCGACGGCCGCCATCGTGACGACGAGCCCCATCGACCAGACCTTCGCGAGCATGATTTCGGCGGCGGTGACCGGCGTCACGAGCAGATGCTCGATCGTGCCGTGTTCGCGCTCGCGAATCAGTGCGGCGCCGGTGAGGATCATCGACAGCATCGTCACGTTGTTGATCAGCTCCATCAGCGCACCGAACCACACTTCGTCGAGATTCGGGTTGAAACGCATGCGCATCGCGAGATCGACCGGCGGCAACGGCGCGCCGCGGTAGCGCCGCGCGAATGCGTCGATCTCGCCCGCCGCGATCTGCTGCACATACGCGCTGCCCGTGAACGCCTGCGTCATGCGTGTCGCATCGACGTTGAGCTGGATCGTCGCATGGCGGCCCGCGAGCACGTCGCGCTGCAGGTCGGGCGGGATGTCGAGCGAGAACGTGTAATCGCCGTTGTCGAGACCGCGATCGGCTGCGCTTGCGTCGACGATCGGCGGCGGTGTGAATTGCGGCGGGAAGAAGGCCGCGGCGATGCGCGCCGACAGCGGCGACGCGTCTTCGTCGACGACGGCGATCGGCACCTTGTGCAGCGTTTCGGGGCGCGCTGTGGCGGCCACGTAGATCGACGCGCTGAACGTGTAGACGATCAGCGCGAGCAGGATCGGGTCGCGCGCGAGGCTCCAGAGTTCCTTGATGCCGAGCCGGTAAATGGCGAGCAGGCGCGACACGCTCATCGCTCCTGTTTGCGCAGCAGCAGGCCGGTCGCGACCATGATCACCGGCACGGCGGCGAGCAGCGGCCAGAACCGGGACGACAGATCGGCCAGACCGAGCGCCTTGTTGTAGACGCCGCGGCTGATCGCGAGCATGTAAGTTGCCGGATAGACCGTACCGATCCACTTGCCGCTGCCTTCGAGCGACGACAGCGGCGTGAGCAGGCCGGAGAACTGCACGACCGGAATCAGCGTGCCGACGATCGTCATGAAAATCGCTGCGATCTGGCTGCGCGTGAACGTCGACGCAAACAGCCCGATGCCGGTGGCGACGACGTTGAAGATCAGCACCGCGGCAGCCAGGGTCGCGAAGCTTCCCTTGATGCGCACGCCGAACACGACGTCGGCGAGCACGACCATCAGCAGAAAATTCAGCATGGCGAGCATCACGTACGGCGCCTGCTTGCCGAGCAGGAATTCCGCACGCGTGACGGGCGTCACGTACAGGTTCACGATCGATCCGAGCTCGCGTTCCCGCACGACGGCGAGCGCGGTCAGCATCGCGGGCAGCATCAGCAGCAGCATCGGCATGATCGCGGGGATCATCGCGGGCAGACTCTTGACGTCCGGGTTGTACCGATAGCGGATCGCGATATCGACGGCCGGTGCGAGCGACATGCCGAGGCGGCGCCGGGCCTGATCGCGCAGCCAGTTTTCGTGCATGCCGGCCACGTAGCCGCGGATCGTTTCCGCACGCATCGGCATCGCGCCGTCGACCCACGCGCCGATCTCCACGTGCCGGCCGCGCGCGACGTTGCGGGCGAAACCGGGCGGGATCTCGATCGCCAGCGACAGCTGGCCGTTGCGCATGCGGCGATCGACGTCGCGATCGTCGGCCAGCTGTGCGCGCGGCACGAAATAGCGGGAGCCCGCGAGATTCTGCGCGTAGTCCTGGCTGAGCATCGACTGATCCTGATCGAGCACGGCGAACGTCAAGTTGTCCACGTCGAGACTGATGCCGATGCTGATCACGCACATCAGCACGAGCGAGCCAAACAGCGCGAGCGTCGCGCGCAGCGGGTCGCGACGCAGTTCCAGCAGTTCGCGCCACAGGTAGCTGCCGGCGCGCGCGGGACTGAACCATACGGTGCCGCGAGCGGAACCGCGCGCATCCGGCGGCGCGAGCCAGTCCGTGCTCGACGACGCGTCCGCCGGAGCGCCATCCGCGCGCTGCGCGTCGGTCAGGTAGCCGATGAATGCGGCCTCGAGCGTGTCGGCGCCCCGCACGCGGACCAGCTCGTCGGGCGCCGCGCTCGCCAGCACGCGGCCCGCGTGCATCAGCGAGATCCGGTCGCAACGCGCGGCTTCGTTCATGAAGTGCGTCGAAATGAAAATCGTGACGCGATCGTTGCGCGCGAGTTCGATCATCAGCCGCCAGAAATCGTCGCGCGCGACGGGATCGACGCCCGAAGTCGGTTCGTCGAGGATCAGCAGGTCGGGCTTGTGAACCATTGCCACCGCAAGCGAAAGCCGCTGCCGCATGCCGAGCGGCAGGCGTTCCGGCAGTGCGTCCAGCACGCCGGCGAGCCCGAAGCGCCCGACCATTTCGTCGATGCGCGCGGGCAGGTCCCGTTCCGGCACGCCGAACAGGCGTGCATGCAGCACGAGGTTCTGCCTGACGGTCAGCTCGCCGTACAGCGAAAACCCCTGCGACATATAGCCGACCCGCCGGCGCGTGTCGATGTCGTTTGCGGCGATGGGGCGGCCGAATAGCGTCGCCGTGCCTTCCGATGCGGGCAGCAGGCCCGTGAGCATCTTCATGGTCGTCGACTTGCCGCAGCCGTTGGAGCCGAGAAACCCGAAGATTTCGCCGCGACGGATCTTCAGGCTCACATGGTCCACGGCGACGAAATCGCCGAAGCGCATCGTCAGCCCGTCGGCTTCGATCGCATAATCGTCGGCTGCGCCGGGCTCGAACGGCGTCAGCCCGATCGGCTGATGCCCGTGCCGTCGCGCGTCCGGCAGCAACGCGATGAACGCGGCTTCGAGCGTGTCGCAACCGGTGCGCGCGAGCAGTTCGCGGGGGCTGCCGGTCGCCAGCACGTGGCCGGCGTCCATCGCGATCAGCCGGTCGAAGCGCCGTGCCTCGTCCATGTAGGCGGTCGCCACCAGCACGCTCATCGCCGGACGTGCGGCGCGGATGCGTTCGATCAGATCCCAGAACTGCGCGCGCGATAGCGGATCCACACCGGTTGTCGGTTCGTCGAGGATCAGCAGGTCGGGATCGTGAATCAACGCGCAGCACAGGCCGAGTTTCTGCTTCATGCCGCCGGACAGTTTGCCGGCAGGGCGGTCGAGGAACGGATGAAGGCCGGTGCTGTGCGTGAGCGCGTCGATGCGGCGGCGTCGCTCGGCCGCATCATGGCCGAACAGTCTCGCGAAGAACTGCAGGTTTTCGTCGACCGACAGCGTCGCGTACAGGTTCCGGCCGAGCCCTTGCGGCATATACGCAATGCGCGTGCACACGCGTGCGCGATGGCGGCGCGATGACAGATCGCCGTCGAGCGTCCAGACGCGACCCTGCTGGATCGCACGCGCGCCCGACACGAGCGCGAGCAGGCTCGACTTGCCGACACCGTCCGGCCCGATCAGCCCGATCATGAGGCCGGCGGGGATATCGAGCGTTACGTCGTCGAGCGCGTACGTATCGCCGTAGCGCAACGATACGCGCGCCAGCCGCGCGACCAGGCCCGATTGCACGGATGCCGGCGGATCGTCGGCCGCGCCGGCATCCGTCTCGACGGGCGCCGTTGCCTTCATTGCGGCACCTTGATCGCGAGGCGAGCAGGCCATGCAGCGTGCGAATCGGTCTTCAGCCACGCGACACCCGGCAGGCCGGTCTTGACGAGCTTCAGGTGGCGCTGCAGCAGATCGCGGTCGATGCGCGCCTTGACCCGAAACATCAGCTTCTGCCGTTCGGTCGCCGTCTCGACCGTCTTCGGCGTGAATTGCGCGGTGCTCGACACATACGACACGCGGGCTGGGATCACGTATTCCGGCGCCGCGTCGAGCACGATGCGCACGTCGGCGCCGAGCGGAACTCTGCCGACGACCGTTTCCGGCAGGAAAAACGTCATGTAGACGTCGGACAGGTCGACGACATTGACCACCTTGCCGCCTGCCGGCAGGACTTCACCCGGTTCGGCAACGCGATACTGCACGCGCCCGTCGCGCGGCGACGTGAGCTCGCTGTCCGAGATATCGGCCTGCACGCGTGCAACCGTCGCCTGCGCGGCCGTTACTGCGGAGCGCGCTGCGACGAGCTGAGCCCGGGTTGCGTCGATCCCGGCCTGGGCGGCTTCCACCTGGGCGCGCGCCGCATTCACCGTCGCCCGCAGGCTGCCCGCGCGTGCCCGATCGTCGTCGAGTTCCTGCAGCGACGACGCGCCGTCCCGCGACAGCGTTTCGGAACGCGCAAGCCGTCGCATCGCGGCGTCCAGCTCGCTTTCCCGCTGCACGACGAGCGCGGCCGCCGCGGCCTTGTCGCTGCGGCGCTGGGCCACCTGCGCGTCGATGCTCGCGGCCGTGTTCACCGCCTGCTGTTCGCGTGCCTGCGCTTCGTCGAGCTGCGCGCGCAGCACGACGACGTCCATGCGTGCAAGCGGCTGACCGGCCGTCACGAAGTCTCCCTCGTCGACGAGCATCGCAGTGACCCGCCCCGGCAACTTGGTCGCGACATCGATCTCGGTCGCTTCGATGCGGCCGTTGCCGCTGACGAGCCCGGCATCCGCCCGTGCGTCCCGCCAGCGCGTCCAGCCGTACCAGGCGACGCCGAGCGCGAGCACGGCCACGCCGGTACCGATCAGAAGAGGGTGCTTGATGGTTTTCATTATCTGGAGCCCGAATCGCCGGGAGAGTGGCCGCGCTCGGCGCTGGCGCCGCCGGCGTCGGTCGTGCCGCCGCCGAGTGCGCCGTACAGCGCAACGCGGCTCGACAACAATGCGCGACGCGTCATCACCCACTGCTGCTGCGCGTTCATCAGGTCGCGTTGCGCATCGAGCACTTCGAGAAAGCGCGTTGCACCGCTGTCGTAGCGCAGCTGCGCGAGACGCGCCCGCTCGGCCTGGGACGCGAGCGTCGCGCGTTCGATGGCAACCTGGTCGGCGAGCCAATAGCGCGCGGCGAGCGCATCGGATACGTCGCGGAATGCGCGCTGCGCGGTCTTCTCGTAGTTGGCCAGGGCTTCGTCGCGCTGCGCGCGCGCGAGGGCGAGATTCGACCGGTTGCGGCCGCCGTCGACAAGCGGCAGCGTCAGGTTCGGAATCACCGACCACACGCCCGCGCCGGACGACAGCAGGTCGTGCAGTGCGCTGCTTCCCGAACCGATCGCGCTCGTCAACGCGATGCGCGGGAAGAACGCGGCGCGGGCCGCGCCAATATTCGCGCGCGTTGCCTGCAATTCGTGCTCCGCCGCGATCACGTCCGGACGCCGGAACAGCAGCGAAGCGGGCAGGCCGGGGGCGAGAGCCGGCAGCACGGCGCCATCGTCGAGCGCGAGCGGCGTGTCGGCCAGATCCGGCGTCGCGCCGACGAGCAATGCCAGAGCATCGGCGGCCGACGCACGCGCCTGCTGCAACTGCGTCCCAAGCGACTCCGCCTGCTGCAGCAGGATTTCCGACTGCGTGAGGTCCAGGCGCGAAATCGCACCGGCCGCGTGACGCAACCGGAAAATACGCAGCGATTCGCGCCGCGTATCGATCGTCGCCTGCGTCAGCGCGATCCGCTCGTCGATCTCGCACAGGGACAGATACGCGTTCGCGACCCCGGTGATCACGCTCAACGCCACCGCTTGCCGGGCCGCGTCGCTCGCGAGAAAGCGCTGTCGCGCGGCTTCCTTCATGTTGCGCACGCGGCCCCAGAAATCGATCTCCCATTGCGTCTCGGCGAGCTGAATCTCGTAGAGCTGGCCGATGGCGGGCGCAGGGGTCAGGAAGCCGCCCGGAGTTCGAAACCGCGCATAGGCCGCACCGGCGCCGATCATCGGCCACTGATCGGCAGCGCGGATGCCGTAGACGGCGCGCGCCTGTTCGACGCGCGCAACGGCGGCCTGCAGATCGCGGTTGTTCGCGAGCGCCTGGTCGATCAACGCGCGCAAACGCACGTCGACGAAGTAGTCTTGCCAGGCAGTCGGCGCGTTCGAAACGGGCGCTGCGTGCGCCGCGGGATCGGGAAACGCGGCGGGAATCGGCGCGGCGGGACGATCGTCGGAGGGCGCGAACGACAGGCATCCCGACAGCAGGCACGCGCTCGCCGCCAGCGCGACGAGACGGGAGCGCAGTGCAGACGCAGACGCAGGCTGACACAGCGGGGCAAGCGCGACAACGCGCATCGGATGCCTCATCGGATACGGGAATACGGGAAGGCGCTGCCGTCGTGGCGACGCCGCTCAGGGTTCACTTATATCCGACGATTGCCGCGCGCTCCCTTGATCTGGGTCACTGCGGCGGGAATGCGTTTCGAATGAACCCTCGCTTGACACGCGCGGCGCGGATTGCGCAGTCGATGTTTCGTCTACGGGCCCTCGCCCGGCGCGAGATTGAGCAGCACGACGAACGACACGATGCTCAGGATCAACGTGCCGATCGAATACCTGAACACCCGCTCGTCGAACAGCATGCCGTGCACGATGCCGGCGAGCGACGCCAGCGCAACGAACACGCTCAGCGTCGCCAATGCGTAACGAAACTGCTTTCGGTTCATGACGATCTCCCGGGAGGGCGCGCTGCCGGCTCGGTGCCCGATGTTTACGTTGCCACGGCATTCGCAGCGTCTGCCGTCATGATGGAGTCGCGCTGCGAAGCACCGTTGATCTGCATCAACAGACGAATTACGCATGTGCATGCCTGCGTGCAATTGGAGTAACGCAGCAGACGATTGATCCGCGTCAAGCCACCGCTGGCGCCATGCGCGATGCTCAATCCGGCACGGCGCGCCGGCGGTCGCATCCTTCGCGATCGGCGCGCGTAGCGACGGGAGACCGACATGAAGTCCGATGCAGCACTCAAGCAGGATGTCGAGCAGGCGTTGTTCTGGAATCCGGCGATCGACGCGCGCCGGATCGACGTCGAGGTCCACGACCGGATCGTGACGCTGCGCGGCACCGTCGACAGCTGGGCCCAAAAGCTCGAGGCGCAGAAAACGGCGCTGCACGTCGCCGACGCACGCGCGCTCGTGCTCGAAATGAACGTCGCACCACCCGAAAACGCGTGCGCGGACCAGGCGCTGGCGATCGCGATCACGTTCGCGCTCAACTGGCAGGACGCATTGCGCGGTCACAAGATCAGCGTCGAAGTCGATCACGGTTGTGTGACCCTCGACGGCGAAGTGGATCACGCGTTCCAGAGCCGCGCGGCGGAAAAGGTGGTCAGCCGGATGATCGGCGGCGTCGGCGTGGCGAACCGCATTCGCGTGCGTGCCGACCACACCGTGCCGGACGTCGGCACCCGGATCGCCGAAGCGCTTGCGCGGCGCGCGCAGCGCGAATCCGCCGGAATTTCGATCGAAGCGGCCGACGGCATCGTCACGTTGACCGGTACGGTCGCGTCGCTCGCCGAACGGCGCGCCGCGTGCGGTGCGGCGGGATCGGTGCGCGGCGTTCGGGAAGTCGTCGACCGGCTGACCGTCGCCTGACCGTTGCGACCGGCTTCTGGTCGAGCGCGCGTCGCGCACGCCGCGCGCTCGACCTGCACGCGCAGCTCGACCGGTTCGGCGAGCGACGGCGGGCGGGCGACGTAAGGGAATACGGCCGCGCATGATGTTTCGCGCGGCTGCGCATGGCGTTCGGCGAACACGGTCGTGCAGAGCGGCTGCCCGTCCATGGCGAGGCTCGGCGACGACGAATGCTTCATTGCATGAGTTTGGCCGGACGCGTCGGTGGTCGAGCGCCACGGCGCGCCTTCGCGGCCCGGCTTGACCGCGGTCAACGCGGCGGCCGGCATCGAATGTAACGTGGAACCACGTCCGGCATCCGTCGGCTGTCGGGATTCGCCGCGCCGCCGGGCGTCGCACGAGCCGGCAGGGCGCGCATGCCGTCGACCGCAAGCCATCCATCATGACCGACATCGTTACCGTCACCTTGAATCCGGCCGTCGATGTCGCGACGTCCGTCGAGCACATCGTCGACACGCACAAGCTGCGCTGCGCGCGGCCGCGGCGCGACCCGGGCGGCGGCGGGATCAACGTTGCCCGCACCATTTGCCGGCTCGGCGGAGACTGCGTCGCGCTGTACCTGGCCGGCGGGCCGACCGGCGACGTATTGGCCCGCCTGCTCGAAGCCGAGCGCCTGCCCGCGCTGCGTATCGGGATCGCCGGCGAGACCCGTGAAAACGTCTGCGTGACGGAAACCTCGACAGCGCGCGAATACCGCTTCCTGATGCCGGGGCCGCTCGTCACGCAGGCCGAGTGGCGCGACTGCGCGGCGCGCATCGACGCGTTGCAGCCGCCGCCGCGCTATCTGGTGTTGAGTGGCAGCCTGCCGCCCGGCGCGCCCGACGATCTCTACGCGACGCTCGCGCGGACGGCGAAGTCGCGCGGCAGCCGGGTGGTCGTCGATGCTGCGGGCCGGGCGCTGCACGCGGCGCTCGAAGCGGGGGTTTATCTCGTGAAGCCGAGTCTCGGCGAGCTGAGCGCGCTGGCCGGCGAACCGCTCGACGAGACGTCGGCATGCCGGAAGGCCGGCGAGCTCGTCGCGCGCGGCCAGGCCGACATCGTCGCGTTGACGCTCGGCGCGCGCGGCGCATGGGTCGTCACGCGCGATCGGGCGCTGCGCCTGCCCGGCAGGCCTGCAACGGTGTGCAGCACGGTCGGCGCCGGCGACAGTTTCGTCGGCGGCATGGTCTGGGCGCTCGCGCGCGGCGTGCCGTTCGACGATGCATGCCGCTATGCGCTGGCGGCGTCGGCGGCATCGGTCGAACGTCCCGGGACGGCGCTGTGCACGCGCGACGACGTCGAGCGAATTCACGCCGAACTGGTTGCGCAGGCAAACCCGCGGACAGCCTGAGCCGTGCGCGATCTCGCCCGCGTGCGAGCGATCGCTGATCTGGCTCGGCGGCATGCACGCCGCGATGGCAAAAATGCGGCAAACGTTCCACCAGGTTGCCATGGCCTTTGCGCGTGATCGCCCGCCTGCTTCTGCTGTCGTTGTCGTGCGCTTGGCCGGTCCGGCGGATTCGACATCCAGTCCCATACGCGTATCGATTCAAACGCCGGATGTCGAGGTCTTGACTTGCGTGAATGTGGAATGACCGGCTGGCGGAATGCTCGCAGCAACAGCGGTCGAACCCGGTGCAACTCCCGGACCGGCCGCCGGCATCGCACTCGCGATGCGGTCCGGCATCAGTGCGTTAAGAATCCGATAAGGAATTCGCACGAAGATGAACGCATCGCTCAGGAGAACCACGATGCGCATATCCGACCCGGTTCGCATGCTTTGCCGGGCCTGCCTGGGGGCCGCCGTGTGCGTTGCCGCCAGCACAGGCGCCGGAGCCGAAACGCCGGCGCAGTTGCTGGCCGGCTACACGGCACAGTCAGGCGTGGATGCCGTGCCGTCGCGCGGTCAGCAGTTCTTCACGTCCCGGCATGGGCGCGACTGGAGCTGTGCGACCTGCCATGGCGGCACGCCGACCGGCGCAGGCAGACATGTCGTTACCGGCAAGGGCATCGAGCCGCTCGCGCCCGGTTTCAACCCGGCCCGGTTCACGGACGGCGCCAAGACGGAAAAGTGGTTCCACAGGAACTGCAAGGACGTCGTCGGACGCGAATGCTCGGCGGCCGAGAAGGCCGACGTGCTGAGCTGGCTCATGAGTCTGAAACCCTGACGGCGAACGATCATGAACGACATCGAACCGGCAACATCTTCCCTCGGGCTCGCCGCGCGGCAGCATGTACGAGCAAGCATGCTCGCGATGCTGCTGATGTCGCTGGTGCCGTGCATGGCGCGGGCGGAAGACGAAATGCGCGGCGTCGCGACTCCGTTGCTGCCGAAGTACCGGCAGGAGTGCGCGACCTGCCATGTCGCCTATCCGCCCGGGGCGCTGCCGGCCGAGTCGTGGCGGCGCATCCTGAACGGTCTCGACCGTCATTTCGGCGCCGATGCGACGCTGGACTCGACGACGCTCGGGCAACTGGAAACGTGGCTGACGTCACACGCGGCGACGGGCGCCGCGGCGCGCCGGCCGCCGGAAGACAGGATCACGCGGTCGGCATGGTTCGTCGCCACGCATGACGAGGTTCCTGCGTCCGTGTGGCGCAGCCCCGCGGTGAAGCGGCCGTCGAATTGCGCCGCATGTCATGCGCAAGCCGACAAAGGAAATTTCGATGAACGATTCGTCCGCATCCCGAGCACACGGTGAACCGGCGCGCCCGCAGTCCGCGCGCATATTGGTCTGGGACGCGCCGGTGCGCGCATTCCACTGGCTGACCGCCATTGCGTTCGCCGGTGCGTGGCTGACCGCCGACAGCGAGCGATGGCGACTGATGCACGTCGCATTCGGCTACACGATGCTGGCGCTCGTCGCGTTTCGCCTCGTATGGGGCGTGGCCGGCACGCGTCATGCACGGTTCTCGTCGTTCGTGCGTTCGCCGGCTGCCGTGTTCCGCTACGTTCTGAGCGTGGCGAATGCCCGGCCCGAACGTCACGTCGGCCACAACCCGGCCGGCGCGGTGGCGATCGTCGCCATGCTGGCGATGACGGTCGTCACCGGAATGACCGGCTGGATGGCCTACACCGGAAACGGCGATTCCTTCGGCGATCTTCATGAGGGCGCGGCGAGCGCCATGCTCGCGCTCGTCGTCGTCCATGTCGCTGCCGTTGTCGTCAGCAGCTTCTTGCATCGCGAGAATCTGGCCGGCGCGATGGTGACCGGCTACAAGCGCGGTGCGCCGGTCGACGGCATCCGGCGAGCGTGGTGGGGGATCGCCATCGTGATGGCGGCAGCGGTGATCGGCTGGTGGTGGACGCAATGGCAGGCAGCACCGCAGCCTGCTCAACCGGACCCGGCTGTCGCGACGGACACGGGCCGTCGTGCCGCCGGCGTTGCCCCAGACGACGACTGACAGCCGCCGGCAGCGCGCTCGATCGTGCGCATCGTGCTCGTGGCACCGGCGACCCGATCCTCGTCGACGCGCATCTCGACATCGACGCCGATCCAACCGTCGCACAAGGGCACGATATCGCCGTCGATGCGCGCGCGCGTGTGATGCGGCATCGCCGCGTGCCGAACGTGACGACCCACGTCGATCTGCGCAGGCGGGAGCGCATCGCCGAAGTCACGCCCGGGATGCATGGCCGGCAGGCGCCGCGGCGCGCATGCGGGCGTCATTCGGCGCCGCGCGGAGGATGGCCGCGCCTGAACGTCAGCCGGCGCTCGTCGAGGAGCGCGCGCCAGTCGAGCTTCATCAACGCGAATACGACGCCGAGCAGCACCAGTTGCGTGACGATGAAGTATCCGCCGAGGTAGGAGCCTTCCAGCCCGGATTCCACGTCCAGCCGGGTCGACGCGAAGCGGCCGACATGTGCCCAAATCGCATAGGTCGTGACGCGACCGACGAAGAACGCCGCGGCGATGATCCTGAGCGGCAATCCGGACAATCCGTATGCGATGAACAGATAGTTCGACGGCAGCGGGCTCAACGCATAGAAGAAAAACGCGCCGGCGGTGAGCGTACGGTGCTTGCGCAGCCACCGCGTGGCGACGTCGATGTTCTCGCGGTCCGAGTCCCGTATCCAGCGGGAGCGCACGAGCGATCTCGCGAAGGTCGCCAGAATGACGCGGCCGGTCGTCGCCGCGCCGGCCGCCACGACGGCAAAGACCAGCGGATTGCCGTCGGGCAGGTTGAACCCGACCCACGACATCGCCATCCACGTGGGCGGCGCAAACGCCGGGATGAGATTCAGGAGGAGAATCAGCAAAAAGAGCAGGGCCAGCGTCAGCACGATATCGGCTCCACGTCATCGGGCGTCACGCTTCGATTGTGCTGACGAAAGGCGCCGGCCGCTTGATACACGTCAAGCAACGCGCCGTGCCGGTCGTTCGCGCGACGCGCTTCGCCGTGACGCAGGTCAAGGGCCGAACCGCGGCGTTTCCTAGACTGATGCCACACCGTCCCCAACCGGAACCGCACGCGGCGCCCGCCGTGCGCGGCGATCGGAACGATGATCATGTCCCGAATCCGCTGGTCGATCGATCTTGGGTTGCTGATCCTGGCTGCTTCCACGCTCGCTGCCGGGGGCATGTGCTTGGCGGTCGGCCGGCCTTCATTCGCGCGGCTCGCCTGGCTGCTGGGAACCGTGCCGGTCTTGCTGGCATTGACGTTGTCGCTTGCAAAGGCGGTGGCAAAACGGCAGGCCGGCATCGACGTGCTTGCATGGCTCGCGATCGGCCTGGCGATCGTGCTCGACGAAACGCTGACTGCTGCGGTCATCGCATTGATGCTTGCAAGCGGCCGGACCCTGGAGCGCTATGCACAAGACCGCGCGCAACGCGACATGACCGCGCTGCTCGCACGAGCCCCGCGGCAGGCCACCCTGTTCGAGAATGGCGAATGGCGAGCCGTCGCGCCGGAAGCCATCGTCCCGGGCGACCGGCTGCTCGTGCGCAGCGGCGAATGCGCGCCCGTGGACGGCACGTTGACCGGCGACGCGGAACTGGACGAATCCATGTTGACGGGCGAGTCGGCTACCCAGCGGCGGCGCGCCGGGGAAAACGCATGCAGCGGCGTGGTCAATGCCGGCGCGCCATTCGAAATGGTCGCCCGCACCACGGCAGGCGACAGCACGTTCGCGGGCATCGTCCGCATGGTCGAACGCGCACGACACGAGCGCGGTCCGTCCGCACGTCTCGCGGATCGCTATGCCGCCTTCTTCGTGCTCGCGTCGCTGCTCGTCGCCGGCGTCGCTTGGCTGCTGACCGGCGATGTCACGCGCGCGCTCGCCGTGCTCGTCGTCGCGACGCCTTGTCCGTTGATCCTCGCCGTGCCGGTCGCCATCGTGTCGGGCCTGTCGCGTTGTTCGAAGCGCGGGATCCTCGTCAAAGGCGGGGGCGCGCTCGAGCGGCTCGCACAAGCGACGATCCTGTTCTTCGACAAGACCGGGACGCTGACGGGCGGGCGCGCGCGCATCGTTGCGATCGAAGGCGGCGTGGGTGCCGGCACCGACGACGTGCTGCGCGTCGCGGCGTCGCTGGCCCAGGCGTCGGGCCATGTCATTTCGGATGCGCTGACGGTCGCGGCGCGAGAGCGCCGGATCGACTTGTCGCCGCCAACGGACGTCGTGGAGACGGCGGGCGAGGGCGTGACCGGCCGGGTCGGTAACCTGAGCGTCGCGATCGGGCAGTTCGAGTACGTCCGTGCGCGCTCGACGGTTGCCCCCTGGAGCGAAGCATTCCTGAAGCGGGTCGGCGGCGAGGGTGGCGCGGCCGTATTCGTCGGCGTCGACGGCGCCATGGTCGGTGCGATTCAACTGGCCGACCAGGTGCGGCTCGACACGCCGCGGGCGTTGCGGCTGCTCAAGCGCGAAGGCATCGAGCGCCTCGTCATGCTGACGGGCGACCGGCGCGACATTGCCCAGGCCGTCGGCGAACTGCTTGGTGTCACCGACGTGCGCGCCGAACAGGCGCCGGCGGACAAGCTTGTGGCGATCCAGGCGGCGCGCAAGGACGGCGTGACGATGATGGTCGGCGACGGCGTGAACGACGCACCGGCGCTGGCAGCGGCCGACGTGGGCATTGCGATGGGTGCGCGGGGCGCGGCCGCGTCATCCGAGGCAGCCGACGTCGTCTTGCTGGTGGATCGGCTGGATCGACTCGTGGATGCGATGCGCATCGCGCGTCGGTCGCGCCGGATCGCGCTCGAGAGCGTGCTGATCGGCATGTCGCTGTCGGTCGTCGCGATGGCGATCGCAGCGGCGGGATGGCTGCAGCCGATTGCCGGTGCGGTGATTCAGGAAGTCATCGACGTCGTCGTCATCGTCAACGCGTTACGCGTTCTGCTCGCGCGTTCGGGGCCGACGCAGGCACGGCTGACCGATGCCGACGTCGAGCAGCTCAAGCGCGAGCATTCGGCATTGTCGCCGTTGCTGGATCGAATCACGGACCTCGCGGATCGCCTGCCGCAACTATCGGCGGCCGTCATCGTCCGCGAGCTTGTCGACGTCGTCGACGCGCTGGACCACCGGTTGCTGCCGCACGAGCGCGCCGACGACCGCGACGTCTACGCGCGCCTTGCGCCGCTGCTCGGCGGCGAGGATCCGCTAGCGGCGATGAGCGGTGCGCACCGGGAGATCTTCAAGATGGTCCGATCGCTCAGGCAGATGGTCGCCGACCTGCCGCGCGACGGAACGAACGCCATGCAGGTGCAGGCGATACAACGCCTGCTGTACGGGCTGGAGGCGATCGTCCGCCTGCATTGCGCGCAGGAGGAGGAACTGTTTCACGCAGTCGGCGCGGATGCGTGACGAGACGACGCGTCACGCATGCGGCGGGTTCACGAGCAGGACCGGCGTCTTGGCGATGCGCGCGACGCGTCCGGCCACGCTGCCGACGAGCCACCCCGTGACGCCGCGGCGCCCGTGAGTGCCCATGACGATGATGTCGGCATTCCACTCGACGGCGTCGCGGACGATCAGGCCGGGAACGTCAGCGCCCGTCGGGTCCGTCTGAATCAGTTGCGATCCCGCGCGCCCGGCCCTGTCGCCGAGCAGAGCGGCGGCCTTTTGCAGCGCGCGATTGCCTTCGCCGATCAATGCGGTTTCCAGCGTCTCGACCGGGACGAAATCACCCAGCGATACGGGGCGCTCAAGCACGTGTATCGTCCGGAATTCGGTGTCCGGTCGCGCGAACTTCAACGCCGTTTGCAATGCGTTGAACGCGATCGGGCTTCCGTCGACGGCGAACAGCATGCGCCGCGGCAGCTGTTCGGCAACCGACGCGAAGCCGTCCGGAACGATGAGCAGCGGGCAACCGACGAGCTTGCCGAGCGGGCCGGATACCGTTCCTTCGACCCAGCCGGGCAGTCCGTGATGCTGGCGTGCGCCGACCATCACGAGATCGGCCTGCCAGACGCGCGCACAGTCGGCCAGCGCATGAACCACATCTCCGCCGCGAGTGGCCAGGTCGACGGTTTCCGTGTCGATGGCGAGGTCGTCTCGCGCGATGGCGGATTGCGCACGCACCAGCGCATCGGATGCGTCTCTGAGCAGCTCGTCACGCGCCGATTCGAGGAAGGCCAGCGCCTTCGAGCCGAGCGGGACGAGCGCTCTCGGGTTTTCCGCCACGCTGACGATGTGCACCGCGGCGTTCGCCGGGAGAAACGCTTTCGCGTACGCGAGTGCACATGCGGATGCAGTCGATCCGTCGACGGCGATCAGCACCCGCCACGGGCCGGGAATTGCCTCGACGGTCGAAGCGCTGGTATTCATGAATGTCTCCCGGTCGCCACCGATGTTCGTGTACACGGCAATTGTTCGCGCGGGCGGCTTCCGCGGGGTTGACTTCCGTCAAGCCCCTTCGTCGTGGCCGTGCCGGGCGACGCTGCATTGTCGAAGACTCGATGGTCGCGGACCCGGGCGTTATTCGTCAGACCTGACCGCATCAACCGGTAACGCGGTGCGTGGTCCCGTGGCCGCCCTCAATTCCGGTCGCCGGACGGCATCCTCGGCCGGGCGGCGCGCGCCGGCAGCGGCAGAATGCGCGGCAACACGTTCTCCGACTTGAGCAGCTTGTGCGCTAACGCGCCAAGCACGTGCAATCCCACCAGCGCGGCCAGTCCGTAAGCCGTCAGCGCGTGCAGTTCTCCGAGCCAGTGCGACAGCTCGCGGCTCCTGGGCACCAGCGTCGGCAGCGAGAAGAGCCCGAAGCAGCTGGCGGGGTGTCCGGCCGCGTTCGTCTTCATCCAGCCGAGCAGGGGAATGGCGAGCATCAGCACGTACAGCGCCCCGTGGACGCAGCGTTCCGCGAGCCGGTTCAGCGAGCCAGCCGGATTGACGGACGGCGGCAGCCGGCGCCGCATGCGCAGCCGATTCGCGATGCGAATGGCCACGAGCACGAGAACGGCGATGCCGATCGACTTGTGCAGGTCGACCAGCGTTTCGTTGTCGTCGAGCAGCAAGCCGACGGTCAGGTTGCCGATCAGGGCAATGGCCAGCAGCCAGTGCAGCAGGCTGATCGACAGAGGATAGCGGGTAACGGTTTTCATGACGGGGATGCCTGTTCAGTGTCGAATGCGTACGTGGCCGGGGTCAGCCGAGCAGGTCGTGATAGCGCTTTTTCGAATCGTCGATTCGCCGCAACGCCTGCTTCGCGGCCGACAGATCGTCGGCTTCGATCGCGCGATCGACGGCGACGAGTTCGTCGCGCAACGTGCGCATGCCTTCGTCGTAAGTGGGCTGATCGTCGCGATAGCGCTGACGGCTCGCGAGTTGTGCGTCGCTTTCGAGCCGCGTCACGTAGCCTTTCATTTCCGGAATCGTCCGGCTTTCCATCGCGCCGCGCATCGCGTGCTTCATGTCCGTCATCAGCGTTTTGATTTCGCCTGCGCACGCGGACGCCGCAGCCAGTGAAAGCAGCAGGCCCAGCGTTGTGCAAAAACGGAGTCGGAACGGTAGGGTGTGCATGGTCGTCGATCGGTTGCTGGTATCGGTGAGCGCGACCATAGGGCGCGCACGTTAACGGATTCTTAAGGGCCGGATTTTTCGATGCGCCGCTTGATGCGTTCCCGCACGTGCGGTTATCGTGCGCGCATGGACGCCATGTCCGGACGAACAGGAACGCGACACCATGCGGGTGTTACTCGTGGAAGACGACAAGCTGATCGGCAGCGGAGTGGAAGACGGTCTGATCGAAGCTGGCATGACGGTCGACTGGGCGCACGACGGCAGGCATGCGCAGCTCGCGCTCGAAACGACGCCGTATGACCTCGTCGTGCTCGATCTCGGCCTGCCGCGCATGTCGGGAACCGAGTTGCTCGACTGGATTCGCAAGCGGCGCGACCACACGCCGGTGCTGGTGATGACCGCCCGCGACACGGTCGCCGACCGCGTCAGCGGCTTGAGCGCGGGCGCCGACGACTACCTCGGCAAGCCGTTCGACCTGATCGAGCTGATTGCCCGCTGTCGTGCGCTCGTGCGACGCTCGCAGGGCCGCGGTACCGATACGATCGAATACGGCGACCTGATCGTCGATCCCGGATTGATGACGGTGACGCGCGGCACCGAACGGATCTCGCTGACGACGCGAGAATGCGCGTTGCTCGTCGAACTGCTGGCGAATCAGGGGCGTCCGCTGTCGCGCGCGCAGTTGCAGGACAGTCTCTATGGCTGGAACGAGGAGATCGAAAGCAATGCGATCGAAGTGCATGTGTCGAATCTGCGCAAGAAACTCGGCGCGGAATTGATCCGCACGATCCGCGGCGTCGGTTACGTCGTGGAGAAGGCGCCGTGACGGGCTCGATCCGGCAACGGCTGACCTTGCTGGTGCTCGCGGGTGTCGTCGCGATCTGGGCGTACTCGCTGGTGTCGAGCTATCGCCAGGCGGTTCACGAAGCAGAGGAGTGGGACGAGACGCGCATCGAGCAGATCGCAAGGGCGTTCGTCGTGCTCGACGCGGCCGATCTGTCAGGCTATGCGGATACCGTGCTCCGTTCGGCTCAGGACAACGACGGCGACAACGATGCATCGCCACGGATGCTCTATCAGGTCAGTGACGCAGGCGGGCGTATCCTGGCCGCGAGCCCGGGGCTGGCCGCCGAGCATCTCCCGGCGTTGCCGGTCGCGGCGTCGAGCCCGGTCCGGTTCGGCAATTCGAAGTGGCACGCGTACGTACTGACGGATCGCGTGCGCGGGCGTACCGTGCGCATCTTCGAGCAGCGCACGCACCGTTCCGATCTGTCTGCGGAGGTGGCGCGCCGCATCGCGCGACCCCTCGCATTCGCGCTGCCGGTGCTGGCCGCATTGATCTGGTTTGCGATCGGCCGCAGTCTTGCACCGCTGCGCGCGCTGTCCGAAGAGATCGATGCTCGTTCCCCCGGCAGCCTCGAAGCGATTGGCACGAAGGGAATTCCGGAAGAAGTGCGGCCGCTGGTTGCCGCCCTCAATACGTTACTGGGGCGCCTGCGCGGTGCGCTCGATCGCGAACGCGCGTTCACCAGCGACGCGGCACACGAGCTCAAGACCCCGCTTGCCGCGCTGAAGGTTCAGGCGCAGGTGGCGCTCACCGCACGCGATCCGGAGCGTCAGCGGCGCGCGATGCAGCGGGTCGTCGAAGGCGTCGACCGGAGCACGCATCTGGCCGATCAGTTGCTCGCGCTCACGCGACTCGACGAGGCGATGCCGGTGCCGGGCGAGGACGTCGATCTCGCGCGCGTCGTGCAAACGTGCCTGGACGACCATCAAACGCACGCGGACCGCAAGCAGATGTCGCTGGTGACGCGTGTCGACGGGCCGGTTGTCGCACATGTGCCGCCGGCGTGGGTGCGCGTGCTGCTCGACAACCTTGTCGATAACGCAATCAAGTACGGTCGCAGGCAGGGTCGCGTCGAAATCGCGGCGTGGCGAGATCGCGACACGATTTGCGTCGAGGTGCGCGACGACGGCCCCGGCGTCGCTAATGAGAACCTTCCGCGACTACAGGATCGATTCTTCCGCGGCTCGGATCATGACGAAAGCGGCAGCGGCCTCGGGCTGTCCATCGTCGCGCGTATCGTGGCAACGCTAGACGGTCGGTTGGCTTACATCGACGGGCTGGATGGAGCAGGCTTCGGCGTGCGCATCACGTTTCCTGTGGCGGCGCAACGTGTCGTGCAGGATGCCTGGCAGTCGCAAACACGACATCTGTAAATAGCCAGAACACGACATTACAGCTTTGCTCTTACATCGTGTGTCCCCGCTAAGTTCAATTGTCGTGTTTCCAGCTAAATTGAAATGTCGCGGTGTTTGGGCTTTTTCTTGTCCTTATTCAAGGTATTGGGGTGGGGCGGCGAAGCCGCCCCCCCGTTCCCTGATTCCTTCAACGCTGACTTCAAGAATGGCTTGATTCAGGTCGGCAAGCTCAATGGCACGCTGCTTCTTCAGCCCGATGAGCGCCTTCTTTGCCTGAACCTCGGCACCGCAGTGGGTGCGCGCCGGTGAGCCCGAAGCGCGACGATCGTCACGCATATCCTGAATGCGCCGCGCGACTTCCAGTGCGCTGGACAGCCGCTTGTTCTCTACCTCGGCGCCTTGATCGATGCGTGTGATGCGATCGTATTGCTGACATGACAGCACTGCGCCGTTGGCCTGTACTTCGATCATCCCGTCCGGATATTCGACGACCTCGACGTATTCATGCACGAGGCTCCGATTGGCCACCGAATCGGCCAGCAGATACATCACGCGGTCGTACTGCACTGTCAACGCGTTGGATACTTTGCGCGGCACGCGATACGACAGGATCTGTCTCAGATCCTCATCAGCACGCAGTGGTCGGTGTGCATCGTGATCGCTTTTCGGCGGTTTGCCGAAGCGACGATTGAAATCAGCGATGAAGGAGGGTGTGTACGCGTTGGCGGCCTCCCATGTGCTGATTCCGCGCAATCTAAGCTCTTTGACGAGCCGGTCCTGCAGTGTCAGGTTGGCCCGTTCCACACGCCCCTTGGCCTGGCTCGTGTTTGCACAGAACGCGTCGATATTGAGTTCGTACAGCGCTCGGCCAAACTGCGTGACGCCTTTGCCCGCGGTCTCCGAGCGCTTCTTCACGTAGAAAATGCTGGCCTTGTCGCTATAGAACGCCACCGGCTTGCCATGCGAATCCAGGTACTTCGACAGCGCCTCAAAATAGCTGAAGGTCGATTCGTTCGCCGTGAAGTGCAGCGCCATAAGCCGTCCGGTTGCATCATCGATGAATACCAGCAGCGTGCAGGCTGGCGCACGGTCCTCGAACCAACGGTGATCGCTGCCGTCGATCTGAATCAGTTCGCCGAAGCAAGCACGGCGGTTGCGCGGTTGGTAGACCTTCGGCGGGCGTTGCTTGCGTGGAATCCATAGGCCGGAAGCCCTCATCAGCGTACGAACCGTTTCGACAGCCAGGTCAATGCCATGACATTCGCGCAGTTTCTCGCAGGCCAGCGTCGGCCCGAAATCGGCGTAGCGCTCGCGGATCAATGCCAGCGCCCGCTGCGCCTTTCCAGCCGGCAACTGATGATTGCTCGGGCGCCCACGCTTGCCTGACACCAATCCGGCCACGCCGGCCGCGCGATAGCGCAATACCAGACGCTCAATCTGCCGCACGCTCAACTTCAGCCGTTCGGCCGCCTGCCCAGGCTTGAGCCGACACTCGGCTACAGCCTCGATGACCTTCAGCCGATCCACTTCACGCATCGTCATGGTGATCGTCCCAGTCGCGTTCATCGCCGGCGCTCCCAAGGGTGCAGGCGATCAACCTACAGGCCAAAACACGACATTTTTATTTAGCGGAAACGCGACATCTGAACTTGGGACCTACATCGTGACCGCCGATAATTCACGTTATGTCAAATAAATGGGAAGACCGAAAGCCCGGCGACCGGCGTTCTTGAGTTGGTCACGGCTTCATTCTCGTTTGCGGGTCTTCGGCGAGTTCATCGGGCGAAAAATGAGGCGGCGCGGCGAAGGAAGCGCGCGATGGACATCGTGCGACGCCTCCATTCGCCTTGCATCGCTCGCGAAGACGCGCCGCATCGCCGGACGCGCCCCCACTCACGCCGCGCCCGTCACACGGCCATCACCGTCACCGACTTCGTGACGAGATACGGCTCCAGTGCTTCCGGCCCGCCTTCCGAACCATAGCCGGAATCCTTCACGCCGCCGAACGGCATTTCCGGCCACGGTGTTGCCGGCTGGTTGATCCACAGCATCCCGACTTCGAGTCGCTGCGTCAGCAGGTGCACGTTCGCGAACGAGCGCGTGAACGCGTAGCCCGCCAGCCCGAACGGCAGACGGTTCGCTTCCGCGATCGCGTCCTCGAGCTTGTCGAATCCGCGGATCGCCGCGACCGGCCCGAACGGCTCGTTGTTGAACACATCCGCTTCCAGCGGCACGTTCGCGATTACGGTCGGCGCGAAGAAGTTGCCTTCCGAACCGATCCGTTCGCCGCCGGTCTCGATGCTTGCGCCGACCTTGCGCGCGTTGTCGACGACCGATGCCATCGCGGTCAACCGGCGCGGATTCGCGAGCGCGCCGAGCGTCGTGCCTTCCTCGAGCCCGTTGCCAACCTTCAGCCCCTGCGCGTGCAGGACCAGCGCGCGCGTGAACTCGTCGCGGATGCTGTTGTGCACGAGGAAACGCGTGGGCGAAATGCACACCTGGCCCGCGTTGCGAAACTTTGCGCCACCGGCGGCCTTCACGGCCAGCGCGACGTCCGCATCCTCCGCGACGATCACCGGCGCGTGGCCGCCGAGTTCCATTGTCGCGCGCTTCATGTGCTGGCCCGCGAGCGCGGCCAATTGCTTGCCGACCGGCGTCGAACCCGTGAACGTCACCTTGCGGATCACCGGATGCGGAATCAGGTACGACGAAATTTCAGCCGGATCGCCGTACACGAGGCCGATCACACCGGCCGGCACGCCCGCATCGACGAACGCGCGCAGCAGCGCGGCCGGTGACGCCGGCGTTTCCTCGGGCGCTTTCACGAGGAACGAGCAACCGGTCGCGAGCGCGGCGCTCAACTTGCGCACCACCTGGTTGACCGGAAAATTCCACGGCGTGAATGCCGCGACCGGGCCGACCGGCTCCTTTACGACCGTTTGCTGCGCGCCGAGATTGCGCGGCGGCACGATCCGGCCGTACACGCGACGGCCCTCGTCCGCGAACCATTCGATGATGTCGGCGGCCGACAGCACTTCGACACGCGCTTCCGTCAGCGGCTTGCCCTGCTCCTGCGTCATCAACTGCGCGATGGTGTCGGCGCGTTCGCGCACCAGCGCGGCGGCCTTGCGCATCGTCGCCGCGCGCTCGTGCGCCGGCACCTTGCGCCATGCTTCGAAACCGCGCTGCGCCGCGGCCAGCGCGCGATCGAGATCGGCGATACCCGCGTGGGCGACCTTGCCGATCACCTTGCCCGTTGCCGGATTCACGACGTCGATCGTCTTGCCGCTCGCGGCGTCGACCCACTCGCCGTCGATCAGCAATTGCGTATCCGTATAAGTCACGTTAGCCATCCAGACACCCCTACTTGCGTCGATAAAACGCGCGCGGCCACCAAGGCCGCACACAGGTTGACAGAAAAAGCTGCATTGTCGCGCGCGTTGCACCCGGCAGCGTGCGCGCACGGGCACGCACGCTGCGTGCCCGTCGTCAAGCGCAGCGGCGGGCCGCGCTCAACGCGCGGCTGCCGTCGCCTTGCGCAGTTTCGCGACGTCCGCCGCCTGCACGGCCGGCGCGCCGTTGTTCCAGCCGGCACGCATGAACGTCAGCACGTCGGCGATTTGCCGATTGTTCAGCTCGTTCGCGAACGCCGGCATCGGATATGCGGACGGCACGCCGCCGATCACGAGTGTGTCGCTGCCGTTCAGCGTCACGTTGATCAGCGACGACGCATCGGCCTCGAGCACGTTCGGATTGCCGGCGAGCGGCGCGAGCAGCGGCGCGTAGCCGCGCCCGTCGACGCCATGGCAATGCAGGCAGTAAGCGTTATACACCTTTGCGCCCGGATCGTTCGCCGGCCGGCCCAACGCCACCTGCGTCGCCTTCGGGTCGTAACGATACGGCGGCGCACCGGTGCCGCCCGCCGCCGGCAGCGATTTCAGGTAGCGCGAGATCGCCGCCAGATCGTCGTCGGTCAGCTCCTGCGTGCTGTGATTGATCACGCTCACCATCGAGCCGAACGCGGTCGCGTGCCGGTTCGCGCCGGTCTTCAGGAACTGCGCGACGTCGGCCTCGTTCCAGCGGCCGAGCCCGGTGTTGTGCTCGCCGGTCAGGTTCGACGCGAACCAGTTGTCGATCGCAGCCCCCGACAGGAACGCCGCACCGCCTTCATCCAGCGCCTTTTCCTGGAAGCCGACGCCACGCGGCGTATGGCACGACCCGCAATGCCCGAGCCCTTGCACGAGGTACGCGCCGCGGTTCCACGCCGCGTCCTTCCCCGGCTTGTCGGCATACGGCGTCGTGTCGAGGAACACCGCGTTCCACAGCGCCAGCGGCCAGCGCATGTTGAGCGGCCACGGGATGTCGGACGGACGGTTAGCCTGCTTCACCGGCTCGACGCCGTGCATGAAGTACGCATACAACGCCTTCACGTCGTCGTCCTTCAGCTTCGCGTACGACGGATACGGCATCGCCGGATAGAGGTTGTGCCCGTCCTTCGCGACGCCCTTGCGCAGCGCGCCGGCAAACTCCGCTTCGGTATAGCCGCCGATGCCCGTTTCGGGGTCGGGCGTGATGTTCGTCGTGTAGATCGCGCCCATAGGCGTGACCATCTTCAGGCCGCCGGCGAACGGCGTGCCGCGCGGCGCGGTGTGGCACGCGACGCAGTCGCCGGCCTTCGCGAGATACGCGCCGCGTGCAACCAGCGCGCTGTCGGGCGGCGCCGTTTGCGCGGCTTGGCTTCCCGTCGCGGTCATCAGTGCGAACAGCGCGAGCAGCGATCGGCCGAGCGTGCGAGCTGCGCGATTCACGCGGAGCGGACGATTCTGGGTGACGTTTCGCATGGTTCGTCCCTCCCCTCAAGCCGTCTTCAACTGGCTGCCGACCGGCAGCTTGCGCAGCCGCTTGCCGGTCGCCGCGAAGATCGCGTTCGACAATGCCGCGGCGGTCGCGGCGGTGCCCGGTTCGCCGATTCCGCCCGGCGCTTCGGCGCTTTTGACGAGATGAACCTCGATCGGCGGCGTCTCGTTGATGCGCATCACACGGTAATCCGTGAAGTTGCTCTGAACGACGCGGCCGTCCTCGATCGTGATCTCGCCGTACAACGCACCGGTAATCCCGAAGATGATGCCGCCCTGCACCTGCGCCTCGATCGTGCTCGGGTTCACGACCATCCCGCAGTCGACCGCGCACACGGCGCGCTTGACCTGCACTTCGCCGTCTTCCACGGCGACGTCGATGACGATCGAGAAAAAGCTGCCGAACGCGTGCATCACCGATACGCCGCGCCCTTGCCCCTTCGGCAACGCCGCGCCCCAGCCGGCCGCCCGGGTCGCGACGTCGAGCACATTGCGGGCGCGCGGCGTCTTGTCGAGCAGTGCTCGGCGATATTGCACCGGGTCGGTCTTGGCTTGCGCGGCAAGCTCGTCGATGAAGCTCTCGACGACGAACGTGCTGCGCGTCGGCCCGACGCCGCGCCAAAATGCGGTCGGCACGTGGCGCGGCTCCTGGCGCACGTAGTCGACGAGCTGGTTCGGCAGGTCGTACGGCAGTTCGGCCGCGACTTCCACCGCGTCGGGATCGACACCGTCCTTGACCGCGGGCGGCGCGAAGCGCGCGAGGATCGACGAGCCGACGATCCGGTGCTGCCACGCGATGGGCTTGCCGTTCGCGTCGAGACCGGCCGAGATCTTGTCGTAGTAGCACGGCCGGTACATGTCGTGCTGGACGTCTTCCTCGCGCGTCCAGATCACTTTCACCGGTGCGTTGACCTGTTTGGCGACCTTCACCGCCTGGCCGATCATGTCGGTTTCGAGCCGCCGGCCGAAGCCGCCGCCGAGCAGGTGATTGTGTATGACGATCTTGTCGGGCGACAGCCCGGTCAGCTGCTGTGCGGTGTCGCGTGCGCGCGTCGGCACCTGCGTGCCGACCCAGATCTCGCACGCGTCGCCGCGTACGTGTACCGTGCAGTTCACCGGCTCCATCGTCGCGTGCGCGAGCAACGGCTGTTCATAGACCGCGTCGACACGCGTCTTCGCTTTCGCGAACGCGTTGCCGACGTCGCCCTCCTTGCGGGCGACCGCACCGTTGCCGTTTGCCGCTGCATGGGCGAGATCCGCGAAAAGATCCTTCGTCGACACCTTCGCGCCCGCGCCTTCGTTCCACTTGACGACGAGCGCCGACGCGCCGCGCTTCGCGGCCCACGTGTGATCGCCGACCACCGCGACCGCGTTGTCGACGCGCACTACCTGGCGCACGCCCGGAATCTTCTTCGTGGCCGTGTCGTCGACGCTCGCGACCGTGCCGCCGAACACCGGGCTATTGACGATCACCGCATACACCATGCCGGGCACACGCACGTCGAGCCCGAACTGCGCGGTGCCGTCGACCTTCTCCGGCGAATCGAGCCGCTTCACCGGCTTGCCGATCAGCTTGAAATCTTCCGGTTTCTTCAACGCGACGTCCTTCGGCACCGGCAGTTTCGCCGCGGCGTCCGCGAGCTGCCCGTACGCTGCGCGCCGGCCGCTCGGCGGATGCTGCACTTCGCCGTTTTCGGCGCGGCACGTGGCCGGATCGACGTTCCATTGCTTCGCGGCGGCCGAAACGAGCAGCGTGCGTGCGGTGGCGCCCGCGCGGCGCAGCGGTTCCCATGCGTAGCGCACCGACGTCGAGCCGCCCGTAAGCTGGCCGCCGAGCAGCGGATCGAGGAACAGCTTCTCGTTCGGCGGCGCATGGTCGAGCGTCACGTTCGACAGCGGCACCTCGAGTTCCTCGGCGATCAGCATCGGCAGCGCGGTGTAGACGCCCTGCCCCATCTCGACCTTCGGCATCACCAGCGTGACCTTGCCGCTGCGGTCGATCTGCACGAACGCGTTCGGTGCGAAAACGCCCGGCGGTGCCGGTTCGGCTGCGTCGCCTCCAATCACCGAGCGCCGCGCATCGTCACCCGCGGCCGGCATGCTGAAACCGAGCAGCAGGCCGCCGCCGACGGCCGCGCCGAGCGACATGCCCAGCTTGATAAACGAACGGCGCGACACGCCCGCGCCGGCCCGACCGGCTTCGATCAGTCCTCGCGACATATCAGCTCCCCTTCGCGGCGTGCTTGATCGCCGCACGAATTCGGTTGTACGTCCCGCAACGGCAGATGTTGCCGGCCATTGCCGCGTCGATGTCGGCGTCGCTCGGGTTCGGGTTCGATGCGATCAGCGCGGTAGCCGCCATCACCTGGCCGGACTGGCAGTAACCGCACTGGACGACGTCGAGCTCGCGCCACGCGTCCTGGACTTTCTGCCCGGCCGGCGTCGCGCCGACGGCTTCGATCGTCGTGATCTTGCGGCCGGCGACCGCCGCGACCGGCAGCACGCACGAGCGCGCGGCAACGCCGTCGAGATGGACGGTGCACGCGCCGCATTGCGCGATACCGCAGCCGAATTTCGTGCCGGTCAGGCCGACGACGTCGCGCAGCGCCCACAACAGGGGCATGTCGTCGGGGGCGTCGACCGTGTGGTTCTCGCCGTTGATATTGAGGGTGACCATTCAGCCTCCGGGGGCCGGTGTATTGGGGAATCGGCGCGACCGGGGCGCCGGATCGTTCATCGCCGTTGCGCAACGCAGCGGCTGAAGCGCGGCCCGCGTGGACGCGGGCCGCGACGGGAATGCGTCACTGCGGCTTATTCGGCCGCATCGATGCCCGACAGCACCTTGATCACGGGCGGCGCCGAGAACCAGTCGGCCGACTTGCTGCGAAACGCGGTGAAGTGCGGGCTCGCGAGATGTGCGTCGAATGCGGCCTGGTCGTCGTATACCTCGAACAGGTGCAGCGCAGGCGAACCGTCCTGCTCGCGGAACAGGTCGTAGCGGCGGTTGCCGGGTTCTGCGCGGGTGGCCGCGACCATGCTGCGCAACTCAGCCTCGACGGCCTGCGCGTGTTCGGGCTTCGGGAACACCGAGGCCATTACGTAAAGCGCCATGTTTTCGCTCCTTGAGGAAACGGAACCG
Organism: Burkholderia sp. AU19243; assembly: GCF_018148075.1. Lineage (NCBI taxonomy): Bacteria > Pseudomonadati > Pseudomonadota > Betaproteobacteria > Burkholderiales > Burkholderiaceae > Burkholderia > Burkholderia sp. AU19243. The sequence goes on from NZ_JAGSTV010000002.1 coordinate 376,493, forward strand.
AGCATGCCACAAGCCGGCGTCGCGCGACGCCAACGTGCAAATGACCGGAAAACGAACGGAAAAGAATGGAATGGAACGGATCGCGTCAGGCCAGTTCATCCGGTCCGACACGCACGACGACCTTGCCGAAATTCCTGCCGGCGAGCAAGCCGATCAGCGCATTCGGCGCGTCGGCGAGATCGGGGATCACATCCTCGCGCGTCTTTACCTTCCCCTGCGCGACCCACTCGCTCATTTCCTTCAGGAACGACGCATAGTCCGTCGCATAGTGATCGAGGATGATGAAACCCTGCATCCGGATGCGTTTGCGCAAAATCGTGCCCATCAGCGCGGGCACGCGGTCGCGGCCGGTCGACACCGCTTTGTCGTCGTAAGCCGCGTCGTTGTAATGCGCGATGATTCCGCATACGGGCACGCGCGCATGGTCGTTGAGCAGCGGCCACACGGCATCGAACACGGCGCCGCCGACGTTCTCGAAATAGACGTCGATGCCGTTCGGACAGGCCTCCTTCAGCTTGGCCGCGAACTGCGGATCGCGGTGATCGATGCACGCGTCGAAGCCGAGCGTGTCCTTCACGTACGCGACCTTGTCGGCGCCGCCCGCGACGCCGACGACGCGGCAACCCTTCAGTTTCGCGATCTGCCCGACCACCGCGCCGACCGCCCCGCTCGCGGCGGCCACGACCACGGTTTCGCCCGGCTTCGGCTCGCCGATTTTCAACAGCCCGGTGTATGCGGTGAATCCGGGCATGCCCAGCACGCCGAGCGCATACGACGGATGCGCGAAGTCGCCGCCGAGCGGAATCAGATCGCTGCCGTCGGACAGCGAATAGTCCTGCCAGCCGCCGCCCGCGACGACCAGGTCGCCTTCGCGATACGCGGGCAGATTAGACGCGACGACGCGGCTGACGGTGCCGCCGACCATCACGTCGCCGAGTTCGACCGGCGGCGCATACGACGGCGCGTCGCTCATCCGGCCGCGCATGTACGGATCGAGCGACAGCCACACCGTGCGCAGCAGCACCTGGCCGGGGCCGGGCACCGGCACGTCGCCGGTCTCGGTGCGGAAATCGTTCGGGGTGGGCGCGCCTGCGGGGCGCGAATTCAGGACGATTCTGCGGTTTGTTGTCTTGCTTTGCGGCATGGGACCTCCGTCAACAGGAATGGACGTGCACCGGGCACGAACGGATCAACGTTGGACAATCGTGTGCGCATCGAGGCGGTTGTGCCGGCAGGCTATGCGGACAGCAGGTCAGCCGGTTGGATCGCGACGATACGGTCAGGCAATTTTGTTTTCCCGTAAGTAGACCAGTCGTCTAGTGTTCGCAGAAAAACAAGGCGCGCAAAGCGCGCCCGGATTACGCGTGCTCGCCGTCATCCGCGACGGGCGGCAGATTCAGCATCTGCCGCGTTTCGCGCATGGCCCGTTCGAGCGGTTTGCGGTTACGGTGAATCTTCTCCAGGAGCGTCGCACCGAGCCACAGCTCGTACAGGATCGCGGCCGTATGCGCTGGATCGTCGACGCCGCTCAGCGAACCGTCGGCCAGCCCGGCCTGGATGCCGTCCGCGAGCCGCTCGACGATCTGGCTGGTGCCGCGCCGCAAGACCGCACGCATCGCCTCGGACAGGTCGGACACTTCCGCGCCGAGCTTGACCACGAGACACTTGCCTTCGGGGTCGTCCGCGCATTGCGTGTACAGCCAGTTGCTCCAGTACGTCATCAGGCGCTGCGCGCCCGTGCCGGCGTGGTGCTTCAGCAGGTTGTCGAGATGCTCGAGATAGCCGTCGAAATACGATTGGAGCAGCGCCTCGCCGAACGCCTCTTTCGAGCCGAAGTAATGGTAGAACGAGCCCTTCGGGATGCCCGCCGCTGCGAGAATCTCGTTCAGCCCGACCGCCGAAAACCCCTTGTGGAGCATGATCGGCTTCGCGATATTCAGAATGTGCTGGCGGACTTCCGCGCCTGAAGATGCATTCATGATGGCGTATGTTAGCAACGATTAGACCGGTCGTCTAGCAAGGTCGAGCCGGGGAATTGAGCGGCACTTTACCCGAATCGCGGCGCGTCAAGACGGCGTTGTTGCGGTTCCGCGAAGCCCGCGTCATGCGAGTTTGGCGGCGCGTTTGCGTGCGGCCGGCTTCGGTGGGCGCGGAGCGCTGCCAACCGCGCGGCCCACGGTCCTGCGCACCTGCCCTCGCGTGGCTCGTTCGACCCGTTCGGCTCGCTCCGCACGCAATGCGCCGAGCTCGGCGACGTATGCGGCATTGGTCGCGCGGGCGCCGTCGAGTTGACCTTCGAGCATCCCGCATCGATGTTGCGTATCAACCAGTTGCGCCTGCAACGTCGCGAGATCCCTCCTGTGCTGGATGTCGCGCTGTTCGGCGCGCGCGGCGGCCGCGTCGAGCTCCTTTTGCAGCCGGGCGGCGGCGACCCGCTCGCGATCGATCTCCTGAAGTGCGCGTTTCTCCGACGCGCGCAGGCGGTCCTCGGCGCGGCTTGCGTCGCCGCGCAAGCGGTCGAGCTGCGACGTGAAATCGGCGCGCGCCTGCGCCAGTGCGCGATCGGCGGCGTCGTTGTCGGACTTCAGCCGGTCGATTTCGGCTTGCAGGGCGCGGCGCGAGGCTTCGTCGGCGGCCCTCGCCTGTTCGAGCTCATGGATGCGCACCTGCGCCGACAGCAATGCCGCCGTGCGTTGCTCCAGCGCGGTTTCGGTGCGGGACAGATCCTTTTGCACCGCGGCGACCTCGGCTTTCGCCGCCGCACGCTCGGCCTCCACTTCGGCGCGCAATGCATCGAGCGCGGCGGCCGCTTCCGCGCTCGAGCGATTCCACAACGCCGCGACCAGTTCGCCCGCCGTCGCCTGCAGATCTGCGGGCAAGTCCGGATGCTCGATGCGAACGCGGCTCTTTTCCCGCAATTCGGCCCAAAACTCGCCGAGCACTGCCGTCGGCGTGCTCATGCTGCCTTTGCGCACGAGTTGATAGAGGCGGTTCGCGGTCGGCGTGATGCCGAAACGGAAAAACATCAGTGCGCATACCTCGCGGTACAGCTCGCGCGTTTTCGGGAACTCGGCCTTCAGGCGTTCGATTTCGGCAGTCAGGCGGTGTTCGTCTGCGGACGTGTCGGGCATGGCGGATTGCAGGAGGAAAATTTCGTTAATAATATAACGTAAACCGTTAAGTTTCCAACTAATGCACCCGTATGTTTTGACATTATTCCTATAATGTCGAGTTTGAATTGGTGCGTGCAGTGTCAGGTGTCCTTGCGACTTAACCACCGGCGCTCATCGGCGTTCGCATTGCTTTCCGCGTCGAGGTGGTCGGCGCGGGCGAGTCGTTCGCCGCGGGTTGTGACGACCGATGAAGTGCGCAGAATCGATCCGCGTGCTCGTTGGAAACGGCCCGCTTCGTTCATCTGCTGCGCATCAGACGAGCGAGGCGCGCTGCTGCTTGCTGCTCCTTTTTGCTTCCGCAACAGATGCATGGTCGTGCTGCCGCACCGAGGTCCCGACGGACGGACCAGCAGGCTTTTGATCGATATCGCGTGATGCGACGCGTAGCCATCCATTGATCGCTCGCCCCGCCCTGACAGGCTCTTTTGTTTTTGTGCCGTACAGCCTTTGGTTTGTATTTTCACAATACATGCCATAGACTGTATTTTTAAAATACAAGCGATCGCCTGTCATCTCGCGGAGAGAGCCCATGGGATTCCCTGTCCAGACCTTGAGCCAGCTGCGTCCGATCCTCGTCGGCTTTCGGAAGTCGGCGGGACTTACGCAGGCGCAGCTCGCCGCCCGCCTCGGCGTGACGCAGCAGTCGTATGCGCAGCTCGAAGCGAATCCGTCCGCGGTCAGCATCGACCGGTTCTTCAGGGTGCTGAACGTACTCGGTGTTCGCCTGACACTCGAGCCCGGTACGCCGGACGTCGTGTTGCCGCCCGATCTGGCGCCCGCGCCCCCGCGCAAACGCGTTGCGGCCGCGCGCCGGCGTTCGTCCGATACGCCCGATACACCGGCTCGCGCGCCAGCCGCCGTGAACGGCCCATCCAGCGTAGCGCGCAAGCGCGCCGCCGCCGCGCCACGAAAGCATCGCGACATTAAGCGGGAGGACTGGTGACGATGGCCCGCCGCCCTCGTCACGACCGGCTCGACCTGTGGATGAACGGCATCGCGGTCGGTTATTGGGAAGTCCGGCGCGGCGTGGAGCGCCTCGTCTACCTGCCGGCTTGGGTCGACGATCCGCAGGGACGTCCGCTGTCGTTGTCGTTGCCGTTTACGCCCGGCAACCAGCCGCATCAAGGCGCGATCGTCGCCGACTATTTCGACAACCTGCTGCCGGATAGTCAGCCGATTCGTCGTCGGATCGCGCAGCGCTACCGGCTCGGGTCGATCGCACCGTTCGAGTTGCTCGCGTCGATCGGCCGCGATTGCGTCGGCGCGCTGCAACTGTTGCCGCCCGATGACGCACCGGTCGACCTGCAGTCGATCGACGGCACCGTGCTCGACGACGCAGCCGTCGCCGACGTGCTACGCCAAGCGACCGCCGCGCCGCTGCCCGGCCACCCGGAGCACGAAGGCGAGCTCCGCCTGTCGATCGCCGGCGCGCAGGAAAAGACCGCGCTGCTGCGTGACGGCAACCGCTGGCTGCTGCCGTCCGGCAGCACGCCGACCACGCATATCTTCAAGCTGCCGCTGGGACGCGTCGGTAACATGCAGGCGGACATGCGTACGTCGGTCGAGAACGAATGGCTGTGTTCGAAGATCGTCGCCGGCTATGGCCTGCCCGTCGCCGCTTGCGACATCGGCCGCTTCGACGACCAGAAGGCGCTGATCGTCGAGCGCTTCGATCGCCGGCCGTCGCGGGACGGCACGTGGATCCTCCGGCTTCCGCAGGAGGACATGTGCCAGGCGACCGGCACGCCGTCCGCCGCGAAATACGAATCCGACGGCGGCCCGGGCATCGCGGCGATCATGGGCATCCTCGCGAATTCCGCCGAGGCCGCGCAAGACCGCATGAACTTCTTCGTCACGCAGCTCGTGTTCTGGGTGCTCGCGGCAATCGACGGCCACGCGAAGAATTTCAGCATCGCGCATCTGCCGGGCAACACGTATCGCAGCACGCCGCTGTACGACGTGCTGTCCGCGCATCCGATCATCGGCACGCGGCGCAATCAGCTGTCGCCGCGGCGTGCGAGGCTCGCGATGGCCGTGTGCGGCAAGAATCGCCATTACGTGATCGCCGACATCCAGCCGCGCCACTGGATCGCGCAGGGCGCGCGTGTCGGCCTGACCGAGGATGACGTCCGCGCGGCGATGGCCGGCGTGGCAGCACGCACGGAACCGGTAATTCAGGATGTGGGGGCGCGCATTCCGCCGGACTTCCCGATGGACGTAGCCGATGCGATCTTCGACGGGATGCGCCGCCACGCGCGCAAGCTGGCAGCGGCCGATTAGGCGGCACCCTCGCGGCCGCGGCCCGGGCGGCACGTCCTCCATGCAGCGCAGACGCCGTGTCCGATTCCGCCGCTGCGGCACGGGGCGCGGACGCCGGCGCTGCCGTGGCCGTTGTACGTCAACCGGCGTCGCGCGCGCGAGCAAGCGCCGCGAGGTTGCCTTCCCCGAATCCGTGATGCCCCTGCCGCTGCACGATCTCGAAGAAAATTTCGCCGGGCCTCCGTTTGACGAACGTCTGGAAAAACAGCCGCGCCACGCCGTCGCTGCCCACCTCGCCGTCGACCAGCACCGCACGGCGGCGCAGCGCATCGAGATCGACGCCATGCCCCGGCAATCGCGCATCGACTTCGTCGTAATAGCGCGCCGGCGGCTCGATGAACTCGACGCCGTTCGCACGCAGCGCGTCGACGCTCGCAAGAATGTCGTCGGTCGCCAGCGCGACGTGCTGGACACCTTCGCCCGGATGGTCCGGCAAATACGCGTGCATCAGCTCGGTGCGGCGCGTACCCTCCTCATACACCGGGATCCGCACCGCGCCGCATGGCGACACCATCACGCGCGATTCTTCCGACACATGCCAGTGCGCGTCGATCTCATGGATTTCGCGGAAGTGCAACAGATCGTGGTAGAAGTCGAGCCACTCGCGCATGCGCCCCGCGCCGACCGTCTGCGTGAAGTGGTCGACCTGCTGCAGGCCCGTGCCCGCGCAGTGGAGATCGGCATGCGCGGTCGTGATGTCGATCGGCCGGAAATCGATGTCGAAAATCGAGATGTCACCGACACCGCCGCGCTGGCCGTCCCGCCCGCGCCAGCGGTCGACGAAATAGAGGTGCGAATCGCCGATTCCCTGAATCGCGGGGATCTTCAGCTCGCCGACCCCGATGCGCTCGCCCTCGAACGCCCATGCGCCGAGGTCGATCGCGCGCTCGAAAGCCCGCCGCGCGCTGGCCACCCGCAGCCCGATCGCGCAGACCCCCATTCCATACTCCTCCGCGTAGCGCGCAGCGAACGAATCGGGCTCGGCATTGATCAGGAACTGCATCTGCCCTTGCCGGTACAGCGTGACGTTCTTGCTGACGTGGCGCGCGACAGCCTTGAACCCGAGTTGCTCGAAGCGTTGCGCGAGCGCGTCCGGCACCGGTGCTGCGAATTCGACGAATTCGAGCCCCGCCATCCCGAGCGGATTGGCGGCCGGATCGGCAACGGGCGGCGTATCGCTGGACAAAAGGTGGGAAGTGCCGGGCATTCCAGTCTCCGGGGACATGCTGTCGGTGGGGATGACGCCCGGCGCGTGCGGCACGCCCGGCCGATGTGACGGCCGGACAACCACCCGATCCGGGCGAGGTTTCGATGGTCCAGATTTTAACCAGATCGTTCACGGCGGCACACCCTGGCCGAACGGGAGATGGGTGCCTGGCCTAGTGCAAACCCGGAAACCGTTCGATAATCGCACACAATCGAACGATAATCGCGCACTTTGGCGGATCGGCCAATTGCCGGGATGCAGCGCGCGCCCTATTCTCCGTTCACCCTTCGACTTCAATGCAGCATCGGACGCGGCGCCGCCGCGATTCCACGATGCGCGGTGCCAGGAGACGCCTTCATGACCCCCACTTTCGATACCCTTGATGCGGCCGCGAGTACCCGCGCGCGCAGCCAGGCCCGCAAGGCCGCAATCGGCAGTTTCGTCGGCGCAGTCGTCGACTGGTACGACTTCCTGTTGTACGGGATCGTCGCCGCGCTCGTGTTCAATTCCGAGTTTTTCCCGAAGGTCAGCCCGACGATGGGCACGCTCGCGGCGTTCGCGACCTTCGGCGTCGGATTCCTGTTCCGTCCGCTCGGCGGCATCGTGTTCGGCCATTACGGCGACCGGCTCGGCCGCAAGCGGATGCTCGTGTTGACGGTGATGCTGATGGGGCTGTCGACCGTCGCGATCGGCCTGTTGCCGAGCTTCGCGACGATCGGCTGGTGGGCGCCCGTGTTGCTGGTGCTGATGCGCGCGATCCAGGGCTTTGCGGTCGGCGGCGAATGGGGCGGCGCGGCGCTGATGGCCGTCGAGAGCGCCCCGAAGCAGAAGAAGGCGTTCTACAGCAGCGGCGTGCAGGTCGGTTACGGTGTCGGGCTCGTGCTGGCCACGGGGATCGTGTCGATCCTGAGCCATACGCTCGGCGACGCCGCGTTCAAGTCGTGGGGCTGGCGCCTGCCGTTCGTGTTCAGCATCGTGCTGGTGCTGATCGGGTTGTGGGTGCGCAACAGCATGGACGAATCGCAGGAGTTCGTCGAGAAGGTCGAGCACGGCAACCGCAAGCTGCGCCTGCCGGTGCTCGAGGCGTTGACGCGCCATCCGAAGGCGTTCCTGCTGATCGTCGCGCTGCGGCTTGCCGAGCTGTTCACGATGTATATCGTTACCGCGTTCGCGCTCAGCTATTCGACGTCGAACCTCGGCCTGTCGCGCGACCTGTTCCTGAACATCGGCCTGCTGGTCGGCGCGATCAGCTGCGTGACGATCCCGTGCTTTGCATGGCTCGCCGACCGTTTCGGTCTGCGCCGCATCTACCTGATCGGCGCGCTGATCGGTCTCGCTTCGGCGGTGCCGTTCTTCGTCGCGCTGGAGTCGCGCTCGATCGCGTGGATCGTGCTGTTCTCGATCCTGCTGGCCAATGCAGCACACGACATGGTCGTGAGCGTTCAGCAGCCGCTTTTCACCGAGCTGTTCGGAGCCGAATACCGCTACAGCGGTGCGGGCGTCGGCTATCAGTTCGCGAGCGTGGTCGGCGGCGGATTCACGCCGTTCATCGCAGTGGCGCTCGTCAGCGTGGGCGGCGGTTCATGGCACCTCGTCGCCGGTTATCTCGCGGTGGGCTGCCTGATCTCGCTGGTCGTTGCCGCGCGGATGCGCGCCGCGCGGTGATCGCGTGACTGCATGGCCGGCCCGATGCGCGGCCGGCCGTTTCGGCAACGGGCGGGGTCGCGGCGAGTCGCGTCGCCCAACGTCAAACACCGTCAATCGTGCGTGCAGAAGCCCTTTTTCCGTTCTGAACATTCCACGCCGCCCGCCGACCAATGGCATCATATGGGCCTACGTCAGTCACCGATACGCCCCCATATCATGTCGAATCTCATCGTCCACGGCGGCACCCCGCTGCGCGGGGACATCAAGCCGTCCGCGAACAAGAACGCCGTCCTGCCGATCCTCTGCGCGACCCTGTTGACCGATCAGCCGCTGCGCCTCGTCGGCGTGCCGGACATCACCGACGTGCGCAAGATCCTCGACATCTTCCGCACGCTCGGCAGCGACGTGTCGGTCGATTTCACGACCGGCATCCTCGATCTCCACCATCGCAACACGACGTTCGATCCGGCCGTTCATCGCCTGCCCGAAGCGATGCGCTCGTCGATCATGCTGATTCCGCCGCTGCTCGCGCGCTTCGGTGTCGCGCGCCTCGAGAACGACGTGAAAGGCTGCACGCTCGGCGTGCGCGAAATCGATCCGCACGTCGAGGTGTTCGAGCGCTTCGGCGCGCATATCCAGCGCACGCCCGATTCGCTGATCGTCCGCGCCGACGGCCCGTTGACGGCCAACGATCACTGGCTCGACTACGCGTCGGTCACGACCACCGAGAACTTCGCGTTGTGCGCGACCGCGGCGAGCGGTACGTCGACGTTGATGAATGCGGCGTCGGAGCCGCACGTGCAGGAGTTCTGCAAGTTCCTCGCGATGATCGGCGTCGCGATCGAAGGCATCGGCACGTCGCGCCTGTGCGTGACGGGCGGCGGCAAGCTCGGCGGCGGCGAATTCCGGTTCGCCGAGGATTTCCACGAGATCGCAACGTTCCTCGCGCTCGGCGCGATCACGGGCGGCGACATCACGGTTCGCAATTCGTCGCCGGAGCATTTCCCGCTGATCGACCGCACGTTCGCGAAGTTCGGCGTGAACGTCACGCATCGCGACGGCTGGTCCCGCGCGGAACGCGACGGCCCGCTGCGCGTGCGCCGGCCGTTCACGCAGAACATCCTGACCAAGGTCGAAGCCGCGCCGTGGCCGTACCTGCCGGTCGACCTGCTGCCGATCTTCATCGCGCTCGGCGTGCGCGCGGAAGGCAGCGCGATGTTCTGGAACAAGGTGTACGACGGCGCGCTCGGCTGGTCGGGCGAACTGTCGAAGTTCGGCGCGCACGTGCTGCTGTCCGATCCGCACCGGCTGATCACGTTCGGCGGGCTGCAACTGACGCCGGCGCGTGTCGAGAGCCCGTACATTATCCGCGTCGCGATCGCGCTGCTGATGGTGGCCGCGAGCATCGAGGGCCGCTCGGAAATCATGAATGCGCTGCCCATTCGACGCGCACACCCGCATTTCGTCGAAAACCTGCGTTCGGTCGGTGCGAACGTCGAGTGGACGAGCAGCGAGTAAGGCTCGCACGGGTGCGGCGCGCGTGACGGTCGCGCCGCATCCCGTTCCGGGGCTTTGCGTGCGGTGTCCGCGATGTCAATCAATCAGGAGGCGTTTACACCCTTCGGGCAAAGCAGTCGCCACAACGCATGCATCGTAGAAGGACAACCGATGCCGCCGTGCGCAGTCATGCTCATCGATGAGCGGCACGACATGGCACGAACTTCCGACCAGCCCCGGAAACTTCCCCGCCTCGCGCCAAGACATCTGCAGTTTGCGGTTGCAGACAATCGCCCATTCCCGCGCGAACACCGCGCATCCACCGCCCGCCCGCGATGACGAAAAAGCCCGACCTGGACCGACGCGACTGGATCGCCGGCCTCGAAAAAGGCCTGATGATCCTTGAAGCATTCGACAGCCAGCACGCGCGCATGACGCCCACCCAGGCCGCCGCCCGTACCGGTCTCACGCGCACGGCCGCGCGGCGCTACCTGCTGACGCTGGAATCGCTCGGCTACGTCCATTCCGACGGCAAACTGTACGGCCTCACGCCGCGCGTATTGCGGGTCGGCTGGTCGTATTTCGATTCGGCGCGCCTGCCGCGCACGGTCCAGCCGTATCTGCAGCAGCTGAGCGCATCGCTGAACGAATCGGCGTACGTGAGCGTGCTCGACGGCTGGGAACTCGTGTTCATTGCCCGCAACGGCGTGTCGCGCGTGATGACGACCGGCTTCGTGCTCGGCGCGCGCGTGCCGGCCCCGCTGACGTCGCCCGGCGTCGTGCTGCTCGCGCATCATCCGGATCGCGAGGCCGTGCGCGCGTGGCTCGACGAGGCCGAACTCGCGCCGTTCACGCCGCACACGATCACGAACAAGCCGCGCCTGCTCGAACAGGTGGACCGCGCGCGCGACGCCGGCTTCGCGGTGATCGAACAGCAATTGCAGGTCGGCGTGCGCGGAATCGCGGTACCGCTGAAGAATCGCCACGGCGAAGTCGTCGCCGCGCTGAGCACGAACATGCCCATCGGTGCGGAATCGACCGACGCGGCCGTGCGCCGCGTGCTGCCGCATCTGCAGGAAACCGCGCTGGCGATGCTCAACGTGCTGTAGCCACGCCCGCAACGTCCGGCCCGTGCGACGGCGTCACCCGATCCGCCACCATCGCGGCAACAGATCGCGCACCTCCCGTCGTCGATAGCGATCGTCGATCAGGTGCACGACGCCCTCGTCGTGTTCGGTGCGGATCACGCGTCCGGCCGCCTGCACGACCTTCTGCAGCCCCGGATAAAGGTACATGTAGTCGTACCCGTTGCCGAAACGCGCATCCATCGCGCGCCGCATCTGTTCGTTGACGTCGTTGACCTGCGGCAGCCCGAGCGTCGCGATGAATGCGCCGATCAGCCGCTCGCCGACGAGATCCACCCCTTCAGAAAACGCGCCGCCCAGCACCGCGAAGCCTACGCCGCGCCCGCGCGCGTCGAAACGCGCAAGAAACGCGTCGCGCTCGCTTTCGCCCATGCCAGGCGCCTGCGCCCATACCGGCACGTGAGGATGACGCACCTGCATCAGCGCGACGACACGCGCCAGATAGTCGAAGCTGCTGAGAAAACCGAGGTAGTTGCCGGGTCGCGTCGCATACTGCGCGGCGATCAGGTCCGCGATCGGTTCGAGCGAACGGTCGCGATCGCGCCAGCGGGTCGACACATGGCTCGCGACGCGCACGGTCAGCTGCTCCGCGCGGAACGGCCCGTCGACGTCGAGCCAGCCCGTATCGGCCGGCAGCCCGAGCGTGTCGCGATAGAAATGAAACGGGCTCAGCGTGCCGGAAAACAGCACCGTCGCGCGCGCTGCTTCGTAGCGCGGTGCAAGAAACCCGGCCGGGATCACGTTGCGCACGCACAGCGTCGACTGGATGCGTCGCCGGCGGCCGGCCGGCACGACGCCGTCGAGCGCCGGCTGGCGCGGCAGCGGTTCGCCGTGCAGCGTCGCGTCGAAGATGGACGCGCTGTCGAACGCGTCGGCAAGCATGCCGAACTGGATCGCATCGAAATGGAAGCGCAGCAGCGCATCGTCGTTCGCGCGCGGGGCGTCGGCGAGATGTTCGCCAATCGTCGCGACGAGGTGCTGAACCGCCGAGACGATCGGGCCGGGGATGTCAGGATACGCGGCGTAACGCTCGGCCTGCGCGCGATTGAGCGCCCCCCACGCCCGTGCGAGCCGGTCGAACGCCTTGCGCAGCGGCGCGGGCGCCGCGTCCCGCGCGGCCGCGAACGCGAACGGGTCGAGCGACGCGCTGTACATCTTGCGCGCGCGATCGAGCAGGTTGTGCGCTTCGTCGACGAGCACGCCGACGCGCCACTGGTTCTGCTGCGCGAGCGTGTGCAGCATCGCGCTGCCGTCGTAGTAATAGTTGTAGTCGCCGATCACCATGTCCGACCACCGGGCGAGTTCCTGCGCGAGGTAATACGGGCAGACGTCGTGCGCGAGCGCCGCCGCGCGCACGGTGCCGCGATCGAGCAGCTCTGCACCGATCGCCGCATCGCGCGCGGCCGGCAGCCGGTCGTAGAAGCCTTGCGCGAGCGGGCAAGACTCGCCGTGACACGCGCGGTCCGGATGCTCGCACGCCTTGTCGCGCGCGACGAGTTCGAGCACGCGCAGCGGCAGCGCCGGCGTGCCCGCGCCGAGCGTCGCCGCCGCGTCGAGTGCGAGCGCGCGGCCGGGCGTCTTCGCGGTCAAAAAGAACACGCGATCGAGCTCGCCCTCGCCGCACGCCTTCAGCAACGGGAACACCGTGCCGAGGGTCTTGCCGATGCCGGTCGGCGCCTGCGCCATCAGGCAGCGTTCGTCGCGCGCGGCCCGATAGACGGACACGGCCAGTTCGCGCTGCCCGCTGCGGAACTGTCCGTGCGGAAACGTCAGCGCACGCAGCGCCGCATCGCGCGCCGCTCGGTGCGCGGTCTCGCGCTCGGCCCAGCCGACGAAGCACGCGCACTGCTCGGCGAAAAACTCGGCAAGCGCGCTTGCGCTCAGCGTTTCCGTCAGCACGGTCTCGCGTTCGGACACGATGTCGAAATACACGAGCGCGACGTCGATTTCCGCGAGACCGCGGGCGGCGCACATCAGGTGCGCATAGACCTTCGCCTGCGCCCAGTGCAGCGCGCGATGGTTGGCCGGCATCGCATCGAGGCTGCCGCGGTAGGTCTTGATTTCCTCGACACGGTTCGCGACCGGGTCGTAGCCGTCCGCGCGCCCGCGCACCGTGAGCGTACCCCAGGTGCCGGTCAGCGCGATTTCGGTTTCGTAGCGCGCGCCGCGTTTCGACGTGACTGCGCCATGTCCGGCGATGCCTTCGAGCGCGGTCGGCGCGGGCGTGAAGCGCAGGTCGAGATCGCCGCGCCGCGCGGTGAACTCGCACATCGCCCGCACCGCGACGACATAGCTCATGCCGACAGCCCCGCCGCTTCGGCCGGCTCCACGCCGGCACCCGCCGCCCATTCGACATCGACGACACGCACAGGCATCCCGTGCGCGATGCAGTACGCGAGCCAGCGTGTCTGGTTGTCCTGCAGCCGGTCGCCGGGCCCTTTTACCTCGATCAGCTCGTAGCGCCGCTCGCCAGGCCAGAACCGGACCAGGTCGGGCAGCCCCGAACGGTTGCTGCGAATGTCCGCAAGCAGGCGCGTGAACCACAGCCGCAGATGCTCGGGCGGCAGGCACGCGAGCGCCTGGTCGAGCAACTCGTCAGTCAGCACGCCCCAGAATACGAACGGCGACTGCAGCCCCGCCTTCGTCGCGTAGTGGCGGCGGATCGTGTCGCGGTACGCGCCCGAATCGAGTTGCGCAAAGCATGCGGCAAACGCATCGCCGCGGCGCAGCGCGAAATCGGGTGCGTGCAGATCGGCCGGCCCGCGCTGGAACGGGTGGAAGAACGCACCGGGCACGGCCGCGAACACGGGCTCCCAGCACAGCAGTCCGAACAGCGAATTGATCAGCGTGTTCTCGACGTAATGCACCGGCGCATCGGGCAGCGCGAGATGGTCGCGCACCGCGAATTCGACGCTCACGAACGCTTCGGGGCGCGCCAGCACGAGCGTTTCGCGAGGCGCGCCCGGCACGGCGGCCGTCCGCTCGACCGGCTGCCCGACGCGGCGCTGCAGGCGCGGCAGCATCCGCTCGATGCGCTGGCGCTCTTCGTCGCTCTCGAACGCGCCGCGCGCGTCGAGCGCCAGCGCCAGCGCGTCGTCGTCGCGCCCGCAGCGCTCGAGCACGCGAATGCGCCGATGCCGGCTGCCCGGCCACGCGCTGCGCGCATAGGCGTCGAGCGCGGTGCTCCAGTCGGCGCGCCGTTCGCAGGCCTGCCCGAGCGTAAACAGCAGCTTCGCGCGGCGCGTCGCCAGCCACGGCTGCGCGCAGCCGACCGCGTCGATCGCGTGCAGCAGGCCGTCGAACGGCAGCTCGTCGGGCCACGCGTCGAGTGCTTCGCGGCACGCGTGCAGCGCGAGATACGCATCGACGTCGTCGCGATGCTGGAACGCGCGCGACGACGGCGCGATCGGCACGCTTTCATACTGGAACACGCCGAGATCGGCGAGCACGAACTCGCTCCAGTCCTGGTGCAGATTGCCGAAGAACATCAGCCGCAGGCGCTCGCACAGCGGGCCAACGGTCACGCGCAGCACGCGATCGCCCGCGTGCTCGCACCATGCGTCGAGCGGCTGCGCGTCGGTGTGCCCGGGCCGCAATCGCTCGAGCCAGTCGGGCTTGCGCTCGCCTGCATGCGCGGCGAGCGACGGGAACACCTTCAGCAGATCGGCCTTGGTCGACAGCGCAAACAGTTCGTCGAGCGTAAGCGCGGGCGCCGGATCGACCCAGCCCAGTGCGACGAGCGGCGCGGCCGCGTCGAGCGTGCAGCCGATTTCGTCGTACACGAGCTTGCTCGCGCGGAAGTCGGAGCCGGTGCGCATCAGCATCCGCACGAGCAGCGCGCGCGACGCTTTCGGCAACTGCGCGAACTGCGCGAGAAACGCGTGTTCGTGCGCGTCGAGCAGGTCGTCGTAGCGCTCGCCGAGCCAGGCCAGCGCGCGTTCGAAATTGGTCAGGTAGTAAAACGCCGGGGGCGTCGGCGATGCAGGCGTCACGGGAATCGATCACTGTACGTTTGTACAGGTTCGAATCATAGCAAATGTGAAGAACAACGCCGCACGCGCCAGCACCGCGGGCAAGCCCCCGGCTTCGTCCCGGGCAGGATCAGCCCGGCTCAGAGGCTCAGAACTGGTAATTGACCGACATGTCGAACACGCCGTTCGTCGACTGCTGCGTGATCGGGCTGCGCCGTGCACGGCCGACGAGTTGCTCCACAGCTCCGTCCACCGTCAGGAACCAGTGCTTGTTGACGAACCAGACCATCGTCACGCCCGCGCCAAACGACTTCATCCCCGCGCTCGCCGAATAGGCCGGCAGCCCGGAACGCGCGGACGCGCCCGGATTCACGCCGAACCAGCCGTTCATGTAGCGCGAGTCGGCGAACGACACCGTCGGCCCCGCAAACCAGAAGAAGTGCTCGTTGCTGCCCGGCATCGGCATGTATGCGGAAAAATCGCCGACCCAGCCGTTCGAGCCGCCGATGCTGCGCCGCACGTCCGCGCGCAGCACCAACGGGAAATCCTTCGAGATCACGTAATCGGCCGCAAGCTTCATCACCGGGGCCGCGTTGATGTTGTCGAGGCCGTTCAGGTGGTCGAGATCGTCGGCCGAGCGGCGTCCCAGGTCGTAGCCGACGGACAGGCTCACGCGCCAGTTCGGCCCGCGCAGCACGTTCGCGCCGAGTCCGTCGCCCGTCGACAGGAAGAACAGGTCGCGATAGCGGACGTCGAGGTTCGGGCCGCCCATCACGCGGTAGCGATCGGAACCCGCGTAACGCGGCTGCAGCGTCATCGCGGCGCCGACGCTGACCTGCCATGTCGGCACCGTCGGGTTGAACAGCTTCTGCAGCGGAACGCCCGCCGAATACTGCCATTCGCCGAGCGGCGAAGGCGTCTGGGCCGACGCATCGCGTGCGCCGGCAGCCGCGAGTGCGGCGAAGGCCGACAGGCCCGTAACGAAGCGGCGAGCACCGGCTGACAGCAACGGGCGAGCAACGGTCATCAAGATGGTCTCCGTCGGTTGCGCAAAGGCG
The DNA here is from genome assembly GCF_018148075.1 of Burkholderia sp. AU19243. NCBI lineage: Bacteria > Pseudomonadati > Pseudomonadota > Betaproteobacteria > Burkholderiales > Burkholderiaceae > Burkholderia > Burkholderia sp. AU19243. The sequence continues at coordinate 392,510 of NZ_JAGSTV010000002.1, forward strand.
CCTGAAGAAAAACGCGCCGCGTCTGTCCGGCTCCGCCGGCAGGCAGTCGACGGCGCGAACGTAGCGTACGCTGAATAAGTGAATATCCTACGCGACGCGCGTGAAGCCGCAAAGCGCCCGTCTGGAACGGGCACTTTGCCGGTGTCCGGCTGGCGCCGGGGGGAAGATTGGCGGATCAGAAACGCTCGACGTGATAGTCGCCGGCGAGCGCGGCGGGGCTGCGGCTCGCCATCATCCGCGAAAAGCCGTCGGCGAGCCGCCCGAGCGCGAGCTGCTTCTGGCTCGCGTCCCAGTGCGTGTAGGTGTCGTACGCGGAGTCGTCGAACGACACGGTGACCGCAACCGGCCGCCCGCTTGCGCGAAAGCCGATATGGAGCACCCCGCCGGGCAGTTCCTCGATGTGGTAGCGCAACGAGCGCGATTCGAAATAGCGGCCCAGCACCTGGGCGATCGCGCGCTTGTCCGGCGATTGCACGTGAATGTCCATGATGGTCCTCCTTTCAGTGATCGCGCGGCCGGCCGCGGTTCGCTGCGTCCTCCCGGCATCCGCATCGGTTGCGGCTGTGACGGCGGATCGCCGTACGGCGGACCCGATGGCACGGGCGGGTCGACCGGATCGTCGTGCTCGGGCAGCGCCGGGTCGGGATCGACGTCGGGTATCGGTTCGGGACGGTGCAGCATCGATTGGGTGTTCATGTCGCTCCTGCGCGGCGGCTCGCGCGTGTCGATTGGCGCGGCGACCGTACGCAATCGGCGTGCCCGCTCGCGCCGTTTGGCGGACCGTCGCGCCCGGCAGGCCGCCGTTGCGAGCGACATCGTCCGGCCTTCGGCGCTCGGCGGACAGCAAGCCCGAATGGGATCGGGCCGCACGCCGCTGCGCGGTCACCCGCGGGCCCGGTCTGCTCATGTGTCGATAAATGCCGGCTATCCTGGGGCGTCCGGCCGGTCGGACGCTATGCCCGTGATGCCGGCAGGATCATGGGTACGGGGCTTGCGCCCTCTCAACGTGTAAGGAGGTTCGATCATGACCGCTCACGCACCCGGCCGCCGCGATGCCGTGTTACCGGCCGCCGGACCCGGCCTCTTCGCCGCGTCGCACAAACCGTCCGACGACAAGACGGAAGAGCGCATCGACGAAGGGCTCGAGGAAACGTTCCCGGCCAGCGATCCGCCCGCCGTCGGCGGCGCGACGCGAATCGACCCCGCCAAGCCGTCCGGCGAACGCGCCCCGCGCAAGCCCGACGCCCCACCACCGCCCCGCGATCACGGCTGACGGCGGCACCCGGCTCTGCACGCGCGGCAGCGCCGCGCCGGGCCGGCACAACCGGAGTGAACTGATGAAACGCATGGAACGCGCGTGGCACGAAGTGAGTGGCGCCGCCGGCGTCGCGGCGCTTGCCGCGATCGAGAGCGCGCTGGTATTCGCGATCGTCGTGATGACGGGGGTCGGCCACTGACCGACGCGTGCGGCCCCGCCACGGCTGCCGCCGTGGAAGATGTACAACCCGGCTGGCAAATTTCTCCGTGGCGGCGCAGCGCACGCGCGACGCATGCCGATCGGGCGCGGCACGCGTCCTGCTACCGGATCGTCTCGCTCACGAAGGAGGCGTTCATGTATCGCGTCAACGAGATCATGTCGCGCGACGTGGTGTGCGTCGCGCCCACCGACACGATTCGCCATGCGGCCGCATTGATGCAGCGTTTCGACATCGGCGTGCTGCCGGTCTGCGACGGCAACGAACTCGTCGCGATCGTCACGGACCGCGACCTCGCGGTGCGCGCGCTGTCGCACGGGCACTCGCCCGACACGCCTGTGAAGGCCGTCGCGTCCGCCCCCGTCCAGTGGTGCGTCGAGGACGACGGCGTCGGCGACGTCCAGAAACGCATGGCCGAGGTGCAATTGCACCGGATGCCCGTACTCGATGCGCAGCACCGGATCGTCGGCATGCTGTCGCTCGGCGACATCGCAACCCGCGCGGGCGGCCCCGCCCGCGACGAGCTCGCGAACACGCTCGAAGACGTGTCGCTGCCGCGGCGCCGATGATCGCCCGTTCTCTCACCCGCGCCGTGCACGGCTCGTGCGCCGCGCCGCTTCGACCAGGAGGCAATCGATGACAACGGACACCCCGTCGCGCATCGTCGGCGACACCGGCCGCTCGTCCGGCGGCCCCGGCCCGGACGTGATGGCCGCCGGCACGCTCGAAGACGATCGCGTGCTGACGATCGACGGCGACGACATCGGCAAGGTCACGAACATCATGCTCGACGTGCGCGCCGGCCGGATCGCATACGCGGTCGTGTCGTCGGGCGGCTTTCTCGGGATCGGCGACAAGCTGCTCGCGGTGCCGTGGAGCCTGCTGACGCTCGACGTCGAGCGCCGCTGCTTCGTGCTGCCCGTGCCGACGGAGCGCGTGCGCGCGGCGCCGGGCTTCGACAAGGACCACTGGCCGGCAATGGCCGATCCGGGCTGGGCCGAAGCGGTGCACGCGTACTACGGCGCTTCGCGCTACTGGCTGATCGAGGAAGGCGAAACGGCGCTCGACGCGCCACCGCACGAGGCCTCGCCTGGCGGCCCCGAAAGCGACGCCCCGCGGCGCTGATACGCGCATTGTGCGCGGGGCGCTGATCAGTGCGCGGCGTCGACCGATTTCGCGAGCGCGCGCGCGGCGCTCAGGTGCGCGTTCAAGGTAGGCAGCGCGGCGGCCGCGAACGCGCGAAGTTGCGGGTCGCGGCCGTCGCGCGCTTCGGCTTCGTACAGCTTGATCGCCGCTTCGTGCGCTGCCGGCCCCGCGATCGCGACATATCCGATGTCGAATGCGTGCCCGGTTTTGGCGCGCAACGCCGTCACCGCCGGATCGACGAGCATCTTCGCCTGCACCGGCAAGCCCTTGCGCGCGCCGAGCTTGCGCAACTCCGCGGTCATGCGATCGTGATCGTCGAGCATCTTGCGCGCGAACGCTTTCACGTCCGGATTCGACGAGCGGTCGAGGGCCAGCTGGCTCGCCCGCAATTGCGTCTGGCCGACGATGCCGGCCTTGTCGACGAATTCCGCATCGATGCCGGTCGGCCGCCGCGCCATGTCCGCTTCGTCTGCCGTCTCGCCGGGACGAATCACGCCCGGTGCGACTTGCACCGACGATGCGAGCGGCGCCGGCGCATCGATCGCTGCGCCGAGCACTGGCGAGACCATGCGCGATACCAGCATGCATGCGGCGGCGGCGAGCACGACGGGACGGTACGCGTCCCAATCGCCCCGTGCCTTGCGCACGTCATCCGCTGCGCGCCGATTCGGTCCGGCTGCGCGCCCCATGAACATGCGTGTCATGCCGGACGATGCGCGGACGTGAAGAAATCCGTCCACGCGCCCTTGCTCCACGCGCCTTCGACGCGCTCGATCGATAATGCACCGGCCGCGAGCAGCGTGCGCTCCGCAAACGTCGCGGTGCGGCGCGTCACGTGCGCGGCGAGTACGACGCCGTTTTCGCACGCTTTCAGCGCACCATGCCCTTCCGGCGCGTCGCCGCGCATCTTGCCGAGCGCGCCGCACAACGCGCCGACGTAGCCGCCGACCAGCGGCACGCCGAACCATGCGAGCGGAGAATGGAGCCCGCCCAGATACAGCAGCGCGGCGCCGATCAGTCCGACGATCGCGCCGACGGCCACGCCTTCGAGCGCGCCAAGGCCGCCGGGACGCGCCGCGGAATCCGCATAAACGTCGCCGCCGAGCCAGAACAACGCATGCTGGCCGGGCGGGTTCAGAAAGAAGACTTTCACGTCGTCCCGATGAATGACGTGGCCGCGCAGCTGCGCCGCGCAACGCTCCGCCTGCTCGAGTGTCGAGAAGCGGCCCGCGATAATGGTGTCCATGTCGAACCCTCCTGCACGGTGCCGCGCAGGGCTGCAAGGCGCGCGACGCCCAACCGGCCCGACGCTTGCCCGCGCATCACGTTACTTCCGGCGGATCTGCAGCCTGTCGCGCACGCCGCTGACGCCGTCGACGTCGTGAACGACGCGCACCGCGGCCGCATGCTGCCGCTCGTCGGGCACGCTGCCCGTCAGCTCGGCCACGCGGCCGTGCACCTGCACGTCGATGTCGTCGGAGGCGAGCCCGCGCTCGGCGACGAGCGCCGCGCGGATACGGGACGCGAGGGTCGCATCGCGCAACTGGCCGCCCACGGCGGACGCCTGGCTCGCGAGCTTCGTGCGCACGCTTTCGTCAGCCGATGCGATGCGCGGCGTCGCAATCCACGCAAACGACAGCAACAGTATGCTCGCGATCGGCACGACCGGCCGCATGCGGATGATGCGCGCCGCACGTGCGCCGATGCCGCCGCACCGCGTATTGTCCGATCGTTTCATCGCGCCTCCCATGGTTGAACAGTTGCCGCCGTACGTCAGTGTCGGCGGTCGTCTCGCGGCGTGTCGACCGGCGATATGTCCGCGATCACGCTTGCGAGCGTCGGCACGTCCACCGGTTTGCACAGATACGCATCGAAGCCGGCGGCCATCACCCGGTTTCGGTCCGCCAAGCCCGCATGGGCAGTCACCGCGACGACGGGCACGCGCCCGCCGCTGTCCGGCAATTGGCGGATGTGGTCGAGCAGCCAGAAGCCGTCGCCGTCGGGCATCGCGAGATCGGACAACACGACGCTCGGATGCTGCCGCGCGATCGCGTCGAGCGCGTCGTGACCCGAGCGCGCGGTAGACACCCGCGCACCGAGCGTTTCAAGCGCGGCCGCGAGACTTGCGAGCGAAGTCGCGTCGTCGTCGACCACGAGCACGCGCTGCCCGTCGAGCGCGACCGCGGTCGATGCGCCGCCGGGCCGACGCGGCTGGACTGTCGGATCGTCCGTGCTCAACTCCGCCGGCAGCGTGACCGTCACGGTCGTGCCGCGTCCGGCGCCGTCGCTGGTCGCCGCGACCTCGCCGCCATGCAGCCGGGCGATGTTGCGCACGATCGACAGGCCGAGGCCGAGCCCGCGTTTCGGCGATGCGGACGCGCCTTCCGGCCGGTTGAACGTATCGAACAAATGCGGCAGGCGTTCCGGGGAAATGCCCTGCCCGGTATCGGCGACCGCCAGCCGCACGCGCGCACCGGCGCGGGTCAGCGACACCGTGATGCGACCGCCTGCCGGCGTAAACTTGATCGCGTTCGACAGCAGGTTCGACAGCACCTGGCGCATGCGCTCGCCGTCCGCCGAGATCACGCAAGTGGGCATTGCGCAGTCGGCCGACAACTCGAGGCCGTTCGCCTCGGCCGTGCCCGCGAGTTCGCGCACTGCGTCGAATACGATGCGCACCAGATCGACCGGCGCCCGTTCGAGCCGCATCCGGCCTGTCGCGAGCGACGACGCGTCGAGCAGATCGCCGACCATCCGCGACAGCGAGCGCGCGCTGCGGTCGATTGCGTCGATCGCCTGGTGCGCGAAACTCTGGCCCTCGACGCTGCGCAGCACTTCGACCCAGCCGTAGATCACGTTCAGCGGCGTGCGCAGTTCGTGCGACACGGTGGCCAGCAGCTCGTCCTTCATCCGGTTCGATTCGTCGGTCTGCACGCGCGCGTCGCGCGCGCCGTGCAACGAACGCAGGTCGCGCCGTTCGTCGCTGCGGCGTTCGTGCGCGTCGCGCAGCGTGATCGACATGCCGGTGCAGTTGCCTTGCGCATCGACGATCGGCGATGCCGCGAAGGTCGCGCGAAAGCATGTGCCGTCGTGACGCACGCACAGAATGTCGAGCGGGCCGGTCGTCGCCGGGGCGCGTGCGAACGAGGCCGGAACCGGATGCAGCCGCAGCCAGCGCGGTGCAATCAGCGTCGTGACGTCGCGTCCGGCCACCGACGCGGCGTCGATGCCGAAGATGCGCCGCGCGGCCGGATTCCAGCTGGTGATCCGTCGCGCCGCATCGACGCCGACGATCGCGTCCGGCGACGCGTCGACCACGCGCCGCAGCAGCACGTCGTCGAGCGAGCGCGCGGCGGGCGCCGGCTCGCGGCGCTCGGGAGCGGCGGCGCCCTGCTCGGCGTCGTCAGCCCCATGCAGCCGGTCGTTCGCGAGCAGCGGTTTGACGACCGTCACCAGCACGCACTCGATGAAACCGATCGCGACGAACGCGCCCGCCTGCGCGATCCAGCCCGGCAGCGGCGCGGCCCGCCACCACAACGCGGTGAGCACGGCGATGCTCGCGGCCGTCGCGGCCAGCCCGCCGACGAAAGACGTCAGCCAGGCCGCGGCCGCGACGGCGGCGTAGAGAGGCAGCGGCGCAAATGGCGCATGCACGCCGACCACGCGAATTGCCCACACCTGCAGCGCGGAGGCCACCGCGACGGCCAGCACGACCCATGCGCCCTGCCGATATAGCTCACGGGTAAAGGTCCTCATCGTTTTCCCTGCATCGCGCCGGCGGCCGTTGCTCGACGGCCTGCCGCCCCTGCGGTCGGCATACCGCGAAGCGTGCCGGGCGTGCGAGCGTGCGCGCGCAACGGGCGTGCCCGCAGCGGGTGTGCGCCGGACGGGCAGAAAATCGCGCCCGTCGGCCTGTTAACAGCGCGTGCCGCGCTTCACCGGGTAAATATTGCCGGCGTGTTTCGCGTTTTTATAGGATGAATGTAAAAAGGCAGCGGCACGGACGCGCGAATGCCGAAACGGCATGGCTGCGCGGTAATCGCGGTTTTCTAGGCGCTCCGCGGCCGGCATTGGAAATTTCTATATCGCGGCACCTTCCGCGGCGGTCCGCTGTCGATGATAAATATTGCAACGAAGGGAGTATGCGGTGCCGATTTTCAAAACCGGGCCGCCAACGCCTATGGGAGAAACCGCAAACCGTCCGAAGCAACGCGGCGACGTGCGCGCGCTGACCGGCCGCTCAGCGGCGATGCGCACGCTGCTCACCCGTATCGAGAAAATCGCGCCGACCCGCGCGAGCGTGATGATCGCCGGAGAAAGCGGCGTCGGCAAGGACATCGTCGCGCGCCGGCTGCACGATCTGAGCGCCCGCTGCAACGGTCCGTTCGTTCCCGTGAATTGCGGCGCGATCCCGGCAGACATTGCCGAAGCGCAGTTGTTCGGCCACGAAAAAGGCAGCTTCACCGGTGCGTTCGCGCAGCGCGAAGGCTTCTTCGAAGCCGCGTGCGGCGGCACGCTGCTGCTCGACGAAATCGCCGAAATGCCCGCGTCGCTGCAGGTGAAGCTGCTGCGCGCGCTCGAGTCGAACACGATCGTGCGGGTCGGGGGCACCGAGTCGATTCCGCTCGACGTGCGCATCCTGTCCGCGACCCGCCATAATCCGGCCGAGGCCGTCCGCGACGGACGCTTGCGCGAAGATCTGTTCTACCGGCTCGCCGCATTCGCGCTATACGTGCCGCCGCTGCGCGAGCGAAGCGGCGACGTCGAAGCGATCGCCCACGAGTTCGTCGACGCGCTCAATGCGCGGCATCGCTCGCACAAACGGCTGACCGACGCGGCGATTGCCGCGCTGCGCGCGTATTCGTGGCCCGGCAACGTGCGCGAGCTGCACAACACGATCGAGCGCGCCTACATCCTCGCGGACGACGGCATCGACGTCGTGCTGCCGACGCCGAGGATGCTGCCCGACCGCACGTCCGACGGTGCAATGGCGCTGCCGCTCGGCGCAACGCTGCACCACGTGCAGCAACGCTTCATTGCGGCAACGCTCGAGCACTTCGGCGGCAACAAGCCGCGAGCCGCCAAAGCGCTCGGCATCAGCCTGAAGACGCTGTACAACCGGCTCGCGCTAATGCGCGACAACGACGGTCACGGTTGAGCATCGCCGCACGCGCGGCGGTGCGGGTAGCGGTCGATCAGCCGATGGAAATCATGCGACCTTGAATTGCCCGACCGTCGTCGCGAGCGCGTTCGCCTGCGTCTGCAACGCGGAGGCCGCCGCGGTCGACTGTTCGACGAGCGCCGCGTTCTGCTGCACCATCTCGTCGAGCTGCGTGACCGCGCGGTTCACTTCCTGAATGCCGCGCGTTTGCTCGTTCGCTGCATGCGTGATCTCGGAGATGATCGTCGTCACGTTCGCGACGTTCGCGACGATCTCGCGCATCGTTTCGCCGGCCTGACGCACCTGCCCCGATCCGGCCGACACACTCGCGACCGTCGATTCGACCAGCACCTTCACTTCTCGCGCGGCCTGCGCGCTGCGCTGCGCGAGACTGCGCACTTCCTGCGCGACGACCGCGAAACCGCGGCCCTGCTCGCCCGCTCGCGCGGCTTCCACCGCAGCGTTCAACGCGAGGATGTTGGTCTGGAATGCAATCCCGTCGATCACGCCGATGATGTCGCCGATCCGGCCCGACGCTTCCTCGATCTTCTCCATCGTCGCTACCACGTCCGACACGACCACGCCGCCGTGCGACGCGATCCGCGACGCGGCGGCCGCGCGCTCGTCGGCCTGCCCCGCGGCGGCGGCCGACTGGCCGACCGTCGCGGTGATCTCTTCCATCGATGCGGCCGTTTCCTCCAGGCTCGCCGCGGCCGATTCGGTGCGCGACGACAGGTCCTGGTTGCCCGCGGCGATTTCGTTCGCGGCCGTGCGCACCGATTCGCTGGCGTCCCGGATCTGGCGCATCACGTCGTTCAGCTTGTCGACGAAGGTATTGAACGAACGCGCGATGTCGGCGACCTCGTCGCGGCCTTCGGCCGGCAGGCGTTGCGTCAGGTCGCCCGTGCCCGAGCCGATCGACGCCATCGCCTGGCGCACCTGCGACAGACGGCGGAAGGCGGTCGTGGTGATTGCGCCGACGATCAGCGACGCAACGCCGACGATCACCACCAGCGTGATCAGCGAAGCCGTCAGCAACGAGCGCATGCCGGCCGTCGCTTCGGATTTGTCGAGCAGCACCAGCGCATACCAGTCGGTGCCCGGCACGGCCTGCGCACGCACGAGCTTCGCGTCGCCGCCCACGTGCACTTCGACCGGCGCGGTGGCCGCGGCCAGCGACGCGACGCTCATCCCGCCGAGATCCGCCGACACGTCGGCGACCGGCTTCAGCGTGAGCTTCGCGTCGGGATGAGCGACGACGTGGCCATTGCTGTCGATCAACATCCCGAAGCTCGCGGGCGTCGGGTGGATCGACTTCACGTTTGCGATCACGCTGTCCATCGCGACGTCGGCGGCGACGACGCCTTTCAGCCCGCCGTCGCGCAAGATCGGCGCCGCGAACGTGACGACGAGGTTGCCGGTGCCCGCGTCGACGTAAGGCGGCGTGACGACCGGCTTGCCGGCCTGCGCGGCCTGCTTGTACCAGGGCCGGCCGGTCGGATCGTAATCGGGCGGGATCCCGGTCGGATCGGAGAAATGGAACGCCTTGTCCGCGTAGCCTGCGTACACGTTCGTGAAGCCGCCTGCTGCGGCCATCTGCTTGAACACCGGCAACGGATCGGGCGACAGCGCGGCATCCTGGAGCGAGGCGATCATCCGGCTTTTGGTCGCGACCCAGTCGCCGATGCCGACCACGTGACCGCTCGCGACCGACGTCAGGTTGCGGTCGATCGCGTCGTCGTTGTACGAGCGTGCGATGAAGTAATTGATCAGCGTGGTGGCGGCGAGCGCGAATACGACGATGGCGACGCACGCGGCAAGAATGCGGGTGCGGATGGACGAGAACATGGTGACGACTCGGTAAGGAAGCGCGAATGCGCGGTGGACGAATTCACCGGGTAAACGGCATTTGCGCGCCCGACTTGAGATCGTCGTGACGATTCGATGAAAAGTATGAGGAAACGCGGCCGTGGCCGTACACGTCCTGTCGGCACGCTTTCGCGCCTCGGCCGCGACTCCGGCGCATCATGGACGCGGGCGCGTGCCGGCATCCTGGGCGTCGTCGCGCTGCGTTCCGGGCGACGTGTCGCGCTCGATTTCGTCCTGCCTGCGCATCCGTTCGCGCAGGTGCCGGATCGCGAACACGTGGATGTAATCGTGCACGCGGGCATCGGACGACAGCGCGCGGACTTCGTCGTCGAGCATCGTACGCAACTGGTCGGCGCCGATCGCGCGCTGTTCGGCGACGGCCTTCAGCGATTCAAGCAGATTGTCCTGGGACATCAACGGGCTCCTGACGGTCGAGGAACGAAAGGAAACTGACGTTATGGAAGAGTATGGTATGGATCGCCGCCCGGCGTGCGATGCGCCGGCACGTGTTTGCGCACGGTCAACGGCACGTTGCGTGCCGCCGCGCCGATCCGTCGCCGGATCGGCACGCGCGCAGGATTCGCGGCGCACATGGCCGCGAACGACTGGAAGGATTTACCACGCCACCCCGAGGCGCGGCACCGCCGGTCGCGCTGATGATTCAACGTCGCGCGACGTCGATGCACGACGGAACTTAGACCGGCCGAAATCCCGCGTCAAGCGCCGTGCGCGGGCCGGCTTTCGTCAGTTCGAATGTGTCGGATCGCGATGCGCGGCATCGCGCGCCGGCGCTGCCGCGGATGCAGCGGCCGCGGATCCGCACTGCGGCGTGTCAGCCGATTCCGATAGCCGGCACGCAACGGCTGACAGCGGCTTCAGCGCACGCCGATTGGCAGCGCGATCTTCGCGGCGGATACTGGCGACATGAACGATGCGTTCATACCGGTCATCGCTCAGCCGGCCATCGAGCCGGCGCGCGGGGTCCGGCGCAGGAGACCAATCATGTCACATCGCTACTTCCCGGCCCCGGACGGACAGCGGCGCGCACGCGCGGCGTCCGCTTCCGCGACGCCTGCCGCTGTCCGCCCGCCAGCGGACCTCGACGCATTGCTCGCGCTCGCGTGCGAAGCCGGCTTGCTGGTCACGCTCGACGGACAGATCGGCAGCGAGAAATACCAGAGCGTCGCGGGGTCGGTATTCGCGCTGCAGCGGTTCGCCGCCGCACTCTGCGCGCGTGCCGGCGCGGACGCGTCCGCGTCCGTCAAGCCGACGCCGCGCCGCAAGACGCGCCCCGGCTGGCCGCGACTGCGCAATCGCACGCCGCTCGGCCGAGGACGCCTGCGCGGCGTAAGCCGGCACGCTCGCGCAACTCGCGGCGCCCACTGCCGACGCGAGCTTCGCGCGCTTCGCGCCGCGTAACGGCGTGACATCCGGCAGGCGCGGCACGGGCGGCATGCCGTGCCGTCCGGCCATTTCCGCGCCGCTGGACGCGCGCCGAATGCGACGGTATCGCCGAGTCGTCCATACCGGTTGACGATCGCGGCTCACGTGCCGCGACGCGCCGCTACACGCGACGACATCGCTACAAAAATATCCTGCGAGGAAAGTGGTTTGCACGGGGCCAGGAAAGCGGACGGGGTGCGATGCACCCCGTCCGTTGTCCAAGGCAGCCGCCGGCTGCCTACCCTCGTGCCAGAGAGTTCATTGACCGGCTCACGTACGGTGCGCGGCCCGGCGCCAGAAGACAACCGAATCGCCGCGGCACTGAATGATTGCGATGCGTTCCGATGCGAGCGGTGCTCCGCGCGCACCAGCGCGTTGTGCCACTGTGTCACGTGATGCGCGCAGCGTTTCTGATGCAGGTCAAGCAACGTTCGCTTTGCTTGATCCGCCGCAACACTTCAATCGGCGCCGCGCACGAGCAGCACCGGCACCTGAGCGAGATGCGCGAGCCGGCGCGCGACGCTGCCGATCAGCCAGGCTGCGATGCCGCGGCGGCCGTGCGTGCCGACCACCAGCAGTTCCGCGTGCCAGTGCACCGCTTCGCGCATCAGCGCATGAGCGACGTCGTCGCTGGTCGGACGGGTTTCGACGATTCCGCGCTTGGTGGGGTTCCCGGCCGCATGGAATAGCGGCGCCACTCGCGCGAGCGCATCCTCGCCCTCCGCGCGATACGCATCCTCGAGGGCGCGCACCGGCACGATATCCGTCAAGCGAACCGCACGATCGACGACGTAGGCTGCGTACAGCAGTGTCGTCGGCGCAGCGAAGCCGAGGCCGACGCGCACGGCGTGCAGCGATGGCTCGCTGCCGTCGACCGCGAACATCAGGCGTTGCAGCGGGCCCTCCGTCGGGCGCGCATAGCCGGCAGGCACGATCAGCAGCGCGCAGCGTGCGCGTGCGGCCAGCGTGTCCGACATCGCGCCTTCGACGAGCCGCAGCAGGCCATGGTGCGGATTGGCGCCGACCACCAGCACGTCGGCATGCCATTCCGACGTATCGTTCGCGAGTGCGTTGGCCACCGTACCGCCGGTGATCGACGTATCGATAACGACCTGCTCGATCTCCGCGCCGCTGTCGGCGAAGAACCCGGCGGCACGCGTGAGCGTCGCCTGCGCTTCGCGCGTCATGTCGTCCCGCGCTGCGCTCAGCAGCGCGTCGATGCGCGGAATGTCGGGCAACACGAGGCGCGGGTTGTCGATCGCGCAGACGATGCGTACGCGCATGCCGGGACGCAATAGCGTGCGCGTGTAGCGGATCGCGGACAGCGACTCCGGCGTCGGGTCGACGGCCAGCGCGATTCGTGCGAGCGCGGGAATGGTCGAAGTGGATTGCATGGCGAAGGCCTCGTTGTGGACGCGTCGTCGCGGAGACGACCGGAACTTCGCGAGGATGCGGCCGCGCCGGCCAGACAGCCGGCGCGGGCGCGCGAATCGGCGGATGACCGCGCGAAGCGCGGACCAGCGATTCAAACAGCATATGACGTCGGGCCAACACGTGCATGATCGGGATCAAACACCGGTAGGCCGCGCTGCAAGGCACGCGCATGTTCCATGCGTCCGGCGCAGCGCGGCGGGCGTCGACTCGATGGTTTATTACGGCCAGACCGGGCGAGGCGGTGCGCGCGACTACGAGCGACTACCACGCACACGACGCCGCGCTGCACGATTCACACCTGGCCGATCGCGAGCGCGACGCGCATGTCGAGCGAGACCGTACTACCACGGCAGTCAGCGCGAGAAAGCCGCGCCCGACGTCCGACGCTCGCGGCGACCGATTGATTGCGCCGCGAACGCGATCACGTGCACGAAAGCACCACGACGCCCCCAATGGTGTCACTGTTCGGCAGCGTGGCCGTGTAGCCGACTGCGATCAACGGCCGCGTTGCGTCGTGCCCGACCACTACCGACTGGAGCAGCAACTGCCCCGTAGTCGATGCCCCGTTCAACGGCGCCTGCGTGCTCGTCAACGTATATGGCCTGTCCATCAGGTTGATCGACAGGGTCAGGTTGTTGAGCGTGCGCGTCGCGAGATCGACCGTAGCGGAACTCGTTCCGAGCGTGCCTGCCGCGCCGCCGTCCGCGTTCGCGACCGTATCGGCGAGCAGTTGGGTGCATGCCAGCGTGCCGCTCGTCGCCTGCAACGACAACGGCGTGCCGACCGCGTAGTGGACGCCTTGCTGACTGGTATAGGTGTTGCCGTCCGTATCCATCGCCTGATTCCAGCGGCCGATCGCGACATCGGTCCCCACGCTTTCAATCTCCGTTACGGCGCCGTGGTCGAGCCCCAGGCAGTCGGTCTCCGCGGCCGACGACGCAAGCGTCGTAAATGCGCCCCCTGGCTGCTGAAGCTGACTGGACGCGGGCGCGTTCGGCGCGGTGAAGTTGCGGTTCTTCGCATAGGCGGCAGGCAGGCTGGGCACGACCACGATAGCCAGTTGGCCGTTGTTGGCGGCGATCTGGGATGCCGAGCCCGAATAGGTGAACTTCCCGCTCGGCCGACATGCCGTCTGAGTAGACGGTTGGGAAGGCTGCGGCGATGAAGGCGAACCGGTGCGCCGGCCTCCATTACGTGCCAACTTGAGACGCGATGCTCTTTGCCTATCCGCCAAGGTCGAATTGCGAGATATTAGGCCGACATCGCCGAGAAATCTGCGACACGTTACTTCACGGCAACATGTCGAAACGGCCCGCCGCCGCAGCCGCGCGACGGCTTGACGCCGCCGCGTATGCACGATAGCAACGTACGCGTGCCGATAATCGGCAACTACGCCGCGGCATCACTTCGACAACGTCGCCCTCACCGTATATTCGCCGCCGAGCGCCGCATGCTCGGGCCGTACGAAATACCGCGACGAATCCAGATCGGCCGGCAGGGGCTCGACCGGATAACCGTGTTTCTCCCACGCATCGAGCCCGCCTTTCAGCGCCTTGATGTTGTGAAGCATTTTCTTGCGCTGCATCTTCGCGATGAGCCGCTTCGCGGTAGCCTCGTTCGGGCACACGCAATACACGACGATCGGCCGCTTCAGCAGCTCGGGATCGAGCAGGTCCGGCGAATCGAGATCGACCGGCACCGCGCCGGCGATCCGGTACGGTTCGCGTTCGCGGATCGCACGCGGCCGCGCATCGAAGATCAGCGGCGGCTCGTTCGACGTCATCATTTCGACGAGCTGCGGCGGCGAAATGCGCACCTGCGCGAGGTAGCGGCGGAACTGCACGCGGCGCACCCAGCGGTACAGCAGGAACGTAATGAAGATCGCGAGGAATGCGTCGAGGATCGTGCCGCCGCTCGCGCGCACCCACAGCACGAACTGGACGATCTGGTCGTGCACGGCCGCGCCGCCGATGAGCCAGAACGCGGCCCACAACGAAGCCCCGGCCAGATCCCAGAACAGGAACACGCCGACGCCGATCGCGGTCGTGCCGAGCAACGGTGCCGACACCAGCCCGAGTCCCGGAAGGAACTTGGAGAGGACGAGCAGCGGCGCGCCGTATCTTTCGAAAACATTACGCGCGAAACGCAGCGTGGTGTCGAGCGACAACGAAAAACGTACGAGCCCGTTCAGTAGACGCCGGCCGCGGGTGCGGCCCATGAAGAACCACAGCGAATCGGCGAGCATCGTCGCGCCGATCGCCGCCGCAAACATGCTCGCCCAGGATGCCTGCCCCATCGCCGCCATCGTACCGCCGAGAATGAGCATCGGCACGGCCGGCACCGGCACGCCGAGCTGCGTGATCAGTACGCTCGCGAACACGGCCCACGGGCCGAGCGACGAGGGAATCGCGATGGGAAAGTGCCACACGGCGGCGCTCCTGGAAGACATGCGGACCGTGCGACGGGGGCGCCGCCGATACGGCTGGCAGCGATCGCCGCGGCACGTCCGCGCCGACCCTGCACCATCCCGCATTCTAAACGGGTTTGGCCGGGACCGCGCGGAACGGTCGGCTTGCTGCGCCTACGCGTCGCCGCGCTGCGCGAGGCCTGCGACGTATTCCGCGTACGCGGGGAAGGCGGCGGCCAGCGCCGTCGCGTCGGCCAGCTCGAATTCGGCAAACTCGAACCCCGGCGCGACGGTGCAACCGACGAGCGCGACGTGTTCCGGCGACGCGCATCGTGCGCCGAACCAGCGTCCGGCCGGCACGACCGCCTGGAACACAGTGCCGGGATGCGTGAGCGGGTTGCCGAGCCGGTGAATGGTCAGACCGTCGTGTTCGTCGAGCACCCACACCTCGAGCGGATCGCCCGCGTAGAAATGCCAGACTTCGTCGGAACGGATCCGGTGCCACGACGAATACGCGCCGTCGCACAACAGGTAGTAGATCGCGGTCGACGCCGCGCGCGGCGCACCGTCGGCAGGACGTACGACCGAATCGGTCGCGCGATAGGTTTCCCGGAAATAGCCGCCTTCGGGATGCGGCTGCAGGTCGAACTGGCGAATCAGGTCGGCGGCGGAAATCGGCATGGCGGATGATATCGGTAAAGGGAAAGCCCGGGCACGCGGCGGATAGCCAGGCCGATCGACAAAGCGATCGGCCGCCGTCGCTTGCCGCTGTATCGATCGCCGCGGCCATGCGCGCGGCGACGTGGATCGCACGCAACGCGGCGCGCGACGATGATGCGGATACCCGGCCGATGCTGCCAGAACTGTGGGCCGCGATGCAACCGCCGCGCCCGATCGTGCGTTGCGCATGCGCCGCATGTGCGGCGTGCATATCCTTTTCGCAGGCGCTGCGCGCCACCGCACGCGTCATCTGCGCGCAGCCGACGGGCCGCGCACCGCAAGCGCAGCCCGCGGCACCGACTACCGCGCGTCAGCGCGCCCGTGCCGCCGCAACCGGCTCATCGTGCCGCACCAGCAACACGGGCCGGTCGGCCGCGCGCAGCAGCGATTCCGCCACACTGCCGAGCAGCAACCGACGCAAGCCGTGCCGCCCGCTCGTCCCCATCACGATCAGGTCGGCGTCAGCCTCGGCCGCGGTGCGCATCAACACCGCCGCGACGTCCTCGCCATACGCGTCGAGCGCGCGCACGATGCCCGGCACGTGTTGCTGCGCGAGCACCGCTTTCGCGTCATCGAGCACGGGCGTCGCCGCGTCGACGGCCGACACGTCGCCGTCGTGTTCGGCCGCAAACCCCGCATCCACATCGACGAGTTGCGGCCTGCGTTCGACGACATACGCACACGTGACTTCGCCGCCGGACGCCACCGCGATCCGAATCGCCTCGTTCAGCGCGAGACGCGCACTCGGGCTGCCGTCCAGCCCGACGAAAATCCGCTTGTACATTGTTCGCCCTCCGACCGGTCACCGATCGCGCACCGGCGCGACGGTGAACCTCCACCGCGAGCCAACCCGATGCCGGCTCGCCTGCCGAACAGTCTGCCCCACGCCCCGGCGCGTGCGTTGACGCGCGTCAATCGCTGCCGGAACGCCCTCTGCTCCGCCCGGCAAGCGCATTTTTTGCTGACCCTATTACAAAAAACGTGTAAAGCGCGCACAATTTCGTCTTCAAAACAGACTTCGCATGCGGCCTGTGCGAGTTTTCCCGCTTTGCCGCGCTGCCCAGTGCCACGGGCGGTCCCGACATCAGAATGGCCATCGAATGAACGCTAGTGGAACCCCGTCGCGTGACGCCCGAGGGCCCACGCGCTTCCAGCCCATCTTACGCCAGCCGCTCGCGGCCGCTGTCGTCACGCTGTTCGCCGGCGCGGCGCTGTCGCTCTGCGTCGCGCTGCTCGTGCGCGAACAGTGGCAAGGCGCCGTCCATACGCGCTTCGAACGCCGCACGACTCACGTGACGGCGATGTTGCGCCACGAACTGCAGGCGGGCGTCGCTGTCCTCAAGGGCGCGCGCGCCACATTCGCGCTCGCGCCGCAGATGACGCCGGATCAATGGCGCCGCTACGCGGATACGCTCGATTTCGACAGCGGACGCTCGCCGGTCCGGCAAATCGGCTACGCGCCGTTGTCGCCGGCGGCCCGCGCCGCGCTCGGCGGCAATGGGCCGCTGCCAGCCGGCCCGCTCGCGGTCGCGGCGCTCGCCGCGCCCGCGGCCAACTCGCCCGGCGTGCGCTTCGGCGCGCAGGACCAGGCCGCGCTCGCGCAGGTGCTGCGGACCGGCGATGTGGCGCTCGGCATTCATTCGACGGACAACGACACGTCGCGCGACACGCGCACGCTCATGCTGTTCCTGCCGGCGGCCGCGGCCTCTCGCACCGCCGTCACGCCTGTCCGCGCCGCTGAATCCGCCGCCGACGGCGTGCTGTTCGCGGAAATCAGCCCGAGTCGCATCGTGGAGCGCGCACTCGATGCGGAACGCGGGCTCGACCTGCGGCTGAGCGCGGGCGACGATCCGCACCCGATCGCGAGCGCAGAGGCGACGACCGACGAGGCGTCCGCGTCGCCCGACCTGCTGCGGCGCACCGACCAGCTGAATTTCGGCGGCACGATACTGACGCTTGCCTATTCCGCGGACGGCCGGCCGAGCGCGACCGGCGCGCAGCGCGCGGCGGGCACGGTGCTCGCGGCGGGCCTGATCGCTTCGTTCGCGTTCGCGGCGCTCGTCCATGCGCTGCTGCGCGGGCGCGCGGGCGGCGCCGACACGGGCGCGAGCAGCCGCGGCATCCTCAACGAGGCGCGGATGATGGGCATCATCCGTTCGTCGATGGAAGCGATCATCACGATCGACGAGAAGCAGACGATCGTGATCTTCAATCCGATGGCCGAGCAGGTGTTCGGCGTGTCGGCGATGGAGGCGATCGGCGCGCCGCTGTCGCGCTTCATCCCCGAACGATTTCGCGCCGCGCATGCGAAGCACGTCGACCAGTTCGGCGTGACGGGCGTGTCCGAACGGCAGATGGGCCGCCAGCGTGTGCTGTTCGGCCTGCGCGGCAACGGCGAAGAATTCCCGATCGAGGCGTCGATCTCGCAGATCCGCGACGCATCCGGCAAGCTCTATACGGTGATGCTGCGCGACATCACCGAGCGGCAGCGCGCGGAAAATGCGCTGAAGCAGTCGCGCGAGGAACTGCGCGAGCTCTCGGCGAACCTGCAGAACGTGCGCGAGGAAGAAAAGACGCGCATCGCGCGCGAACTGCACGACGACCTCGGCCAGCAGCTCACCGCCCTGAAGATGGACCTGTCGGTCGTCGAGCAGCAACTGCGCGCGCCGGCCGACGCACGGCCGGGCGACGGCGTGCTGTCGCATCTGCAAGGCATGCGCCGGCTGATCGACGCGACGGTCGCGTCGGTGCGCCGGATCGCCGCCGATCTGCGGCCGGTGATGCTCGACGACCTCGGCCTCGTGCCCGCAATCGAGTGGCTCGCGAACGACTTCACGAACCGCTACGGCATCGACGTCGAGCGGCACATCGAAACAGGCGGCCTCACGTTCACCAGCGCGGGGGCGACCACGCTGTTCCGGATCGTCCAGGAGGCGCTGACGAACGTCGCACGCCACGCGGACGCCACGCGCGTTGCATTGCGGCTCGACATCGAAGACGGCGTCTGCGTGCTGCGCGTCGCGGACAACGGCCGCGGCGCGGCGCCGGGCGGCGCTGCGCACGAGGACAAATCGTTCGGCCTGATCGGCATTCGCGAACGCGCGCACATGCTGGGCGGCAGCGTGACGATCGACACGGCGCTCGCGCGCGGCTTCTCGATTACCGTCGCATTCCCGCTCGCCACCGTTCAACAGGAAACCACCCTCACATGATCAAGGTGCTTATCGCCGATGACCATACGCTCGTGCGTGACGGTCTGCGCCACATTCTCCAGAACGCCACCGGATTCGAGGTCGCCGGCGAAGCATGCGACGGCGCGTCGACGATCGCACTGGTTCGGTCGGTGCCCGCTCAGGTGCTGGTGCTCGACCTGTCGATGCCCGGCCGCAACGGCGTCGAACTGATCAAGCAGATCAAGGACGAGAAACCGGCATTGCGCGTGCTCGTGCTGACGATGCATGCGGAACAGCAGTACGCGGTGCGCGCGTTCCGCGCCGGTGCGTCGGGCTATCTGACGAAGGAAAGCGCGAGTGCCGAACTGGTCGGTGCGGTGACGAAGGTTGCGACGGGCGGCGTCTACGTCAGCCTTGCGATGGCCGAGCAGTTCGCGCAGAGCCTGAACGAGCCGGCGGAGACGCTGCCGCATCAGCGGCTGTCCGATCGCGAATTCGACGTGTTCCGCCGGATTGCCGCCGGACAAACGCTGACCGAGATCGCGCAGGCACTATGCGTGAGCGCGAAGACGGTCAGCACCTACAAGACCCGCATCCTGGAAAAGATGCAGATGCCGCACGAAGCGGCGCTGGTTCGCTATGCGATGCGGCACAAACTGCTCGACGAAACGGACGACGTATAAGCGGTCGGGCCGGCAAACCGTTTCGCTCGCGCCAGCCGCGCAACATGCGATCGGCCGGATTCGCTCCGGTCTTTACTTCGCCGGAACCGGGCACGCGAGATCGCCTTCCTCGCACGACAAATAACCCCTCAGCGTTTCGTTGCGCGTCTTCGTCAGATCGTCGAGGCAGGTCGACACGACCATCGGATACACGGTGCCGCCTTCGGCATTCGCGCTGGAGAAGTTGCATTCGGCATCGCGGTACGCGATCCATGCGCGCTGCGCATTCACGAGCTTGTCGGCGAGCGGCTGTGCGCCGCGCAGGCGCGCGATGACGGCCTCGTAGGTGCGGTTCAGTTCCGCGTCGGATTTCTTGTACGCACGATCGGCACACGCCGTCAGCGTCGTCTGGTCTGTCGCGTTCGCGCAATTCGCCTGCGCATGGGCAAGGTTGGCCGTCAGCGCGAACGCGCACAGCAGGCCGGTCGAGACACGCATGGATGCTCCTGTTTGTTTTCGTTGAAGTCGTGGAACGTGGTGCCGGGCTTGCGCCGCGCCTCGGCGCGCGGCGTTGCGAGCGTGCCGGCGCTATTCCAGCCGGCGCGGCCGCCGTCGCTCGGCGATGCCGACCGCGATGCTAGCGCACGCGCGGGCAATTGTCAGCCGGCGCGCCGCCGGCCGCAGATGCAAGAAAGCCCGCACTCGACACGCGACTGCGGGCTTTCCGGTTTGGCGTCACGGGCGGCCGTCGGGCCGCGCGGCAAACAGCTTGGCGGCCGACTTAATGGCCGAAGTAGACCGACGAGCGATCGGCGGCGGCGGGCACCGCTACACGCTGCCCCGACTGCGACGCCGCGACCGGGTTCGAGCCGTAGCCCGTTGCATCGGCTTGCGCGCCGGTGTTCTGTGCGGCGGCGATCTTCGCCTGGGCGGCCTGGATATTTTCCGGATAGTTGATCCAGTCGTTCGGGTTGTAGCCGGCCTTTTCGAGCTGGACCAGTTCGGCGCGCACTTGGGCGCGCGTGAGCGGCTGCTGGTTCGATTGGGCAAACGAAACGACCGGTGCGGCCGCCAGAGCGGCCAGTGCAACTGCCTTGATCAGCGATTTCATGATGCGTTACCTCCAGATTGTTTTGTCAGGCGCTTCCGACTCGGTCGTCGTTGCGCATGAGTAAAAGTCTAGGCGGCACCGCTATCAGGGTAAATACTTAAATCGCAAATTCACTGTTGACCGAATCCGTACAATTGCCGCGCATTCGGCTAAATCATCAGACGATTATCTCGGCATCCGCATCCAATAGGCGGCGGCGCGTCTGCGCGGGCCTGCCGGCGTCCGCAGAGCAAAAAATTGAGCCGCAAACCGTACCGCAGAAAGCCGGCGCGTGCCGCCGCTTCCGCGGTGTTTGAACGAGGCTTCAGCCGATCCGCTCGGTATCCGCCGCCCCGGTGGACAGGTCGAACAGCAAGGCCTTGAGGCGAGTCCGTTCGGCCGCAGCGGTGTCGCCGAAGGCCACGTGATGGAGGGTCCAGCCCGGTGCAGCCGGGTCGGCATGCGCCGCGCGGACCGTAGCGTCGAGCGTCAGCAACGCGACACGATCGCCGTCCGCATACGGCAGCTGTATGCTCAACGGCTCGCCGGCCGCCGCGAGCGGGCTATCGACCGCGACCGACAGACCGTTCAGGCTCAGGTCGCGCACGATTCCGATACCGTCGGCGGACGTTCGAGCGCCGCTGCACCAGGCAGCGATCCGGACCGGCACGCGCGGCTCGGCGCGCGTGCGCAACCGGTCGACAAAACCGGGCCGCGACAGCACCAGGAAAGGCGCCCCGCCGGCTGCGTGCACGGCTTCGACCGTCGCACCGAAGCGCGACACCGCCGAGCGGCCGATTGCGACCGCCTCGACGTCGTCGCCGCACGCAAATTCCAGCACCACCGCAGGCTGCGGCTCGACGAACAGGACGCCGGATGCGCCCACTCCGATCAACCGGCACCGTTGCAGCGCGCGCGTGGCGCCGACGCGCCGGCGGATCCCGATCGCCGCACCGGCCGACAGCCCCAGGTGTCGGGCCGCCGGCACCGGATCGTGCGCGGTTGGGCCGGGTTCGGCGTCGTCGCGTCTGCGAACGGGCCTGAAGTGGTCGAACAGGAGCGCATGCTGGGCCGGATCGCGCAGCACCGTGCCCGCAGGCAACAGCGCGGCGCCGCCCGCGTCGTAGAGATCGAAGCGGAGCGGGACGCCTGCACAGACGTCATCGCGCGCAAGCGCGACATGTTCGTGGATGAGCCGCATCGGAATGGCGCGGAGCGACCGCGCGGGCTGTCGTGACAACGGTATTACGGCAGCATCGCGCGAAAGCTGAACGGTTCGCTACCGCGAAGTGCCAGCGGCCTCCGGCGAAGCCGGTTCAGGTGCGGAGGAATCCGAAGGCGCCGGCACCGGCGAAGGCACGGCGGCCGGTGCGGAGACGACGCTACCGGCGCTCGCGCTGGACGGGCTTGTCGAGCCGCCGGTCGCCGCCGGCGGCTGAGCAGGCTGTGGCTGCGACGCGCCCGCCGACAACGCGGCCGCGGATGCCGCGACTTCCGACGCCGGCACCCATTCCTCGACGACGCCGCCGGACGCAGCTTCCGCCGCCGATGCAGCAGAAGCGGCCGACGCCGCACCTTCGTCCGCCTCCGGTTCCGGCTCGATCCGTTGGGTCCTGACGGGCGCCGACGCTTTCTTCGAGTCGGGTCCGAACCATCCGTCGAACAGGTCCGTCACGCGTTCGCGCACCGACGCGAACCAGCCGGGCGATGGTTCGGTATCGAATTTCAGCTTGGTGTCGACGATCCGGGCACGCTGCGCGCGCTGGAAGAAGTCGCCGACGATCGGCAGCGCGCTGTGCGCGCCCTGGCCCCAGTAGTCGCTACGCAGCGTCACGCGGCCGTCGTCGAAGCCGACCCACGCGCCGGCGACGAGCCCGGGCTGCATCAGGATGAACCAGCCGTCCGCGTTGTCCTGTGTGGTGCCGGTCTTGCCCGCCACGTCGCCGCGAACGCCGAAGCGCGTGCGGATACTGCCGCCGGTGCCGCGCGTCACGACGTCGCGCATCACGTCGAGCAGTGTCTTGTCGGTTTCGGCATCGAGCGCGCGCTCGGGCGGGGCCGGCGCGTATTCGGCGAGCACGTCGCCATGACGATTCTCGATCCGCGTCACCATTTGCGGCGCGATGTACAGCCCGCCGTTCGCGATCGTCGCATACGACGCGACCATTTCCTTCAGCGTGACGGGGCTCGTGCCGAGCGCGAGCGACGGCACGCGCTCGAGCGGGCTTTCGCGCACGCCCATGTCGCGGGCAAGCCGCGCGACGGCCGACGGACCGACCTTCTCCATCACCTGCGCGGTGATCCGGTTGCGCGACAGCGCGACCGCGTCGCGCAGCGTCATCGGCTTGCCGGTGGGCGGCACGTCGTCGTTCGGGCGCCAGATCTCGCCGCCCTTCAGCGGAATCTCGACCGCCTGGTCGATGAACGTGTCGTCGGGCTTCATCCCGCTCGCGAACGCGGCGCCGTAGACGAACGGCTTGAACGTCGAGCCCGGCTGGCGCCGCGCCTGCGCGACATGATCGAACGGCTCGGTCGTGAAGTCGCGGCTGCCGACCCACGCGCGGATCTGCCCGTCGCGCGGATCGATCGCGACGAAGCCGGCCTGCACGTCGGTCTTTGCCTTGCACAGTGCGCGCATGAAGCCGCGATCGGCGGCGAGCTGCTTCATCGCTGCAGCGTCGTCCTTGCCGACCTGCTGCGCGGCCTTGTACTCCGGCGACTCGCGCATGAACGTGCGGAACAGCTCGTTGTCGGTACCGCAGCCGTCGCGGCCGCTCCATGCGTTGTTCGCAATCCCCTGCAGCTGGTTCGCGTGCTGCGTCAGCGCCTGGGTCGCCATCTGCTGCAGCCGCGCGTCGATCGTGGTGCGCACGATCAGGCCGTCCGAATAGATGTTGTAGTCGTTGCGGTCGGCCCAGCCGATCAGCCATTTGCGCAGTTGCTGTGCGAAATGCGGGGCGGGCCCCGGCGGTTCTTTCTGGCGCTCGAAATCGATGCGCAGCGGCCGGCGCTGCAATTGCGCGAACTGTGCCGGCGACAGCTTGCCGTACTTCACCATCTGGCCGAGCACGGTGTTGCGCCGCTGCAGCGCGCGCTCGGGGTTCAGCACCGGGTTGTAGTAGCTGTTGCCCTTCAGCATCCCGACGAGCGTCGCACTGTCGAGCACGTCGAGCTCGTCGGCCGACTTGTCGAAATAGGTGCGCGCGGCCATCTCGACGCCGTATGCGTTGTACAGGAACGGCACCGTGTTCAGATAGGTCTCGAGAATCTGGTCCTTGCTGTACACGGCCTCGATCTTCAATGCGGTGATCGCTTCCTTCAGCTTGCGCGTGAGCGTGGGCGCGCGGCCGATCTCGTCCGGATACAGATTGCGCGCGAGCTGCTGCGTGATCGTCGAGCCGCCCTGGCGGTCGCCCGAGAACGTATGAAGCGCGGCCGACGCCGTGCGCTTCCAGTCAAGGCCGTGATGTTCGTAAAAACGATGGTCCTCGGTCGCGATCAGCGCGTCGACCATGTGCGGCGAGATGTGCGTGAGCGACACCCATTCGCGATTCGACGGCTTGAATTCCGCCAGCAGCTTGCCGTCGGCGGACAGCACCTGCGCAGGCTGGTCGACGCGCGCCTTGCGGATGTCGCCGATGCCCGGCGTAAACGGGATCAGCACGAGCACGTACAGAAGGAACAGCGCCGGCACCGCAGCGGCGGCAAGCAGCACGCCGCGGCGCGTCGGATGACGGACATGGTGCGAGGCAACGGCCAGCACACGCTTGATGGATACGGCGGCAGCGGCCGCGACCGGCTGGGCGCGCGCGACCCATTTGGTACAAAGGTCACGCACTGACGACACGTTTCGGCGATTCACGCGGGTGGGGGATCTGCTGGAAAGGCTGCATCGTACCAAAAGTCGCGCGGCCGACCGGCCGGCGGGCGTCCCCGCTCATACGAATCGCGTCGATCGCGCGCCGCACCAACGAAAAAAGGCGCGCGCCCCGCTACGGGACGACGCGCCAGGCCTGGTACGACCGCGTATCGTGCGCCAACGCTCAGCGCACGAGGAAACCGTAGGTCAGCGGATCGCGCTCGTCGACGATCCAGTTCGCGAACCCGCAGATGTGTGCGCTGCCCTCCACTTCCGGGATCACGGCCGGGATGTCGCCGACGGTCGTTTCGCGCAGCACGCGCGCGTTGAACACCGTACCGACGATCGACTCGTTGACGAGCGTCTCGCCGGCCGCGAGCAGGCCGCGCTGGTACAACTGCGCGACGCGCCCGCCGGTGCCGGACCCGGTCGGCGAGCGGTCGACCTCGCGATCCGCGAACACGCAGCAGTTCGCCTGCGTCGAGCCGGGATGGCGCGGCGCGTTCGCGATGATCGTGCCGTAGATATGGTTGATTTCCGGAATCTCCGGATGGACGACCGGGTACTTCGCGTTCGCCGCGGCCTTCACTTCCGCGCCGAAGCGGATCAGCCGCTCCACCGCTGCCTCGCGCACCGGCAGGTCGAACGGCGCGCCGTCGACGTAGAAATAGAACGCACCGCCATACGCGATGTCGCCGGTCACGCTGCCGAACGACGGCGTGTCGACCGACACGTCGCGCCGCCAGATGAACGACGGCACGTTCACGAAACGCACGGAGCCGGCGTGCTCGCCGTCCCATTTGACGAACGCCTCGATGAAGCCGCACGGCGCGTCGATGCCTACGCGCGTCTCCGGCGCCGTGCGCTGCACCCAGCCGAGCTCGACCGCGGCGGTCGACAGCGCGATCACGCCGTGCCCGCAATGGTCGCTGTAGCCTTCGTTGTGCACGAAGATCACGCCGAAATCCGCGTTCGGCGACACGGGCTCGGTCAGGTAGCCGCCATACATGTCGGCGTGGCCGCGCGGCTCGAACATCAGCGCGCGGCGGATCTCGTCGGCGTTCTCCTTGAGCCACGCGCGGCGCTGGACGATCGTGTCGCCCGGCAGGCGCGGCAGCCCGCTCGTGACGATGCGAAACGCTTCACCGCCGGTGTGGACTTCGACGGTGGAAAGGGATCGGGAAATTTTCATCGAGAATCGAAAGCGTGAAGACGAAGGACGGCGCGTTTGCGCCGTCCCGGTGACGATTACTTCGCGTACGGCACGGGCAAGCCGTTGCGGATCACGTAGACGGTGGTCGGCGCGCCCTTCAGGTCGCCGTGTTCGTCGAACGAATAGGTGCCCGCGACACCCGCATGGTTCGACTTCGCGAGCTGCGCGATCAGCTTCGCCTTGTCGGTAGTCGTGCCGGCCTTGACCATCGCATCGGCGATCAGCTTCATCCCGTCGTAGTAGTTGACGCCGTAGACCTGCGTATCGGTGTGATAGGTGTCGTGGTATTTCTTCAGGAACTCGCGGCCGGCCGGCGTCTTCTCGAGCGCGACGCCGCCCTGCGCGCAATAGACGATCGACGCTGCGTCGCCCGCGACCTTCCCCATGTCGGCCGAACAGATGCCGTCGCCGCCGAGCAGCTTCGCGCGCAAGCCTCGCTGCTTCATCTGCTTCGCCATCGGCGCGCCCTGCGCCGCATAACCGCCGAGGAAGATCACATCGGGGTTGCTGGCCTTGATCTTGGTGAGAATGCCGAGGAAGTCGGTGGCCGACGAGTTCGTGTATTCCTGGTCGACGATCCTGATCCCGTTCGCCTTCGCGACGTTCATGAACTGCTCGGCGACGCCCTGCCCGTATGCGGTGCGATCGTCGATCACGGCCGCGGTTTTCGCGTTCAGCGTCTTCGCGGCGAACGTTGCCATCGTGCCGCCGAGCTGTTCGTCGCTCGCCCCGATCCGGAAGATGTTCTTGAAGCCCTGCCGCGTGAGCGCCGGATTCGACGCGACCGGCAGCATCGGCACGCCGGCATTTGCGTACACGCGCGACGCGGGAATCGCGACGCCCGAGTTGTATGGGCCGAGCACCGCGACGACTCCCTTGTCCACCAGATTCTGCGCGACCTGTACACCCGCCTTCGGGTCGGCCTGATCGTCCTCGGAGACGAGCCTGAACGTGACCGTCTTGCCGGCCACCTTTACGCCCGCCTTGTTCAACTCGTCGACGGCGAGGCGCGCACCGTTTTCATTGTCCTTGCCGTTCGCGGCCTGCGGCCCCGTGAGCGGCGCCGAATGGCCGATCGTCACAACTTCCTGCGCTCGGGCGCACGTCAGCCCGCCGGCAGCGGCGGCCACCGAAAGCGCGATTACGAGGTGTCGCATGCTGTCTCCTGATTGGTTTTATGAAAAACCAATGTAGGACACAGGTGGTTTCGTTGCAAGCAATTTCAAAATGCGCGCCGCCTTTTTGGTCTTTTTAAAACCAGAAGAATGGCGCCAAGCCGGCGCAGCATCACTTCGGCGCGATATCGCGCCGCACGCGCCGAATGTGCTGCTCGACGTAGAACGCGGCCGCGTCTGCGTCGCCGGAAACGATCGCCTCGTAGATCAGCCTGTGTTCGGACACGTAAAGCCGGATCCGGCCCGCGTCATAGATACCGTCATCCTTCAGCCGCTTCCACAGCGGCTGATCCATCGTCTTCGCGACTTCGTCCGCGATCTTCACGATCAGCGCGTCGCCGGTCATCAGCGCGAGCTGCCGGTGGAACAGCCGGTCGCTTTCGTTCCACAGCGCGCGCTGCTGCGGATCGTCGATGTCGGTGATCGTCTCCATCTGCGCAAGGTAGCGCTCGGCGACGGGATCGGCGCAGCCGCGCGACGCGGCGAGCCGCGCGATTGCCGGCTCGAGGATCAGCCGAACGTCGAGCGTGGACGTCGGGCTGAAGTCGGCATCCGGCGCGCTGCGTGCGTCTCCGCGCTGCGCGAGCACGTCGAGCGGCGCCGCCACGACGTAGGTGCCCGAATTGCGCTTGGTGAACACGAGCCCTTCGTTCTGCAGCGCGCCGAGCGCCTCGCGCACGGCCGGGCGGCCGACCTGGAACAGCGCCGCGAGCTCGCGCTCCGACGGCAATCGCGAGTCGGCCGGATAGCGGCCCGCGCGGATCTCGTCGCGGATCTTCTCGGCGACCTGTTCGTAGATCTGCAGTGGCCGGAAACCGGCTTCGAGCGATTCGGGACGCGCGGACATCATCTGGAGCTCCTGCCCGGTCGGGACGGTAGATCGGGAATGGGTTCGCACTATACCGAAGCCACCGCCGCACCGGTATGTGCGCGCCCCATCTGGACGGATATTAGAACCAAAACCGGCGATCCACGTAAATTTCCGGATTGCCGTGCGTCCATAAACTGGTATAAATTCGATCCACAATGGCTGCCGCTGGACCGAGCGGCAGCTTTCCGTGGCGAGCGCGATGCGCCCGTCGCTCACGCTGACACGACACCACCGACCGAGACGATGACCGCCCCCTCCCGGATTCCCGCGTTCGACGCCGCCGAAACGGCCGCGCTGCTCGATTACCCGGCGCTGCTCGCCACGCTGACGCACACCGTCGCCGAATATGCGGCCGGCGAAATCGTCAGCCCCGAACGACTGGTCGTGCCGCTGCAGGCAGGCGGCGTGATGCTGTCGATGCCGTCGAGCGCGCGCGACCTTGCCAGCCACAAGCTCGTGAACGTATGCCCCGGCAACGGCGCACGCGGACTGCCGACGATACTGGGCCAGGTCACCGCCTACGACGCGACGACCGGCGAGCTGCGCTTCGTGCTCGATGGCCCGACGGTCACCGGACGCCGCACGGCAGCCGTCACCGCGCTCGGCATCCACGCGCTGCACGGCGCCGCCCCGCGCGACATCCTGCTGATCGGCACCGGCAAGCAGGCGGCCAATCACGCGGAAGCGCTCGCGGCGATCTTTCCTGACGCGCGTCTGCATGTTCGCGGCTCGCGCGCCGGCAATGCGGCGGCGTTCTGTGCCGCGCACCGCGCGATCGCGCCGCAGCTCGCACCGCTCGACGGCGACGCCATCCCCGATGCGATCGACGTCGTCGTCACGCTGACCACGAGCCGTACGCCCGTCTATCGCGAAGCGGCGCGCGACGGCCGGCTCGTCGTGGGCGTCGGCGCGTTCACCGCGGATGCCGCGGAGATCGACGCCGACACCGTACGCCACAGCCGGCTCGTCGTCGACGATCCGGCCGGCGCGCGCCACGAGGCCGGCGACCTGATCGTCGCGCAGGTCGACTGGCGGCAGGTCGCATCGCTGGCCGACGTGCTGGCCGGCCGGTTCGAGCGCCGCGGGCCGCTGCTGTTCAAGACCGTCGGCTGTGCCGCATGGGATCTCGCCGCGTGCCGCACGGCGCGCGATGCGCTGGCCGCGCGCCAGCGCGGCTGATTCACCGGCAACGGCAGCGAACACAACAACGACGCTGGCGGCCGGCCGGCGGCGCCGCGTGCGCACCTCCCCGTGCGCCGGTGCGGGATGCGCACGGCCCGCCGGTTTTCCGTACGCGTTGTAGGAAACGCCCTACAACGCGGCGAAGCGGCCTACACAAACTTCCAGTTCGGCCGATTTTATTTTTGGCGGCGCAACACGATACTGGCCGCATGAATGCCAGCCTGCCACCCGATGCCGCGCTGAGGGTGTTTCTCGTCGATCACGCTGTCGCCGTCCGTCAACGGATCGCGCTGCTCGTCGGCGCGATCCGCGGTGTCGTGATCGTCGGCGAAGCGGAAGACGGCGAGGACGCATGGACGCAAATCGTCAGCAGCCGCGCCGACGTAGTGATCGTCGATCTGCGGCTCGCGGACGGCAGCGGTTTCGACCTGATCGGGATGCTGTCGAAGGCTGCGCCGCCGGTCGTCACGATCGTGCTGACCAATCACTCGGCGCGGGCATTCAGAGAGGCATGTGCGGCAGCCGGCGCCGATCATTTCTTCGACAAAACCGCCGAATTCGACGCTGCATGCCGCGTCATCGAATCGCTGGTGCACGCTCGCGCGCACCATCCCTGACCGAGCCGGAGTGACTCATGTCTACAGCCACCGCCTGCGCCCCGTCCGTCGCGCGTCAGCCCGCGATGCCGCTTCATGCGGTTGCGCGCAGCGACGTCACCAAACATCCGGCTGCGCGGTGCTCGGTCTGCGCGATGCGCTCGATGTGCCTGCCGCCGGATCTCACCGCGGACGACTACGGCCGGCTCGACGCGATCATCTGCTCGACGCGGCACGTGCGCCAGGGCGACGCGCTGTTCCGCACCGACGATCCGTTCCACAGCATCTATGCGGTACGCGCGGGGTCGTTCAAGACGGTGATGATGCACCGGGACGGCCGCGAACACGTGACCGGTTTCCAGATTGCGGGTGAAACGCTCGGGATGGACGGGATTGGCGGCGGCCACCACTGCTGCGACGCGATCGCGCTCGAGGACAGCGTCGTGTGCATCATTCCGTTCGGCGCGCTCGAGGCCGCATGCCGCGAGATGAAGTCGATGCAGCACTTTCTTTATCAGATGCTGAGCAGCGAGATCGTCCGCGAGTCGAGCCACATGCTGCTGCTCGGCACGATGTCAGCCGAGCAGCGCGTCGCGCATTTCCTGCTGAACCTGTCGTCGCGCTTCGAGGCGCGCGGCTATTCGGCATCGGAATTCAATCTGAGGATGACGCGCGAGGAAATCGGCTGCTATCTCGGCATGAAGCTCGAGACGGTCAGCCGGATGTTCTCGCGTTTTCATCGGGATGCGCTCGTCGAAACACGCGGCAAGCGCGTGCGGATCATCGACGCGCACGCGCTCGCACAAGTCTGACGCTCGCTGCGGCGCGCGTCATCGCGCGAGCGTCTGCAGCCCGGCCGCGCCGGGCGCTCCCGCCTGCCATGCGGACAGCACCGCCTCGGCCTGCGCGAACGCGCGGCGCATCGTCTCGGCCACGTCGTCGCCGGTCGCGGCCAGCGGCAATGCCGGCGCACGATCTCTCATCAGCAACTCGAGCCGCACGTCGTACATCCGGCCGCCGTCGGCGGTCGGATGCGATTCGATCGCCAAACGGCAGTCGCCGAGCCGCGCGCGAAATCGTTCGAGCCGCACCAGTTGCACGCCCGCTTCCGCTTCGAGTGCGGCGGAACCCGCGAATCCGACGCAGACGATCTGCATGCCCACGCCCATGTCGTTCCTCCTGACGGGGCCGCACGCTCGTCGACCGCGTTACCTGTTCAAGTGTCCGTCCGTTCCGTGCGCAGCGGAACCGTGCCTCGCGCGTTTCGTGCAGTCCGGCGCCGCACGCGGCGGTCGCCGCGCGGGCATCCGCGCCGTCGCGCATTCGCCGACGTGAAGCCGTTCAGACGCTGAATGTCTGCGATGCCTTCATTTCGATCCACGTCATCCCGGCCCGGAGCCCTTCGATCGCCGCTTCGTGCTCGGTCGGGTACGCGTGACTGTGCTCGAACGTATGATGAAAGCGCCCGGGCCCCGAACCATGCTCGACCGACACCCGGCAGCGGAATTCGCCGGATTCGCACGGCCGCGTCTCGATTTCGACCGACCAGTCGCGTTCATGAAGCGTGCCTTGCAGTGTCATGCGCCCTCCTGCGGTGTCAGTCGCCGATCCGGAAGTGGCCGCTGTGCAGCAGCACCGGCCGGCCGCCGATTTCTTCGAGCATTCGTCGTGCCATCGCCTCGATCGCCGGCCGGTGCGCGCCGAACGCATCCAGCAGGTCGCGCTCGAGCAGCGACGGCGCACCGAAATGGTCTTCCAGCGCTTCGGCCGTGATCGCACACTGCACGCAGCGGCCGTCGACCAGCGCCGAAAATGCGACAACCAGATCGCGTGCGCAATATTCGGGCGGTTCCGGTGGAAAGGCAATCTGCATCTGTCCGCCTGTCATCGTCGGGAGATCCCGCGGCATCCATGTCATGAGCATAGCGGCCCGCGCCGCCTGGCGCTTGACTCACGTCAACCGGCTCGCTGCGGCGCGCAACACGGCGCTGCTTCGGGCGGGGCGACGGGCGTTCAGCCGGCGTCGGCGTCGAGCGTTGCGCCGCGCTCGGCCAGCAGTTCGCGCAGCACGCTGCGATGGCACCGGTGCTCGTCGTCGCAATAGCAGCCGATCGAGAACGCACTCGTCGCCGACAGCGCGGCGAGGAGGTCGAGCACCTTCGGTGCGTCGCCATGCGCCATCTCGGCGCGGAAACGGCGCGTGAACGCACGCCATTCGGCGTCGGTGTCGGCCGCCTGCGCCTGTGCGACGAGCTCGGCGCTCGGCGACAGCGTCGGCAACCATACATCGTAATAGTCGCGCGTCGCAAATTCCGACTTGGGTACGCCCCGCGGCGGCCGCCGCACCGTGCCGATCCTCACGCCCTCACCGGCCGCGCGCGGCGAGCCGAGCCGTACGATTCGAATTGCCATCCCGTTCCTTCATCGTTGCGCATGCGATGCGTTCGATCCGTCACATCGTAACGCCGCGCCGCAGACGCGCAACAAAAAAAACCGGCTGCCTCCGCGCGGGAAGCAGCCGGTTTCGGCGCTGTTGGGAGCACGCGCGAACGCGCGTGCTCAGACGCCGCTCTTCAGCACCTTGCCGATCGCATCCGCGACGATGCCGACGTTCGAATCGTTCAGGCCCGCGACACACATGCGGCCCGAACGCAGGATATACACGCCGTGCACGTCGCGCAGCGCGTCGACCTGCGACTCGGTCAGGCCCGTGTACGTGAACATCCCGCGCTGCTTCACGTAGCGCGTGAGCGCTTCGCCGCTGACGTGATCGCGCAGGCCGTCGTGGATCGACTGGCGCATGCGCGCGATGCGGCGGCACATCGCGGCGAGCTCTTCTTCCCACTGCTTGCGCAGCGCGGGCGTGTTGAGCACGGTCGCGACAACTTTTGCGCCGTAGGTTTGCGGGTTGCTGTAGTTCGAGCGCACCGCGCCGGCAAGCTGGCCCAGCACGCGTTCGGCAGCCGCCGCATCCTCGCAGACGACGCTCAGCCCGCCGACGCGCTCGCCGTACAGCGAGAAGTTCTTCGAGAACGAGTTCGCGACGAGCGTCGGCACGCCGCGGCGCGCCAGCTCGCGCACCGCAAACGCGTCCGCGTCGAGACCCGCACCGAAGCCCTGGTACGCCATGTCGACGAACGGCAGCAGCCCGCGCGCCTCGATCACGTCGATCAGCTTCTCCCACTGCCCTTCGTCGAGATCGACGCCGGTCGGGTTATGGCAGCACGCGTGCAGCAGCACGATGCTGCGCGCCGGCAGCGCGTCGATCGCGGCGAGCATCGCGTCGAACTTCAGGCCGCCCGTCGCTTCGTCGTAGTACGGGTACGTGTTCACCGTGAAGCCCGCGCGCTCGAAGATGAAGCGGTGGTTTTCCCAGCTCGGGTCGCTGAGCCATACCTGCGCGTCCGGGAAGTAGCGCTTCAGGAAATCCGCACCGACCTTCAGTGCGCCCGAGCCGCCCAGCGTCTGCACGGTCGCGATGCGGCCGGCCGCGCGCGCCGGATGATCGGCGCCGAACACGAGCGCCTGCACCGCGTCGCGATACGCGGCGAGGCCGACCATCGGCAGATACGGCTTCGGGCCGAGGTCGCGCTGCAGCGCCGTTTCGGCTTCGCGCACGGCATTCATCACCGGAATCCGGCCTTCGGCATCGAAATAGATGCCGATGCTCAGGTTCACCTTCTGATCTCGCGGATCTTTCTGGAAGTTCTCGTTGAGCGTCAGGATCGGATCGCCGGGGTACGCGTCGATGTGTTCGAACATGGCTATGTCGGTCTCGTTTGGAAGAATGGTCGTGGGGCCCGTGTCGGCGACGTCAGCGTGCGGACGCGCGGCCGCTTACCGCGTAGCCGGCATTCTTCTGACGGAAGCGATACCCGATCGCGAGCACCGCGAGCCATACGGGGATCAGATACACCGACAGGCGGAGGTCCGGCGTCAGGTACATCACGACGAGAATGCCGGCCATGAAGGCCAGGCACAGGTAATTCGTGAAAGGATAGCCCAGACTGCGGAAGGACGTCTGCTCCCCGGCGACGCGCTTGGCCTGGCGGAATTTCAGGTGGATCAGCGTGATCATCGCCCAGTTGATGATCAGCGCCGACACGACGAGGCCCATCAACACCTCGAACGCCTTGCCCGGCATGAAGTAATTCACGAGCACGCACACGCCGGTTGCGAGCGCGGACGCGCCGAGCGCGGCGAGCGGAATGCCGCGCTTGTTCACCGAGCACAGCACCTTCGGCGCGTTGCCCTGCTTCGCGAGGCCGAACAGCATCCGGCTGTTGCTGTACACGCCGCTGTTGTAGACCGACAGCGCGGCCGTCAGCACGACGACGTTCAGCACGTTCGCGACCAGGTTGCTGCTCAGCGCATGGAAAATCAGCACGAACGGGCTGCCGCCAGTGACGACCTTCTCCCACGGATACAGCGACAGCAGCACAGCCAGCGCACCGATGTAGAAAATCAGGATCCGGTAGATCACCTGGTTCGTCGCGCGCGGAATGCTGCGTTTCGGATCGTCGGCCTCGGCCGCGGTGATCCCGATCAGTTCGAGCCCGCCGAACGAGAACATGATCGCCGCCATCGACATCACGAGCCCCGACACGCCGTTCGGAAAGAAGCCGCCGTGCTGCCACAGGTTCGCGATGCTCGCCTCAGGCCCGGCATGGCCGCTCACGAGCAGCCAGCCGCCGAAGCCGATCATCCCGACGATCGCGGCGACCTTGATGATCGAGAACCAGAATTCCGTCTCGCCGTACGACTTCACGCTGGCCAGGTTCAGCAGGTTGATCGCAACGAAGAAGACGAGCGCCGACACCCAGGTCGGCACGCCGGGCCACCAGTACTGCACGTAGATCCCGACGGCCGACAGTTCGGCCATGCTGACGAGGATGTACAGCACCCAGTAGTTCCAGCCGGACAGGAAGCCGGTGAAGTGGCCGACGTACTTGTCGGCGAAGTAGCTGAACGAGCCGGCGACGGGCTCGTCGACGACCATCTCGCCGAGCTGCCGCATGATGAAGAACGCAACGATGCCGGCCACGGCGTAACCGAGCAGCACGGACGGGCCGGCCATCCTGATCGTCTGCGCGATGCCGAGGAAGAGCCCCGTGCCCAGCGCGCCCCCGAGCGCAATCAGCTGGATGTGCCGGTTCTTCAGCCCCCGCTTGAGGCCGTCCTTCTCGTTTCCAGAAACCATGTCTTCTCCACTCTGTCCGCCTCCGCCGGAAGCGGTGCGGCGCGCCTCGGTGTGCCGGGCGCTGTTTTACTGTGCCGGCCGCCGCTCGTGGAGCGGCCGGGTTGGGGACTGCAATTTTCGCGCGCCGACGCCCGATTCCTGTCCGCGGGCCTGCCGGACCGCCACCGACCGTCGCTTTCGCCCGCGTTGCTGCGGCCGCACACGAAAATCCGGCGTCAGTTTAGCGTCGCGACGGCGAAATCGGGTTGCGTAACCCGCTCATGCAAACCCTACATTATGAGATAAGATTGCATTCAGGAGACATCTGAGGAAACAAAAATGCCTGAACCGGTTCTCGATCGCATCGATCGTCACTTGCTGTCGGTGTTGCAGGAGAACGGCCGCGCGTCGAACCTCGACCTGGCGAAGGCCGTCGGCCTGTCTCCGGCCCAGACGTTGCGGCGCCATCGCCGGCTCGAGGAAATCGGTGCGATCCGCCGTTACGAAACGCGTCTGTGCCCGGAGACGCTCGGCTTCGGCGTCACGGCGTTCGTGCACGTGACGATGGAGCGCGGACATATCCGCGACCTGTCGAAGTTCCAGAAGCTCGTGTCGGATCTCGCGCAGATCCAGGAATGCTTCTCGGTCACGGGCGACATCGATTACGTGCTGAAGGTCGTCGCGCACGATCTCAAAGGGCTGTCCACGTTTCTGCTGGAGACGCTGATGCGCATTCCCGGCGTGAGCGGCGTGCATTCGAGCGTGTGTCTCGACGAGATCAAGTGCACGAGCGCGATGCCGGTGGAGGCGTAATACCCGCGCGGGGGGCGACGGGTTCGGCGGAAGGCCGCCGCGGCAAGCATCATCATGCGGCGCTTATCGGCGCGGGTCGTTGCGCAGGCGGGAATCGCGTTCCTTGCCGCTACGCCGTCAGGCGGTTTTTCCATCGTGCGCGCTACGCTGCACCCTCCGCGGGTGTTTTCGGCTGAGTCGCACCGACGAGGCGTCACACTGCCGACCCGCTTCTTTCACCATCCCGTCGGGTAACACGCCGTTTTTTGGCGGCACGCTGTAGCGAGTGCTCTGCGCGCGTTCAAATCGCCGCTTTTCGCAAGTTCTACCGCACCGCCTCGAGCGCGCCGATCAGCAACGCGCCGCAAGCAATCACGAGACACCCGCCCGCGCGGCGCGGCGTCAGCCGCTCGCCGAGATAGACGCGCGCGATAAGCGCCGCGAACACCACGCTCGTTTCGCGCAGTGCGGACACCGGCCCCATCGGTGCGCGGTCCATCGCCCAGATGACGATCCCGTACGCAAGCGCCGCGAATACGCCGCCGCATGCGGCCTTCGCCGTTTCGCCGGCATCCTGCGCAAGCCGTAACGGCCCGGCGCGCAGCCGGTAGTACACGGCCATCAGCAACCCGGTCAGCACGAACGTCCACGCCGTGTAACCGACCGTGTTGCCGCTTTCCCGCACGCCGATCCCGTCGACTACGCTGTACGCGGCGATCGATACGCCGGTCGCGAACGCGGTCGGCAGCACCTGCGTGATCCGGTGCTGCGTGTTGCGCCGACGCTCGAGCCCGATCGCCATGATCCCGGCGCAGATCAGCACGAGCCCGCATTGCGCGCCTGCGTTCAAATGCTCGCCTGCGAACGCCGCCGCGCCCAGCGTGACGAGCAGCGGCGCGGTGCCGCGCGCGACCGGATACGCGATGGTCAGGTCGCCGTGCTCGTACGCGCGCACCAGCAGCAACGTATAGACGACATGGATCACCGCCGACGCGACGACGCACGTCCAGCTCGCCGGCGCGATCGGCGCAGCCGCCGGCAGGAACAGCAGCGCGAACAGCCCGATCGCGATCTGCAGCACCGTCGCCGACCGCAGTCGGTCGCCGCTGCTGCGCACGAGCGCATTCCATGACGCATGCAGGAACGCAGCACACAGGACCGCGAAAAGGACGGGAATCGGCACGCCGGATACTCGCTGAGGGGCGGCAACGCGAAATCGTCGCCGCAGGTCGATCATCGTATGAATGCGCAACTGGATTGTCAAAACCGCGCCGACGGATCCGGCTGCAGAACCGGCGCCCCATGTCCGCGATGCCCGGCGCGCATGGTTGCGCAGTCCGCCGCCACGCGCGCCGCAGAACGTGTCGCCACGATCACTTCGACGCATCCCTTTCCGCTGTCTTTCGGCGCATTGCGGGCCGTAATGGAATCGATACCGCGGCGCAACCATCGCGAAACCGCTCCGCCCCCATATCTTCATACCGGACTGTTCCAATGCCGGTGCTCTTTCGCGATATCGCGTTCCGCACCGAACCGACACGGCGACGGGGCCGATCTCCACCATCGAACACCTACCTGGAGTTTCCCGATGTTCCGTCAAGCCTTGCTCGTCACTGCCTGCGCCGGCGCAGCGCTGGCGCTGTTCGCCTGCGGCGGCAGCGACGATCCCACGTCGACGCCTCCCGTGTCGTCGCAGGATGCGCTGCAGACTGCCACGCCGATCAAGCACGTCGTCGTCATCTACGGCGAAAATGTGTCGTTCGACCACTACTTCGGCACCTATCCGAACGCGTCGAATCCGGCCGGCGAACCGGCGTTCACTGCGAAGGCCGGCACGCCGACGGTCAACGGACTGACGGGCGCGCTGCTCACGGCGAACCCGAACTTCACGAACACGGCCAACGGCACCGATGCCGCGAACCCGTTCCGCCTCGATCGCACGCAGGCCGCGACCGCCGACCAGAACCACGCGTACACGGCCGAGCAGCAGGCCGAGGACAACGGCCTCGCCGACCTGTTCCCGAAATACACCGGCAAGGGCTCGTCCGGCGGCGCCGGCGCGTTCGGCACGAAGGGCCAGGTGATGGGCTACTTCGACGGCAACACCGTCACCGCGCTGTGGAACTACGCGCAGCGCTTCGCAATGAGCGACAACGCATACACGACGGTGTACGGCCCGTCGACGCCGGGCGCACTGAACGTCGTGTCGGGCCAGACCAACGGGATGCAGATCGTCAAGACGTCGAAGCAGCCGTCGACGCTCGCCGCCAGCTCGTACTACATCAACGACGGCCAGGGCGGCTTCACGATGATCAACGACGTCGATCCGGGCTACGACGTGTGCTCCAGCACGACCGACCAGGCGATGATGAGCGGCAAGAACATCGGCGACCTGCTGAATGCCGCGAAGATCACGTGGGGCGGCTTCATGGGCGGCTTCAACCTGTCGACGACCAACAGCAACGGCACGACCGGCTGCGCGCGCAGCACCGTCGCCACCGCCGTGAACGCCGCGACCGCCGACTACATTCCGCACCACAACTGGTTCCAGTACTACGCGTCGACCGCGAACCCGCAGCACACGCGCCCGAGCTCGGTCGCGGCGATCGGTTCGAGCGTCGAAACCGACGGCAAGACGCCCGAACCGGCGAACCACCAGTACGACAGCGACGACTTCTTCGCTGCCGTGAAGGCCGGCAACTTCCCGTCGGTCAGCTTCCTGAAGGCGCCGGCCGCGCAGGACGGGCACGCGGGCTACTCGGATCCGCTCGACGAGCAGGCGTTCGTCACGAAGGTCGTGAACTTCCTGCAGCAGCAGCCCGACTGGCAGAACACGGCCGTGATCGTCACGTATGACGACTCGGACGGCTGGTACGACCACGCGTACACGGCGCCGACCCATGCGTCGTCCGATGCCGTCGATCAGCTCAACGGCAACGGCGCGTGCGGCTCGGGCGGCACCACCGGCGTGAACGGCGGCACGGTGAACGGCCGCTGCGGCCCGGGTGTGCGCATTCCGCTCGTCGTGATCTCGCCGTACGCGAAGCAGAACTACGTCGACCATACGATGATCGACCAGGCGTCCGTCGTGCGCTTCATCGAGGACAACTGGCTCGGCGGCCAGCGCATCGGCGGCGGTTCGTTCGATGCGACCGCGGGCGACCTGCGCGGCCTGTTCGACTTCGCGTCGAAGCCGAACACGGCGCCGCTGTATCTCGATCCGACGCAGGGCACCGTGCTGAGCGCGGCACCGTCGATCTGACCGGCATCACGCAACCGGTAGCGGCAAGCAGCAGGCCGGCGCATCGCGCGCCGGCCGTTTCCGTTTAACGCGCCGCCGTTGGGCGGCACCGACTTTCGACCGACAGCATGACAGCTCGTCCCTTCCCGTCTCCCGATGCTACCCGCGCCGCCGCGCCGCGCGCGCGTGCCCGCTTGCTGCGCCGTGCGGCGTACGTACTCGGCGCCGCCGTGCTCGCGTATGGCGCATTCGCGATCGCGTTTCCGGCGCGCACGCCTGCGGCAATCGGCGACGTCGTCGCGGACTGGACGGGTGCGAACGCACATCCGGTCGTGTTGCAGCGCCCCGCCGCGCAGCCGTTGTCTGCGGTCGCGCAGCTGGGGCGCGCGCTGTTCGTCGATCCGTCGCTGTCGGCGTCGGGCAAGCAGTCGTGTGCGTCGTGCCACAGCCCCGACCATGCGTACGGGCCGCCGAACGCGCTGGACGTGCAGCCGGGCGGACTCGCGATGACGCAGCACGGCTATCGCCCGCCGCCGTCGCTGATGTACCTGTACCGGCAGCCGAACTTCAGCATCGGCCCGGATGCCGGCGAAAACGACGCGGCGCCGAGCGTCGCGCAGCAGGCTGCGTCGGCGGCAGGCGTGGTCAAGGCGCAGAAGGTGGCCGGCACGGCGGCCGCGCCGCAGCTCGTGCCGCAAGGCGGAATGTTCTGGGACGGCCGCGCCGATACGCTGCAGCAGCAGGCGTTCGGCCCGCTGCTGAATCCGGTCGAAATGGCAAACGCAAGCATCGACGATGTTGCGCGCAAGCTCGCGCAGTCGCCGCATCGCGCGCAGTTCGAGCAGCTGTTCGGGCCGCGCGTGTTCGCCACGCCGCAGCTCGCGGTGTCGGAGGCGATGTTCGCGATCGCGCGGTACCAGGTCGAGGATCCGTCGTTCCATCCATACAACAGCAAGTACGATCGCTGGCTCGAGGGCCGCGCACGCCTCACGCAGGCGGAGTTGCGCGGCCTGCGGCTGTTCAACGATCCGGACAAGGCGAATTGCGCCGGCTGCCACCTGTCGAAACCGGCCAAGGATGGCTTGCCGCCGATGTTTACCGACTACCAGTACGAGGCGCTCGGCGCGCCGCGCAACCGCGCGCTCGCGCAGAACCGCAATCCCGCGTTCTACGATCTCGGCGTGTGCGGGCCGTTCCGCGACGACCTGAAGGACCAGACGCAATATTGCGGGATGTTCCTCACGCCGACGCTGCGCAACGCGGCGACGCGCCACGTGTTCTTCCACAACGGCGTGTTCCATACGCTCGACCAGGTGATGGCGTTCTACAACGAACGCAGCATCTCGCCGCAGAAGTTCTATCCGCGTGGCGCGGACGGCAAGATCGACGTGTACGACGACATTCCGGCGAAGTACCGCGCGAACGTCGACGTGACGGATGCGCCGTTCGATCGCAAGCCCGGCGACAAGCCGGCGATGACCGAGCAGGACATCAAGGATATCGAAGCGTTTCTCGGCACGCTGACCGACGAGCCGGCGCGCTAACGGTTCGCGATCGGTTATCGGCCGCCGTTCGTGCTCGCGTTGCCGGTCAGCGTTGCGCGCGGATGCACAGGAACGCGGGCGCCAGCGACAGCTCCGCATGAAGCCGCTCCGACACGGCCTTCATCTGCGGCAGCGGCGTCGGTTCGACGAAGCGGTCGAGCCGCCAGCCGGCGTCGGCGAGCGCGTTCAGGATGTCGGCAAGCGGCCGCCGCCATGCTTCGACGTAGGGCTTCGGTTCACCGAAACCCGACCAGTGAAAGCCGAAGCGGCTTGTATCGAAGTACGTGCCGTCTCCACGCGTGCGCTCGTCCAGCCAGTCGCGCATCGGGTGCGCCATCGAAAATACGAGCGTGCCGCCCGGCCGGGCGACGCGCCTGAACTCGCGCAGCGTCGGCGCGAGATCGCGCACGTAGTCGAGCGCAAGCGAGCAGAGCACCTTGTCGAACGACGCGTCGGGCAACCATGCGAGCGGCGCCTCGAGGTCGCCTTCCACGACGTCGACCGCGAGCCCCGCGCAGCGCGTTCGCGCAAGCGCGACCATCTCCGGCGTCACGTCGAACGCATGCACGGTCGCGCCGCCGTGGGCGAGGTGCGCGCTGCAGATGCCGGGTCCGCAGCCGGCATCGAGCACGGTCACTCCGCCGACGTCGCCGAGCAGCGCCATCGTTGCGGGGCGCTCGTAGAGCGCGTTGTGCGCCTTCGTCGGCGCGATGTCCGCATAGCGTTGCGCGAAGCTCGCGTAAGCGCGGCGGCCGGGAGGTTCGGTCGGTTCGGTCATGCGACGTCCGTCGGTGGACAAGTGGACAGGCCGATTGTGCCCGATCGGACAATGGACGGCGACCTGCCGTCGCCCCGGCGTCAGGACAGGCCGGCGGGCGGACGATACCAAGCTCACCGGCCGCGATACCGAAGCGCTGCAGCCCGAGCGACGGAACCTGCCGGATCGACGTGTCCCTGAATGGCATCGGCAGTGGCGGTTCGTCATCGAACGCATTCCGGCCAGCCTGCTCGCGTTCGTCGCAAGGGCACGGTTGCCAAGCCGCCTGCGCGCCGCGCCGTGACGCGCACCCGAATCCGGCCGCGCGCCCGGACGCGAGCTGGCCGCCGAACGGGACGCAGGTGTCGGCGCGCACGGTGGCCACGCGTTCGGCGCGGCGCGAGCGATCCGCGAAGCCGGCTCGCACGCACGATCGAAGGCGAGCGGAATTCAGGTCGGCGAGAGACGCGCTGCGCTGCGCCCGCCGCTCGCGTCACTTGATCCGATCAGAACAGATACATCCCCGCGACGAACACCACGCCGGAGAACAGCAGCGTCGTTACGCAATAACCCATGATGTCGCGCACGCCGAGGCCCGCGATCGCAAGCGCGGGAAGCGCCCAGAACGGCTGCGCCATGTTGGTCCATGCCTCGCCGTACGCGATCGCCATCGCAGCCTTGCCGAGATCGGCGCCGAGCGCCTGCGCGGCCGGCATCACGAACGGTCCCTGCACGACCCAGTGGCCGCCGCCCGACGGCACCGCGAAATTGATCACTGCCGAGCTGAGGAAAGCGAGCAACGGGAACGTGTGCACGTTCGCGATATCGACGAACCATTTGGTGATTACGCCCGCGAGCCCCGAGTGATCCATCAGCGCCTGGATGCCCGCATAGAACGGAAACTGGATCATGATCCCCGACGCGCCGCGCGCCGCACCGGCCACCGCGCGTGCATAGGCCATCGGCGTGCGGTGCAGCAGGATGCCGGCTGCGAGGAACGCGAGGTTTACTGTATCGATGTCGAGCGCAAAGCCCTTCTGGATGAAACGCAGCACGAGGAACGCCGCGCACAGCGCCGCGACGAAGAGCGACAACGCACGGCTTTCTTCCAGCCGCTCCGCGAACGTCGCGTCGGGCCCGAGTTGGCGCTCGACGCTCGGCGGCTCGGCGAGCAACGCCGGATCGACGCTGACGACGTCCCCCGGCTTCGGCATCATCATCCGCGCGAGAAACGGCAGCATCACGATCAGCCCGATCGTGATGAACGCGTTGTAGCCGGTGAAGATCGTGTCCGACACGGGAATCAACCCGATCGTCTTCTCCATCGGATTGCCTTTCGTCGCGGCGACGAGCGGCACCGAGCCGGACAGCCCGCCGTGCCAGCTCAGAAAACCCATGTACGCGGACGCCACGAGCAGCCGGTAGTCGCTGCCGGCAACGCGGCGCGCAACCTCTCGCGCGAGCATCGCGCCGAGCACGAGGCCGAAGCCCCAGTTGATCGCGCATGCGAGCGCGCCGACGAACGCGACGAGCATCACGCCCTGGCCCGGCGTGCGCGCGGTGCTTGCGAGCGCAACCAGCAGCCGCCGCACCGGCGGCGAACTCGCCAACGCATGGCCGGTGACGAGAATCATCACCATCTGCATCGAGAACGCGAGCAGATTCCAGAAGCCGGAACCCCACATCGTCGTGAGCTGCACGGAGGTATTCGGCGTGAGGCCGAACGCGAGCGCGAAGGTGACGATCGTCAGCAGGATCGCGAAAATCAGCGGGTCGGGCAGGACGCGGTGGACGACCTGCGTGAAAAAGCGGGAAATGCGTTGAATCAAGTTGTGCTCCTCGGTTCCTGTTTCTGATCGGGATGTCCGCGCATGTGGTTGATTGTTCGGTGGCGCGGAATCGCGCGGATTCTTGCACAGAACAGCAACGTACGCTTCGGCGCGCGGCGGATCGCGATCGCCAGGCGATACATCTCGCAAAACCGGTCAAGTCGAGGAGCGGGAAAAAATAGCGTCGCGCGGCCCGGCCGAGCCGCACGCAACAGCCGAAGCGACGAAGCCGGCGCGGATCAGCGAGTTGCCGTCAGCGGCGTGGTTGCCAGCGCGCTCGCCTGCGCACGCCGCTCCGCTACTTGCTGCGCGAACCGGTACGCGACGAGCGAACCCGCCACGGCGAGCAGCATCGGCACGAGGCTGTCGTGATTCGCGCGCGTGAATTCGAGCAACAGCACGACGGCCGTGATCGGCATCTGCATCGACGCGGCGAGGAACGCGGCCGCACCGATCAACGCGCAGCCGCCGATCGACGCGCCCGGCCATACGACGCTCCACAGCCCGCCGAGCACGACGCCGAGCAGCGCGCC
The DNA here is from genome assembly GCF_018148075.1 of Burkholderia sp. AU19243. Classification (NCBI taxonomy): domain Bacteria; kingdom Pseudomonadati; phylum Pseudomonadota; class Betaproteobacteria; order Burkholderiales; family Burkholderiaceae; genus Burkholderia; species Burkholderia sp. AU19243. The sequence continues at coordinate 435,861 of NZ_JAGSTV010000002.1, forward strand.
ATTTGCGAGACCGGGCGTCAGCAGTCCGCCCTCGGCGCCGGCGCGCAGGCTGCCCGCCTCGATCGCGACCTTCAGCACGAGCAGCGTCGCCGCAAGCCCGATCGTCAGCGAGCCGTCGAATCCCAGTGAAGCCGGCCCCTTGCCGTTGCCGAGCAGTTGCGGAAAGCGCATCGCCAGCAAGCCGATCACCGCAAAGTTGATCAGCGCAAGCAGCGGCAGCTGCCGGCCCTTCGGCGCATCCGCGCGTGCGCGACTCGTGAGCCGCACGAAGCCGTATGCGGCGAATCCGAACAGCGGGCCGCAAACGATGGACCACGCGACGAGCGGCGTGCTGAGCACGAACGCGGGCACCGTGTACTGATGTTCGTTGCCGAGGCCGATCCATGCGACCGCCGCCGCGAGCGCCGACGTGACGACGGCCACCACCAGCGCGCGCAGTTCGAACGTGCCGAGCAGCACTTCGAGCACGAACACCGCGCCGCCGAGCGGCACGTTGTAGACGGCTGCGAGCCCGGCACCGGCGCCGCATGCGACCATCAGCCGGCAGTCGGACGGCGTCAACCCCGCGCGGTGCGCGAGTCGCCCGGCCAGCAGCGAGCCGATCTCGCGCGGCGCGACTTCGCGGCCGAGCGGCGAACCGAGCGCGACGGTCACGATCTGCAGCAAAGCGTGAACCGTCGTGCTGACGAAAGGCATCCGCGGATCCGCGGCGCGCACCGCGCGGCGGATGCTCACGAGCGGCCGTCCGTACCGGTACAGCGCCCACCAGCCGCCGCCCGCGACGAGCCCGCACACGATGAGCACCGCAACGCGCCGCAGCGGATCGGCCCGGCTCACGCCGGTCAGGAAGCTCTCGGTGCCGACCACGTGCGCGAGGCTGTAGCCGTACGCCAGATGCTGGATCGCGTGCAGCAGCAGCGCGAGCAGCATCCCGCCGAATCCGGCGCCGACGCCGGTCAGGATCGTGACGGCAGCGATCCGCGCAAACGGACTGGCGGACGGCGAAACAGACGCGGGAGCGGACGGGAGATCGAAGCGCATGGTATCGGCGAAACGGTAGGCCAAGGGACGGCGTGCCCGTGCACGCCGCTGTCAGCACCGAATCGTAGGCCTCGCCATCTCATGAAACAAACGTATTTTTCTGATCGACTCATGAGTTTCGTGCATTCGACAAGCCACGCGACGCGTGGCGCCGCCACCGCACCCGCGTCATGCCGGGTACGTCACACGCTCGGGGTCCCGCCGCATGATCACCTTCCCGCCGCGGATCGACAGCGCCGCTTTCGCCTGTCGGCGCACCGCTTCGTAGTCGCTGTCGGCGTCGAGCACGACCAGGTTCGCCGGCCGGCCGAGCGCGATTCCGTAGCCGTCGCCGAGGTGCATCGCCGTCGCGCCGTGATCGGTGACGAAATCGAGGCAACGCTGCAGATCCTGATAGCCCATCATGTGGCAGATGTGCAGGCCGGCATCGAGCACGCGCAGGATATTGCCGTTGCCGAGCGGATACCACGGATCCTTGATCGAATCCTGCCCGAAGCACACGTTCAGGCCCGCGCGGTCGAGTTCCGCGACGCGCGTGACGCCGCGGCGCTTCGGAAACGTGTCGAAACGCCCCTGCAGATGGATGCTCTCGGTCGGGCACGACACGAAGTTCAGCGCGGCGCGCTTCAACAGCCGGAACAGCTTCGAGCAATACGCGTTGTCGTACGAGCCCATCGCGGTCGTGTGGCTGGCCGTCACCCGCGCGCCCATGCCGCGCACCCGCGCTTCCTCCGCGAGCACTTCCAGAAAGCGCGAATGCGGATCGTCGGTCTCGTCGCAGTGCACGTCGACGAGGCAGCCAGTGCGCTCGGCCAGGTCCATCAGGAAGCGGATCGAGCTGACGCCCTGCTCGCGCGTGTTCTCGAAATGCGGAATGCCGCCGACGACGTCGGCGCCGAGCTCGATCGCCTGCTCCATCAGCGCGCGGCCGCCGTCGAACGACTCGATGCCCTCCTGCGGAAACGCGACGATCTGCAGATCGATCAGTCCGCGCGCCTCGTCCTTCACTTCGAGCATCGCCTTCAGCGCGGCAAGCGTCGGATCGGTGACGTCGACATGCGTGCGCACGTGCTGGATCCCGTGATCGCGCAGCATGCCGATCGCCGCATGCGCGCGCGCCTTCGTGTCTTCGTGCGTGATCGTCGCCTTGCGCTCGGACCAGCGTTCGATCCCTTCGAACAGCGTGCCGCTCATGTTCCATGCCGGCTCGCCGGCCGTCAGCACGGCGTCGAGATGGATATGCGGCTCGACGAGCGGCGGGATCGCGAGGCGGCCCTGTGCATCGATATCGTCTGCACCGGGCGGGCTGGCCGGTGTGATGAGCGCGGGCTGCACGTCGATCCGCGCGATCTTGCCGTCGTGGATGCCGATCGTAAACAGCCCGTCGCGACCGCGCAGGCGTGCATTGAAGAGATTCATGTGGGTCTCGGCGTCAGGCGGCGCCAGCGCGCCGCGTAGTGGGGAAAACCGGCGTCGGCAAGGCGCGCCGCACTCAGTCGAAGGATTCGATCGTCAGCCCGGTCGCCGCGCTCATCTCGTCGTTCGTCACGTCGCGCACGTGCTTGCCGAACGTCCAGACGTGCCGGCCGGGATCGCGCGCGCGATACATCCGATCGCCGTAGAACGCGTCGGCCGGCGCCTGCAGGATCTCCGCGCCCGCCGCGCGCGCGTGTTCGCAATGCGCGTCGATATCCGCGTCGTCGGGCAGATGCACGTGCACGTGCTGGGTATTGCGGCCGTCGGTGTCTTCCGGCGACGCGATGAAGTCGGCCCACGTGCCGCCGATCATCACGAGACTGTCGCCGAATTTCATTTCCGCATGCGCGATGTCGCCTTCCGGCGTCGTGACGACGAGCGAGCGCGCGAAACCGAATGCACGTTCGAGCCACGCAAGCGCGGCTTTCGGATCGCGGTAGCACAACGCGGCACTGAAGGAAGGACGGTGATGCGTGGTCATCGAAGTCTCCTTGGCTCGGCAGGGGTCCGCCCATTCTCCACGCGCACGGCACACCGATCAACTCCCGTGGCCGCCGGCGCGCATGTTGTCCATGCGCGACACGGCCCGCGCGGCGGCGGCCCGGCAAGGCTCGCGCGATTCGCTCGAACGCCCGCCATTCGGCTGCCGCGGCGGATTGTGAACGCCGTATGACGCACTGTTGCGCACATCGCAATGGAGCGCTCGCGGGCCGGCGCGCGGAATCGGGCGCACGCGCCCCTACACTTGCGCCGAACTTTGATTACCCCGTTCCACACGCAGGAGTCCCCGCATGAATAAAACCCTGATTGCCGGCGCATGTGCCGCCGTGCTGTTCGCCCCGCTCGCGCACGCGCAAAGCGCGGTCACGCTGTATGGCCTGATCGACGCCGGCATCGCCTATACCAACAACGTGAACGGCGCCGCGCAGTGGCGCATGGCGTCCGGCACGATCAACGGCAGCCGTTTCGGCCTGCGCGGCAGCGAAGATCTCGGCGGCGGCCTGAAGGCGCTGTTCGTGCTCGAGAACGGCTTCAACGTGAACAACGGTTCGCTCGGGCAGGACGGCAAGCTGTTCGGACGGCATGCTTACGTCGGCCTCAGCCAGGCCGGCTACGGCACGCTGACGCTCGGACGCCAGTACGACACGATGGTCGACTTCGTCGCGCCGCTGTCCGCAACGGCCGGCGACTTCGGCGATGCGGGCTTCGCGCACCCGTTCGACAACGACAACCTGAACCACTCGGTGCGCATCAACAACGCGGTCAAGTACACGAGCGACACGATCGCCGGCTTCAAGGTCGGTGCGCTGTACGGCTTCTCGAACTCGGCGAACTTCGCGGGCAACCGCGCGTACAGCGTCGCCGCGAGCTACACGAACGGCCCGCTGAAACTGGCCGGCGCATACCTGCAGATGAACGGCACGAAGGGTTCGACGAGCGCGAGCCCGGGCGCGACCGACGTGGCCGAAGCGAAGAGCGTGAGCCAGGGCGGCTGGTCGGTGGGCGCGGACCGCATGCGCACGTATGGCGGCGGCATCAGCTACGTGTTCGGGCCGGCGACGGTCGGTTTCGTCTATACGCGCTCGCAGTACGACAACACGGGCTCGTTCGGCTCGACCGGTCAGGTCGCATTCAACAACTACGACGTCAACGTGCGCTACGCGGTGACGCCGGCCGTCAGCCTGGGCGCTGCGTACGTGTATACGGATGGCAGCGTGTCGAACCCGGACAGCAAGCACGGCACCGATCCGAAGTGGCACCAGGTCGACCTGCAGGCCGTCTACAAGCTGTCGCGCCGCACCGACCTGTACGCGGAAGCGATGTATCAGCACGCGTCCGGACGCGGCTACCAGGCGTTCATCAACACGTCGGGCGGCGCATCGAGCACCGCGAATCAGATCGTCGGCACGATCGGGATGCGCACGCGGTTCTGATCGCGACGGCGCAGCCTCTGACCGCGCGCCGGCCGCCTGCCCTGCCCGTGTCGCATGAAACGGGTTCGATCGATGCGGACGGCGCGCCAATGTTGTGTCATCTGGAAAGCTGCGTGCCTGGAATCGGGGTTTTTGCGGCCGCACGTGCTGCATAGACTGGCTTCGACGGTTCGGATCGGTCGTCGATCGGCGAACCGGCCTCACACCCGCTTACAGGAGAACATCGTGAAATCGCTCGCCGTCACCGCTGCTGCTGCCGTCCTGCTTGCCGCACCGGCCCTGTCGTTCGCGCAGTCCGCCCAGTCGCCCGTCACGCGCGCGCAAGTGCTGCAGGAGCTGTACGACCTCGAGTCGGTCGGCTACAACCCGTCGCTCGGCGACGCGGGCAACTATCCCGACGACCTCATGGCCGCGCAGGAGCGCCTCGCGGCAAAGCGGCTCGCCGAGCGCAAGGCCGCGCAAGCCGCATATGGCCCGGCCAATGGCGGCGCGACCGAGTCGGGCGTCGCCGTGAAGCCCGCGCTGTAAACGCATCGCGCCCGCATGACGTCGGTCGTGCGGGCGCGGTTTGCGTCGCCGAGGGCGACCGGTGTGTGCATGCGCCGCCGCATGCGACACGCGCGTGAACTTCGCTCAGGCGGCCTGCGGTTCGCGGCCGATCGCGTTCAGCGTCTCGACGTCGCGCGCGATCATCCCCGGCACCTGTGCACGCAGCATCTCGACCCACGTGCGCACCTTCGCATCGATGAAGCGGCGCGACGGGTACAGTGCATACACGTTCATCTTCTGCAGGATGTGGCTCGGCAGCACGCGCACGAGCGTGCCGTCCTGCAGCGCATCGATCGCCGAATACAGCGGCAGCATGCCGATCCCGATACCGTCGCGAATCGCGAGCGCCAGGGACTCTGCGGTGTTGGTCTGAACCGGCCCGGCAACATGGATCTGCTCGACGCCGTCCGCGCCTTCCAGCACCCATTCGTGGGTCGGGAATGCGGGGGTGCAGAGCGTCAGGCAAGCATGTGCGCCGAGCTCCTGCGGGCGCGCCGGCGCGCCGTGGCGCTTCACGTACTCGGGCGACGCGCACAGAATGCTGAACGTCGAGCCGAGCAGGTGCGACACGAGTTCGGAATCGGGCAGCGACGATGCGGTCACGACGGCCATGTCGCTCGTGCCGTCGAACAGGTCGGGCATGCGCTGCGACAGCGACAATTCGATCGACACGTCCGGGTATTGCGCGTGATAGCGCGTCAGTGCGGGCATCACGTAGTGGTGGCCGACGCTCGCGAAGCTGTGCATGCGCAGCACGCCGGCCGGCCGCTCGTGCGCGCAGCTCGCTTCTTCCTCGGCGCGATCGACGTCGGCAAGGATCTGGCGGCAGCGCCGCAGATAGTTTTCGCCGGCCGACGTCAGCGCGAGACGGCGCGTCGAGCGATTCATCAGACGGGTGCGCAAACGCGCCTCGAGCTCCGACACCGCGCGCGACATCGCGCCCGTCGTGGAATTCAGCGATTGCGCGGCCGCGGTGAAACTGCCCGTCTCGACGACGCGCGTAAACACCCGCATGTTTTGTAGCGTATCCATTCCTGTGAACCACCTGTAGCGGAGCCGCTATTTTCCTCCAGCAGGTGCGACAGATTGTTACGCGGCATGCAACTATCGTTTCCCCGCAGCTGCGTTAATGCGCACGCGCCGCCCTCCTACAATCGGCGCCTCATCAGTCGAACGGACCCGTCCGGACGCGCCGCGACACCGCACGCGCCCCTTCTTTTCATGAAGCCACAACCTGCGATCGAGCAACCGTCCATCGAACCGTCACGATGGAGAACCTGGCTCGATCCGCTGGGCGGCGCCGCGCGCGACTGGGCCGCGAGCGACGGACTGATCTGGCTGCACCTCGCGAAGACCGTGCTGGCTGCACTGCTCGCGATGGGCATCGCGATGCGGCTCGAGATGTCGCAGCCGCGCACGGCAATGACGACCGTGTTCGTGCTGATGCAGCCGCTGTCGGGAATGGTATTCGCGAAGAGCTTCTACCGCGTGCTCGGCACGGCGGCGGGCCTCGTCGCCGCACTCGCGCTCGGCGGACTGTTCGCGCAACAGCCGGAGCTGTACATGACCGGCATCACGCTGTGGATCGGCGCATGCATCGCGCTCGCGGTACGCAATCGCCACTTCCGCTGGTACGGGTTCGTGCTCGCCGGCTATACCGCTGCGCTGATCGGCCTGCCGGCGGTGATGACGCCGCAGACGCTGTTCCAGTCCGCGCTCACGCGCGCCGCGGAAGTCGCACTGGGTATCGCGTGCTCCGGCGCGGTCAGCGCGCTGATCCTGCCGCTCAGCTCCGCGAAGGCACTGATGCGGTCATTGAGCACCCGCCATGTGACGTTCGCGGCATTCGCGGCCGGCGCGCTGTCGGGCGAGCTCGCGCGCGGCGATTTCGAACGGCGCTTCGCCGATTTCGTCGACGAGATCGTCGGCTTCGAAGCCAATCGCGCATTCGCGTCGTTCGAGGATCCGCACATTCGCGCACGCAGCCGCCGGCTCGCGCGGCTGAACAGCGAGTTCATGAACGCGTGCACGCGGTTGCACGCGTTGCACCAGCTCGTGAAGCGCCTTCGCGCGAACCGGTCGGACGCCGTGCTCGAAGCGCTCGCGCCGCACGTCGACGGGCTCGCGCAGCGAGTCACCGCGTTGCGCGACGAACGGCAGCGCGGGATCGCGTCGACGACGGGCGCGCTGCTCGAACTGCGCCGCTTTCATCGTGCGTTGCCGAAGGCTGCCCGCGCGTCGCGTCGTGCGATCGAAGAGCATGCTGCCGGTGGCGTGCTCGATTTCGATACGGCGATCGAGCTGATGTATCGCTTCATCGGCGAGTACGTCGGTTATGCGGATACCTATGCATCGCTCGACCGCGACGATCGCGCGCTCGAACGCTCGGTCACGCGCTACGCGGTGAAGACCAATTCATTCTTTGTCGGCTTCGCGTTCCTGCGCACGCTGGTCGCCGTCGGTGCGATGAGCGCGTTCTGGATCGCGTCCGAATGGCCGAGCGGCTCGCTCGCCGTGATCGCCACCGCCATCGCGTGCGCGCTGAGCTCGACGTCCCCGCGTGCGCCGAAGTTCGTCGCGCAAATGGCGGTCGGCGCGGCGTTCGCGACGGCCGCCGGCTACGTGTACCTGTGCCACGTGTATCCGAACATCGACGGCTTTCCGCTGCTGTGCGCGGCACTCGCGCCGGTGCTGGGCCTCGGTGCGTTTCTCGCGATGCGGCCGGGCCTGTCCGGCTACGGGATCGGCTTCGCGGTGTTCTTCTGCCTGCTGGCCGGCCCCGACAACACGATCGCGTATACGCCCGAACTACTGGTCAACAACGGCTTTGCCATCGTCGTCGCGATGCTCGCGTGCTCGCTCGTGTTCGCTGTCGTGTTTCCGACCCACATGCCATGGCTCACCGCGCGCATCGCACACGATCTGCGCCGCCAGGTGACGCTCGCGTGCGAAGGCCCGCGAGACGGCCTCGCCGCGCGCTTCCAGTCGAGCACGCATGACCTGATGGCGCAACTGCGCACGCTGCTCGTCAGACGTACGCGTCAGCATCGCGATGCGCTGCGCTGGATGCTGTCGACGCTCGAAGTCGGCCATGCGGTGATCGACCTGCGCGACGAACTGCATGGTTTCTGCGCATCGAAGCCGCCGCAGGCGCTGCGCTGGACCACGGCCGTCGATCCGGTGCTGCGCGAGCTGCCGCGCTTCTTCGACGATCCGACGCCCGTGCATCACGCGCGGACGCTGAAGTCGGTGAACCTGGCGATCCGCGCCGCGCAGCACGCGCTGCACGCGTGGTACGCAGTGCCCGATGCGCGCCACCAGATGCAGCGCATCGTCGGCTGTCTGCACTTCATCCGCAGTGCGCTGCTGGACAAGGACGCACCGTTCAACCGCCATCGTCATTGACGACCGTCTCCTGCCGACCGTGAGCAACCGGGAAGACCCGGAATCGATGCGCACGCAACATGATCCTTGTTCCGATTGGAAATAAGCTCTCCACCCGCGGTGCTTAATCCTTAAGCAGTGCGAGCCTATAGTTGCGTCACTGCCAGCGAGACTGGCACCGACCCTGGAGAAACCAAAATGAAGCCGCTGCACCTCGCCCTCGTTGCCCTGTCGCTCACCGCCGCCGTCGCGCATGCCCAGCCTGCGCCGGCCGATGTCGCGCAGCAGCCGGCGAACCGAGCCGAAGCGACGCAGGCCGCCGGTCGCGTCGATCGCAATCGGCCGACGCAGGAAGACCCGAACGCATGCGTCGGCCCGGTCAGCTTCTGCAACGTCTACTTCGGCAGCTGAGCATGACGCCGCGTCGTCACGGCCCGGCCCGCCGCGCGCGCGTTGCACGCATCGCCAGTGCACGCGCAAGACGGGCCGGCCGGTCGCCGCACCGTCACTGCGCGCCTCGCCGCTTCGACTGAGGCGGCGCATGCCGTTTCACGCACCGCGCGCCGGCCGCCAACCGACTTCGCGCAACGCATCGAGCAAGCGCGCCGGCCCAAGGCCTTCGACGCGCGCGCCGCGCGATTCGACGTCGGTTCCGGCCACCAGCGCATTCACGATCGCTTCCTCCACCGCGTCGGCCGCCGCGACGAACAGCGCGGAGATATGGTCGTTGTTCACCATTTTCACGGCCGTCGCCGGCGCACCCTTGCTGCCGTAGTTCGCGGCCGGCAGCCCATCGTTGCCGGTGGCGAACGCAAGGAAAATGTCGCCGCTCGAATCCTCGGTGCCGCCGCCCGCGCGGGCGAGCCCGACGCTCGCACGTTGCGCGAGCCGCGTGCATTGATGCGGCAGCAGCGGCGCGTCGGTCGCAAGCGTCACGACGATCGAGCCCATCCCTGCTTCGCCGTGCGCGTGCGCGGCGCGGAACGGCGAATGCACGTGCCGCAGCACTTCGCCGACCGGATAGCCGGCCACGCGCAGCATCTCGCGCACACCGTGGTTCGCCTGCACGAGCGCACCGACTGTCCAGCCGCCCGCGACCACGCGCGATGCGGTGCCGATCCCGCCCTTGAACTCATGGCAAATCATCCCCGTGCCGCCGCCGACGCAGCCTTCGGCAACGGGCCCCGACTGCGCGGCGGCCAGAGCGCGCTCCACGTGTGCGGCGCTCACGTGCTGTCCCCAGATGTCGTTGAGCACACCGTCGTAAGTTTCCATTACGACAGGCATGCACCAGTAAACGCGGCCGGCCGCCGCTTCGCGTTCGTTGGCGACCAGCGCGTCGCGCACCGCGCCGATGCTGTGCGTGTTCGTATAGGCGATCGGCGTCGTCAGCAGGCCCGCTTCGCGGATCCATTCGAGCCCGGTCGCGTCGCCGTTGCCGTTCAGCACGTGAACGCCCGCGAAACACGGTGAATCGTGCGCGGCGCCCGCGCGCGGCTCGATGATCGTGACGCCGGTGCGGATCGATGCGTCGCCGTTCTCGACGTTCAGCGTGCAATGCCCGACCCGCACGCCCGGGACGTCCGTGATCGCGTTGAAGCGGCCCGGCGTACCGAGTCCGATGCGGATGCCGAGATCCCTCGTGCGCATGATGCAATTCCTCCAGTGTTTTTGCGGTGTTTTGGCGGTTCGGTGTGCCGGTACGGTCACAGCGAACGGAACGTCTCGCTGTGACGCGCCCACACCGCATACATCGCAAGCGCAGCCGCCAGCAGCCCGCCGATGATGATCAGGTCGGTCGGCTTCGTCGCGGTCGCGAGCGTCGTGTAGAGCGTGTACGCTGCCCCGGCGACCGCGACGAGCGGCGTCACGGGCCACAGCGGCATCCGGTAGTGATGTTCGACGTCGCGGCGCACGAAGCGGCTTGCGAGCGCGGCCAGCCCGACGACGAGGTAGATCAGCAGCAACAGGTCGACCGTGAACGCGGTCAGCTCGTCGAGGCTTGACACGAACACGAGCCCCGACGACGGCGCCGCCAGCGCGAGCGTCGCGAGCCAAGGGGATTCGAAGCGCGGATGGATGGTCGAAAATGCGCGATTGCAGCCGCGCGACCAGAGCGCATGGCGGCCGCTGCTGTACAGCAGGCGCCCCATCGTGATTACGATCGCGATGATCGCGTTGAACACCGACAGGAAGATCCCGCCGCTGACCACGCGCGACACCGCCGGATTGCTCAGCGAGCGCACGACGTACCCGATCGGATCCGCGCTCTTCGTCAGCTCGGTCAGCGACGGCGCACCGAGCACGATCGCGGTGAGCGGCACCAGCTCGACGACGAGAATCACCAGCAGCGAATAGATCACGGCTTTCGCGACGTTGCGGTTGCCGCCGCGCAAGTCCTCGGCGAGATACGCGGCGGAGCCGAAGCCGTTGTAGCAGAAGATCGCCGTGCCGATCGCGGGCACGATCGCCGCGAGCGTCGCTGGCACCAGCGCGGTGCCGCTCGCGACGACCGGCGCGACGAGCACGTCCGCGCCGCGATGCGGCGAGCCGAAGCCGAGCGCCGCGATCAGCATCAGCACGCCGATTTCGACGACGAGAAACGCGCCGGTGATCCACGCGTTCGTCTTGATGTTCAGCATCCCGAGCACGTAGCTGAGCAGCACGATCGTCAACGCGACCGACTGATTGCTGAAGTGCGTGCCGAGCGCGTTGTTCAGGTATGGCGCGGCGCCGCTCGCGAGCACGGCCGGAATGAACACGCTGACGGACAGCACCGTGATGAAGGTCAGGTAGCCGGGCAGCGTGCCGAACACGCGCTTGGCCATCACGTATTCGCCGCCCGCGCTGCGGTGTGCGGCGCTGAGCTCCGCGTAGCAGAGCGCGAACGCGAGCGCGAGCACGCCGCCGAGCACGAACGACAGCACCGCGCCGCTCCCGGCCTGCTGGATCGCGAACGGCGCGATCACGAAGATCGAGCTCGCGGGCGTCACGCCCGACACGGTGATCATCACCGCATCGCGCACGCTGAGCGTCTGTGACAACGCGCGCGGCCCGTCTTGCGTGGCAGGCGCCGCTTGCAGCGTGCCCGTCGATTCCGACATCATCGCCATTTCGTTCTCCTGTTGCTTTGCTGCCGTTTTTTGAACGCCCATACTCGGGCCCGAATCATTGCGTGGCAGTCTAGGAAGCCAAATTCAGGACCGCTATTCCCCGTTCGTGTTACGCCCTCCGGTGGTGGTATGGATCGACTCTTCTCCGAAATCGCGATGCATCAGGCGCTCGGCCGCGCGATCGATCATCTCGGCCAGCCGCGCTTTTGGCGCTTCCTGGTGCTGCTGCTCAACGAGATGGTGCCGTTCGACAACGCGCTCGCAACCGCGATCGGCCGCGACGGCGTGCCGCTCGTGCTCGACGAATACGACACGGGCGGCGCCGACTGCGCGTCGCCGGTACCGCTTTACCTCAATGGGTTATATCTGCTCGATCCGTTCCTGCAGGCCGCGCACGACGGGCTCGCCGACGGCTGCTACCGGCTCGAGGAAGTCGCGCCGGACCTGTTCCGGCAGAGCGAGTATTTCCTGAGCTATTTCCGCGATGCGGTCGGCGACGACGAAATCCAGATCCTGCTGCGCCCGACTCCGGACCTGCTGCTGTCGCTATCGCTCGGCGCAGCCACGCGCTTCGACGTCGAGCCGCTCGGCAAGCTCACGGCGGCGATGCCGTGGGTGCTCGCCGCGATGCGCCAGCACTGGCGGCTGATCGGCGACGCCGCGCGCGCGACGCCCGACGACGATCTCGGTGTGCGCGTCGAGCAGGCGCTCGCGCGCTTCGGCGCGGGTGTGCTGACCGATCGCGAAATGGCGATCGCGAGAATGGTGCTGCGCGGCAATTCGTCGAAAGCGATCGCCGAGCGGCTCGCGATTTCACCGGAAACGGTGAAGGTGCACCGGCGGCATCTTTACGCGAAGCTCGGGATCTCGTCGCAGCCGGAGCTATTCTCGCGATTCATTCGGGCACTCGGCGACGATGCTGCCGGATAGGCGCTGCAATGCCGGCGCGCGTCGTCAGCGCGCCGGTTCGATGAAGCCGCCATCGGGCGCCTGGTGCGGCACGTACCAGCCGAAATACACTTCGGCCTCGACGATCCGCCCGTCGCACACGCGCAGGCGTTCGGCGTTTCGGAAACGCCGGCCGGCGGTCGTCGCGGCTTCGTAGACGACGAACACGTATTCGCCCTGCACCGCGACGTCGACGAATTCGAAGCCGGCGAGCATCGTGCTGTTCGGCCAGCAGCGCGCCAGATACGCATCGCGGTCGAGCCGGTTGTCGAGCGGGCTCGTGAAATGAAAGTCCGGCGCGATCAGCGCTTCGATCGCGTCGCGGTCCTTGTCGACGTACGCACGATAGCTCGCACGCGCGACGTCCCCGGGATCGTCTGGCATCGTCGTTACCTCCGCGAAGTAGCGGCGCGTACGACCCGCCGCTCGCCACATCGCAAGCAATCCACGTGCCGCGCCGCCGGCACGTCATTGCACGTGCACGTATCGTGCCGGCATGCCGGCCGACGCGTCGCGCAGCCATTCGAGTTCGTTGCCCTTCGTGTCGCTCGCCGGGCGTTGGCGACACCGACGCCGCGCGGCACGCATGTGGCGGTTCGTGCAAGTCGGGGCCGGATCTCGCACGCGGCTTCGCAGAGACGCACGCCTGCGTTGCATCGGACATACGGATCGGGCGATACGCCCCCGGTTCGGCTCGCGGCGCTGCCAAAAACCGCCTATGGTGAAAGAAGCGGGGCCGTTGCGCCGCCACCCGACTTCACGTCGCTCGCACCGGCGGCCACGGCGCCGCGCTCCGGCACCATTCCACGCGATCGCGCACGCCCGGCCGTGCATGCAATCGCGCCGCCAACCGGACTATCAGGAGGTCCCATGAAAGCCGCGCTGCTCGTCAGTTCCGCCGTGCTCGCCATGGCGTCGGTTTCGGCCTCGGCTCAAGGCTCGATCACGAAAGCCGAAAACGGCCTGCTCGTCGCCGCGAACGGGATGACCGTCTATTCGTTCGACAAGGACAAGCCCAACGCCGGCACCAGCGCATGCACGGGCCAATGCGAAACCCTGTGGCCGCCGTACAAGGCCAGCGCGACGGACGTTCCGGCCGGCCCTTACACGATCGTCAAGCGCGACGACGGCAGCCCGCAATGGGCATACAAGGGCAAGCCGCTGTATTTCTTCTCGAAGGACATGAAACAGGGCGACCGCAACGGCGACAACTTCAACAACGTGTGGCACGTGGTCACGCCATAGACGTTCGTTCTGCGCGTTCCGCGCGGGCGCCGCCGCAGCCGCCGCGCGCGTAAAAAAGCCCGCTCCGGCCGGAGCGGGCCTGCGGGCGTTCGTGCAGGCTGGCGCGCGTCGCGCCGCAACCTGCCAGCCGCGCATCAACGGTTCGACGGGAAGCTGAACACCGCGCCTTCGCGCACGCCGGCCGACGGCCAGCGTTGCGTGATCGTCTTTCGCTTCGTGTAGAAGCGCACCGCATCCGGGCCGTACGCGTGCAGGTCGCCGAACAGCGAGCGCTTCCAGCCGCCGAACGAGTGATACGCGACCGGCACCGGCAACGGCACGTTGATGCCGACCATGCCGATCTGGATGTTGTCGCTGAAGTAGCGCGCCGCTTCGCCGTCGCGCGTGAACAGGCACGTGCCGTTCCCGTATTCGTGCGCGTCGATCAGCGCCATTGCGTCGTCGAGCGACTTCAGGCGGATCACGCCGAGCACCGGCCCGAAAATCTCGTGCTGATAGATCGGCATGCCCGGCTTCACGTTGTCGAACAGGCACGGGCCGAGGTAATAGCCGCCGTCGTGGCCGTCGACCTTCACGCCGCGGCCGTCGACCACGAGCGTCGCGCCCGCCGCCACGCCCGCGTCGACGAACCCCGTCACCTTGTCGAAATGCTGCTTCGTGACGAGCGGCCCCATGTCGACGCCCGCACCGTTGCCCGGCCCGACCTTCATCTTCTCGATCTCGGCCTTCAGCCCGGCGACGACCTGGTCGCCCGTTTCGTCGCCGATCGCGACGACCAATGGGATCGCCATGCAGCGCTCGCCGCAAGAGCCGTACGCGGCGCCCATCAACGCGTTCACCGCGTTGCCGATGTCGGCGTCGGGCATCACGACCGCGAAGTTCTTCGCGCCGCCGAGCGCCTGCACGCGCTTGCCGTGCGCGCAGCCCGTCGCGTAGATATATTCGGCGATCGGCGTCGAGCCGACGAAGCTCACGGCCTTCACGCGCGGGTCGGCGAGGATCGTGTCGACCGCTTCCTTGTCGCCGTTCACGACGTTCAGCACGCCTGGCGGCAAGCCGGCCTCGAGCGCGAGTTCGGCCATGCGCAGCGTCGACGACGGCGTGCGCTCGGACGGCTTCAGCACGAACGTGTTGCCGCAGGCGACGGCCATCGGCCACATCCACAGCGGCACCATCACCGGGAAGTTGAACGGCGTGATGCCGGCTGCGACGCCGAGCGCCTGGAATTCGCTCCACGAATCGATCGCGGGGCCGACGTTCTTGCTGTGCTCGCCCTTCAGCAGCTCCGGCACGTACGTCGCGTATTCGACGTTCTCGATCCCGCGCTGCAGCTCGCCCATCGCATCGGCCAGCACCTTGCCGTGCTCGGCGGTGATCAGCGCGCACAGCTCGTCCGCGTGCTCTTCGAGCAGCGTCTTGAAGCGGCTCATCACGCGTGCACGCTTCAGCGGCGGTGTATTGCGCCATGCAGGAAATGCGGCCTGCGCCGACGCGATCGCGGCCTCGACGGTCAGCTTGTCGGCGAGCGCGACGCTCTTGCCCGATTCGCCCGTCGCCGGATCGAACACCGGCTGGACGCGACTGCCGCCGTCGACGCGCTTGCCGTCGATCAGGTGGCCGATGGTGGAAGTAACGTTGCTGTCGTGTTTCATGTATCTGGCTCAGTCGTGAATTCGGTTGTCGCTGGAAACGGGGCGCGGCTCAGTCCACTTCATTCAGCGCATCGGACAGCGCATTCACGAGATTGTCGATCTCGCGCTTCTCGGCGATGAACGGCGGCGCGAGCTGGATCGTGTCGCCGCCGTAGCGCACGTAGAAGCCCTTCGCCCAGCAGCGCATCGCGATCTCGTACGGGCGCCGTGCCGGCTCGCCCGGCAACGCGGCGATCGTCAGGCCGGCCGCCAGCCCGTAGTTGCGGATGTCCGCGATGTGGCGCTGGCCCTTCAGCCCGTGCACCGCTGCCTCGAAATGCGGCGCGAGATCGCGCACGCGGGCCACCGCGTCTTCCTTCACGAGCAGGTCGAGCGCCGCGATGCCCGCCGCGCAGGCGACCGGATGCGCCGAGTACGTGTAGCCGTGCGGAAACTCGAGCATGTATTCGGGCCCGCCCGCGGCCATGAACGTGTCGTAGATTTCCTTCGTCGCGACCACGCCGCCGAGCGGCTGCGCGCCGTTCGTGACCTGTTTCGCGAAGTTCATGATGTCCGGCGTCACGCCGAATGCGGCGGCGCCCGTCATTGCGCCGGCTCGGCCGAAGCCCGTGATGACTTCGTCGAAGATCAGCAGGATGTCGTGCGCGGTACAGATGTCGCGCAGGCGCTTCAGATAGCCCTTCGGCGGGATGACCACGCCTGCCGAGCCGGAGAACGGCTCGACGATCACAGCCGCGATGTTCGATGCGTCGTGCAGCGTGATCAGGTCGAGCAGGCGGTCGGCCAGCTCGGCGCCGTTGTCCGGCATCCCGCGCGAGAACCGGTTTTCGGCAAGCTGCGTATGCGGCAGGAAATCGGCTTCCACGCCCTGACCGAACAGCTTGCGGTTCGCGCCGATGCCGCCGACCGAGATGCCGCCGAAGTTCACGCCGTGATAGCCCTTCTCGCGGCCGATCAGGCGCGTCTTCGTGCCCTTGCCCTTCGCCCGCCAGTAAGCGCGGGCCATCTTCAGCGACGTGTCGGCCGCTTCCGAGCCCGAGCCGGTGAAGAACACGTAGTCGAGGCCGGCGGGCGTCAGTTCCTTGATCTTGTTCGCGAGCTCGAACGACTTCGGATGGCCGAACTGGAACGCCGGCGCGTAATCGAGTTGCGCGATCTGGCGGCTCACGGCTTCCGTGATTTCCGCGCGGCCGTGGCCGAGGCCCGTGCACCACAGGCCCGACAGTCCGTCGAAGATCTTGCGGCCTTCGGCGTCCGTGTAATACGCGTCCTTGGCCGACACGATCATGCGCGGGTCGGACTTGAACTGGCGGTTTGCGGTGAACGGCATCCAGTGGGCGTCCAGCCACGCGGCGTCGGTGCGGAGGTTTGTCTCTTCCTGTTGCTTGGCGATAGTCGTATCGGTCATGTCGGTCGGCGCCGCGCGCCCCTCCTTCCTGTATTGATCTTGCGCATTGTCGGTACGCCAATTAGTCTTTTGAATATCGCAATATCAATGTTTACTTGCGCAACTATGCAAGCAAAGAAACCGAAGAGCCGCGCGCTGCTGGGGCAGCTCAGCGACATGGATCTGCGGCTGCTGCGCGTCTTCAAGGGCGTCGTTCAATGCGGCGGGATGGCGGCGGCCGAGCTCGAGCTGAATATCGGGATCTCGACGATCAGCCGGCACGTGAAGGATCTGGAAACGCGTCTGGGCCTGGTGCTGTGCCGCCGCGGCCGCGCGGGCTTCACGCTGACCGCCGAGGGACAGACCGTCTACGAGGAAACCCTGCGGCTGCTGGCCTCGATGGAGGCATTTCGCAGCAGGATCGACGGCATTCACGACAAGATGGGCGGAGAACTGCACGTCGCGGTGTTCGACAAGACGGCCACCAACCCGAACGCGCGGCTTGGCGACGCGATCCGCCAGTTCGCGGACGAGGCGCCCGACGTCGCGCTGAACCTGCACGTCGCGTCGATCAACGAAGTCGAGCGCGGGATCATCGACGGCAGCTATCAGGTCGGAATCATTCCCGCGCACCGCAACTCGGGCAGCCTCGTATATTCGGAACTGTTCGACGAGCGGATGCTGCTGTACTGCGGCCGCCAGCATCCGCTGTTCGACGCGCCGCACGGAAAGCTCACGTGGACGACGATCCGCAACCACGCATTCGCCGGCCTCGGCTTCCACTCGCCGAACATGGAGCTCAGCCATCGTGCGAAGCTCACGCGCAGCGCGACGGCGTCCGACCAGGAATCGATCGCGACGCTGATTCTCTCGGGCCGCTATCTCGGCTTCCTGCCCGACCATTACGCGGAAAGTTTCGAAAACAAGGGGTTGATGCAGCCGATCGCGCCGCACCGGTTCAATTACCGGTGCCGGTTCGTGAGCCTGCTGCGGCGCTCGCCGCGACCGTCGCGCGCGGCGCTGCTGTTCCAGTCGTGCCTGGAGGCCGCGCATGCGGCGGTGCGGCCGGGCGGCAATGGCGGCGACGCCTAGAGCGGGCCGGCTCGGGCTGCGCGGCCGCCGTCTGCGGGTTGCGGCTGGGGCGGCATCCGCGTTGCATCACGAAACAGACGGCGGCCGATGCGGCCGCGAACCCCGGCGCCGCGCCGCTCCCCGCCGGCCGATTTCCGTCTGCGATAATGCGCACTTCCCGTTTTCCGCTTCGCCTTTCGCCATGACGCAGCCGTCCGCCCCGCTACCCACCGACCTGCCGCCGATCTCTTGCCTGCCCGGCGACGCGCTGCCGTGGCTGCCGATGAGCGCTGACTTGCCGGGGCTCGCGATCAAGTATCTGCATATCAATGCGGCGGAAGACACGTTGACCGCGCTGCTCAAGATGCCGGCCGGCGGCACGCTGCCGCGCCACCGTCACGACGGCGAGGTGTTCGTTCATACGCTGCAGGGCGCATGGCGTTACCGCGAGTACGAGTGGATCGCGCAGGCCGGCTCGACGGTGCTTGAGCCGGCAGGCTCCGTGCATACGCCGGAGACGCTCGGTGCGCCGGGGGAAGACGTGATCACGCTGAACGTGATGCGCGGCGACCTGGTGCTGCTCGACGACGACGGCCGCGAAACCGCGCGCGAGAATTGCCGCGTCGCGCTGCTGCGCCAGCGCAAGCACGCACGCGCGGCGCCGCACGACGCGACGGCGTTCGTCACGCGGCAAGACAAGCAACGGGACATGCGATAAGCCATGCATCCTCGCCGGCTCACCGCGCGCCGTGGCGGCGCTTCTCGCTGGCGTGCGGATGACCGCAATGCAGTACAGTGCGGGCAGGTCGCGCACTTGCGCCGCCATCCCGTTCGCTAGCGAAAACGCCGGAAAAATCGCCGAATGTCGTCGGCGAGCAGCGCCGGCTCTTCCATCGCCGCAAAATGACCGCCGCGCGGCATGTCGGTCCACTGCACGACATCGAACACGCGCTCGAGCCAGGTGCGCGGCGGCCGGCTGATTTCCTTCGGGAAGCGCGCGAATGCGACGGGCACCGGCACGCGTTGCCCGGCCTCGAAGCGCATCGGCTGCAGACGGTTTTCCCAATACATCTGCATCGACGAGCCGATGCAGCCGGTGAACCAGTAGAGCGAGATTCCGGTCAGCAGCGTGTCGTGTGAAAAGCGCCGCGCGACGTCGCCGTCGCAGTCGCTCCATGAGCGGAATTTCTCCGCGATCCATGCGGCCAGCCCGGCCGGCGAATCGTTGAGCGCAACGGCCAGCGTCTGCGGCTTCGTCATGTGCACGTGCGCATAGCCGCCTTCGAGCGCCGCCCATTCGCCGCGCTGCGCGACGAACGCCCGCTCATCGTCGGTCAGCGGCGAAGTCGCGTCCGTCGGCGGCTCGTAGCTGCCGGGCAGATAGTTCAGGTGGACGCCATCCACCACGTCCGCATGTCGTGCGCCGAGTGCGATCGACACGGCCGCGCCCAGATCCCCGCCTTGCGCGCCGAAGCGCCGATATCCGAGGCCGGACATCAACGCGGCCCAGCAGTCGGCAACCTGAAACGCCGACATGCCCGACGCCGCTGGAGAGGGCGAAAACAGGAAGCCGGGCAATGACGGCACGACGACGTCGAATGCGTCTTCCGGATCGCCGCCAAACGCCGCCGGGTCGCACAGGCGGTCGAGCAGCGCATCGAATTCGAACACGGACCCCGGCCAGCCATGCGTAATCACGAGCGGATAAGGCGCTCGCCCGGTACCGCGCCGATGGATGAAATGCACGCGCTGGCCGCCTGTGTCCGCGACGAATTGCGGGAGCCGGTTCAATGCGCGCTCGGCCGCGCGCCAGTCGAAGCGCTCTGCCCAATATGCGGTCAGCTCGCGCAGCCACGCGCCGTCGATGCCCTGTTGCCACGGCTCGGCGGGTGTCAGGCGCGGCGAGCGCACGTCGCGCAGGCGACGCCGCAGGTCGTCCAGCGCGTGATCGGATATCGCAATGTCGAACGGCTCGGGCTGCATCGTCGCTCCTGGTCAGGCATGTCGACGCATTCTGCGCGATTTTCGCGGCGCGCGCCGGCGCGCTTCGCGCCGCCCGTATCAGCCCGTTTCCCGTTCATCCGCACGCGCTTCGCGCCGCACCGCCTGCGGCGGCACGCCGAAACCGCGCACGAACGCGTCGCGCAGGTGGCGCCGGTCGCGAAAGCCGTTTTCCTTCGCGATCACGTCGAGCGGATGCCGGCTCTGCTCGATCATCAGCCGCGCGGCTTCGAGCCGCAGCCGCTCGATCGCCTTCGCCGGCGACTGTCCCGTCTCGAGCGTGAACACGCGGCTGAACTGGCGCGGGCTCAGGTGGACCGCGCCAGCCAGCTCGTCGACGGTCAGCGCACGGCTCAGGTTTCGCCGCGCATAGTTCAGCGCGTCCTGGATCCGGTCCGATTTCGGCGCAAGATCCAGCATCTCCGAATGCTGCGACTGCCCGCCCGCACGGCGCTGGTGCATCACCAGCTTGCGTGCGACCGCGCGCGCGACGTCCGCGCCGAGATCCTTTTCCACCATCGCGAGCGCGAGGTCGAGGCCGGCCGTCATCCCGGCCGAGGTCCAGACCGGACCGTCGACGATGTAGATCCGGTCCTCCTCCACGCGAATGTCCGGAAATTGCTTTTGCAGGTCGCGGCCGTACGCCCAGTGCGTGGTCGCGCGCCGCTGCGCGAGCAGCCCCGCCTGCGCAAGCACGAACGCGCCCGTGCAGATGCCGGCGATGCGCCGCGCACGCGCGTTCGTGCGGCGCAGGAACGCGACGACGTCGGCCGGCGCCGGCGATGCGAGCGGATCGTTGACGCCCGCGACGATCCAGGTATCGACGTCGATGCGCCGACCGCGCAGCGCACGCGTGGCGACCGGCAAGCCGAGAGACGACCGTACGTCGCCGCCGTCGACGGAATAGTTGCTCATCGCGTAAAACGGTTCGCCCGCAGTCAGGTTCGCGTACTCGAACACGGATTGCGCGGCGAGCGCCATGATCTGGAACCCGTCGCTGATCAGAAAGCCGATTCGGTGCATGGATATCTCCGGTGCCGGGCACGCCGGTCGTCGCCGTCGGCCCGATGTCCGAAATCATACCTATCTACGTCATTTGTGTCGCCGCGATTCGAAGCCAGAATGCACTCACGCACTCACCCTTTCCCCGACATGGAGCGACATCATGACTGAAGCACATCGCGGTACCGCCGTCATTACCGGCGCATCGTCCGGCATCGGCGCGATCTACGCCGACCGGCTCGCGCGCCGCGGCTACGACCTGATCCTGGTCGCGCGCAATCGCGACCGGCTCGCCACCCTCGCCGAGCGCATCACGAACGACACGCAGCGCAGCGTCGAGATCGTCGGCGCGGACCTCAACGACCGTGCGGCGCTCGGCGCCGTCGAAGCGAAGCTGAAGGAGGACGCGAGCATCACCCTGCTCGTGAACAACGCGGGCGTCGGCACGCATGCGCCGCTGCTCGACAGCGACGTCGACGCGATGACGCGCATGATCGACCTGAACGTGACCGCGCTCACGCGCCTGACGTATGCGGCCGTTCCCGGCTTCGTCGCGCGCGGCCGCGGTGCGGTGATCAACATCTCGTCGATCGTCGCGATTTCGCCGGAAACGCTCAATGGCGTGTACGGCGGCAGCAAGGCGTTCGTGCTTGCATTCAGCCAGTCGCTGCATCACGAGCTCGCCGACAAGGGCGTGCAGGTGCAGGCCGTGCTGCCCGGTGCGACCGCGACGGAATTCTGGCAGACCGGCGGCCTGCCGATCGAGCACCTGCCGAAGGAGATCGTGATGTCGGCATCGGAACTCGTCGACGCGGCGCTGGTCGGCTTCGAGCGCGGCGAACTCGTGACGATTCCGTCGCTGCACGCGGTTGCCGAGTGGGATGCGTACGAGGCCGCGCGGCGCACGATGGCGCCGCATTTGTCGACGAATACGCCGGCGCCGCGGTACGCGGCCGTGCGCTAGTCGGCAGTATTGGCGGCGCGCCCGGCCCGCGAGTATTTCACCTGACGGAACCCCGGCACTCGGGCCGGACGGCATCGTCCGGCCTGACACGTCGACGCCTCCACGCGAAGGCCGATCAACGCCGCGCGTGCGCCGTCTCGCGCGAAGTCGCGCGCACTCCCATCAGCATCGCGACCGCACACGCGGCCAGCAATCCGGCGATCATCAGCATCGCGGAATCCATGTTGCCGGTGCGCGTGCGGATCACGCCGACGATCCACGGCGTGATCATTCCGCTCGACACGCCGATGCTGCTGATCAGCGCGATCCCGCCCGCCGCGCCGGCTCCCGAGAAATACGCGGACGGCACGGCCCAGAACACCGGATGCGCGGCAAAGATCAGCATTGCCGCGATCGACAGCAGCGCCATCATCGCGACGATGCTCGGCAAGTGCAGCGTCAGCAGCGCGAGCGCCGCCGCGCCACCGAATGCGCACGCGGCGAAATGCCAGCGACGTTCGCGCTTGCGGTCCGAGCGCCGCGCGATCGCGATCAGGCCGGCTGCGCCGATCGCGTTCGGTACGATCGACAGCAGGCTGATGTGGACCACATCGTGAATGCCGAACTCGCGAATCATCAGCGGCATCCAGAACAGCAGCATCAGCAGCGCGGTCGTCAGCGAGAAATAAATGAACGCGAACAAATACGTGCGAGGCTCGGCCATCACCTGCCGCAGCGAAGACGCCGGGTGCGCCCGTGCATCCGCGCGATCGGCGGCCAGGTCGGCCGCAAGCCGCTGCCGGTCGTCGTCGGACAGCCAGCGTGCATGTTCGGGGCGGTCGCACAGCCAGAACCACGCGATCACGCCGAGCAGGATCGCGGGCGCGCCCTCGATCGCGAACATCCATTGCCAGCCGTGCAGCCCGAGCACGCCGGCCATCCCGCGCATCAGCCATCCGGACAGCAGCCCGCCGACCATTCCCGCCACTGCGACGCCCGCATAGAAGATCGACAGCACCGATGCGCGCCGACGCGCCGGATACCAGTACGTCAAATAGAACACCACACCGGGGAAAAAGCCGGCTTCGAACAGCCCGAGCAGGAAGCGCAGCACGTAGAAGTGCGTCGCGCTGTCGACGGTGATCATCGCGACCGACACCGCTCCCCACAGAACCATGATCCGCGCGAACGTGCGGCGCGCGCCGAAGCGGCGCAGCAACGCGTTGCTCGGCACCTCGAACAGCACGTAGCCGACGAAAAACAGCACCGCGCCGAGGCTGTACATCGCGTCGGTCAGCCCGAGGTCCTGACGCATCTGCAACTGTGCGAAGCCGATATTGCTGCGGTCGAGAATCGACACGATGTAGCAGATGAACAGGAACGGCACGATGCGCATGCCGATGCGGCGATACAGCGCGTCGTCGCCGGACGCACGGGAACCGGACGCTTCCGCTTGAACGGCGTCCGCTTGCACAGGGATCGACATCGATCGTCTCCTCGATGGAATGCGAATATGACGGGCGCGCGGGAAACCCGACGCCGGCCGCCGCCGCCCGCTCGCGGAGGCCGGCCATGTTCACGCGCGTCGCGCGGCTTCGCCCTTCACGCCGAGCATCAACGCGGCGCCGCTCAGCGCGAGCAGCGCGGCCAGCAGGTACACGGCGAGATCCATGCTGCCGGTGCGTGTGCGGATCAACCCGATCGCCCAGGGGCTGACGATCCCGCTCGTGATCCCGATGCTGCTGATCAGCGCGATCCCGGCCGCGGCCGCGTTGCCCGACAGATAACGGGTCGGCACGGCCCAGAAGATCGGCAGCGCCGCGAAGATCAGCGTCGCGGCAACCGACAGGCACGCGAGCATCGCGGCGAAGCTGTGCAGGTGCAGCGTCAGCGCCGCGAGCGCGAGCCCGCCGCCGATCGTGCAGCACGCGAAGTGCTTGCGACGCTCGCCGGTGCGATCGGAGCGGCGCGCGATCAGGATCAGCCCGATCGCGCCGACCGCGTTCGGCACGACCGTGTAAAGGCTCACGGCCAGGACGTCGGTCACGCCGAAGTCGCGGATCATCAGCGGCATCCAGAAGTTGAGCGTCAGCGACGCGCAGGTCAGCGAGAAGTAGATGAACGCGAACAGATAGACGCGCGGGTTCGCGAGCGCGGCCGCCACGCTGCGCTTGTCATGCGCGCCATGCGCGCGGCCATCGGCGCACAGTGCGGCCACGCGCGCTTTTTCGTCGGATGTGAGCCACGCGGCATCCTGCGGCCGGTCGACCAGATACGTGAACGCGAAAAACGCGAGCACGATCGCGGGCGCGCCTTCGATCGCGAACATCCACTGCCAGCCGTGCAGCCCGAGCACGCCGCTCATGTCGCGCATGATCCAGCCCGAAATCAGGCCGCCGAGCACGCCCGCAACCGCGACGCCCGCGAAGAACACCGAGATCGCTGCCGCACGGCGGTTCGCCGGAAACCAGTAGGTCAGGTACAGCACGATGCCGGGGAAAAAGCCGGCCTCGAACACGCCGAGCAGGAAGCGCAGCACATAGAAATGCGACGGCTGCGACACGAACATCATCCCGGTCGACGCGACGCCCCACAGCAGCATGATCCGCGTGAACGTGCGGCGTGCGCCGAAGCGCGCAAGCAACAGGTTGCTCGGCACCTCGCAGAACACGTAGCCGACGTAGAACACCGCGGCACCGAGGCCGTACATCGCATCGCTGAAGCCGAGGTCGTGCTTCATCTGCAGCTGTGCGAAGCCGATGTTGATGCGGTCGAGGAACGACACCACGTAGCAGAGGAACAGGAACGGCACGATGCGCCACGCGATCTTGCGGAACAGCAGCGCGTCGCCGGCATCATCGGCGGATGCGGATGCGGATGCGGAAGCCGGCGCCGCGACGCTCGCGTGCGCGACCGCTGCTTCGGCGGGAAGCGATTGGGGCATGTCTGTCTCCAAACGGGCCGCGCGATGCGAGCGCGCAGCAGTCTCCGAGGGCGTGCGTGCGCCCTGCTTTCTTGTGAGATCGGAATTCGGCTCCCCGGACGGCTGCGCAATACCGTCAGCGCCCGGAGAGCCTTCAGGAAAACGGCGGGACGTGCGCCCGCCGCAACCCGGTCAGTCCTGCAGCGCGTCCCACATTTCCTTGTCGCGCTGTGCGGTCCAGATGCGCGGATGCGTGATCCCGCTCGCCTCGTCGAACGCGCGCGACACGTCGAACGGCAGACAGTGCTCGTAGATGAACACGTGGCCGAACTTCGGATCCATCGCTTCGCGCGTGAGCGCCATCGACGCCTTCAGGTCGAGCTTGCGCTCGACGGCCTTGCGGCCCTGCTCGAGCAGCGTCGTCACGAAATCCTTCGTGTAGTCGAGGCCCTTGTTCACGTCGGCCGGATTCAGCAACGCGGGGCCGCGGCCGGGCACGAGCTTTTCGGCGCCGAGCGCGCGCAGCGCTTCGAGCGTGGCCGGCCACTGCTCGAGCTGTGCGTCGCCGCAATAGCAGGCCGCGTCGTATTCGACGAGGTCGCCCGAGAACAGCACCTTTTGCGACGGCAACCACACGATCGTGTCGCCCTTCGTGTGACCGGAGCCGACGTGCATGATCTTCACTTCGAGCTTGCCGAGGAACAGCGTGATCTCGCGCTCGAACACGAGCGTCGGCCAGGTCAGTCCCGGTACCGTCTCGACGCCCGCGAACAGTCGCGGGAAGCGCTCGATCTCCGACTTCATGTCGGCCTCGCCGCGCTCGACGATCATCTCGTAGGTGCCGCGGCTCGCGATCACGTGCTGCGCGCCTTCGGCGAAATACGCGGACGCGCCGAGCACGCGCACCGCGTGGTAATGCGACAGCACGACGTGCTTGATCGGCTTGTCGGTCACGCTGCGGATCTTCGCGATCAGGTCCTGCGCCATCGCCGGCGTCGCCGTCGTATCGACGATCAGCACGCTGTCGTCGCCGACGATCACGCCCGAGTTCGGGTCGCCTTCGGCGGTGTATGCGTACGCATTCTCGGACAGCTGCGTCCAGGTGATTTTCTTCTCTTCCAGATCGGCTTGGGAGGCGAATGCTTTGGCCATTGTGCGTTCCGTGGCTGCGAGCCATGTGTTGAGGGGAATGCGCCGATCATCGGCTCGCATCGATAATTTGTCAATGACAAAGTCACTTGCTATTTTCTAATACGGGTAAACCTCCGGGCTGGCGCGTGAAATGGCGTCGGATACCATGCGGGGTTTCGTCAACGGAACACTCATCGCGTGCAGAACCACGAAGTCAGCGCAGACGACGCGCCAGCCAAAGCGCAGCGCGGGATCCAGAGCGTCGAGGTCGGCGGCCGGCTGCTGGAGGCGCTCGCGCGCCGGCGCAAGCCGCTCGGGCTGTCGGAGCTGGCGGCCGCGGCCGACCTGTCGACCGCGCAGGCACACACTTATCTCGTCAGCCTCACGCGGCTCGCGCTCGTGAAGCGCGACGCGCTCACCGGCAACTACGAACCGGGGCCGCTGGCGTTGCGGCTCGGGCTGATGTCGATCGAACGGCAGCCCGCGTATCGCGCCGCGCTGCCGCACGCGGCGCGGCTCGCGGAAACGGTCGGGCTCAGCGTCGCGCTGTCGGTGCCCGGCGTGCTCGGGCCGACGATCGTGCGGATCGAGCACGGCGGCTATCCGCTGCACGTGAACCTGCACGTCGGCTCGGTGATGTCGCTCGACACGACGGCCACCGGCCGCGTGTTCCGCGCGTTCGGCGAGCCCGCGCAGATCGACGCGATGGCGGCGAGCCAGGCCGGCGCCGGCGGTACGCTCGCGGGCGCCGACAGCGATCGGCCGGCATCCGATGCCGATGCGTGGCGGGCCGAACTCGACGCGATCCGTGCACGCGGGATAGAGCGCGGCGTCGATCGGCCAAGCCCGGGCGTGAGCGCGATGAGCGTGCCGGTGCTGGATGCGCACGGACGGCTGCAGCTCGCGCTGACGGTCATTGGTTCGACCGGCTCGATCGACGTCGGCTGGGACGGCCCGATCGCGACGGCGTTGCGCGATGCGGCGCGGCAGGCGACCGCGTCCCTCTATGCCGAACGTGACGCCTCGACGCTTGTGCCGGCGCCGGCGTCGCCGTCGGCTGGCCAGCGCATGCCGCCCGCGCTCGCCGACGACACGAAGACGCAACGCGGCATCAACGCGCTCGACAGCACGGGCGAACTGCTGCTCGCGCTCGTATCGACGGGCCGTGCGCTGCCGCTGCGCGACCTCGCGGCGGCGGCCGGCATGCCGGCCGCGAAGGCGTTTCCGCATCTGGTGAGCCTGCAGAAGATCGGCTTGCTGAGCCGCGATGACGCCGGCTGCTTCGGCGGCGGCCCGCTCGGCCAGGCACTCGGGCTGATCGCGATGCAGCGCGTATCGCCGACGCGCGACGCGGAGGCGGAAATCGTCGCGCTGGCCGCAGCGACCGACATGAGCGTGGCCGCCGCGACGCTCGGGCCGCTCGGCCCGACCGTGATCCGGCTCGAGGAATCTTCGCGGCCGCAGCACGTGAGCCTGCAGGTCGGCACGGTGATGTCGCTCGTGAATACGGCGATCGGGCGAATCTTCGCGTCCGGCATGTCCGACGACGTGCTCGCCGGCCTGCTCGCGGACGAACCGGTGCGCCTCGCGGGCGTCGCGACGCAGATCGACGACGCGTTCCGCGCCCGGCTCGCGGCGATTCGCGCGGATGAACTCGATTTCGCGTTCGATGCCCCGGTGCCCGGCATCGGCACGATCGCTGCGCCCGTGTTCGACCACACCGGCAGCATCCGGCTCGTGATCGCGATCATCGGCTCGTCGCGCGGCTTTCCGCGCGGGCCGGACAGCCCGCTCGCGCACACGCTGCGCGCCGCCGCGCGCCGCCTGTCATGGCGGTTCGGGTGGATCGGCGGGTAATCGCCGTCCCCCGCCGCCGCGCACATTCGACGGCTTCATTCCGGTTTTCCAGCCCTGTTGCTCGTCAATGCGCGGCCCGTGCACACCCGCACGGGCCTCGCCACGCCTGGCGCGTCCTGCGGACGGCCGTCCTCACGGCCGTTGCGCGCCAGCAACATCAATCGTCAGAAATTCTCATATAACGAAATCGCATTTCACAAAGCGGTGACGTTCCTCTATGATTAGGGTTATCCCTAACTCACCACCTACATGGGGCTTCGTCATGCAAACGTCTAATGTCTCCGATCGTTCCACCCAATCCGCTGGCTGGCTCGCACGCATTGGCGAGCTGCTCGCAGAAGCATGGGCGCTGCACCTCGAGAACTGCGAAGTCATCGCTGAAGCGCACGCACGCCTGCCGCGCTAAGCGCACCGACTGGCCGCCGCCGGCGGCACGATATCCGGCTCACCCGCCGCCGGGACGCGCGCCGAAAGGCCGCCGCGTCCGGCATCGGCGCATCTGACGGCTGCAAGCAAGAAGGCTGAATGGCGCTGACCTGAAGCGCTCGCGCGACGTGAGCGCTGAGCGGCAATTGCGGGGGCTGCCCAGCGTATGTCGGCACGATGCAAGCCGCCGGTTGCCGGATTGTCCAGCTTCGCGCGTGAGCAGCGCGCCAGCGCCGCGTCGCGCCGTGTCCTCGTCGTGACGGAAGAATCATCCGTCTTTCTGCGCCCGCTGACGCGTTCATCGCGTGTCGTGCGCCAGGGTTGGCCCACCGGTCGCTACAGCCCGATTACGCACACTTCCGCCCCTCGCCGCGAACCGGTACTCCACGACGCTGCGCCGCTTTCCACCGCCGACGTCAAACCTGAATCGACGGCACGTCCTTCATGCAGCGCAGCGCGAACATCGACCGGCTGTGACGAATGCTCGAAATCTTGTACAGCTTCTCGCGCAGAAAGCGCTCATAGCCCGCCGTCCCGTCCACCGCGACCTTGATCCAGTAGTCGTACTCTCCCGACACCAGATACGCCTCCAGCACCTCGGGCAGCGCCGCGAGCTCCGCGCCGAAACGCGCAAGCGCGTCGTCTTCGTGGCGATCCAGCGTGACCTCGAGGATCACGATGTCCGCATAGCCGAGCATGCGCTGGTTGACGAGCGCGACGTAGCCGTCGATGTAGCCGTCAAGCTCGAGCTGCCGCGTGCGGTTCCAGCATGCGGTGGTCGACATGCCGATCTGCTCGGCGAGTTCGGCGTTCGACAGGCGCGCGTTTTTTTGCAGCGCAGCGAGGATCTTGCGGTCCTGGTTGTCGAGGGTTTTCGGCGCGCGTTCGCGGGTTGCCATGATAGAAAGAATCTTCTACTGAAAATCGGCATTCTATCTGAACGGCATTCCGGTTTCGGCGCAGTTTTGCTGGAAAACAGGAAGCCTTTTAACCGGGCCGCTTGATACATTTTCTCCATGCCTGTCGTCCGGCACGCTCCCCGCGACAACCCCTTCGCCCGGGACGTCCGGCCGCAATCACGAGTTGCGGCGCCGGACACGCAGGCATGCATTGTCCCGCCATCCGCGCGCCTATCCGGTTGCACGGACCGGCGCCTGATACTCCGTTTTTCGCACCTCCGTCATGTCGTTCAGGCTTTATCTGTCGTTCCTCGCCGCATCCGCCGTCCTTATCTACGCCCCCGGCCCCGTCAACCTCCTCACGATGAACCATGCGTTGCGCGCCGGCTGGCGTCGCGCGCTGCCGTGCGTGTGGGGCGGCACACTCGCCGTGCTGCTGCAGCTCGCGCTGACCGCGCTGTGCCTGAATTCGCTGGTCCACCTCGACGAACACGCGCTCACCGTGCTGCGCTGGACCGGCGCCGCTTATCTCGTCTGGCTGGGCTGCAAGCAATGGCTCAGCCGCGCGCCGGCCGCTGCCGCCAACGCACCGGCGGAAACCGGCGCTACGGCCGCCGGCGACACCGACACGGGGCGCGCATTGTTCTGGCGCGGCGTCGCGACGTCCGGCCTGAACCCGAAGACGCTGCTGTTCTTCCCGTCGTTCTTCCCGCAGTTCATCGTTGCCGACGCCGACTGGAGCCTGAACGCGCAATTCCTGCTGCTCGCGGCGACGTTCGCGGTGCTGTTTGCCGGCGGCGTCGCATCGATGGCGCTGTTCTCGCACCGGCTGAGCCGCGCATTGCAGCGTCCGGCGCGGATGCGCGCGATGAATCGCGTGACGGGCGGGCTGCTGGTCGGGATGGGCGCGATCATGGCCGGCTGGAACTGAACGGTCGCGCGCGGCCGCAGCCGGACGATGTCGTCGGGCGCCGCCACCGTGCGTCGCGCCATCCGGGGCGGCACGCGCCGGTACAATCGCGCGATGTCCGAATTGCTCACCTACGGCGGCCTGTTCGCCGTGTCGATGGTCGCCGCGACCTTGTTCCCGCTCCAGTCCGAAGCCGTGCTCGCCGGCCTGCTGCTTGCCGGCCGCGAGCCCGTATGGGCGCTGGTGCTCGTCGCGAGCGTCGGCAACGTCGCGGGCTCGGCAATCAATTGGGGGCTCGGCCGCGGCATCGAGCGCTTTCGCGACCGTCGCTGGTTTCCGGTGAAGCCTGCCGCGCTCGCACGTGCCGAAGGCTGGTACAGGCGCTACGGCCGCTGGTCGCTGCTGCTCAGCTGGGCGCCGGTGATCGGCGATCCGCTGACGGTGATCGCCGGCGTGCTGCGCGAACCGCTGCCGACCTTCATCGCGATCGTCACGCTCGCGAAGGTCGGGCGGTATCTCGCCGTCGCGTGGCTCGTCACGTCCTGACGCTGCCTGCGCCGACACTGCTTCCTTCATCGCTGGCTCACGTCGGCACTTCGGATCGCGCCTTCGTCTCGCCCCTTCGCCTCACCACTTCGCCTCGCCCCATCGTCGCGCCCCACATCGTCTCGCCCATCGTCTTGCCCTTCGTCTTGCCCTTCGTCTTGCCCTTCGTCTTGCCCTTCGTCTTGCCCTTCGTCTCGCCCTTCGTCTCGCCCTTCGCCTCGCCCTTCGCCTCGCCCTTCGTCTCGCCCCTTCGCCTCGCCGCGGTCGCCTCGCCGGCCGCATCGCACCGCTAAAGATTTCGCCGAAGCTGCCGTATTCCTTACAGTAGTGCGGTGACGCGTGCGTTCCGCCTCTCTCCCTCCCCACTCAGGATGCCGCATGAGATTGAAACAATTGGGCCGGGCGAGCGTCGGCGCGCGCCTGGCGGCACTCGCGTGTGTGCTCGTCGCGCTGCTGTTCACCGTCTTCTCATGGGCGCTCGCCCATTTCGCCGGTCAGCAACTCGCCGATGAGGCCCACGCCCGCATCGCCGACAAGGAGCAGTCGATCCGCGCAATGGTCGAGGTGTTCGACAAGGCGCTGTCCGCCGAAGCCAGCCGCGCGATGTCGCTGTTCGCGAGCTTCCTGCCGGCCGATTTCGCACTCGATGCGACGCGCACCGTCGACATCGGCGGCGTTGCCGCGCCCGTGCTGTCCGCGGGCGGCCAGCCGCTGAACCTCGATTACGCGATTCCCGACCAGTTCCTGAAGAAGAGCGGCGCGATCGCGACGATCTTCGCGCGCGACGGCGACGATTTCTTGCGCGTCACGACGTCGCTGAAGAAACAGGACGGCACGCGCGCGGTGGGCACGCGCCTCGACCGCGCCGGGCCCGCGTACGCGCCGCTCATGGCCGGACGCAGCTACACGGGGCTTGCGAAACTGTTCGGCCGGCCGTACATCACGCAGTACAAGCCCGTCACCGACGCGACGGGGCGCGTGATCGGCGCGCTGTTCGTCGGCCTCGACGTCGGCGCCGAGCTGCAGGCCGTCCAGGACGGCATCCGCGCGCTGAAGATCGGCGACAACGGCTACTACTTCGTGCTCGATGCGTCGCAGGGCGCGGCGCGCGGCACGTTCGTCGTGCATCCGGACGCGGCCGGCCAGCGCGCCGACGACACCCGTGCGCCCTACGCGCAGATGCTCGCGGCCGGCGAAGGCCGGCTCGCGTACACGTCGGCCGATCCGGCCGCTCACGACACGCGGCCCACCGCGAAATTCGTATCGTTCACGACGATTCCGCAATGGCAGTGGCTCGTCGGCGGCATTGCGCTCGACGACGAACTGCTGGCCGGCATGCGCACCACCCGCAACCGTTTTCTGCTGATCGCGGCCGTGCTCGTCGCCGCGTTCGCTGCGCTGTTCGTCATCGTCGTGCGACGCGTCGTGAGCCAGCCGCTCGACGCAGCCGCCCGCGCATCGGAACGTTATGCCGCGGGCGACCTCAGCATCCGGATCCGCGACGGTTCACGCGTTCGCGGCACCGCGGGCAACGACGAAATCGGGCGGCTCGTGCAAGCGGTCGACGGCATCGGCGACGGCCTCGCGCGGATCGTCGCGCAGGTGCGCAGCGGCGCGTCGGACATCGCGCGCGGCACCGTCGGCATCGCGGCGGGCAGCGGCGACATCGCCGCGCGGATCGCGACGCAGGCGAGCAGCGTCGAACAGACGGCCGCGAGCATGGAGCAGATCACGGCCGCCGTGCAGCAGAATGCCGAGCACGCGGCGCAGGCGAACGCGCTGGTCGCGGACGCATCGGCCGCCGCGACCGACGGCGACACGGCGGTGCAACGCGTGGTCGCGACGATGGACGACATCGGCCGTGCGACGCGCCGGATCGCCGAAATCACGAGCACGATCGAAGGCATCGCGTTCCAGACCAACATTCTCGCGCTGAATGCGGCCGTCGAAGCCGCACGCGCGGGCGAGCATGGCCGGGGCTTCGCGGTGGTCGCGGCCGAGGTGCGCGCGCTCGCTCAACGCAGCGCGGCCGCGGTCAAGGAAATCGACGCGCTGAGCGCCGAATCGTCGACGACCGTCGAACAGGGTTACCAGATCGCGGACGCCGCGCGCGGCACGATGCGCGACATCGTCCAGCGCGTCGAGCAAGTCAGCACGCTGATCGGCGAGATCAGCGCCGCGTCGCGCGAGCAGTCGACCGGCATCGAGCAGGTGAACCACGCGATCACGCAGATCGGCGAGGCGACGCAGCAGAACGCGACGTTGATAACCGACGCGGAGCGCGCGGCCGTCGCGTTACGCGACCAGGCCGCACAACTGGCGGAAGCCGTCAGCGTGTTCAGGCTCGAGCGCGCCGCTTGACAGGCGGCGAACGGCCGGGCCGCCGCCCGGCCCGCGCGTCACTGTCACTTCTTGTCGCCGGCGAGGTCGATCGCCTTGTCCGAACCGACCGCGTTGCGCAACTGGAATTTCTGGATCTTGCCGGTCGACGTCTTCGGCAGTTCGCCGAAACGCACGACCTTAGGCACCTTGAACCCCGCGAGCAACTGCCTGCAGTGCGCGACGATCTCCTCCTCGGTCGCACTCGCGCCATCGCGCAGCTCGACGAACGCGCACGGCACCTCGCCCCACTTCGGGTCCGGCATCGCGACGACCGCCGCGACAGCGACGGCCGGATGCCGGTACAGCGCGTCCTCGACCTCGATGCTCGAGATGTTCTCGCCGCCGGAAATGATGATGTCCTTGCGGCGATCCTTGATTCGGATATAGCCGTCCGGCGTCAGCACGCCGAGATCGCCCGTATGGAACCAGCCGCCATGGAACGCTTCGTCGGTCGCCTTCGGATTCTTCAGATACCCCTTCATGCAGATGTTGCCGCGGAACATGATCTCGCCGAGCGTCTCGCCGTCGGCCGGCACCGGCGCCATCGTGTCCGGGTCGAGCACCGTCGCCCCCGCTTCCAGGTGATAGCGCACGCCCTGACGCGCATTGAGCCGCGCGCGTTCGTCGTCCGGCAAGTCGTCCCAGTGCGCCTGCTTCGCGCAGACGGTGGCCGGCCCGTAGACCTCGGTCAGCCCGTACACGTGCAGCAGGTCGAAGCCGATCTCTTTCATCTTCGCGATCACGGCCGGCGCCGGCGCGGCCCCGGCGACCATCGCGTGCACCGTGTGATCGATCCCTTCACGCAGCTCGGCCGGCGCGTTCGCAATCGCGCTCTGCACGATCGGCGCGCCGCAGTAGTGCGTGACGCGTTCGCGGCGAATCAGGTCGAACACGGTTTTCGCGTCGAACTTGCGCAGGCATACGTTCACGCCCGCGCGCGCCGCGACCGCCCACGGGAAGCACCAGCCGTTGCAGTGGAACATCGGCAGCGTCCACAGATACACCGCGTGCTTCGGCATGTCCCATTCGAGGATGTTGCTGATCGCCGCGAGATACGCGCCACGGTGGTGATAGACGACGCCCTTCGGGTCGCCCGTCGTGCCGGACGTGTAGTTCAGCGCGATCGCGTCCCACTCGTCGGCGGGCAGCGTCCATGCGTGGTCGGGATCGCCGCCGGCAACGAACGCTTCGTAATCGGTCGCACCGGCAAAGCGGGCGGGGTCGGCCGGCATCGCGTCGGCGACGCTGACGATCTTGAGCCCCGGCACTTCGAGCGCCGCGCGCTGCGCGAGATCCGCGTATTCGGTATCGACGATCAGCACTTTCGCCTCGCCGTGACGCAGCATGAACAGCACCGACGCAATGTCGAGCCGCGTATTGATCGTATTGAGCACCGCGCCGGCCATCGGCACGCCGAAGTGCGCCTCGACCATCGCCGGAATGTTCGGCAGCAGCGCCGCGACCGTGTCGCCGCGCGCGACGCCGGCCTGCGCGAGCGCGCTCGCGAGTTGTCGGGCACGCGTGTACGTTTCGGCCCACGTGCGGCGTACGTCGCCGTGCACGATCGCGAGGCGCTCGCCGTAGACTTCGGCCGCGCGGACCAGAAAATCGATCGGCGTGACCGGCACGTAGTTGGCATCGCGGCGGCCGAGTCCGGCCTCGAACATCTGCGTCATGATCCTGTCTCCCGGTTTCTGTCGACCGGCGTGCACGCACCCCGGATCGTTTTGATGTGGTTCAATTGGCGACAGCCTAACGGGCGCTATTGTGAGCCGTCTGTCATCGAAACGACAGAGTGCGCGCCAAGCGCTGCGCGTTATCCCTATCCTCGCAAACCCGCATCCATGCACGACCGCTCCGTTGCGCCGCCCGACGCGGCCGCCCTCGCTTCCAGCCCGGCCGACATACCGCCCGAAGCGGGGCCGCTGCCACCGCTGTCCGCGCTGTTCGGCCAATGCGCGTGGTTCCGCGCGCTCGCGCCGGAACACCAGGCGCTCGTGCTCGCGCAGTCGCGCGCCGAGCAGCGCGAGGCCGGCGACGTGATCGCGCAGCGGCTCGCGCCGTCCGAATACTGGATCGGCGTGCATCGCGGGCTGTTGAAGCTCGCGATCTTCAATGCATCGGGCCGCGGCTGCACGTTTTCCGGCGTGCCGTCGGGCGGCTGGTTCGGCGAAGGCAGCGTGATCAAGCGCGAGCTGCGCAAATACGAAGTGGTCGCGGTCCAGCGCTCGACCGTGCTGTTCGTGCCGGTCGACACGTTCCACGCGCTGCTCGACACGAGCCTGCCGTTCACGCGCTTCGTGATCCACCAGCTGAACAACCGGATGGGCGAATTCATCGCGTCGATCCAGAACAGCCGGCTGCTCGACGTCGACGCGCGTGTCGCGCAGGCGCTCGCACAGCTGTTCAACCCCGCGCTGTACCCGGACACCGGCCCGTCGCTCGCGATCTCGCAAGAGGAACTGGGGATGCTCGTCGGCGTGTCGCGGCAGCGGATCAACCAGGCGCTGCAGCAGCTCGAGAAACTCGGCGTGCTGCGGCTCGCGTACAACCAGATCGACGTGGTCGACCTCGCCGCGCTCGCGCGGGTCGGGATGGAGCAGATCTGAGCGGCGCGCGGTGAACCGAATCGTCTATGCGGGGGATTGGCCGGCCGGTGCGACAGCGACGCGCCGGAGGGTGCATACGCGCGCATTTGATCCGATGAATCGGCCGGCCGTCGACGCATCCCAATCTGACAATCCCGCCAGTTTCGCGCCAGTAACCCGATCCGCCCCGACGCCTATCATTCGGGTTCCCTTCACCGCCGCCTGAACACCGCCTGTCCCGCCGCCTCCATGTGGATCGTCAATCTCGCGCTCAGGCGCCCCTACACGTTCATCGTGATGGCCATCATGATCGTGCTGGCCACGCCGCTCGCGCTGATGCGCACGCCCGTCGACGTGCTGCCCGCGGTCAATATCCCCGTCATCAGCGTGATCTGGAATTACAACGGCTTCTCCGCATCGGAGATGACCAACCGGATCACGGCCGTCCATGAGCGCGTGCTGACGACCACCGTCAGCAACATCCAGCACATCGAGTCGACGTCGCTGCCGGGCATCGCGGTCGTGAAGGTGTTCCTGCAGCCAGGCGCGAACGTGCAGACCGCGATCGCGCAGACGGTGTCGTCCGCGCAGGCGATCGTGCGGCAGATGCCGCAGGGCGCGACGCCGCCGCTCGTCATCACGTACTCGGCGTCGAGCATCCCGGTGATCCAGCTCGGGCTGTCGAGCAAGACGCTCAGCGAACAGTCGCTCGCCGACATCGCGCTCAACTTCCTGCGCCCGCAGCTGATCACGATTCCCGGCGCGCAGATCCCGTTCCCGTACGGCGGCCGCACGCGGGTCGTCGCGATCGATCTCGATCCGCAGGCGCTGCTCGCGAAAGGCTTGACGCCCGCCGACATCGTCAACGCGGTCAACGCGCAGAACCTCGTGCTGCCGACCGGCACCGCGAAGATGGGCCGGACCGAATACCGGATCGACACGAACGCGTCGGCCGACACGATCGCCGACATCGGCAACCTGCCGGTGCTGACCGTCGGCGGCGCGACGACCTATCTGCGCGAAATTGCGTCGGTGCGCGACGGCTTCGCGCCGCAGACGAACGTGGTGCGTCAGAACGGCCAGCGCGGCGTGCTGATGTCGATCCTGAAGACCGGCGACGCATCGACGCTGAAGGTCGTGTCGGACCTGAAGGCGCTGCTTCCGAAGGTGATCCCGACGCTGCCCGAAGGGCTCACGATCACGCCGCTGTTCGACCAGTCGGTGTTCGTCAACGCCGCCGTGCAGGGCGTGATCCACGAGGCGCTGATCGCCGCCGTGCTGACGGCGATGATGATCCTGCTGTTCCTCGGCAACTGGCGCAGTACGCTGATCATCGCGATCTCGATTCCGCTGTCGATCTTCACGTCGCTGATCGCGCTGTCCGCACTCGGCGAGACCATCAATATCATGACGCTCGGCGGGCTCGCGCTGGCGGTCGGGATTCTCGTCGACGATGCGACGGTCACGATCGAAAACATCGAGCGGCACCTGCATCTCGGCACGAGCCTGCACGATGCGATTCTCGAAGGCGCGGGAGAAATCGCGGTGCCGGCATTCGTGTCGACGCTGTGCATCTGCATCGTCTTCGTACCGATGTTCTTCCTGACGGGCGTCGCGCGCTACCTGTTCGTGCCGCTCGCCGAAGCCGTGGTGTTCGCGATGCTCGCGTCGTATGTGCTGTCGCGCACGCTCGTGCCGACGCTTGCGATGCTGCTGTTCCGCCCGCAGCAGGCGAGCGCCGGCCCGCACCATTCGACGTCGCGTTTCGCGCGCGTCCATCACGCGTTCAACGACGCGTTCGAGCGGCTGCGCGCGTGGTATATCGTGCTGCTCAGCATGCTGCTGGTGCGGCGCCGCTTTTACGCGACATGCTTCCTCGGCTTCTGCGTGCTGTCGACCGGGCTCGTGTTCGTGCTCGGCCGCGACTTCTTCCCGAACGCCGATTCCGGCAACATCCGGCTGCACATGCGCGCACCGACCGGCTACCGGATCGAGGAAACCGCGCGCCTCGCCGACCAGGTCGAACGCACGATCCGCGAAGCGGTGCCGCCCGACGAGCTCGGCGCGATCGTCGACAACCTCGGGCTGCCGGTGAGCGGGATCAACCTGTCGTACAGCAACAGCGGCACGATCGGCACGCTCGACGGCGAACTCATGATCGCGCTGAAGCCGGGCCACCGATCGACGCAGCACTACGTGCAGACACTGCGCACGCTGCTGCCGCAGCGCTTCCCGGGCGTCGAGTTCTTCTTCCAGCCGTCGGACATCATCACGCAGATCCTCAACTTCGGTCAGCCGGCCGCGATCGACCTGCAAGTGCTCGGCAACGATCTCGCGAGTAACATGGCTATCGCGGGCAGCCTGATGAAAAAGATCAGGCAAATCCCCGGCGCCGTCGACGTGCACGTACTGCAGCGCAACGACGAACCGACACTGGTGGCCGACATGGACCGTACGCGCATGCAGCAGCTCAGCCTGTCCGCGCAGAACG
This sequence comes from Burkholderia sp. AU19243, assembly GCF_018148075.1. Lineage (NCBI taxonomy): Bacteria > Pseudomonadati > Pseudomonadota > Betaproteobacteria > Burkholderiales > Burkholderiaceae > Burkholderia > Burkholderia sp. AU19243. The sequence continues at coordinate 473,760 of NZ_JAGSTV010000002.1, forward strand.
TCGCGCAGAACATGCTGATCTCGCTGTCCGGCAGTTCCCAGACGACGCCGTCGTTCTGGATCAATCCGCGCACCGGCGTCCAGTACCCGCTGCAGATCCAGACCCCGCAATACGACATCGCGTCGATCGACGACCTGCTCGGCACGCCGGTGTCCGCGGCTGGCCGCACGGGCACGCCGCTGCAACTGCTCGGCAACCTCGTGCAGATCCATCCGGTTGCGAATCCGGCCGTGATCACGCACTACAACATCCGCCCGGCGATCGACCTGTACGTCAGCGTTGAGGGCCGCGATCTCGGCTCGGTCGCGGGCGAGATCGACCGGATCGTGTCCGATGCGCGCGCGAAGCTGCCGCGCGGCACCGATCTGTCGGTGCGCGGGCAGGTCGAGACGATGCGCACGTCGTACGTCGGTCTCGGCGCCGGCGTCGCGATGGCGATCGTGCTCGTCTACCTGCTGATCGTCGTGAATTTTCAGTCGTGGCTCGATCCGCTGATCATCATCAGCGCGATGCCGGCCGCGCTCGCCGGCATCGCATGGATGCTGTTCGTCACCGGCACGCACCTGAGCGTGCCGGCGCTGACCGGCGCGATCATGACGGTCGGCGTCGCGACCGCGAACAGCATTCTCGTCGTATCGTTCGCGCGCCAGCGCATCGCCGCCGGCGCGCCGCCGCTCACGGCCGCGCTCGAGGCCGGCGCGACGCGAATCCGCCCGGTGCTGATGACGGCGCTGGCGATGATCATCGGGATGGTGCCGATGGCGCTCGGTCTCGGCGAAGGTGCGGAGCAGAACGCGCCGCTCGGCCGCGCGGTGATCGGCGGGCTCCTGTTCGCCACCGTTTCGACGCTGCTGTTCGTGCCGCTCGTGTTCGGCGGCGTGCATGCGCGGCTGGCCCGCCGGCGCGCGCGCCAGGCCGGACGCTGATTTTCGCCCTACTACCCGGTTGAATTGGTTGAATTCATGGAAGAGAAACATCACAGCTCCGTCGGCATCCAGGTGAACGAACACGGCATGCACCTGCCGACGCGCACGTCGGTGTCGCGGCGCGGGCGGCTCGTCCTGATCGTGATCGGCGTGCTGCTGGCCGCCGGCGCGGCGCGCACGATCGTCGTCAACGTGCTCAACCGCCATCACCTCGACGCGGTCGCCGAGCAGAACACGCGCCAGTACGTGAGCGTCGCGCATCCGGTCGATGCGGCAACCGGCGGCAAGCTGACGCTGCCCGGCACGCTGCGCGGCTTCGTCGAGGCGCCGATTTATGCGCGTGCCAGCGGCTACGTACTGCGCTGGCAGGCCGACATCGGCGCGCACGTGAAACAGGGGCAGGTGCTCGCCGAGCTCGATACGCCCGAGCTGAACCAGGAACTCGCGCAGGCCACCGCGCAGCGCCAGCAGGCGCAGGCCGCGCTCGCGCTCGCGAAGACGTCGTTCGAGCGAGCGCAGCAGTTGCGCCAGCGCGATGCGGTGTCGCAGCAGGAGTTCGACGACCGGCAAGGCGCGTTCAACCAGGGCACGGCGACGCTCGCGGCGGCCGACGCGAACATGCGCCGGCTCACCGAGCTGAAGGGCTTCCAGCGCATCGTCGCGCCGATCGACGGGATCGTCACGCAGCGCAACGTCGACGTCGGCGATCTCGTCAGTTCCGGCAACGCGGGCCGCTCGCTGTTCACGGTCGTGCAGGCCGACCGGCTGCGCCTTTACGTGCAGGTGCCGCAGGCCTATGCGCAGCAGATCAAGGTCGGCCAGCACGTGAGCGTCGCGCAGGCCGAGCTGCCCGGTCAGACCTTCGACGGCACGATTACCCGCACGTCGCAGGCGATCGACGTCGCGACCCGTTCGCTGCAGATCGAGATCACGCTGCCGAACCCGGACGGACGGCTGCTGCCCGGCGCGTACGTGCAGGCGACGCTGCCGATGACGCCGGTCGGCCGCCTGCAGATTCCGGCCAATACGTTGCTGTTCCGCGGCGAAGGGCCGACGGTCGCGACCGTCGACGCGAACGGCCGCGTGCATCTGAAAGCCGTGACCGTCGTGCGAACGATCGGGCAGACGCTCGAAGTCGACGGCCCGCTGACGCCGAACGACCGCCTCGTCGAAAACCCGGGCGACGCGCTTGCGAACGGCGACACGGTCGTCGTGCAGGCCGCGCCGCCGGCAAAACCGGCGTCCGCGGTTGCCGGAGCGAAGTCGTGAGCGCGATGCGCGCCCGCCTGCGCTCCGCCGCGATCGGCGCCGTCGCGCTCGGCGCGGCCGCGGCGCTGGCCGGCTGCATGGTCGGCCCCGACTACCGGCGCCCCGCCGTCGACACGCCGGCCACGTGGCGGCTCGATCCGGCCGACGCGTACTGGCACCCGGCCGCGCCGGCCCGCGCGCCGCTCGACCCGGCCTGGTGGACCGCATTCGGCGACGCACAGCTCGATGCGCTCGAAGCCGACGCGCTGCGCAACAACCAGAACCTGAGGGCCGTCGCCGCGCGCTACGACCAGGCAAAGGCGACACTCGCGTCGGTTGCGTCCGCGCAATATCCGGCCGTCGGGCTGAACGCGAGCGGCCAGCGCTTCAAGATCTCCGGCGACCGGCCGCAAACCAACTACGCGACGAAGAGCATGTCGACCGTGCAGAACGAGATCCAGGTCGGCGCGAGCGTCAGCTACGAGCTCGACCTGTTCGGCCGCGTGCGGCGCAACCTCGAAGCCGCGCAGGCCAGCTCCGAGCAGGCGCGCGACGATTTTGCGAACGCACGCCTGGTGCTGACGGCCGACCTCGCATCGAGCTATTTCGCGTTGCGCGAGCTCGACGCCGAGATCGACGTCGTCAGGCGTTCGATCGACCTGCAGCAGAAGGCGCTCGACTACGTGAGCGCGCGCCACGATCTCGGCGCCGTGTCCGGCCTCGACCTGCTACAGCAACGCGCACAGCTCGATGCGACGCGCACGCAGGCGCAGTTGCTGATTCAGCAGCGCGCACAGGTCGAAACGGCGATCGCGACGCTGGTCGGCACGCCGGCCCCCGCATTCTCGCTGCCGCCGCGCGTCGTGCCGATCAACGCGCCGGCGCTGCCGACCGGCATGCCGAGCGACCTGCTGCAGCGGCGGCCCGATGTCGCGTCGGCCGAGCGCGCGATGGCCGCTGCGAATGCGCAGATCGGCGTCGCGCGCGCCGCGTATTTCCCGCGCATCGCACTGTCGCCGGACATCGGCTGGGATGCGACGCGCTTCTCCGCGCTGTTCACCGTGCCGGCGCTGCTGTGGTCGGTCGGCGCGTCGGTAAGCCAGCCGCTGTTTCAGGGCGGCAAGCTGAAGGCCGGCGTCGACTTCGCGCAGGCCGGCTACGTGGCCGCGCAGGCCGGTTACCGGCAGACGGTGCTCACCGCGTTCCAGGAGGTGCAGAATGCGGTGACGGGGCTGTCGGTGCTCGCGCAGGCGGCGCAACAGGCATCGGCGGCCGTCGACGACGCGCGCAAGCTGGTCTCGCTCGCGCAGGACCGCTACGCCGGCGGCCTGACGCCGTTCATCGACGTGCTGACGGCCCAGCAGCAGTTGCTGACGAGCGAACGCCAGGCCGTGCAGATCCAGGGCCAGCGCGCGGCGCTCGTCGTGTTTCTCGCGAAGGCGCTCGGCGGCGGCTGGGACGGCGCCGCCGCATCGACCGACGTCGCGGCGGCCGGCCCGCAGCCCGCCGCGAGCGTCGGCCCCTAACCCGGTTACGCAAATACGCCCATGAAAGTCCTGATCGTCGAAGACGAACCGAAAGTCGTCGAATACCTGAAGAGCGGCCTGACCGAGGAAGGCTGGGTCGTCGATACCGCGCTCGACGGCGAGGACGGCGCATGGAAGGCCGTCGAATTCGATTACGACGTCGTCGTGCTCGACGTGATGCTGCCGAAGCTCGACGGCTTCGGCGTGCTGCGCGCGTTGCGCGCACAGAAGCAGACGCCGGTGATCATGCTGACCGCGCGCGACCGCGTCGACGATCGCGTGCGCGGGTTGCGCGGCGGCGCCGACGATTATCTGACCAAGCCGTTCTCGTTTCTCGAACTGATCGAGCGGCTGCGCGCGCTGACCCGCCGTGCACGCGTGCAGGAATCGACGCTGATCTCGATCGGCGACCTGCGCGTCGACCTGATCGGCCGCCGCGCGACCCGCGACGGCACGCGCCTCGATCTGACCGCACAGGAATTCCAGCTGCTCGGCGTGCTCGCGCGGCGCAGCGGCGAAGTGCTGTCGAAGACGACGATCGCCGAACTCGTGTGGGACGTGAACTTCGACAGCAACGCGAACGTCGTCGAAACCGCGATCAAGCGCCTGCGCGCGAAGCTCGACGGCCCGTTCGCGGAGAAGCTGCTGCACACGATCCGCGGGATGGGCTACGTGCTGGAGGCGCGCGACGAAGGCGACGCGGAGCGGCACGCATGAAACGCTCGATCACCCTGCGCCTGTCGGCGATGTTCGGCATCGTGTCGCTGCTCGTGTTCACGCTGGTCGGCTGCGGGCTGTTCGTGATGATGGAGCGCCAGTTGCTCGCCGAGCTGCGCGCAACGATCGACACGCGTGCGAAGGTCGCGCAGATGATCGTGTCGCACGCGACGACGGCCGTGCGCGGCCGGCTGATGCAGGAAAAGCTTGCCGACCTCGAACCGCCCGACGGGTCGACGCGCTACCACGTCGACAGCCCCGACGCCGATTTCCGCTACGGTCATCCGGTCGACGGCGTGCCCGTCGGCCGACCTTTCGGTGCGTTCCAGCAGTACGCGCTCAACAACAGCAGCTACGACGTGATGACGAAGACCGTCGCGATCGCAGGCAGCGGCGAGCGTCCGGACGTGAAGCTGATCGTTGCGTCGTCGTGCGAGCGCACGCAGCGGATGCTGCGCCGTTTCGCGTGGACGCTCGCGGCGCTGATTGCGACGGCGACCGTGCTCACGCTGCTGCTGAGCCGCGCGGTTGCCCGCTTCGGGCTCGCGCCGCTCGAGCGGCTGTCGCAGGATGCCGCGGCGATCAGCGCGACCAATCGCCGCCAGCGGCTGCACACCGACGCGCTGCCGACCGAGCTGCGCGATCTCGCGGCGTCGTTCAACGGTGCGCTCGAGCGCATCCAGCAGACCTATGCGCGGCTCGAGGCGTTCAATGCCGACGTCGCGCACGAGTTGCGCACGCCGATCAGCATCCTGATCGGCCAGACCCAGGTCGCGCTGACGAGCCGCGACCGCTCGGTCGACCGGATGCGCCAGACGCTGCAGTCGAACCTCGAGGAATTCGAACGGCTGCGCGTGATCATCAATGACATGCTGTTTCTGTCGCGCAGCGATCGCGGCGAACGCGCGACCGATCTGAAGCAAGTGTCGCTCGCCGACGAAGTGCGGCGCATGCTCGATTTCCTCGAGATCCCGCTCGACGAGGCGCAACTGCGTGCCGAACTGCATGGCGACGCTCGTGCGGCCGTCGATCCTTCGCTGTTCCGCCGCGCGATGACGAACCTGCTGATCAACGCGATCCAGCATTCGGCGCCCGGCTCGACGCTGACCGTGACGATCACGCGGCACGACTCGCTCGTCGACGTGTCGGTCGCGAATCCGGGCGAGCCGATCGACCCCGTGCAACGCTCGCACGTGTTCGAGCGCTTCTACCGCCTCGAAGAGGCGCGCGCGAACAGCAAGGAGAATCACGGGCTCGGGCTGTCGATCGTCAAGGCCGTCGCGGAAATGCATGGCGGCAGCGTGTTCGTCGCATGCTCGGGCGGGATCAATACGTTTGGTTTCTCGGTGTCGACACAACCGGGCGGCGGCGGCCCGCTGCGCACGAACGACGCCGACGATCCGCAACCGCTGCGCCCGGCGCCCGCGCCGCGCGCATTGCATTGACGGCGGCGGCGCGCCGAGGGCAGTTTTCTTCAATACCGGCGCGCTCGGCTTCTTTAGTCTCGATGCGACTTTGACTATCGCATGGAGGCATTTGATGAGCATGCTGGTTTCGATGGCCGCGTTCGCGCTGGCGTCGTCGATCACGCCCGGTCCCGTCAACATCGTCGCGCTCAGCGCGGGCGCGCGGCACGGTCTGGGCACGAGCCTGCGGTATGCGGCCGGCGCGACGCTCGGCTTCGTCGCGCTGTTTCTGCTGATCGGCCTCGGGCTGCACGCGGTGCTCGCGCGCTGGCCGATGCTAACCACCGCGATCCAGTGGTCCGGGATCGCGTTCCTGCTGTACCTTGCGCTGCGGCTCGCGCTCGATGACGGCCGGTTGCCCACCGATGACGACGCGCGGAATACGGCCGGCCCGTCAGCGGCGGCCGGCGCGGCGATGCAATGGCTGAATCCGAAAGCGTGGCTCGCGTGCGTGGCCGCGATGGGCGCGTATGCGGCCGACGGCGATCGCGCGCAGGTGTGGCAGTTCGCGGCGCTGTACCTGGTGATCTGTTTCGCGTCGATCGCGTGCTGGGCGTATGCGGGAGCGTCGCTGCGGCATCGGCTCGCCAATGCGCGGCGCATGCGCTTGTTCAACCGCGCGATGGCGTTGCTGCTGGCAGGCAGCGCACTTTATCTGCTCGACGTTTAGGATCGTCGCGGCGGATGTCGTTGTCGCAGGTTGCACAGTTGCGCAGGTGCCGCCGGCGAATGACGATGTAACGCGTCGCCCGACGTGGCGCATGCGGTCTGCGGTGTGCGATCTGCATGCCGCATCGGCCCGCCGTTTCCGCCGCTCAGTTTGCCGCGCTTCGATACTGCCCCGGCGTCGCGGCCGCGATGCGCCGGAACGCGCGCTGGAAGTGCGCCTGGTCCGCGAAGCCCGCATCGAGCGCGACGTCGGCGATCGGCCGGCCGCGGCGCAATTCGGCGCGGCCGTATTGCACGCGCCGATCGATCAGGAAAGCATGCGGCGTCATCCCGTAACGTGCGTTGAACGCCCGGATCAGGTACGACGGCGACAGGTCGGCCGCCGCGCAGATCGCATCCAGCGTGACGGCGTCGCGGCAATGCGACGCAATGTAGTCGGCCGCGCGCGCGAGCTTCGCGTTGTCGGTTCCGCGGCGCGCGTCGTTCGGCAACGTGCGGTCGAGCGCGCCGTGCAGCTGCGTGAAGAATTCAACGGCCGCGCTTTCCTTGCCGAGCGGATCGATGCCCGGCGCGACGAGCGTACGGTAAAAACGGCCGAACTGCGCGAACAGATCGCGGCGCTCCGTCAACTTCGGCGAAAACCCGTGAAAATCGCGATTCGGGTCGTGTCCCAGCGAATGCTGAAGCCGTGCGAGCCACGGCACGTCCACGTAGACCATTCGGTACGCCCACGCGTCCGGGCCATACGGATTGCACGCATGCACCTGCTCCGGATCGATGATCACGAGCACGCCGCGCCCGACGTGTTCCTTCGTCGCGCCGTTCAGATAGGTGCTCGTGCCGCCGACGATCGCGCCGACCGAAAACGTGTCGTGCGTGTGCTTCGCGTAGCAGATCGCGCGCCCGTCGTCGACGGTGCGCGCCTCGATGAACGGCAACGCGGCGTCCCGCCAGAACGGCGACGGCACGGTAACGGTATGGGCGGAACGGCTCACGCGACGGACTCCCGGATCGGACGGCGAACGCACACCGTACAAGAGCGCGCGGCGCGATGCAACCGCGAGCCGACAATTCGCCGCCGAATCGCCTAAGCTTCGAATTCCGGCCCCGCGGCACGCGCGGCGGGTTTCGTTCCCTCTTCAACCGGTACGCTCATGCACATCGATCTGAAAGGCAAGACCGCGGTCGTCACCGCTTCCACCGCCGGCATCGGGCTGGCAATCGCAGAAGGGCTCGCGCGCGCGGGCGCACGCGTCGTCGTGAACGGACGCAGCGACAAATCGGTCGAGTCCGCACGCGCACAGCTGCGCGCCGCGGTGCCCGACGCGGACGTCGACGGCGTCGCCGCCGACCTGTCCGATGCCGCCGGCGCCGCACGCATCGCGCAGCACACGCCGGACGCGGACATCCTCGTCAACAATGCGGGCATCTACGGGCTGAAGGCGTTCTTCGACATCGACGACGCCGAGTGGGAGCATTACTTCCAGATGAACGTGATGTCCGGCGTGCGGCTCGCGCGGCATTACCTGAAGGGCATGCTCGCGCGCAATACGGGGCGCATCGTGTTCATTTCATCCGAATCGGGCCTGAACATCCCGGTCGACATGATTCACTATGGCTTCACGAAAACCGCGCAGCTGTCGATCGCGCGCGGCCTCGCAAAGCTCGCGGCCGGCACGAACGTGACGGTCAATTCGGTGTTGCCGGGGCCGACGATGTCGGAAGGCGTGCGCGAGATGCTGAAGGCGCAGGCCGACGAAACGGGCCGTAGCATCGACGACATCGCGGTGGAGTTCGTGCGCAGCGAGCGTTCGAGCTCGATCATCCGGCGGCCGGCGACGACGGAGGAAGTTGCGAACCTGGTCGTGTACGTATGCTCGCCGCAGGCATCCGCAACGACGGGCGCGGCGTTGCGGGTGGACGGCGGCGTGGTCGACACGATCGCGTGACGGCAACATGACACGCTAGCGCAGCGCGTTGCCGCCGTGCTATCGCGACGCGCTCTTGCGCGACTGAAGCGCGCCCTTGCGGTCTGCGTCCATGCACGTATCGAAGCCGTGTTGCGTGACGGCGCCGGCGTTGTCGAATACGACGAAGAAAGCACGGTGATCGTTGCCGTGCTCGATAAAGTAGTTGTAGCAGACGCCGCTGCCGTTGCGCACCATCCAGACGCTGCGCGGGTTGCCCCCCGCACGGACGACGTCGGCGCGCGTCGCGCCGTGCCTCGACGCGGCCCTCGCCAGCGGCGTGCGCGAATACGAGAACGGCAGCCACGAGTCGAACCATGCGCAGCCATGCAGCATCAGGCAACTGGCGGCCACGGACAGCGCGGCTGCGGGACGGGACATCGGAATCAATCGCATGCTTGGGGAAATCTGCTGCGCCACGGCGTGATCGAAAGCCCCATGCTACTAGACCTTTGGGTCCGGATCGAAAAGAAATGTAGAGACTTGTGTCCGATGTGCCGCAGTCCGCGGGCCGGTGCGTGCGCAATCGTCACGAACCGTTGCGGTGCCGCGGCGATCCGCGCACGCGATCGCACCGCCCAGCCGATGCGGAGAATCGGCGCGACCGGGCGCATCGTCATGCGACCCATTCGGCCCACAGCATCGTCAACACGGTCATCAGCGCGGGACCCACGAACAGGCCGATCAGCCCGAACGTTTCGGCGCCGCCGAGGATGCCGAACAGCACGAGCAGAAACGGCAAGCGGGTCGAACTGCCGATCAGCACCGGCCGCACGAAATGCTCGGCAACGAACACGACCACGACGCCAACCGTCAGCACCACCACGGCCCACATCGTCGCGCCTTGCACGAACAGCCAGAGTGCCGCGCCGCAAAACACGATCGGCGCGCAGAACGGCAGCATCGCCGCGACGGCGGTGACGAGGCCGAGCAGCGCCGCATGCGGCACGCCGGCCAGCGCATACGCGACGCCGAGAATCGCGCCTTCGCCGATCCCGACGACGACGAGCCCCGTTACAGTGCCGTACACGGCTGCAACCATTCGCTCGATCAGTTCGCCGCCGCCGGCGCCGAACGCGCGCCGCACACCGTGCTGCAATGCGCCGGACAACTTGTGGCCGGCCCGCATGATCACGAACAGCGTGACCAGCATGAAGCCGAATTCGAACAGCGCATGCGCGAGCTTCGATCCGAACTGCCGACCGAACGCAATGACCTTCTCGCCGCTCGCGCCATGCATCGCCGCGCCGGCGTGCAGCGGATGACCGAGATTGGCCTGCCACCATTCGGTGATCTGCGCGGCGCCGTATGGCAGGCGGCTGATCACGTCGGGCAGCGCGATCCCGTTGTCCTGGATCGACTGCAGCCAGATGCGCAGGTCGTGCGCCTGCGCGATCGCCTGCCCGAGCGCGATCGCGACCGGCAGCACGATGAGGAGCGAAACGCCGGCGGTGATCACGGTCGCGATCAGGGTCGGCCGGTTGCGGAACCAGCGATCCGATTCGAAGCGTTTCAGCAGCGGCCACAGCGCGATCGCGATCACGCAGGCCCATGCGATTGCCGGAAGAAAATCGCGGATCACCCACAGCGCGAGCACCAGCAGCGCCGCGTACAGCACGGCGCGGGCGACCTGCTGAACGCGCGGCCGTGCGGCGGAATCGGAAGACGGCGGGACGTGTGCGCCCATGGCACCTCTGTCGAATTGAAAAATGACGGTTCGCGCAGGCTGTAAGCCTGATCGAACCGCCATTCTATCCATCGATCCCGCAATCGCATGCGCGCGGCATGCCAAGCATTGTCAAATGCGCGCCGCCGACGCGGCGGCGTCGCGCGGCGCGAGCGGCGCTCAGGCCGCCTTGTCGGCGACGCGGTAGCGCTCGAGCCAGTGCGCGTACGGCGCAGGCAACGTCCACGACGGACGTTCGACGCCGAGCTGCTTGGCCGCGTAGTACGGCCAGTGCGGGTCGGCCAGATGCGCGCGGCCGACCATCACCAGGTCGAGCTGCTGTTCGGCCACGACGCGATTGGCGAGTTGCGGCGTGTCGATTCCCCATGCGGACGACACCGGCAGGCCGGCCTCGCGCCGCACGCGCTCGGCGATCGGCGCGAGGAACGCCGGTCCCCACGGAATCTGCGCATCGGGCGTCGAGAAGCCGACCGACACGCTGAGCATGTCGAGCCCCTCCTCCTTCATCCGTCGCGTGAGCGCGATCGATTCGGCGAGCGTCTCTTCATCGCGGCCGTCGTATTCGATCACACCGAGACGCGCAGTCAGCGGCAGGTGCTCCGGCCACACCTGACGAACGGCCTTCAGCGTGTCCACGAGGAAACGGCCGCGGTTCTCGGCCGAACCGCCGTACTCGTCGTCGCGCCGGTTCGAGTGCACCGAGAAGAAGCTCTGGCCGAGATAGCCGTGCGCGAAGTGCAGCTCGAGCCATTCGAAACCGAGGTCGCGGGCGCGCTTCGCCGACGCGACGAAGTCGGCCTGAACACGGGCGATGTCGTCGTGCGTCATCGCGCGCGGCGTCTTCGGCAGGTGCGCGCCGAACGGGATCGCCGACGGGGCGATGGTCTGCCAGCCGCGCGGATCCCCTTCAGGAATATGATCGTCGCCTTCCCACGGACGGTTCGCGCTCGCCTTGCGGCCCGCATGCGCGATCTGGATGCCGGGCACCGCGCCGGCCGCCTTGATCGCCGCGACGGACGGCGCGAATGCGTCGGCCTGCGCATCGGTCCACAGACCGGCGCAGCCCGGCGTGATGCGGCCTTCCGGCGACACGGCCGTCGCCTCGGCGATCACGAGGCCCGCACCGCCGCGCGCGATGCCGGCCAGATGCACGTGATGCCAGTCGTTGACGACGCCGTCTTCGGCGACGTACTGGCACATCGGCGGCACCGCGATGCGGTTGCGCAGCGTAACGTCCTTGAGTTTGAACGGTTCGAACAGGGCAGACATCCACCACTCCTTTGATTGGTTCTGCGAAACGACTGGATGATCCGCCGCGCAGTACGCACGACGGAACGATTCGGGCCGCCGCGGGGTGAATCGAGCCCGGCGGCGGAAACGGCCTGACGCCGGCGGCGCCGGCGCCGCGGCCGGCTTACGGGCGGCCGAGCTTCGCGAGCAGCGCCTCGGCCGCTGGCGCCGACGATGCGGGGTTCTGCCCCGTGATCAGCAGCCCGTCGGTGACGACATGCGGCGCCCAGTCGGCGCTGCGCTCGAACTGCGCGCCGTTGGTCTTCAGCATGTCCTCGACGAGAAACGGTACGACTTCCGTCAGCTCGACGGCCGCTTCCTCGCTGTTGGTGAAGCCGGTCACGCGCTTGCCGCGCACGACCGACTCGCCGGTTTTCGGGTCTTTCACGTGGCGCAGCACGCCGGGCGCATGACACACGGTCGCGACCGGCTTGCCGGCCGTCAACGCACGCTCGATCAGGCCGATCGAGTGCAGATCTTCGGCGAGATCCCACAATGGGCCGTGCCCGCCCGGGTAGAACACCGCGTCGTAATCGTCAATCGACACGTCGGCCAGCTTGCGCGTCGCGGCGAGCTCGGCCTTGGCAGCCGCATCCGCGTCGAAGCGGCGCGTCGCGTCGGTTTGCGCGGCCGGATCGCTGCTTTTCGGGTCGAGCGGCGGCTGGCCGCCCTTCGGCGACGCCAGCGTGAGTTCGACTCCGGCATCCTTGAACGCGTAGTACGGCGCGGCCAGTTCCTCGAGCCAGAAGCCGGTTTTCTTGCCGGTATCGCCGAGCGTGTCATGCGATGTCAGAACAACCAGAATCTTCATGATCGGACACTCCTTCGAAATGGGAGAACGGGGCCGCGTCGCTGCGGCAGCGCAGCGCATCCGGCGTGCCCGCCGCGACGGCGGCCTCGCCTGCCGGTTAGGCTGCGCGCATGCGACAACGTGCGACGCGTCTGCCGAAAAATTTGAACCGCCTATTAGACCAGTCGTCTAGAAACGGACCAGAAAAAACGAGGGCGGGATGCGATCGGCGGCGGCAATGCACTGCATTGTCGCGCCACAACTGCATGCTGCAGGAACAGCCTCGCGTCACGAGAACGGATGATAGCCTCGGATTAGACCGGTCGTCTAGAAACATCCCTGCGGCCAATATGGCTTTGGCAGGCGGCTGACTCGTAAGCAGCGGCTCGCGGGCGCGCGCCTCGCCCCGCCGCCGCCCCGGTCAGCCGTGCGGCGGCCCGTCCGTATCGCCCGCCTCGATTACCGGCGTCTCCAACCGCTCGCCATGAACGCCCTGCGTGAGCAGCCCGAGCATCAGTTCAGCCAACGCACGCCCCGTCGCGTGGCCGGTTGGCTGCATGACCGCCGTTACGCGATGCGGATGCGCGACGTCCGCCGGCACGCCGTCATAGACGATCAGCGACATGTCCGTTCCCGGCCGCACGCCGCTGTCGAGCAGCGCCCGAAACGCGCCGCCGCCCGCGATGTTGTTGTCGACGAGCAGCGCGGTCGGGCGTTCCGCCAATGCGAGCAGCGCGTGCGCGCCCTGCTGCCCGCCGTCCCGCGTGAACGCGCATTCGACGAGGAGCGCCGGATCGGGCGCGATGCCGGCTTCGCGCAGCGCCGCGAGATAGCCCGCGCGACGCTGCATCGCGAAGTTCAGCGACAGCGGCGCACTGATCATCGCGATCCGTCGATGACCGAACCCGATCAGCCGCCGCACCGCATCGCGCGCGCCCGCCTCGTTGTCGAAGTCGAACCACGCATACGGCTCGGCGGTCTGCGTGCGGCCATACGCGACGTACGGAAACGCGTTCGCCCGCAGGTACGCGAGCCGCGGATCGTCGACAAGCGTGCGCGCAACGATCAGCCCGTCGACCAGCTTGCCGTCGACGAGCCGCCGATACGTATCCAGTTCGGCGTTCGGCCGCGCCGCTGCGATGATGAAGTCGAGATTGCGTTCGGCGAGCCGCTCGGTAATGCCCGCGACGACTTCGCCAAAGCGCGGATCGCCGAGATCGCCTGCGCCGAACGGATAAATGATGCCGATCGTATCGGCACGCCCCGTTGCGAGCCGGCGCGCGGTCGGATCGGCGACATAGCCGAGCTCGCGCGCCACCTTCATCACGCGCGCGCGCGTCACCTCGCTCACGTCGTCATAGCCGTTCAGCGCGCGGCTGACTGTCGTGCGGGACAGGCCGAGCGCGTCCGACAGCGCCTTCAGATTCACCTTCACGTCGCTCCTCGCGTTGTGCATCCCATCCGGCCGAATACCGTCGAATCGGCAATTATTTCCTGGATGGCAGTTATTACCGTCAAATATTTATCTTTTGACGTCCAAACCGGTTTGAAATAGCATCCAAACCGGTTTGGGCATCAATGCCGCCGCAGCCATTCCCATTCACCGTCAACGTAAGACAACGCCGACATGACTTACTTCCCCTTTTGCCGCGCGACTGCGGCCAAACGTTTGCTGTTCGCCGGCACCGCAATGGTCGCCTTCGCGTCGGTCGCGCACGCGCAGACCGCCGGCGCTCCCGCGCCGACGCCGCATACGCAGCAGGCCTACGATCCCGAAAGCAACTTCACGATGCGCTGGACCCGCGCCGACATTCGCCAGATCGTCGCGCAGTCGCACACCGCCGGCGCGGACCGCAACTCGCTGCCGCAAGCGCTGACGATGCCGGACATCCCGCAGGATTTCCCGCTGATCAACCCGAACGTCTGGGTGTGGGATACGTGGCCGCTGGCCGACCTCCGCGCGAACCAGCTCAGCTACAAAGGCTGGGAAGTGATCTTCTCGCTGACCGCCGACCCGCACGCGGGCTACACGTTCGACGATCGCCACGTTCATGCACGCATCGGCTTCTTCTATCGCCGTGCCGGCGTGCCCGCGTCGCAACGGCCCGCAAACGGCGGCTGGACCTGGGGCGGCCACCTGTTCCCGGACGGCGCGAGCGTGAAGGTGTTCGGCACGTCGCCGATGACCAACAACGCCGAATGGTCGGGTTCCGCGCGCCTCACGCACGGCGATAACGTGAGCCTCTACTACACCGCGACGTCGTTCAACCGCTCCGCGCCCGGCGGCGCCGACATCACCCCGCCGCAGGCGATCATCACGCGCGCCGACGGACACATCCACGCCGACGACAAGCACGTGTGGTTCACCGGCTTCGACGATCACAAGGCGCTGCTGCAGCCGGACGGCAATTACTACCAGACGGGTCAGCAGAACACCTACTTCTCGTTCCGCGATCCGTTCGTGTTCACCGATCCCGCACATCCGGGCAAGACCTACATGGTGTTCGAAGGCAATACCGGCGGCCAGCGCGGCGCGCGCACCTGCACCGAGGCCGACCTCGGCTATGCGCCGAACGATCCGTCCAGGGAGGACCTCAACGCGGTGATGAACTCGGGCGCAGTGTATCAAAAGGCCAATGTCGGCCTGGCCGTCGCGACCAACCCGCAACTGACCGAATGGAAGTTCCTGCCGCCGATCCTGTCGGCGAACTGCGTCGACGACCAGACCGAGCGGCCGCAGATCTATCTGAAGGACGGCAAGTACTACCTGTTCACGATCAGCCACCGCACGACGATGGCCGCGGGCGTCGACGGGCCGGACGGCGTCTACGGCTTCGTCGGCAACGGCATCCGCAGCGACTTCCAGCCGCTGAACGGCGGCAGCGGGCTCGTGCTCGGCAATCCGACCGACTTCTCCGCGCCGGCCGGCGCGCCGTATGCGCAGGATCCGAACCAGAACCCGCGCGAATTCCAGTCGTATTCGCACTACGTGATGCCGGGCGGGCTCGTCGAGTCGTTCATCGATGCGATCGGACCGCGCCGCGGCGGTACGCTCGCGCCGACGGTGAAGGTCAACATCAACGGCACGTCGACGGCGGTCGACCGCTTCTACGGCCGCGGCGGCCTCGGCGGCTACGGCGACATTCCGTCGAACCTGCCGGCAACCGGCGCCGGTCACAACGACGGCGGCCCTGGCACGCGGCCGTAACGATCGCGGCTGCATAGTCCAGCCCGTTGCGCAGGTGCGCATCGCGCGTGTCGCGTGTGCGCCTGCTTTTTTTCGATTCGCGAGCGCGGATGTCGCCGGTTCCGGCTGCATCCGCGCGTCGCTCCGTTCGCGCGAGGAGCTGCACGATTTGCGCACGACATCGACGTTTTTCCGCTTTTCATTCCGGCTCGCCAAACTGGCGCTGCTGTGTGCCGCCGGCATGCAGACTGCGCACGCGGCATGCGCGGCGCCGCCCGCGGCCGCCACGCCGCAATGGCGGCCCGCGCTGCACTACACGCCGCAACGCAACTGGATGAACGATCCGAACGGCCTCGTCTACGAACACGGCCGCTATCACCTGTTCTACCAGTACAACCCCTCCGGCCACGACTGGGGCAACATGTCGTGGGGTCACGCGACCAGCACCGATCTCGTCCATTGGCGCGAGCAGCCGGTCGCAATGCGCGCGAACGCGACGGAAGAAATTTTCTCCGGCTCGATCGTCGCCGATACGCGCAACACGTCCGGTCTCGGCGCGCCGGGCAGCACGCCGCTCGTCGCGCTTTACACGAGCGTCTACACGGCCGGTTCCGGCCACGCACCGGGCACGCAGGCGCAATCGCTCGCGTACAGTCTCGACCACGGCGCGACGTGGCAGCCGTATGCGCACAACCCCGTGCTCACGCTCGATCCCGAATCGAAGCAGTTCCGCGACCCGAAGGTGTCGTGGTACGCGCCCGGACGCTACTGGCTGATGACGACGGTCGTCGCCGACGCGCAGGTCGTGAAGCTCTACCGCTCCGACGATCTGATCCACTGGTCGTTCCTCAGCGACTTCACGCTGCCGGACGTGCCGCACGCCGGCGCGCTGTGGGAAATGCCCGACCTCGTGCCGCTGCCCGTCGACGACGATCCGCGGCGCATCAAATGGGTGATGATCGTGAACGTCAATCCATGGTCGATCGCGGGCGGGTCCGGCGCGATGTACTTCGTCGGGGACTTCGACGGCCGCACGTTCGTCCCGGACCGCGTCGCACCCGCCGGATCCGATCCCGCGCAGTTCCGCTGGGTCGATCATGGCGCCGACTTCTATGCGGCCGGCACGTTCTCCGGTGCACCGGGCGCGCGCCCGGTCGCGATCGCGTGGATGAGCAACTGGGATTACGCGGCGCACGTGCCGACCACGCCGTGGCGCGGCGCCGCGACGTTGCCGCGCGAACTCGCGCTGAAAACGATCGGCGGCGAACCGACGCTCGTCGTCACGCCCGCCGCCGCATTCGATGCGTGGGCCGACCGGCAGCCCGCCGTGCACGCAGGCGATCTGACCGTCGACTCGGCCACGCGCGTGTTGCCGGCCGCGACGCGCGGTATCGTGCAGCGCATCACGGTGACGCTCGAACCGCGGCGCGCGGCCCGTGCCGGATTGATCGTCCGCGGCTCGGCGGACGGCGCGATCGGCACGCGGATCGCATACGACACGGCGAAACGCACGCTGACGCTCGACCGCTCACGTTCGGGGGCCACGGATTTCAGCGGCCGGTTCAGCAGCGAGCACATCGTCGACCTGCCGCTCGACGATGGGCGGTTGCGGCTTGAAATCGTCGTCGATCGCGGTTCGGTCGAAGTGTTCGCGAACGGCGGCCGCACGGTGCTGACGGACCTCGTTTTTCCGCCACGCGACGCCGATCGCGTCGCCGTATTCGCGGAGCACGGCAGTGCAATGTTCTCGGGGCTGACGTTGACGCAACTCCACGGCGGCGATCGTGCCGACGACGCCCGCGATGCCTGTGCTTCGCGCTAGCGCGCAGCGGCCGCACGGCGACGCGGCACCGCCCGACATCGCGTCGGCCGATGCCGCGTCGCCGGATCCGCGCTTTCACGCTCAGAGCAAGCCCATCCCGCCCGACGCAATGATCTCCGCGCCGACGATGAACGCGGACTCCGGCGCGCTCAGGTGCAGCACCGTCGACGCGATTTCGTCCGGCGTGCCGAACCGGCCGATCGGCACGAGGCCCTTGATCTTGTCGGCGGTTGCGTCGAGCGTCGCCGCGTCGAACCCGAGCTTGCCGTACAGCGGCGTCTGCACCGGCCCGGGGCTCACCACGTTCACGCGCACGCCGTGCGGCAGCAGCTCGGCCGACAGCGTCTTCGCGAACGAATTGACGGCCGCCTTGCTTGCCGCGTAGACGGACGAGCCCGGCATCCCGATATGCGCGTTGATCGAGCCGTTGATCACGATCGACGCGCCGCGATTCAGCAGCGGCACCAGTGCCTGGATCTGGAAATACGCGCCTTTCACGTTGGTGTTGAACACGAGATCCCACAACGCCTCGTCGCTATCCTCGAACGGCGCGAGTTTCGCGACGCCTGCGTTGACGAACACGGCGTCGAGCCGCGCACCGGACGCCGCAATCGCATCCGCGAGCGCCCGCGCCGACGCGACGCTGCCGGCCTCGTTGCGAATCGCGAGCGCGCCGTCGCCCAGCGTGTCGCGCGCCGCGGCAAGCGTCTGCTCGTCGCGGCCGGTGATGATGACGCGCGCGCCCTCTGCCGCGAATGCCCGTGCGGCCGCCAGGCCGATGCCGCTGTTGCCGCCCGTGACCAGTACCGTCTTTCCTTCGAAGCGTTGCATGATGTTCTCCTTGAACCGGTGAGTTGACCGTGAACACAGGATGCGCGCCGCGTTTCGCCTTGCCGTACGACAGCGGTGACGGACACGTTCGAAATCTTCGAACGTGTTGACCGGAACCCGCCCGCCACTCGCGTGTGCTGCCGGATCAGACCGACACGTCGATCCCGTCGAGCAGCCGCTGCGCGAGCCGCGGTTCGCGCAGTTGCTCCAGCCACCATTGCAGCGCACGGCCCTCGCGCTCGCCGCGCCACGCGACGTACAGCACATTCGGCTCGCGCGGATCGGCCGTTTCCTTCTCGACCAGCTCGCCGCGCGTCAGCAGCGACGCCACGCGCCGGCGCGGCACCCAGCCGACGCCGAGCGCGTCGCGCTGCGCGAGGATCTTCGCGCGCATCGACGGCACCGCGAGCACCGGCTGGCCACCAAGCAGCCCGTATACGCGCCCGACAGCCAGCCGCGACGAATCGGCGACGACGATTGCGCGATGCGCGCCGATCGCGTCGCGGGTCAGCGGGCCGGCCGCCGACGCAAGCGGATGACGCGGAGAAACCGCGAACACCCAGTCCATCGCACCGAGTTCGAACCACTTGAAGCCCGGAATTGCCGGAGGCTCGTTGGTCGCGCCGACGACCAGATCGGCACGGCCGTCGCGCAACGCCTCCCACGTGCCGGCGAGCACCTCGTGCGTAAAGCGTAGCGACACGCCCGAATCGAGCGCGTCGAACGCGCGGATCACCGGCAGCAGCGTGTCGAACTCGAGCGCCTCGTCGCTGACGATCCACAGCCGGTCCTCCCAGCCGCTCGCAACCTGCCGCACGCGCTGCGCGAGCCGCGCGACGTCCAGCGCGACGCGCGACGCCTCGTCGGTCAGCAGCTGGCCCGCGGGCGTCAGTCGAAGCCGATAGCCGCGGCGGTCGAACAGCAGCGCATCGAAGCGCGCTTCGAGCTGCCGCGCCGCATGCGACACCGTCGACGGCGCCTTGCCGAGCCGCGCGGCGGCCCGCGACAGGCTGCCGGTGGCGCGGATCGCATCGAGCAGCGCGAGTTCGTCTTGGGACAACATCGGGGGCACTCCGGTCGGGCGGTTGGGTGGATCGTAAGGCAGCGGCGGGCGGCGGTCCAATCGAATGGCGCGGCCGTGCAGCGAGCGGCGCGACGCGCGAGCCGGCCGCATCCCGAACATGCGCCGTGTTGCGGAATCGATGCAGGGCGCCAACAGGCGTCCAACCGCGGCGCGGCGCGCGCCGCATTGGCTGGATGGACGCCACCGCGCGCGAGGTCCGTCGTTCGCGCCCCCGGTTCCGGTATGCTGATCGCCGTCAAATTCCGCATTCCGAGGTAACCACTGCGATGGACATCGCGATCCTAATCGAAGGCCGTCACGACCTGACCGGGCAGATCTTCCGGCAACTGCGCACGGCGATCGTCGACGGGCGGCTCGAAGGCGGCGCCCGGCTCCCGTCTACGCGCGATCTCGCGAAACAGCTCGGCGTGTCGCGCAAGACGACGCTCGACGCGTTCGAGCGCCTCGTCGCGGAAGGCTATCTGACGACGCGCGCGGGCGACGGCACGTTCGTCGCCGGCGGGCTTGCGCGCGTGCCGCATGCGGAGCGGGCGGCGCCTTCGCTCGTCGACGACACGCCGGCCGTCCACGCGGTCGACGCACGCGCGCTGTGGAACGAGCTGCCCGACGCGCTCGCGATGCCCGCGCCGCAGCACACGCCCGCGTTCGATTTCCGCGGCGGCGTGACCGACAAGGCACTGTTCCCGTTCGACGCATGGCGCCGCTGCCTGCATCACGCGTTGCGCCAACAGGCCCGCGGCCCCGGCCAGTACCACGACCCGGCCGGCGATCCGCAACTGCGCGGCGCGATCGCACGCTACGTCGCGTTCAGCCGCGCGGTCGCATGCGGCTGGGACGACGTGCTCGTTACGCAAGGCGCGCAACAGGCGCTCGACCTGATCGCTCGCGTGGTCGTGCGGCCGGGCGACGTCGTCGCGGTCGAAAATCCCGGCTACCCGCCGGCACGCGCGGCGTTCGCGTCGCTGGGCGCGACGGTGATCGGCGTGCCGGTGGATGCGCACGGCATCGTCACCGAACGGCTGCCCGACGAAGCGCGCCTCGTCTACGTGACGCCGTCTCATCAGTTCCCGCTCGGGATGCCGATGTCGCTGGACCGGCGCATCGCCCTGCTCGAATGGGCGCAGCGCCGCCGCGCGGTGATCATCGAAGACGACTACGACGGCGAATTCCGCTTCGAGGGCCGGCCGGTGGAATCGCTGAAGAGCCTCGACCGCACGGGCCTCGTCGCGTACGTCGGCACGTTCTCGAAGACGATCTTTCCGGAGCTGCGGATCGGCTACGCGATACCGCCGCGCGCGCTGCGCGGCGCGCTCGCGAAAGCGAAGCAGCTCGTCGACTGGCACACCTGCACGCTGACGCAGGCCGCGCTCGCGCGTTTCATGCTCGAAGGCGATTTCGCACGCCACCTGCGGCGCGTGCAGAAGCACTACGACGCGCGCCGCAAGATGCTGCTCGCGCATTTGCGCGGCGGCCTCGCGCCGTGGTTCGACACGATCGCGCCGACGGCCGGCATCCATCTCGCCGCGCACCTGAAACCGGGGCTCGACGAAGCCGCGTTGATCCGCACGGCCCGCACGCACGACATCGGGCTGTACGGGATCTCGGCGTTTCACGTCGGCTCGACAGCGCGTGCGGGGCTGCTGTTCGGCTATGGCGGGATCGACACGGTGCGCATCGACACCGCGCTTGCGAAACTGGCCGCGCTGCTCGATGCAGCGCATCCGACCGGCTCGTCACTGGTTACCTGATTTTTCTTGAAATTGGCCATTCAGGCAGTCCAGTCGAATGCTTAAAGTGGGTTCTGTCGCGCCACCGTGCGCACCAACCGAAAGAGGACCTGCCATGCAACCGCGCCTGAACTTCTATGCCGCCAGCCCGAACGCGATCAAGGTGATGCGCAACGCCGAGGAATTCCTCGCGAAGAGTTCGATCGAAAAGCCGCTCGCCGAACTCGTACGGCTGCGCGCGTCGCAGATCAACGGCTGCGCGTTCTGCGTCGACATGCATACCGCCGATGCGCGCAAGGGCGGCGAAACGGACCGCCGTCTCGCGACCGTGGTCACGTGGCGCGAAACGCCGTTCTTCACCGAGCGCGAACGCGCGGCGCTCGAATGGACGGAAGCGCTGACGCTTATCGCCGACAACCACGTGCCGGATGCCGTGTGGGAAGCCGTGAAACCGCATTTCAGCGACGAAGAGCTGTTCGACCTGTCGATGCTGATCGCGACGATCAACTCGTGGAACCGCCTGGCGGTCGCGTTCCGCAAGATGCCCGAGTAAGGGGGCGACGATGATGCGCTCCCGACCCACGCTCGGCCGCGCGCTGGTGTGTGCGGCGCTCGCGCTCGGCACTGCGCTGCCGGCCGCCGCCGATGCGCACGACGACGGCGGTAACGTTCACGCGATCATGCGGCGGCCCGTGCCCGACGCGCCCGGCAAGCTCGCCGTCGTCGCGACCGTCGACTACGCGCCCGGTCAGGCGTCCGAGCCGCACCGGCATCTCGGCTCGGTGTTTGCGGTCGTGTCGAAGGGTGAAGTGCTGTCGCAGGTGAACGACGGCCCCGTGCAGCGCTATCGTGCCGGCGAAGGCTGGTACGAACCGCCCGGCTCGCGCCATCAGGTGTCGCGCAACGCCAGTGCGACCGAGCCCGCGCAGCTCGTCGTGTTCGGGCTCACCGGCGAACACGATCCGCTGAAATCGCCGCTCGATCGGTAAGGCCGCTGCAGGGGCGCGTGCCGCATCGGAGACGCAAAGCACGCGCCAATGAAAAAACCGGCCCGAAGGCCGGTTCGCGGATACCGCATGCCATGAGCGGCGCTTGCGCGCCGCGCGACATCAGAAGCGGTGGATCAGGCCGACGCCGGCCGCGATCTGGTTCTGCTTCGAACCTGCGCCGACGCCGTCGCCGATCGACGTCGTTGCCGCCTGGATGCCGCCGGCCTTGTTCAGCGTGTTGCCGCTAGCGTGCTGGTAAGCCTCAACCGCGTACAAGCCCGTGCGCTTCGACAGGCTGTAGTACTGCGACAGCGTGACCTGGTGGTACTTGGCCGCGCTCGAGATGCCGTTCGACTGCGTCGCTGCCGTGTACGAGTAGCCTGCCGCGAAGTCCCACTGCGGGGCTGCCTTCCAGTGCAGCACGGCGCCTGCCGTGTTGAAGATCGCCGTGTTGTGGAAGCCCGAACCGATGCCCGGCACGTACTGGACGTTCGTGTACGACACGGACACGTCCCACGCCGGCGTGAACTGGTAGCCGGCCGTCACACCCAGGCGCTGCTGCGTTTGCGCCGTTTGGTAGCCGCTGTTGATCGACGTCACCGCCGGCTGGCCGCCGCTCGTGACCGTCGAGTTGTCGCCCCACGCGCCGCCGCCGAGCGTCGAGTTGTTGACCTTCTGGAAGCCGACCGCGATGCCTGCCGGGCCGTTCAGGTACTGGATCGCCGCGCTCCAGGTCGAGCCGCGGTTGAAGCTGCCCGGAACGCCGCCGAGCGAGTACGAGCCGCCGACCGTGAAGCCGTAGAACTTCGGCGACATGTAGACGAGCGAGTTGTTCGCACGGTAGGTGGTGTCCAGCGAGTCGATATCGCCCGGGTGCGCGCCGTAGTAACCGGTCAGCCACGTCGTCGGGCTGTACGGCGACAGCAGCGTGTAGTACGCGGTGTACTGGCGGCCTGCCGTCAGCGTACCGTACGTCTGGTTGGTCAGGCCGACCCACGCCTGACGCGTGAAGATGCCGTTCGCCCATTGCGACGAACCGTTGTTCGCGTTGAAGCCGGCTTCCAGCTGGAAGATCGCCTTCGTGCCGCCGCCGAGGTCTTCGCTGCCCTTCAGGCCGAAGCGGCTGCCTGCCCAGATGCCGGTGGCCATCTGCACCTTCGAGTGACCGCCCGTGGTCGCGCCGACTGCCGACGAGTTGTTCTGCCACGCGATGGCGTTATCGACGATGCCGTACAGCGTCACGCTGCTCTGGGCGTGGGCGGCGGTAGCGGCTGCGAGACCCGCTGCCGTCATGGCGAAAGCGACGCGCTTTTTCATTGATTCTCCGTCCTCAAAGAATGATTTCTTTTCTGGTGTGGTTTTATGACTGACACATGTGCGAGTACATGCCGGAGCGATTCTGACGGATTACCAACCGTTTCCCAATACGCGCAGTCGGTCATCGTATGATCGACGCAACGCGAGGGTTCACCAAACGGTTACATGACACCTGAAAACGCTTACGCGACGGGCGTCTCCGGCATTTCCCGGTGAAAACCCTAGCTTTACATTTTTACGGGTGCGGCACGACCGTCCGATGTTGTCAGACGCCTCCGGCGGGGACTTCTTGCAAATGCGCGACCGCGACCGGTGTCGCGGATCACGCCGCCGCGCAGGATCGCCGACATTCATGACACCCACGTTTCCGGAAACGAAATCGTGAAAACGTTTCAGCGCCTGTGGCGGGAATCGGACGGGAACGGGCCCGCGAGCGCGAGCCGGAGGAGAACGGGCGAAACCGGCGCCGGGTCGCGCGCCGGATTCGCCACCGCGCTTCAGTGCGCTGCCGGTTGCGCGATCCGCGCATTCACCGCGCCGATCAGCGCGTCCATCCGCGCGCGGATCGCCACGTTCGAGCCGACGAGCGCGAGCGACGACGCCATGATTCGATAGATCCGCTTGCGCGGCACCTTTGCCGGCCGCGCGGGGTCGAGCCATGCGTCGTGGCCGGCCAGCAGTTCGAGCGTTTCCAGTCCGATCATGATCGGCCACAGGCACGCGAGCCGCAGCCGGACGAAGCGGCGCGGAATCGCGAGCGTGTAACGGCACGCGTCGCGATACTGGTCGAGCGCCATGCGCAGGAGATCGACCAGCACGCCGCGTGCGCGCGCCGACGCGTCCGGCGACATCAGCTCGGCGACGCCGACCCGGTGTGCGGCCAGCACGTCGTCAGGCAGATAGCAGCGGCCGATCCGGAGATCCTTCGCGCAATCGCGCAGGATGTTGGTCATCTGCAGCGCCTTGCCGAAGCGGATGCCCTTGTCGCGCATGCCGGCGAGATCCCAGCCGCGCGCGGCCCGCGTGTGCGCCGCGGTCATGTCGGTCCAGAATTCGCCGACGCAACCGGCAACCAGATACGTGTAGCGATCGAGCATGTCGCGGTTCGGCAGCGACGCGACCAGCCCCGATTGTTCGTCGGGGAATGTGCGCAGGTCGAATTCCATTCCCGACGTGAGCGTCGCGACGACTTTGCGGATCGATGCGCGATCCGCTTCCGGCTGCGCGTGCAACAGCGCGAGCATCGGCTCCATCGACCCGAGCAGCACGTGCTCGTGCGAGTCCGTCTGCATCCGCGTGACGTCCTCGAGCGCGCGCGCCAGCGCCGCGCCGTCGCCGAGCCGCTCGACGTCGTCGCGCAGCGCGGTCAGCAACGCCGCGCGGCGATCGGGCGCGACGAGTGCCGTGTCCGCGATCGTGTCGGCCGCGCGCGCAAGCAGGTAGGCGAGCCCGACCGGATCGCGCATGCCGTCGGGCAGCACGCGCAGCGTCAGGTAAAAGGAGCGGGAAACGTTCTTCAGCAGGTCGCCGAGCAGGTACGCGGAATCGGTATGAGTCGTCATGGGTCGGTAAAAATCGGCCGGCGCGAGGCCCGGACGCGCGCGCGCGCCGGGCGCCCGCGCCGGCCCGCGAGTCGCCGCATCGCCGTGCGCAGGCCGAGTGTCGGCCGGTGCGGCGACGCAAAAGTCCCGCAAGTTTAGTGCATCCGCTGCGCCGGCTCCCCAGCGACGGGCCGAAGCGTGCTCGCGCACCGCCGCGCTCGCCGCTCGCCCAACCCGCCGCAGCCCGAACGAAACGGAAAGGCGCGAGTAATACATATGTAATTATCGAATGCGACGATCGCGTCCCGTTCGACTCCGCGCGGCTCGCCCGCCCTTTCCCCCACTCCCCGTTCGAAGGTTCATCGACATGTTCTTCTCGCGTCCGAGCGCGCTGCGCTGCATTCCGTTCGCCTGTGCCGCCGCCGTTCTGCTTGCCGCCTGCGGCGGCGACGACATCGCGGCCGCCGATCTCGCCCAGCCGATCGCCGCGAAGGTCCAGGTCGTCGGCCATCGCGGCGCCAGCGCGCTGCGCCCCGAGCACACGCTCGCGTCGTACCGCAAGGCGATCGAGGACGGCGCCGACGTGATCGAGCCCGACCTCGTCGCGACCCGCGACGGCGTGCTCGTCGCGCGGCACGAGAACGAGATTTCGGGCACGACCGACGTCGCAACGCTGCCGCAGTTCGCGAGCCGCAAGGCGACGAAAACGATCGACGGCACGCAGCTGACCGGCTGGTTCACCGAAGATTTCACGCTGGCCGAGCTCAAGACGCTGCGCGCACGCGAGCGCATCCCGCAGATCCGCGCGGCGAACACCGCGTACAACGATCGGTTCGAGATCCCGACTTTCGACGAGATCGTCGCGCTCGCGAAACAGTTGTCCGAACAAACGGGCCGCACGATCCATCTGTATCCGGAAACCAAGCACCCGACGTATTTCCAGTCGATCGGCCTGCCGCTCGAGGACCGTCTCGTCGACGCGTTGCTGAAGGATCCATACACCGCGCGCACGGCGACGGTCTACATCCAGTCGTTCGAGGTCGCGAACCTGAAGACGATTCGCAACCGGATCCGGTCGAGCCAGCCGAACTGGAAGCTCGTGCAGTTGATGGACGAAGCCGGCCAGCGGCCGTACGACTTCGTGAAGGCGAACGACAAGCGCACCTATGGCGACCTGTCGACGCGTGACGGAATGCGCGAGATTGCGTCCTATGCAAACGGCGTCGGCCCGTACAAGACGTCAATCATCGCGGTGTCCGCGGACGGCACGCTGCAGCAGCCGACGCCGTACGTGCGCTACGCGCACGAAGCCGGACTCCTCGTGCATCCGTATACGTTCCGGCCGGAGAACAACTTCCTGCCCGCATCGCTGAAGGACGGCGGCACGCCGGCCGCCCGCAATACCGCCGGCTCGGTGCGCGAGATCCAGGCTTACCTGCGCGCGGGCATCGACGGCTTCTTCACCGACGATCCGGCCGTGGGCCGCACGGCCGTCGATACGTTCAAGCGCTAGCGCCCCGAACGCGCGGCAGCCGGCGCGCCGCGCATGTCGCGGCGCGCCGGGCCCGTCAGATCACGCGGAAGTGGTGCGTGCCGTCGCGCTTGAGCTGGTCCACCAGCCCGTATTCCCAGTCGAGATACGCCTGCATCGCGGCGGCGGCATTGTCGGTGCCTTCGTACGGCCGGCGGTAGCGGTCGATACGCGGTGACGCCAGATGCGTGTCGCCCTGCTCCAGCGGCAACCCGGCATCGATCCACGCGGCCGTGCCGCCCGTCAGCACCGAGATCGACGCTGACGCCGGCAGCAACGCACGGGCGTCCGCGGCGGCGAAGCGCGCGAGCAGACTCGAGCCGCACGTGAATACGTAGCGCTTCGCCGGCGGGATCGCCGCGAGCGCGTCGCGCAACTGCGCGCGCACGGCGAACCACGCGCCCGGAATATGACGCTTCACGTAGTTCGCGCTGGCCGTCACGTCGACGATCGCGATCTCGTCCGCCGCAGCTTCCTTCAACCAGCCCGCGAGCGTCGCCGGCGATACCTCTGTCACCGGCGGCGGCGCCGGCACGTCGCGCGGCGGCTGGCCGCGCTCGGTGAACGCGGCGGTGCCGGCCGGCTCGACCACGCGCACGTCCCAGCCCATCTGCGCGAGCCACGACGCGGTCATGTCCGCGCGCACGCCGTCGTCGTCGGCCAGCACGATTCGCGCGCCGCGCACGGCCGCGTGATGGTCGGTCTCCTGCACGAGCTGACCGCCCGGCGTGCTCAGGAAGCCCGGCAGATGGCCGGCCTCGTATTCCTCCGGCGTGCGCACGTCGAAGCGGTACAGCGTGCGGCCCGGCTCGTCGAGCGTGGCGAGGTCGTCGAGCGCGATGCGCGGTACGCCCGCGCGCTCGGCCACTGCGCGCGCCGCACGGCGGGCGTCGTCGCGTTGCGCGGGGTCGATGTCGACCGGAAAACGCCGTGCGGCACCGCGCTCGAGCGTCTGCCCGGCGAGCGTCCAGCCGATCGTGCCGTTGCGCAGCGCGGCGACCGGATTCGGCACCCCCGCGTTGATCAGCGATTGCGTGCCGATGATGCTGCGCGTGCGGCCCGCGCAATTCACGACGATCTGCGTGGCCGGATTCGGCGCGAGCGCGCGCGCGCGCAGCACAAGCTCCGCGCCCGGCACGCTCGTCGACGTGGGAATGTTCATCGTCTGATATTCGTCGAACCGGCGCGCGTCGACGATCACCACGTCGGCCTTCGCGTCGATCAGCGCCTGCACTTCCTGCGCGGACAGCGAAGGCGTATGGCGCTCGGCCTCCACCCATTCGCCAAACGACTTGCTCGGCACGTTCACGTCGATGAACAGCTCTCCGCCCGCGGCGCGCCAGCCCGCGAGGCCGCCGTCGAGCAGCCGCACGTCGCTATAGCCGAGCCGCGCGAGCGTGTCGGCCGCGCGCGGCGCGAGATCCTCGCCGCCGGCTTCGCCGAACACGACGATCGGCGTGTCGCGGCGCGGAATGCGCGTCCACGCGTCAAGCTCGAGCTTCGACAGCGGGAAGTTGGCGGCCCACAGCGGATGGCCTTGCGCATAGGGATCCTCCTCGCGCACGTCGATCAGCGCGATTTCGTCGCGAGCCAGCAGACGCGCGCGTACGTCGTGGTACGACGCGACGGGGAAACGGGAAGTGGAATCGGCGAATTGCGTCACGATGTCTTTGTCGGATTCGGTGGAAAGTCGGTGAAGAAAACAAACGGGGCGGTCGTGCGTGCTGCGGGCCGGCACCGGCTGCGGCGCCGTCAACGGCGCGCGGCGCCGAATGCCGGGCGCCGAGTACGGCAGGCGCTGGCACGGCCGGTCATGCGTTCGAATAGCCGGAAACGAACGGCTTCACGGTGCCGTCGTCGAGAAATACCGCGCGCTCGACCTTGCCGATGTTCGCGCCGTACACGTGAATGCTGATCGATACCTGATCGGCGAACGCATTGGTCACGCGGTGGATGTCGCCGATACGCGGCGACACCGCGTCGACGTCGCCCGGACGCAGCCGCACCGCGTCGCCGGCCGGCACCGGTATGCCGGCCGCATCGAGCCGGTACGGCTGCGAAAACTCGCCGCCGCGCAACATCCCGATCAGCCCCCACACCGTGTGGTTATGAACCGGCGTCGTCTGGCCCGGCCCCCACACGAAGCTGACGACGGAAAACCGCTCGGCGGGGTCGAGATGCAGCAGGTACTGGCGGTAGCGCGCCGGATCGGGCTGCGCGAACGCGTCGGGCAGCCAGTCGTCGCGCGCGACGAGCGCCGCGAGCAGCGCACCGCCGTCGTCGAGGATGCGCGCCTCGTTCGCGCCGGACGCGAGCAGCGCGCCGAAGCGATCGACGAACGGGCGCAGCGGCGTCTGCTGCAACGAAAGCGTACTCATCGGCTGTCTCCTCGAATATGATGCCGAATATGATGGATAGTCATGATGCACCCGAAATACCATGCAGAACAAACATGAAAATTAGCGATATCGACGCTTTTGCAGCGGTCGTCCGCTGTCAGAGCCTGAGCCAGGCCGCGGCGGAGCTCGGCATGACGCAGCCCGCGATCACGCGGCGCGTGCAGAATCTCGAGGAAGCGCTCGGCGTGACGCTGCTCGACCGCAACACGAAGCCGCCGCGTCCGACCGACATCGGCCGTCGGGTGTTCGAGCAATGCCGCTCGATCCTTCGCGAGGTCGATGCGCTGCGCGAGCTGACGGCGGGCCAGCGGCCGCCCGAAGGCGAATTCCGCGTCGGGCTCACGCAAGGGCTCGGCGAGCCGATGCTGCCCGGCCTGATCGCGCAGCTCGCCGCGCAATGGCCGGCGCTTGCGACGCAGGTCACGACCGCATGGGGCGGCGTGCTCGTCGACCGCATCGCGCACCGTGAACTCGACGCGGCACTCGTGTTTCTCGCCCGCGAGATGGTGCTGCCGCCGCAGGTCGATGGCATGCGGTTGCTCGCGACGCGGCTCGTCGCGGTCGGCCGCAAGGGCGACTGGCCGCGCCGCAGCTACCGGCTCGCCGACTGCCACGCGCGCGGCTGGGTGCTCAATCCGGACGGCTGCGGCTTTCGTGCCGGCCTGCGCCGCGCACTCGACGCGCAGGGGTTGCCGATGCCCGTCACGCTCGATGCCCACGGCCGCGACCTGCAATTGCAGAGCGTCGCAAACGGGCTCGGCGTCGGGCTGATGCCGCTGCCGCTGCTCGAAGGCAGCCCGCTGCGCGACGCGCTCGACATCGTGCCGCTCGCCGATTTCAAACCGCAGATCGATCTGTGGCTGCTGCACCGCCCCGATGCCGCGCGGTTCGCCGCGCCGCTCGCGGCCGTCGCCGCGCATGCGCGCAACGTGTTCGCGCTGCCGCCGGATGCCGGCCGGCACGACCGGGCTGCTTGATCCGCGCGCGCGCTGCGCGGAAGGCGTCGCCGCGCCGGCATTCACACTCACGCAGCCGAGCTCACGCATCGTTTCGACCGGAGCCACGCGCGTGGTAAGACGTGCGGCCCGTATCCGTATCGTCCCCGCTCGGGGTTGCGGTTTGCGCCGGCGCGGGGCGTGACGTCGCATCCGCGTGCCCGGCGGCGTTCGCGGTGCTGCTGCTTGCCGCAGCTGCCGCGTCGAGTGCCGCACGCCCGGCGGCAACCGCGATCGCGTCGTCCTGCGGCGTATGCACGCGGCTGCACAGCACGTCGCGGTAGTGACGTTCCAGCGGATTGTGGCGGCTCAGCCCGTGATTGCCGGACAGCTTCAATGCATGCTCGACCGCACGGATCGCGTGCTCCGTCACGGTTCGCTTGACGAGGCCGCTCGTTGTCACGGCCGGCGCGTCGCCCGCATCGGTGCGCGCGATGTGGTCGTCGAGCAGCACGCGGTTCGCATGCAGCCACCCTTCGATGTCGCCGACGGCCTCCTGCACGCGAGGCAGCGTCGCGAGCGGCGCGCCGAGGCCGCTCGGCGTGCGCGTCGTCGCGAAATCGAGCAGCCAGTCGCGCGACGCACGCGCCACCGCATCGTAAAGACTGCCGAGCAGCGCGACCATCCACGCGTGCTGATCGGCCTGCGCATCGGCGTCCGGATGGCTCCCGGCCGACACCCCCCACGCGTCCGGCGTGCGCACGTCCACCGCGTGGTCGGCGGGCAGCCACACGTCGTCGAACACGACCTCGTGGCTGCCCGACGCGCGCAGGCCAAGATGATTCCAGCTTTCGATCACGCGGATGTGCGCGCCATCGGCCGCATCGCGCTCGCGCCGCACGACGAACACGCCGACGCGCGGCTCGCGCTCGTCGGTGCGCGCCCATACGGCCAGCCAGCGCAGCGCCGGAATGCCGGTGCTGTACAGCTTGTGGCCGGACAGCCGCCAGCCGGCGCCGTCGCGGCGCGCGATCGTGTCCGGCAGCCCGCCGCGCGACGGCGAGCCAAGCGCCGGCTCGACGCGCAGCGCATTGATCAGCGCGCCCTCTTCGGCCGCGCTGCGGAACACCGCACGCCGCACCGGCTCCGGCCAGCGGTTGTCCGCGCGGCCGAGCGCGCGATGCTGCAGATACGTCATCGTCAGCACGAGCGCGGTCGCGGGATCGGCACGCGCGACCGCGGCCACGATCCGGCTCGCCTGGGCGAGCGTCGCACCCGCGCCGCCGTACTCGCGCGGCACGACCTGCGCGATCAGCCCCGCGCGGTGCAGCCGCGCGAAGTTCTCGTGCGGAAAGCGGCCGTCCACGTCGTTACGGGCCGCGTCTGCCGCGAGCTCGGGCGCGAGACGCTCGAGCAGCGCGGCAACGCGTGCGTCGTCGGCAGGCAGGCGGCGCAGCAACGACTGTGGCGGATGTGGCGGGTGTAGCGGCTGCGGCGAAGAAGCAGCAAGGCTGGCGGACATCGGTGCGGGTTCCCTCGGTCACTGGGTGGCTCGGTGAAGATTCTTGCGGTCGCGAGACCACAGCGTATGCGCACCGCCGGCCCGCCCAAACCATGCAAATCTGATATTCAAATCCGGATTGATTATTTCCGTTTCGCATGATCTCGGCGGTAATCTGCGCTGCATCCCCGCCCCGGCCGGCCGTCGCTGGCCGTGCCGGGCCGTCCTCGCATCGGAGACCCAGATGAGCGTCGAATTCATCGGCATGATCCAGAGCCAGAAGCAGTCGGAAATCCATCCGCCCGCCGGCCCCGTCGTCGACCCCGACTATGTGCGCGACTTCGCCCGCGCCCACGAAACGGCCGGCTTCGACCGGATCCTCGTCCCGCATCACTCGACGGGCCCGTCCGCGACGCTGACGATCGCGTTCGCGGCCGCCGCGACCGAGCGCATTCACTTCATGCTCGCGCATCGCCCCGGTTTCACTGCGCCGACGCTCGCCGCGCGGCAGATCGCGACGCTCGACCAGTTCAGCCGCGGCCGGCTGGCCGTGCATTTCATTTCCGGCGGCTCGGACAGCGAACAGCAGCGCGATGGCGACTTCCTCGATCACGACGCGCGCTACGCACGCACCGACGAATACCTCGGCATCCTGCGGCGCATCTGGACCGAAGCGCAGCCGTTCGATCACGACGGCACGCACTACCGCTTCAAGCAGGGGTTCTCGGAAGTGAAGCCGCTGCAGCAGCCGCATGTGCCGATCTACTTCGGCGGTGCATCGGAAGCCGCGCTTCAGGTGGCCGGCAAGCACGCGGACGTCTACGCGCTGTGGGGCGAATCGCTCGACCAGGTGCGCGACCTGACGGCGCGCGTACGCGCCGAAGCCGCGAAGCACGGCCGGCAGGTGCGCTTCTCCGTGTCGTTCCGGCCGATCCTCGCGGCGACCGAAGACGAAGCGTGGGCACGCGCGCACCGGATCCTCGACGAAACGCGGCGGCTGCGCGAGGCGGCCGGGCTCGGCGCCGGCGGCCCGCAGCAGAGCGAAGGCGCGCGGCGCCTGCTCGCCGCCGCGGACCGCGGCTCGCGCGTCGACAAGCGGCTGTGGACCGAGATCGCGAAGCTCACCGGCGCGCGTTCGAATTCGACCGCGCTGGTCGGCACGCCCGAGCAGGTCGCCGATGCGCTGCTCGACTATTACGACCTCGGCGTGACGACGTTCCTGATACGCGGCTTCGATCCGCTCGAAGACGCGATCGACTACGGCCGCGAACTGATCCCGCGCGTGCGCAGCGCCGTCGCGGCACGCGACGCGGCGCGCCGCGCCGCCTGACGCAAACGGAGCCGCACCCCATGTCCGCCGTCCCGTCCTCTTCATCGCCGGTACGCACTGCGTCTGGTCTCGTGCTCGCCGACACGCCGCGCCAGCACTTCTGGTTCGACCCGCCCGCACCGCGCATCGATGTCGCCGCCGAACGCCGCCACCGGCAGGAGCGGCTCGCGGCCGCGTTCCGGCTGTTCGCGCGCTACGGCTTCGCGTCGGGCCTCGCCGGCCACATCACCGCGCGCGATCCCGAGCTGCCGGATCACTTCTGGGTGAATCCGCTCGGCGTGCATTTCTCGCAGATCAAGGTGTCCGACCTGTTGCTCGTCAACGCGCGCGGCGAGACCGCGATCGGCAACCGCCCGCTGAACAAGGCCGCGTTCGCGATCCACGCGGCGATTCACGATGCGCATCCGCATATCGTCGCGGCCGCGCATACGCATTCGACCTACGGCAAGGCGTGGTCGACGCTCGGCCGCCCGCTCGATCCGCTGACGCAGGACGCATGCGTGTTCTACGAGGACCACGCGCTGTTCGACGACTTCACGGGAATGGTCGTCGACACGAGCGAAGGCGCGCGGATCGCGGATGCGCTCGTGAAGGCCGACGGCAGCACGCACAAGGGCGTGATCCTGAAGAACCACGGGATCCTGACAGCCGGCCCGACCGTCGAGGCAGCCGCGTGGTGGTACATCGCGCTCGACAACGCCGCGCACACGCAACTGCTGGCCGAAGCGGCCGGCACGCCGCAACCGATCGACCACGCGACCGCACGACACACGCACGGGCAGATCGGCGGCCCGGAAGGCGCGCTGCATGCGTTCGACAGCCTGTTCGCGCGTGTCGTCGCCGACGAACCCGACCTGCTCGACTGAGCTCCCGCCGCACGACCGGAACCGGAGACCCCACGATGACCGAATCCACCGCACTCGCGCCGACCGGCGCGCATGACGACACACGCCGCCGGCTGCTGCGCGCGGCCGGCGCGGCCGCGCTCGCCGTGCCGGCGATCACGCTCGGCCGCAACGCATGGTCCGCCCCGCCGCTGAAGAAGCTCACGTTCGCGTGGAACCAGAACGCGTTCTGCCTGACGCCGATCGTCGTCGCGCAGGAGAACGGCTTCTTCGAAAAGAACGGGTTGAAGGTCGAGTTGATCAACTACAGCGGGTCGACCGATCAGCTGCTCGAATCGATCGCGACCGGCAAGGCCGATGCGGCGGTCGGGATGATCCACCGCTGGCTGAAGCCGCTCGAAGCCGGCTTCGACGTGAAGATCATCGGCAGCTCGCACGGCGGCTGCGTGCGGCTGCTCGGCTCGAAAACGGCCGGCGTCACGACGCTGCAGGCGCTGAAGGGCAAAACCGTCGGCGTCAGCGACCTCGCCGCGCCGGGCAAGCACTTCTTCTCGATCCTGCTCGCAAAGAACGGCATCGATCCCGAGCGCGACATCACGTGGCGGCAATATCCGGCCGACCTGCTCGGCGTCGCGGTCGACAAGGGCGAAATCCAGGCGATCGCCGACGGCGACCCGAATCTGTACCTGCTCGAAAAGCGCAGCAACGGCGCGTACACCGAACTCGCGACAAACCTGTCCGGCGAATACGCGCGCAAGGTGTGCTGCGTGATCGGCGCGCGTGGCGACCTGGTGCGCAACGACCGGCCGGCCGCCGCCGCGCTCGCGCGTTCGATCGTGCAGGCCACCGAATACACGCACGACAATCCGAACGAGGCCGCGAAGGCGTTCGCGAAGTATTCGCCGAAAATCAATCCGGACGATCTGCGCAAGCTGTACGCGACGCTGACCTACACGCATCACCCGACGAACGTCGACCTGCAGCAGGAAATCGCGTTTTATGCGGACGATTTCCGCCGGATCAGCGTGCTGAAGAAGAGCACCGACCCGCAGCGCTTCGCGCAGCAGGTCTATGCGAACGTGCTGGGGTAACGCGATGTCGACGATCGAACACGCCTCCCCCGCCCGCGGCGCCTCGGCGGCGGCCGGCGCCGCCTCCGCAACTGCCGCCGCGGCCGCTGCGCCGCGTGCAGCGTGCAGCGCCTGCGACGCGACACTTGCGGCCGATGCGCGCCGTGCGCGCACCTGGCCGACCGGGATCGGCGCGGCGCTCGCGTGGGCGGCGCTCGGCGCGACCACGCATCTGTGGCCGAACCGCATCGTCGGCTTCACCGACTGGGCGTACACCGACACGTTCGGCACCGCCGCCTGGGTCGCCGCCGCGCTGCTGCTGATCGCCGCGACCGTCGGCCATCGCGTGCCGGCCACGCGCGCCCGGCTTGCGCGCGTGCGCGCGGCCGGCCCGTGGCTCGTCGCGCTTCCGCTCGTGCTGGCCGCGTGGGAAATCGTCACCGCGAAGACAGGCTGGCTGCCGACGCCGTTCTTCGCGCCGCCGCAAGCGCTGATCGAAGTCTATGTCGACGACTGGCCGCGCCTCGCGGGCAGCGCCGCCAATACGCTGAAGCTGCTCGCGCTCGGATTTGCATACGGCGTCGCGGTCGGGTTCGCGGTCGGCGTGTCGATCGGCTGGTCGCGCCGCATCGGCTACTGGGTGCATCCGGTGCTGCGCGTGCTCGGCCCCGTGCCGGCCACCGCGCTGCTGCCGCTCACGTTCTACTTCTTTCCGACGAGCTACTCGGCCGCCGCGTTCCTGATCGCGCTGTCCACCGGCTTCCCGGTCGCGGTGCTGACGTGGTCGGGCGTCGCGAGCGTGAACCGGCAGTACTACGACGTCGCCCGCACGCTCGGCGCGAACGCGCGCTTCCTCGTGCTGCGCGTCGCGATTCCGGCCGCGCTGCCGCATGTGTTCGTCGGCATCTTCATGGGGTTGAGCGCGTCGTTTACCGTGCTCGTCGTTGCCGAGATGATGGGCGTCAAGTCGGGGCTCGGCTGGTACCTGAGCTGGGCGCAGGGCTGGGCATCGTACGTGAACATGTATGCAGCGCTGCTCGTGATGGCGCTGCTGTTTTCCGGGCTGATCGCGTTGCTGTTCGCGGTGCGCGACCGTGTGCTCGCATGGCAGAAAGGAACCGTCAAATGGTAAGCGCCGCCGTTCTGGAACCGTCCGTTTCGGCACCGCCGGTCGCGCGCGGCGCGCGCATCGACATCCGCCGCGTGAGCCACGCGTTCGACGGCCCCGCCGGCCCGCTGCC
Organism: Burkholderia sp. AU19243; assembly: GCF_018148075.1. Lineage (NCBI taxonomy): Bacteria > Pseudomonadati > Pseudomonadota > Betaproteobacteria > Burkholderiales > Burkholderiaceae > Burkholderia > Burkholderia sp. AU19243. The sequence continues at coordinate 509,396 of NZ_JAGSTV010000002.1, forward strand.
GGTGCTCGACGACGTGACGCTGTCGGTCGCGGCCGGCGAATTCGTCGCGCTGCTCGGCCCGAGCGGTTGCGGGAAATCGACGCTGCTGCGGCTCGTCGCCGGCCTCGACGCCGCGCGGCAAGGCACGATCGCGCAAGACGGCGCGCCGATCGAGCGGCCCGATCCGTCGAGGATCGTCGTGTTCCAGGATCCGACGCTCTATCCGTGGCGCCGCGTGCGCGCGAACGTCGCGCTCGGCCTCGAGGCGCGCGGTGTCGCGCGTACCGAACGGCATCGCGTCGACGACGCGCTCGCGCGTGTCGGACTGCAGGAATTCTCGAACGTGTTTCCGCATCAGCTGTCGGGCGGGATGGCGCAGCGCGTCGCGCTCGCCCGCGCGCTCGTGAACGATCCGCGCCTGCTGATCCTCGACGAGCCGCTCGGCAAGCTCGATTCGCTGACGCGAATGACCATGCAGGCCGAACTGACCGCGCTGTGGCAACGCGACGGGTTTTCCGCGCTGCTCGTCACGCACGACGTCGAGGAAGCGCTGTATCTCGCGCAGCGCGTGATCGTGTTCGGGCCGCGTCCCGCGCAGATCGTTGCCGAGCTGCGTGTCGGCCTGCCCTACCCGCGCCATCGCGGCGATCCGCGTCTCGCCGAGCTGCGCCACGAAGCACTGCGGCATCTCGGACTCGATGCGAGCTGGTAGATGCGCGGTGTCGTTCGCAGGCTCGCCAGTGCGCGGCAAAGGCCGCGCCGATGAATGCGCCGCCGTTCGCCGATTGGGCGCTGCTGTTCCTGCAACTGCTGTATCGCGCGCAGAGCGCGTTCGCGCGGGCACTGCATGCGGCCGGCTTGACCGGCGACGCCGACGGGCAAGCCGCATGGCCGTGGGCGCACCGGATCGCGCTCGAAACGCTGCGCATCGACGCCGGTCTCACGCGGCAGCTCGCGTTCGCGATCGCGGTGACCGCGCTCGCCGTGGCGCTCGGTTGCGTCGCACTCGTGTCGCGCAAGTGGCGCGTAGCATCGGCAATCGCCGCGCTGGCCGCTGCATGGTTCGCGCCGTGGCCGCCGGCGTCGCTGTGGCTCGCACCGGCCGTTCCCACCAGCTTTCAGCGCAATCCCGAGCCGTTTTCCGTCGCGAACCTGATGCGCGGCGCGCACCTGTATGCGCAGCATTGCGCGGCCTGCCACGGCGCGGACGGCCGCGGCGAAGGACCGCTCGCGGCCACGCTCGCGCATTGGCCGCCGACCTTCGCCGGCACGCTGCTCGCGCGCCGGCTCGACGGCGAACTGTACTGGCGCGTACAGCACGGCACGCGCGACGTACGCGGCGCGTCGACGATGCCCGGCTTTGCCGCGACGCTCGGGCCGGCCGACACGTGGGCCGTGCTCGATTACCTGAAAGCGCTGTCCGCCGGCAGCGGCGCGCGCTCGGAAGGCGCGTGGCCCGTGCCCGTGCCGCTGCCGGCGCTCGACGTGCGCTGCGGCAACGCCGCGCCGCAACCGCTCGGGCACTGGCGCGAAGGCCAGCGCGTGCGCATCGTCGCGCTCGCACCGGGCGGCACGCCGCCGCGGGAGGACCCGCGCTGGCAGACGCTGCTCGTCGCCGCCGACGATGCGGCCGCGCCGCTGCTGACGGGCGGCACACGCGCGGACTGCTTCTCGGCGACGCCCGGCGCATGGCAAGCATTCGCGACGATCGCGGGCGTGCAACCCGAAGCGTTCGGCGGCACGCAATTGCTCGCCGACCGGCGCGGCTGGTTGCGAGCGCGCGCACTGCCGGGCAGCGCGGGCTGGTCGGCCGACGACCTGCTGTGCCGCGCCGATGCCACCGGGCGACCCTCGGCTGCCGCCGCGAACGCCGATCCGCTGACCACGCTGCTGCTGCGCGTGGAGGCCGAACCCGTGCGCGACGTGCAGGCCGGACTGCCGCATTGAATCCTTGAACCGTATCCCCGACCGATCGAACGACACGATGAATCCGACCCGACGCCACTTCCTCGCACAAGCCAGCGCCCTCGCCGCCGTCGCCACCGTCGGCGCCGCGCCGGCCGCGGTGCACGCGCAATCCGGCCCGCGCCCGCTGCTGCGGGCCGGCGACCAGAAAGGCGGGCTGCGCGCGCTGCTCGAAGCCGCCGGCGAGCTGAACGGCCTCGCCTACGACATCGCGTGGACCGAGTTCCCGGCCGCGGCGCCGCTCGCCGAAGCGCTGAATGCGGCGGCCGTCGACTGCGGGCCGATCGGCGATGCGCCGGTGATCTTCGCGCTCGCATCGGGCGCGCGCATCAAGGTGATCGGCGCGAACCGTTCCGACCCGTACGGCACCGCACTGCTCGTGCGGCCCGATGCGACGCTGAAGGATGCCGCCGACCTGAAAGGCAAGCGCATCGGCACCACGCGCGGCTCGATCGGCCATTTCGTCACGCTTAAGGCGCTCGACGCGGCCGGCCTGCCGCCGGACGCCGTGTCGTTCCGGTTCCTGCCGCCAGCCGACACGATGCTTGCGCTTGCAACCGGTTCGATCGACGCATGGGCGACGTGGGAACCCTATACCGCGCTCGCCGAAACGAGCGGCCGCGCGCGCGTGCTCGTCAACGGACGCGGGCTGTGGTCGGGCCTCAGCTACGTGGCGGCGACCGACGCGGCGATTGCGTCGAAGCGCGACGTGCTGCGCGACTTCGTGCAGCGCGTCGTGCGCGCGCAAACGTGGTCGTACCGGCACGTCGATGCGTATTCCGCGGCGCTCGCGCGCATCATCGGCATTCCGCCGGCCGCCGCGAAGCTGCAGTTCGAGCGCCGGCGCACGCGCTGGCAACCGATCGATGCAACCGTGATCGCGGAGCAGCAGCGCACCGCCGATTTCTATCTGAAGGCGGGACTGTTGCGCCAGCCGCTCGACGTGCGCACGACATTCGACCTCGGCTTTCCGCTGGCGTGATGCGCCGGCGCCCCCGCAGCCGCCGCGCGCGATCCCGCACCGGCCGCGCACAACCGCCCAAACGGCTTTCGCACGATCTGGCACAATCGCGATTCGATCATCCCGTCCGTGTCAGCCAGCGTCATGCCAGCCATCTCCGAACTCTTCGTCTACCCGATCAAATCCTGCGCGGGCATCGCACTGCCGCGCGCGCAACTGCTCGAAACGGGCCTCGCATACGACCGCCACTGGCTGATCACGACCCCGGACGGGATGATGATCACGCAGCGCACGCACCCGCGGCTCGCGCTGATCCGCACCGCGCTCGACAGCGACGCATTGGTATTGAACGCGCCGGGCATGCCGGAGATCCGCACGCCGCTCGACGGTGACGCGACGCCCGCCACGCCGAAGATGGCCGCGACCGTGTGGCGCGACACCGTCGACGCGATCGACACGGGCGCCGAGACCGCCGCGTGGCTCACCGAATTCCTCGGCACGCCATTGAAGCTCGCGCGCTTCAGTGCCGACGCGCGCCGCGGCTGCAACCGCAAGTGGACCGGCGACGTCGATACGCACACGCAGTTCGCGGATGGGTATCCGCTGCTCGTGATCGGCCAGGCATCGCTCGACGACCTGAATGCGAGGCTCGTCGCGAAAGGCGCGCCGGCGATTCCGATGAACCGCTTCCGTCCGAACATCGTCGTGTCCGACCTGGACGCGTATGAAGAGGATTTCGTCGAACATCTCGACGCCGAAGGCACGACACGCGTGCGGCTGCGTCTCGTGAAGCTGTGCACGCGCTGCCCGATGCCGACGATCGATCAGGTGACCGGCGCACCGAATCCGGCATGGCCGCACGAGCCGACCGACACGATGCAGACGTATCGCGCGAATCCGAACTATGACAATGCGCTGACGTTCGGCATCAATGCAATCGTCGTCGAAGGTGCGGGCGCGTGGCTCGAAGTCGGACAATCCGTCGAAGCGGAAATCGGCTTCGGCGACTGAGCATGGCGGCGGACGGCGCATCGTTCGCGCCGCCGCTACCGCAACCGTTCAGCGCGGTTTGCGCGCCCGACCGAAGCGGCCGCGCTACTGCACAGCCGCCGGCGCGATCGGCAGCACGACCGTCACGATCAACCCGCCACCGGCCGCATCGGCGAGCGTCACGCTGCCCTGATGCACCCGCGCGATCTCCCGCACGATCGACAGCCCGAGCCCGGTGCCTTCGACCGTCTGCGTCTTGCTGCCGCGATGGAAGCGCTCGAACACCGCATCGCGCTCGCCGGCCGGGACGCCGGGCCCGTTGTCGATCACGTCGAGCCGCGCATGCTCGCCGTCGCGCGACACGCGCACCGTGATCACCGCGCGATCGCCCGAGTAACGAATCGCGTTGTCGATGAGGTTGCCGATCATTTCGCCGAGCAGGTCCGGCTGCCCGAGCACGGTGACGTCGGCCTCGTGCTCGAATCCGAGGTCGATGTCGCGCGCGCGCGCAACCGGCGACCAGTCGAGCGTCACGCTGCGCGCGAGCCGGTGCAGCGCGACCGGTTGATGCGCGACCGCGTGGCCGCTGTCCGAATCGAGCCGCGACAGCGACAGCAGTTGCTGGACGATCTTCGCGGCCTGCCGCACCGCGCCGTTCACGCGCCGCAGATGCACGTTCACGCGCGGCTGCTCGTCGGGCCGCAAAGCCAATTCGACGCCGGCCTGCACGGCCGCGAGCGGCGTCTTCAGTTGATGGGCGGCGTCCGCGAAGAAGCGCCGCCGCGCGACCTGCATACGCTGCGTGCGGCCGATGTACTGGTTGATCGAATCGACGAGCGGCGCGAGTTCGCTCGGCATGCCGCCGGTGTCGAGCGGCGTCGGATCGCCGTCGCTGCGCGCGGCCACCGTGGCGGATAGCCGGTTCAGCGGACGCAGCCCGCGCCCGACGCCGAGCCACACGATGCCGAGCGCGAGCACGACGAGCAGCCCTTCCTGCAGCAGCGAGCCCATCAGGATCTCGCGCGCGAGCGCCTGGCGCGCCTCGATCGTCTCGCCGACCATCACCCACACGATGCGCGTCTGCGCGGTCGGCACGTCGTGCACCGGCACGCGCAGCGCGCCCATGCGCAACCGCTCGCCGCGATAGACGACGTCGTAGTAGCGCGTCGCGAACAGCGCGGCGTCGCCCTCCGGCAGCGGCAGGTCCGGATAGCCGGTGATCGTGCGGCCGTTGTCCTCGCGAATCAGGTAGTAGATCTTGCCGCCGTCGCCCGACTCGAACATTTCGAGCGCGAGATACGGCAGGTCGACTTCGATCTCGCCCTCGTTGAGCCGCACGCCTTCGCGGATCGACTTCAGCGACGACGACAGCGTGCGGTCGAACGCGACATGCGCGGCGCTCATCGCACGCTGGTACGTGAGCCACGAGTCGAGCGCGAGCAGCCCGAGCAACGGCAGCAGCAGCCACAGCGCGACTTGCGTGCGCAGGTTCGGGCGCACGGTCATTCGACCGCCTTCGCTTCGAGCAGATACCCGAGCCCGCGCAGCGTGACGATCGCGACGCCGGTGTTCTCCAGCTTCTTGCGCAATCGGTACACGTAAATCTCGATCGCGTCCGCGTTGACCGACTCATCGAGCCCGAAGATTTTCTCCGACAGCGTTTCCTTGTTGATCGCGCGGCCGTTGCGCAGAATCAGCACCTCGAGCACCGAACGCTCGCGCGGCGTGAGCGGCAGCGGTTCGCCGGCGAGGTGGAAGCTGCGGTCGATACTGTCATACGAAAGCGGCCCGCACTCGACGCGCGTATGTTCGTGGCCGAGGCTGCGCCGGATCAGCGCGCGAGCGCGCGCCTCCAGCTCGGTCAGCTCGAACGGCTTCGCAAGATAATCGTCGGCGCCGAGATCGAGGCCTTTCACGCGATCTTCGACCGAGCCGTGCGCGGTGAGGATCAGCACCGGCACCGGATTGCGGCGCGCACGCAGCCGCCGCAGCACCTCGAGCCCGTCGAGCTTCGGCAGCCCGAGATCGAGAATCACCAGCGCGTAGTCCTGCGTGCGCAGCACGTGATCCGCCGCCTCCCCGTCCGCCATGTGATCGACCGCGAAACGCGCGGCACTCAGCGCGTCGTTCAACGACTGCGCCAGGTTCGGGTTGTCTTCGACGAGCAGCACACGCATGGGGACCTCGGGAAATCCATGACACAAAGGCTGCTATTGTGAACCGAAATGAAAGCAGGCTGAAAGTGCGCCGCAATTACCATCCGCGTCATTCGAACAACACACACGCGTAACTGGAGGAAGACATGCCGTTTTTTGCACCGAAGCAGCTCGCCGTCGCGCTGACGATCGTCCTGGGCACCGCAGCCGGCGGCGCCGCCGCACAGGTTCCGGCCGGATATCCGGGTAACTACCAGGGCGTCGTCGACGCCGCGAAGAAGGAAGGCAAGCTGATCGTCTACTCGACGACCGACACGGGCCTCGTGCGCCCGCTGATCAAGGACTTCGAAAGCCTGTACGGGGTGAAGGTCGAGTACAACGACATGAACAGCACCGAGCTGTACAACCGCTACATCAGCGAAAACGCGGCGAGCAGCACCAGCGCCGACGTGCTGTGGAGCTCGGCGATGGATCTGCAGGTCAAGCTCGTCAACGACGGCCTGATGGCGTCGTACGATTCGCCGGAAAGCGCGAACGTGCCGCAATGGGCGCAATACCAGAAGCAGGCGTACGGCACGACGTTCGAGCCGCTCGCGATCGTCTACAACAAACGCCTGATTCCTGAGAACGAGGTGCCGAAGACGCGCACCGACCTGATCAAGCTGCTCACGTCGCAACCCGACAAGTTCAAGGGCAAGCTGACGACATACGACGTCGAGAAATCCGGCGTCGGCTTCAACGCGCTGACGCAGGACGCGCACCTGAACGAGAAGGTTACGTGGGAACTCGTGAAGGCGATCGGCGCAACCGGTCCGAAGCTGCAGTCGAGCACCGGCGCGATGATGGAGCGCATCTCGTCGGGCGAGAACCTGATCGGCTACAACATCATCGGCTCGTATGCGTACGCGAAGGCGAAGAAGGACAAGTCGATCGGCTATGTCTTCCCGAAGGACTACACGCAGGTCGTGAGCCGCCTGGCCACGATTTCGAAGAAGGCGAAGAACCCGAACGCAGCGAAGCTGTGGGTCGACTACCTGCTGTCCAAACGCGGGCAGACGCTGATCGCAAACCAGGCGAACCTGTACGCGATCCGCACGGACGTGGCCGGCGAAACGTCGGCCGCGAGCCTCACGAAGGAGCTCGGCGATTCGCTGAAGCCGATCCCGATCGGCACCGGCCTGCTCGTCTATCTCGATCAGTCGAAGCGACTCGCGTTTTTGAAGCAATGGCAGCAGGCGATCAAGAGCTGATCCGCTGACCGGCTTCGGCCCGTCCACAGCCAACGGCCGCCCGCTGCACGCCGCACGCCGCGCGGGCGGCCCCCCTTCCCCTTACCGACTTCCTTGAGGCGGCCATCCGGATGGCCGCAGGGGCGAACTCATGCTTTCAACCAGCACACGCGGAGCGGCGCCGGCCGTTCCGCCCACCACCGGCCAACGCGGCGCGATTCCCGCGCTGCCGGTCAGCAACCTGCAGCCGCTTGCCGGCATGCTGCGCTGGATCGTCGTCGCGGTGCTCACCGTCGCGGTCGCGCTGCCGCTCGGTTTCATCCTGTTCCAGAGCCTGCTGTCCGCGCCGTTCTTCGACGCGAACAAGACGCTCGGCATCGAAGGCTTCCGCTTCATCTTCGCCGATCCGGACTTCTGGTCCGCCGTGAAGAACTCGTTCATCATCGCCGGCGGGATGCTGTTCATCTCGATTCCGCTCGGCGGCGTCCTCGCGTTCCTGATGGTGCGCACCGACCTGCCCGGCCGCCGCTGGCTCGAGCCGCTGCTGCTCACGCCCGTGTTCGTGTCGCCGATGGTGCTCGCGTTCGGCTACGTGGTCGCGGCCGGACCGGTCGGCTTCTACTCCGTATGGTTCAAGGAACTGTTCGGGGTGCAGAACGTGCCGTGGAACGTCTACTCGATCTTCGCGATCACGCTGATCGTCGGCCTCACGCACGTGCCGCACGTGTATCTGTATTCGTCGGCCGCGCTTCGCAACCTCGGCTCGGACGTCGAGGAAGCCGCTCGCGTGACGGGCGCCCGCCCGTTCCGCGTCGCGCTCGACGTGAGCCTGCCGATGACGATGCCCGCACTGCTGTTCGCCGGCGTGCTCGTGTTCTTCCTCGGCTTCGAGGTGTTCGGGCTGCCGCTCGTGCTCGGCGATCCGGAAGGCCATCTCGTGCTCGCGACGTACCTGTACAAGCTGACCAACAAGCTCGGCGTGCCGTCGTACCACCTGATGGCCGCGGTCGCCGTGTGCATCGTCGCGATCACGTTCCCGCTCGTGCTGCTGCAACGCCGGTTGCTGAAAACCGCGAACCGCTTCGTCACCGTGAAGGGCAAGGCCGGCCGCGCGACGGTGCTGCCGCTCGGCGTGTGGCGCTGGGTCGCGCTCGCGATCGTCTCGCTGTGGCTGGTGCTGACCGTGATCGTGCCGATCTCCGGCATCGTGCTGCGCGCGTTCGTGACGAACTGGGGCGAAGGCGTGCCGCTCGCCGAAGTGCTCACGCTCGCGAACTTCGTCGAGCTGTTCGAACAGGACAACCTCGTGCGGGCGATCGTGAACACGCTCGGAATCGGCGTAATCGGCGGCGCGGTCGCGATCGGCTTCTACTCGCTCGTCGCATTCGCCGGCCACCGCCGCCACGACTGGGCGACGAAACTGCTCGACTACCTCGTGCTGCTGCCGCGCGCGGTGCCGGGCCTGCTCGCCGGTCTCGCGTTCCTGTGGATCTTCCTGTTCGTGCCGGGCCTGCGCGAGCTGAAGAACTCGATGTGGAGCATCTGGATCGCGTACACGGTCGTGTGGCTCGCGTACGGGATGCGGCTCATCCAGAGCGCGCTGCTGCAGGTCGGCCCCGAACTGGAGGAAGCCGGCCGCAGCGTCGGCGCCACGCGCAGCCGCGTGTCGCTCGACGTGACGCTGCCGCTCGTGCGCTTCGGCCTGCTCGCCGCTTGGCTCCTGATCTTCATGATCTTCGAGCGCGAATACTCGACCGCCGTCTACCTGCTGTCGCCCGGCACCGAAGTGATCGGCGCGCTGCTCGTGTCGCTGTGGGCGACCGGTGCCGTCGACCAGGTCGCCGCGCTCTCTGTCATCAACATCGCGATGGTCGGCGCCGGTCTCGGCGTGGCCCTGCGCTTCGGAGTGAAACTTCATGGATAAGCTCATCGTCGACGATCTGCACCTCAGCTATGGCGCAAACCCGATCCTCAAGGGCGTGTCGTTCGAACTGAAGGCTGGCGAAGTCGTGTGCCTGCTCGGTGCGTCCGGCAGCGGCAAGACCACGCTGCTGCGCGCGGTAGCCGGCCTCGAACAGCCGTCCGACGGACGCATCCAGCTCGACGACCGCGTGTTCTTCGACGGCGCGCAACGCATCGACCTGCCCGTCGAACAGCGCTCGCTCGGCCTCGTGTTCCAGTCGTACGCGCTGTGGCCGCACCGCACCGTCGCCGACAACGTCGGCTACGGCCTCAAGCTGCGCCGCGTCGCGCCTGCCGAGCAAAAGCGCCGCGTGCAGACCGCGCTCGACCAGCTCGGCCTCGGCCATCTTGCCGAACGCTTTCCGCACCAGCTGTCCGGCGGTCAGCAGCAGCGCGTCGCAATCGCGCGTGCGCTCGTCTACAACCCGCCGGTGATCCTGCTCGACGAGCCGCTGTCGAACCTCGATGCGAAACTGCGCGAGGAAGCGCGCGCATGGCTGCGCGAGCTGATCGTGTCGCTCGGGCTGTCCGCGCTGTGCGTCACGCACGATCAGACCGAAGCGATGGCGATGTCCGACCGCATCCTGCTGCTGCGCAACGGCCGCATCGAGCAGGAAGGCACGCCGGCCGAGCTTTACGGCGCACCGCGCTCGCTGTATACGGCCGAGTTCATGGGCAGCAACAACCGCATCGACGCGCGCGTGGCCGCAGTCGACGGCGAACGCGTGACGCTCGCCGGCGACGGCTGGGAATTGCAGGCGCTCGCGCGCGACGCGTTCGCGCCCGGCCAGGACGCGCAGGCAGTGATCCGTCTCGAGCGCGTGCAGGTGGCCGACGGCCCGGGCGCGAACCGTCTGCAGGCCGACCTCGTCACGTCGATGTATCTCGGCGACCGCTGGGAATACCTGTTTCATTGCGGCGAGATGCGTCTGCGCGCGTTCGGCCATGTGCCGCGCGCCGCCGGCAAGCACTGGATCGAATTCCCCGCCAACGACTGCTGGGCGTTCGCGAAAGCGGGCTGACCCGGGCGCGGCGGCTTGCGGGCCGCCGCGCATGCATTCACGCGCGCACCCCGTTTCCACCGGAATCCGGCGGACGCTGACCGGCGTCCGCCGCGGGCTGCTGCGCGCCGCGTATCCGCTTCACCAACCCACAACAACCCAGGAGACACCGTCAATGAAATCACGCGCAGAACGTTCCCGTCGTACTGCCGTCCTGACCGGATCGGCCGTCGCCGTCGGCCTCGCGGCCGGCGCCGCGCACGCGCAGTCGTCGGTCACGATGTACGGGATCATGGATGCCGGTATCGAGTACACGAATCATGCTGCGCCCGAGGGCGGCAGTTCCGTCAAGCTGAAGTCCGGCAACAAGAATACGTCGCGCTGGGGCCTGCGCGGCGTCGAGGACCTCGGTGGCGGACTGAAGGCCGTGTTCCGCCTCGAAAGCGGGATCGATCTCGCGAACGGCGCGTTCGACGACGGCCCCGACTCGATCTTTGCGCGGCGCGCGACGGTCGGACTGAAAGGCAAATGGGGCGAGCTGACGCTCGGCCGCAACTACACCGTCACGTACGACTACATGCTGCCGTTCGACCCGATGGGCTACGCGCAGAACTACTCGTGGGCGACGTCGTCGATGGCGACGGGCGGCCGCAAGGACGGCCTCTTTACACGTTCGTCGAACGCGGTGCGCTACGACGGCGAATTCAGCGGCGTGAAGTTCGGCGCGCTTTACGGCTTCGGCAACGTGCCGGGCAGCGTCAAGACCAGCTCGAAGTACGACTTCGCGCTTGGTTACGAGACCGGCCCGTTCGCCGCCGTCGTCACGTTCGACCGGCAGAACGGCGCGGCCGACAGCGTGACGCCGGCCGATACCGTGAACTACATCCAGGGCATTCACGCGGGCCTGAGCTACGACTTCGGCAAGCTGAAGGCGATGGCGGGCTATCGGAACTATCGGCGCACGTATCACACGAGCGCGTCGAACCAGTTGAGCGACATGTACTGGCTCGGCGGGTCGTACCAGTTCACGCCGGCGTTCTCGCTGATCGCGGCCGTCTATCACCAGAACATCAAGGGCGGCAGCGATGCCGATCCGACACTGGTGTCGATGCGCGCGAATTACGCGCTGTCGAAGCGCACGGTGCTGTATGCGGCCGGCGCGTTCGCGATCGCGAAACACGACCAGAAGGTGGGCGTGTCGCGCGATTTCGCGGGGTACGGCACGACGCAGGTCGGCGTGACGGCAGGGATTCAGCAGCGGTTCTGAGTTCTGTCTTGACGGTGCAGGCGGCGGCACGCGGCGCTGCCCGCCCCGCCTCCGTGCGATAAGGGCACGGGCCGCGTTTTCCCCGGTAGCGCATCACATCGGGAACTCCCACCGGCCGATGATTGCCGGTCTTGGGATGCGGCAGGCCGCGCATGCAAGTCGCGCAACTTGATCGGCTGTGGACGGGACACATTGAGCCGGTCCGCTGCTTCCTGCGCGGTCAGTTACGCATGAATGGACGCCGCCTTGATCGCGTTGCATTCGGCGCCCTGTGCGAGGATGTCGACCAGCAGCCGCAGCGCAGAATTCGGAAGCTCGACGTGATGCTCGCGATTGTCGTCGTCGCGATCCGGATTGCGGGGCCGCCCGCTGCGCGAACACGTGAAACGCACGATCGCGACACGTCCCGACACCCGTCTGGCCGGTGCCGGTGTTGCACACCAGCCGCGGTTCACCCGGTCTGCATCACGAACACCGTTCGCACCCGGCTATCGGCATCGCCCCAATATTCCCCGACCGCCGACAGCGGCACGGCACGCGTGTCCACCGAGAGGCCCGCAGGCGCGGCGGCGTCGAACACGCCGCGCATCGCCGCCAGCAAGCGCGGCAGCGGCACGCTGCCGAGGCCGCTACCCATCAATTCGATCGCCGTCGCGCGCAGCACGGCCCCCGGCAGCAGCACCTCCGCGCCGCCGATCGACCCGATCTGCACGAAGCGCAGCCGCCGCCCTTCGGGGGTAGCCTTTGCCGCCGCGACAAGCAATGCCCGTGCGCTGTCGCCCCAAAGGTAGTCGAGCACGACGTCCACGCCAGCCCGGAAATGCGGATCCAGCGCGCGGGCAAGCTGCGCATCGTCCTGCTGCAGCGGCACGACCGCGTCGGCGCCGGCGCTCAGCAACGCATCCAGCGCAGCCGTATTGCGGCCCGTCGCGATCACTTTCGCGGCCCCGAGATGCTTCGCGATTCGCACGGCCAGCCGGCCGGACGTACCCGTCGCGCCGTTGACCAGCACCGTTTCTCCCGGCGCAAAGCCCGCGCGTTCAACCAATGCCGCCCAAGACGACATTCCCGGAATCGCGATCGCCGCCGCGAGCACGTCGTCGAGGTCATCGGGCAACGGCACGCATTGCGTATCGGGCACGATCGTGCGTTCCGCCATCGCGCCGAACGGTGCGGAGGCGCCGAAGAAGTACACGCGCTTGCCATCGTCGCCGCGCCCCACGCCATCGACGCCGACGACGAACGGATAGCTGCCGACGGACGAATAATGCGTGCCGGCCGCGCGCCCCTGCGCGAGCCGGCTCAGCGCGGATGCCGTCACGTCGATCAGACGATGGCCCGGCAACGCACACGGCGCATCGAAGTCCGTATGAACCGGACGCTGTCCGGCACGCTCCACGACTGCTGCTTGCATGTCGATTCCTTGCAGTTTGAAGTCTGGTTTCGCAACGTACCCGGCGAGCGCGCTCAATGCGCGTCGAGCCATGCACGCAGCGCCGCGTCGCGCACTTCGAGCACGTCGAACAATCCGAGCGCCCGCAGCGCCGGCAACGCGTCGATCAGGTCGGCTTCGGCCGTCGCGCGCTCGGCCGCCGACGCGCCGGGATCGGCGAGCACACGTGCGTTGGCGATGAACGCGCCCACCGTGCCCTTGCGGATCGTCGTTCCGCCGATATCGACTCGGTCGGCATTGTCGGGAAGCATCTGATCGGCTCGCATTGCATCGCACTCCGGTTGTCATCGACCGACGCAGTGTACGCGTGCAATGTCGGCCTATCTCCGGTATAACAGCCATTCAATACTGCAATCCGGCCATGTCCGATCCACTCCTGCCCATCCGATTCGTGACATCCGACGACGGCCCGTGCGTTGTCGCCGCCGTCCTGTCGCAACGCGATCCGCGCGTGACGCCACCGCACGCGCATGCGCGCGGTCAACTCATCGGTGCGTCGAGCGGATTGCTGACGATCGGCCTCGACGATCAGGACTGGGTTGTGCCAGCGACTGATGCGATCTGGATTCCGCCGCATTGCCGGCATTCGCTGCGCTCGTTCGGGCCGATTTCCGGATGGTCGGCGTTCGTCGCCGAAGCGCGCTGTGCGACGTTGCCCGACACGCCGCGCGCGATCCGCGCGTCGCCGTTGCTGCGCGAAGCCGTGCTGCGCGCGGCAAGCTGGGACGCCTCGGCGCTCGACGCGGCGCAGACCAGAATCGCCGACGTGATTCTCGACGAGATCGCGTCGTCCGAAGTGCGATCGCTGACGCTTGCGCGGCCGCGCGACGCGCGGCTCGTGCGCATTACCGATGCGCTCGCAACGAACCTCGCCGACAATCGGCGGCTGGAGGAATGGGCCGAATGGGCCGGCATCAGCGCGCGCACGCTGAGCCGCCGCTTCGTCGCCGAAACCGGGTTGACGTTCGCGCAGTGGCGTCAGCAGGCGCGGCTGATGCGCGCGCTCGAAAAAATCGCCGATGGCGTGCCGGTAACGGCGATCGCGCTCGACCTTGGCTACGACAACGTCAGCGCGTTCATCGACATGTTCCGGCGCGCGCTCGGCACGACGCCGGGGCGGTATCGCGATGCGGCGCCGTCCGCCGACGCGTAGTGCGGCGCAGGCAACGCCGGTCGCAAGACGGCACGCGCAATAAGCGTCGTTGCGCTGGTTCGTGCGATCGCGGCCACCGTCCTTGGAACCGCCCGCTTAGCTGCCGTGAAACAACGACGCGACGAGCTCAATAACGCTGCTTAGGTAGCTCCAACGTGTTCAGATGGCCGGCATCCAGCGCTTGTCGGCACGTAATCGAGACGCCATTCGCGACAACTCGATTATCTGAATTGCGAAACCCGACATAAACCGGGATGGTGTTCCCGTTGGACAGACGCCGCTTGTAGTCGAAGCAGACACCGCGGCCGTTCATGGTGTCGATCGTATCGATCGGCTCGCCCCATTCGGCAATAACCTGCTGCTTGGTCATTCCCACACTCATCAGGTCAGCGATTTTTTGATCTCGCAACACGCTCAGGGAATCAAAACCGCAACCGGTCAATACAGCACCGACCACAACAACCGATACGATGAACCTCGCCATATACGCCACCCAAAAATTAAACCAGCCAATAAAAAACGAGTTCGACGGACATCCTGATGCGACCTTGAGTTAATAGATTAATCGACAGCATGAAGCCGCAAAATCCACCAAATTTATACCGACAAGCGCATGCACGCCTACATCAGGATGAAATTGATAATCACATACAATTTCAGCCGATGCAACACGAAAGCGCATAACCCGTAATTAATTATAAAATCTAGTTTTTATCTATAGGACGAGATCGAATTTAAATATCAAAAACGCATACTTCGTCCGAAATTAGCGGGTATTTTTAATACGGCGACTTAACGCAATATGAATATTTTTATTGAGACTGGTTGCGGCGCAAGTGTCGCCATAGCATTGGCACTCGTCCGATCGCGCTGTGGCTCGTAATACGTCGGGGCCGAACACGCATGCAGCGATGCCGGCTTGTCCGGCAGGACGAAACCCATTCGGGCGACGCGGCGCGATCGGGTGCGTGCGGAAAACGTCAGTCCATCCGTCGCTGGCCACCGCACGCTCGCTTCGTTCAATACGCGCCGTCGCCCTTCCTCGCCGCGCCTGCGGCCCGGCCTTTGAACTGTGCGGCTAACCGCTCGGCGCTCCTCGCCAGCAACGTCGTATCGACGCCAACCGCGACGAATACCGCACCCGCGTCCAGATAACGCCGCGCGGCCGCCTCGTCCGCGCTGAGGATGCCGGGCGCCTTACCGGCCGCGTCGATCGCGCGGATCGCACTGTCGATCGCGTGCTGCACGTCCGGATGCGCGGGGTTGCCGAGATGTCCGAGATCGGCGGCCAGATCGGCCGGCCCGATGAACACGCCGTCGACGCCTTCCACGTCGGCAATCGCGTCGATCGCGTCGAGGCCCGCGCGCGTCTCGACCTGCACGAGCACGGCCATTTCGTCGTTCGCGCGATGCAGGTAATCGTCGACCCGATTCCATCGCGACGCACGCGCGAGCGCGCTGCCGACGCCGCGAATCCCGTGCGGCGGATAACGGGTCGCGGCCACCGCCGCGCGCGCTTCGTCGGCGCTTTGCACCATCGGCACGAGCAGCGTCTGCGCGCCGAGATCGAGCACCTGCTTGACGATCACCGGATCGTTCCAGGGCACGCGCACGACCGGATGCGACGGATACGGCGCGATCGCCTGCAACTGCGCGAGAATCGTCGGCACCGTGTTCGGCGCATGTTCGCCGTCGATCAGCAGCCAGTCGAAGCCGGCGCCGGCGACGACTTCGGCACTGTACGGATTCGCCAGCCCCAGCCACAGCCCGACCTGCACATCGCCGCGCGCGAGCGCAGCCTTGAAGCCATTCGACGGAATCTGCATCGTCCGCTTGCCTCACTCGAAATAACACTGAATCGTGCCGAGCGGGCCGTAGTCGACACTGAACGTGTCGCCCGGCCGCGCCGCGCACGGCCGCGTAAACGACCCGCCGAGCACGATCTGCCCCGGCTCCAGTGCGACGTCGAAGCGCGACAGCCGGTTGGCGAGCCACGCGACCCCGTTGGCCGGATGATTGAGCACGCCCGCAGCGACGCCCGTCTCCTCGACCACGCCGTTGCGCGACATGATCGCCGCGACCCAGCGCAAGTCGACGTCCTGCGGCCGCACCGGGCGCCCGCCGATCACGACGCCCGCGTTCGCTGCATTGTCGGCGATCGTGTCGAACACCTTGCGCGGCCGGTTCGTGTCCGGGTCGATCGACTGGCTGCGCGCATCGATGATCTCGAGCGCCGGCACCACGTAGTCGACCGCGTCGTACACGTCGAAGATCGTGCAGTTCGGGCCGCTGAGCCGCCTGCCGAGCACGAACGCGAGTTCGACCTCGACGCGCGGCACGATGAAGCGTGCGGTGGGTATCGTGCCGCCATCGTCGAAGAACATGTCGTCGAGCAGCGCGCCGAAATCGGGCTCGTCGATCTGCGACGTATTCTGCATCGCCTTCGACGTGAGGCCGATCTTGTGCCCCTTCAGCGTGCGGCCTTCGGCGAGCTTCAGCGCGACCCACGCGCGCTGGATCGCATAGGCGTCGTCGATCGTGATGTCGGGATGGTCGAGCGAGATCTGGCGGATCTGCTTGCGTGCACGCTCGGCGTCGTGCAGGCGTCGTGCGAGCTGGTCGATGAGGGCGGATTCGAGCATGATCGGGTCGGGGACGGGTTCAGCCGGCACGCTTGTAACGGGCGTGAATGTTGTTGCGCTTGTAAGAGCCGCTTTCGCTGAACTCGGTCAGCTCCATCGACAGCGCGAGATAGCGCCTCGCATACAACGCCGAGAAATGCGCAGTGATCGCATCGAACAGCGCGTCGCACGCGGCTTTCTTCGTTTCGTCGCTGCGGCCCGCGCCGATTTTCAGCGTCACGTGGACGAATGCGTCGTCCTCCGAGCCGTCGGCGACGCAGTAATCCTGCAGCTCGATCGCGCGCGAACGGATGCCGCCCGTCGGAAACACGCCGCCCTGCGCGATCAGCGTTGCGTTGATCGTGCGCAGCAGCACGGGAATGCGCGCGTCGTCGCGGATGTTCGCGGTGTATTCGACGACGATGTGTGGCATGACAATGCTCCGGATAGGTGATGCGACGCTCACGCGAGCGGGAAGATCGCGTTGATCTGCCCGGTGCCCGAGCTCGCGAAATAATCGGTGACGATCTCGACCGGCTTGTCGTAGCGATCCCAGCCCAGCAGGCCCAGCAGCATCGCGGTGTCGTGCATGCCGCCTTCGCCATGACAATGCGTGTTGTACTCGGGCAGCATCGCGCAAAACGTCTTGAAATCGCCCTGCTTCCACAGCTCCACCACGCGCAGATCGACCTGCCGGTAGAATTCGCGGCTGATCGCGTGGATCGATTCTTCGGGGCTGCCGTTGTCGTTGAAGCGGTGCGACAGCGAACCGCTCGCGAGGAACGCGACGTTCGACTCGCTCTTTTCGATCGCGTCGAGCAACGCCTCGCCGAAGCGTCGGCTCTCGTCGAGCTGATGCCACATGCACCAGCCGGCAATCGACACGACCTTGAAGTGCTGATCGGCGTTCATGTAACGCATCGGCACGAGCGTGCCGTATTCGAGTTCGAGGCTGTCGATCTCGTGCGCGCGCGTCGCGATGCCGCGCTCGGTCGCCGTCTCGGCGATCAGGCGGCCGAGTGCCGGATTGCCCGGATACGCGTACTCCATGTCGCGGATGAAATGCGGCAGCTCGTTGCTCGTGTACTTGCCCGAAAACCGCGCGTTGCAGTTCACGTGATAGCCGGCGTTGACCAGCCAGTGCACGTCCGACACGACGATCGTGTCGACGCCGAGCGCGCGGCAGCGCTCGCCGATCAGCCGGTGGCCGCGGATCGCCGCTTCGCGGCAACCGTGATGCCTGCCGGGCAGCTCCGACAGGTACATCGACGGCACGTGCGTGATCTTCGCGGCGAGGGACAGTTTGCCCATCGTGTGTCTCCGTATCGTTGTGGCGGCGTCGTTGCGGCGTCGTTGCCGTGCGCGTGCAGCGCAACGGCCCGCGCCCGTTAAACGCCCCAGCGCGGAATGTGATGCGAGCCCATCGAAATGCACACGTTCTTGATTTCCGCGAACACCTCGAAGCTGTATTCGCCGCCCTCGCGCCCGGTGCCCGACTCCTTCACTCCGCCGAACGGCTGGCGCAGATCGCGCACGTTTTGACTGTTCACGAACACCATCCCCGCCTCGATGCCGCGCGCAAGACGATGCACCTTGCCGACGTCCTGCGTCCAGAGGTACGACGCGAGCCCGTACGACGTGTCGTTCGCGAGCCGCAGCCCTTCTTCCTCGTTGTCGAACGGAATCAGACACGCGACCGGGCCGAAAATCTCTTCCTGCGCGATGCGCATCCGGTTGTCGACGTCGGCGAACACGGTCGGCCGCACGAAGTTGCCGTCGCGCAGATGATCGGCGAGCCCCGCCGGCTTGTCCGCGCCGCCCGCGACCACGCGCGCGCCTTCGTGCTCGCCGATCCGGATGTAGCCCGTCACCTTTTCCCAGTGCTGCCGCGTGATCATCGCGCCGAGCTGCGTCGCCGGATCGGACGGATCGCCGACCACCAGGTTGTTCGCGCGGCGCGCGAATTCCTGCACGAAACGATCGTAGATCGTGCGCTGCACGAAGATCCGCGAGCCCGCGGTACACCGCTCGCCGTTGATCGAAAAGATCGTGAACAGCGACGCATCGAGCGCGCGGTCGAAATCGGCGTCGTCGAAGATCAATACCGGCGACTTGCCGCCGAGCTCCATCGAGTATTTCTTCAGGCCCGCGCGTTCCATGATCCGCTTGCCGGTGACCGTGCCGCCCGTAAACGACACCGCACGCACGTCGGGATGGCGCACGAGTGCGTCGCCGGCCGTCGCGCCATACCCGTGCACGACGTTCAGCACGCCCGGCGGAATACCGGCTTCGAGCGCGAGCCGGCCAAGCTGGTCGGCCGTCAGCGGCGACAGCTCCGACATCTTCAGCACGGCCGTATTGCCGAGCGCGAGACACGGCGCCGTCTTCCACGTCGCCGTCATGAACGGCACGTTCCACGGCGACACCAGCGCGCATACGCCGACCGGCTGGTACAACGTGTAGTTGAGCATCTGGTCGTCGACCGGGTACGTGCGGCCGTTCATCTGCACGCACACCTCCGCGAAGAAGTTGAAGTTCTCGGATGCGCGCGGAATCAGCTGCTTGCTCGTCTGCGCGATCGGCAGGCCGGTGTCTTGCGTTTCGAGCGCCGCGAGCATCGGCACGTTCTTCTCGATGAGCTCGCCGAGCTTGCGCATCAGCTTCGCGCGCTCCTTCGCCGGCGTGCTCGCCCACTTCGGAAACGCTTCCCTGGCCGCACGCACGGCCGCGTCGACTTCGGCCTCGCCACCCGACGCGACGTCGGTAATCACGTCGCCCGTCGCCGGATTCAGCGTCGTGAAAGTCTCGCGGCTCCCGACTTCGCGGCCGTCGATCCAGTGCTTGATGGTCATGTGCTCTCCTTGGGCGGCCGGTTCAGCCGGCGCGATAGTAGTCTGCTTCGCCGACGATCGTGTTCACGAGCCGGCCGATTCCTTCGATTTCGGTCACGACCTCGTCGCCCGGCTTCGTGTCGGCCAGCCCTTCGGGCGTGCCAGTCAGGATCACGTCGCCCGGCGAGAGCGTCATGAAACTGCTGATGTGCTCGATCAGCGCGGGGACGTCGAAGATCATGTCGCGCGTGCTGCCGCGCTGCGTCTGCGTGCCGTTCACCGTCGTGCGCAGCATCAGGTCGCCCGCATCGCCAATCTCGTCGCGGCTGACGAACCACGGCCCGAGCGGCGTGCAGGTATCGCGGTTCTTCACGCGCAGGTTCGGGCGGTAGTAGTTTTCAAGGTAGTCGCGAATCGCGTAGTCGTTCGCAACCGTGTAGCCGCCCACGTAGTCGATCGCCCGAGCACGGCTCACGTTGCGCGCCGGGCGGCCGATCACCACCGCGAGTTCGCATTCGTAGTGCATGTGCGTCGCGTCCGCCGGCCGCACCGTGTGCGACCGGTGGCCGATGAACGTGTTGGGTCCCTTCAGAAAGATCAGCGGTTCGCTCGGCGCGTTGAACGCGAGTTCCTTCGCGTGGTCCGCGTAGTTGAGGCCGAGCGCGAACGTCGTGCGCGGCGCGACGGGCGGCAGCCACGTCACGGCGCCCTCCGCCATTACGCGCCCCGTGTCGAGCCGGATCGCACCGTCGCCGGCCGGTTCGGCCGCATGCAGTGCGCCGTTGTAGATCACGCGCGCCGTCTTCATCGTGCTTCCTCCGCAATCAGCGTGTGCCGCAACGTGCCGATGCCGGGCGCGGCGATCTCGATCGTGCTGCCCGCGCGCGCAAGCGGCGCGCCGCCCGCGACGCCGAGCAGCAGCACGTCGCCGGCGTCGAACGACATGAAGGCCGTCACGTCGGCGATCAGCTCGCGCACCGGGCGGATCAGCGTGGCCGTCGATGCGGACGCGACAGGCTCGCCGTCGACGCTCACGGTCAGCGTGAGCGCGTCGACATCGGCGAGCGCGGTGGCCGGCACAATGACGGGGCCCAGCGGGCAGAAGCCGTCGCGGCACTTGAAGCGCACGGCCGGACGGTAGTAATCGGGATGCGGGACCGACACATCGCTCGCAAGCGTGAAGCCATGCAAATAGTCGAGCGCGCGCGCGGCCGGCACGCGCGTCGCCCGCCGCGCGAACACCACCGCCACCGACGCGCCGATCTCCAGCGCATCGACACCCGCCGGCACGACGACAGCCGCACCGTCGGCCGCATGCGTGTTGGCCGGCTTGATGTAGAGCACCGGCGCCTGCGGCGCACGCCCATATGGCGGCGCATGCACCGCATCGCCGAGCGCGTCGAGCGCGGCGCGCTCGTTGAGCAGCGCACCGTAGACGGTACTGATGGCGACCGGCAGCGGCGGCGCCGCGGCGGTCGTGCAAGACAGCTCCATGCGTCATTCCCCTGCCGCGCACCGCGGCACATCGTCAATATTTAATATCTTAAGTAAACAATCGATCGGCGGCAACCTCGATTACCCTGACATGCGAATTTCGTTACCGCCGGCTGTTAAGATTGATGCGTCCCCGTCCATTCCCCACCCCGATGAACCGTACGCTCGACCATCGCAATCTGGCCATGCTGCTGCTCGAGGCCCGCGAGACGCTGATGGGCCTGTTCCGCCCCATTCTCAAGGAATTCGCACTGACCGAACAGCAATGGCGGATCATCCGCGTGCTGGACGGCGAGCCGACGCACGCGCTCGAAGCCGGACAGATCGCGCGCCGCTGCTGCATTCTGAGCCCGAGCCTCACGGGCGTGCTGGAACGGATGGAACGCGACGGGCTGATTACGCGCACGCGCGCGCAGGAGGACCAGCGCCGGCTGCTGGTGAGCCTGACGCCACAAAGCAGGAAGCTGGTGACCGAAATCGGTCCGCGCATCGACGAGCAGTATCGCCAGCTCGAAGCACGTTTCGGCGAGGACGGTCTGGACGAGATTTACCGTGCGCTCGACCGGCTGATCGAGCTCGGCAGCACGTCGTAGAGGCTGCGGCCGGCGGACCGCCGCGAACGCTCGCGCGACAGCGAATCGCGGCGGGTCGGACCCGGCATCAGCGCGGATGGCGTACCCGTCAGTGCACCGCGCCCCGCATCAGCTCGGTGACCGCAACGCCGCGCGACGTGCGCATGCACTCCTCGACGTAGTCAAGGAACGGCAGCGGCTCGAAATCGATCTCGTCGCGCACGCGGCGGTTGTCGAACACGCGATCGACCGTCGCGAATTCAGCGCAGCGCCGCAGCGCCCGGCCGATCACGCGCTCGAGCGCCGGATCGGTCCGCCCGAGCACGTCGCGCACCACGAGCGGCAGCTCGGCCGGCGCGCACGCGGCGTAGCGCGGCGCGCCCGTCATCCCCGCCGCCTCGTCCATCGCCCGAACGATCTGCGCGACCTGCGGCGCCTCGTCGCCGGCCGACACGTGGTACACGTCGTGCATCAACGTCGGCTTCACCGCGAGCAGCATTGTCGCGCGTGCGACGTCGTCGACCGACACGATGTCGATGCGCGTCATCGGCCGCGCGGTGAAACGTCGTGCCGCATGCGCGACGCGGAACATCCAGAACGAATTCGGCGCCGGGCGCGTACCGAGCACCGTGTGCCCGACCACGTGCGACGGTCGCACGACGACCAGCGGCAACCCGAGCGCCCGCAGGCGCTGCTCCGTTTCCGCCTTCGCATGCAGGTAGTCCGCCGCGAGTACTGCGCCGGGCAGGCAGTCATCGCGCGCCGTCGCATCGTCCTGTGCGTCCTCGCGCACGATTCCGCCGCGCCCCGCATGCGCATACGCGGTGCCGACGTAGACGAAACGCTGCAGCCGCGGCGCGGGCGCGAAACGCGCGGCGAAGCTCACCGAATCGGCGAGGTCCGCGCGCAGATGCGCGCCGTCGGCGGGTGACGCATGGCCCGCGCAGTGAATCACGTGCGTCGCGCCGGCCAGGCGCGTCGCGTCGGCGCTCTCCCATACGTCGCCGAGCGAGCCGACGATCACGTTCGCATCACTCAGACGCGCCGCCCAGTACGGCGCAAGGCCTGCGCGCAACGCCGCTTCGCGCACTCGCGCAACCGCGTGGCCGCGATTCTCGGCACGCACGACGCACACGATCCGCTCGAGCAGCCCCGCGTTCACGAGCGCCGTAAGTACGGTGCTGCCGATGAAGCCGGTCGCGCCGGTGAGCACCAGCCGGCCGACGTTGGCCGCCGCGACCGGCGCGCTGGCCGGCGATACGAGGCTCGTGCGCCAGTTCAGCGACAACGCGGTTTTCCAGATCAGCACGATAGTCTCCTTCGAAGAATCGGCCGCACGGCGCGACCGCCCCGGATCGCGGAGCAGCGTGCTGCCGTCGGCGTGGGCCGAGGCGTACGTTCACCCCGGCGGATTCCCGAGCGCGGCGGCCCACGATCGCGTCGATCGCGTCTCCGGCACGAGGCGGCGGCCCGCCCCGAACGGGCGTCCGGGGCACAGGATCGGGAAACTCGCAGTGTGGGGCCTGATCGCCCGCAAGTCTGTCCCGAAAGTTTCGTGAAAGTGTGTGGATTTGT
Source organism: Burkholderia sp. AU19243 (assembly GCF_018148075.1). Taxonomy (NCBI): domain Bacteria; kingdom Pseudomonadati; phylum Pseudomonadota; class Betaproteobacteria; order Burkholderiales; family Burkholderiaceae; genus Burkholderia; species Burkholderia sp. AU19243. The sequence continues at coordinate 532,605 of NZ_JAGSTV010000002.1, forward strand.
ATGCGGAATGTCGGAGTGTGTCGCCCGCCGCACCGGTGGAGGCGCGCCCCTTCTTGCAGCAGCACCGCGAACGCATTGGGCCCGCGCCGCGCGTTGCGCCGACGGCAGCGCCGATGCCGATGCCGACGCTCCGCCGACGCGCGACACTTCGACGCGGCCGGCGCAAGTCATCGCATCACCGTGGGCGCTGTAGGCGGGTTCCGGTGCGCGAATCGCAGCGCGGCCTGCGTTGGCGCGTGACGCGGAAATCGCGGCGGATCGTCAGACATCCTTTCACCAGAAATTCAAATAGGCGGGATGCACGTTTATTGCGGATTATCACTTGCGTTTCACTGCAGTCTATCTAGACTGTTCAAACTTAAACGGTCGATGTGTGATTTCCCATTTTCAGGAGACGATCCAATGCGCCTCACCATTCGGATTAATGGCAGCGAATCGGCAACCCGGCATTCGTTCGCGGTGCTATGGGTCGATACCGACGAGGGGCTGTGGTCGCGCGAGGCCCATCAGGGTATCGATCTTCCCGCCTGGGGCAAGGTCCGCGACGTCGAAGGCGCGATGGCGCTGTGCGCGGCCGACGGCGGCAACGCGCTGTGCCAGCTGAAGGGGCTGTCGTTCAGCGCGACGCAGCGCGAACAGGGTCCGGCGGTGCTGACCGGCGAGCATCCCGACGGCGCGTGGCGACTTCAGGCGGTAGATCGTTCCACCGCGCAGCCCGAATACCAGGAATTTATTTCCGTCGCCCGATAGGTATTTTTGACGATATTCGTCAGCGGTTTCCGGGTTTATCCCGTTTCTACGCAATTCATTTCGATATTCAGCAATAACGGCGCCTCTCGTGAGGCGCTTTTTATTTTCCGAGGCCGGTATTAATCGGGGCCGGGTTCGCCGGACTGCGGAAAACGATTACACCCGAAAACGATTACGACGCCGCCGTCAGTGCGTGATGCCCGGCTGCCCCGGTGATACCCGCTCCCCCGTTTCCCGCTCGCTGCCATCGTGCCCGGGCGTGCCGAACAAAAACACACCGGCTTCACGCACGACCGACTACAGTTTCCCCACACGACGTTTACTCATTTATTACAATCCCATTATTCCGACTGACCTGCCGCCGTCCGGCGGCCCCACCCGGCCCTTGCATGAGCGCGAAAAAGAAGACCCACCCCGCCGATCCCTACGCCGCAGCGACCAAGCATCCAATGCTCGCGTCGCGCCTGCCGATGTGGCGCTCGAAACTGGTCGTGATCATGGTGTCCGTCGGTTTCGCCGCGCTGATCGGCCGCGCGTTCTGGGTGCAGGTCGCGAACCAGGATTTCTACGTCGGGCAAGGCCAGAAGCGCTATCAGCGCACGATCGAGCTGGATGCGATGCGCGGGCGCATCGTCGACCGCAACGGCGCGATGCTCGCCGTCAGCCTGTCGACCTACGAGATCTGGGCGAACCCGAAACAGGTTGCCGAAGTCGACTATCCGCAAATCGCGAAGCTGCTCGACATGCCGCTCGCGGAAGTGAAGCGCCGGCTGCGCAACGATCGGACGTTCGTGCTGCTCAAGCGGCAGATCGACGCGGACACCGCGAGCCGGCTCGACAAGCTCGGAATCGACGGCATCACGCAGATCGCCGATTCGAAGCGCTTCTATCCGGAAGGTGAATCGGCCGCGCACGTGGTCGGTTTCACGAACGTCGAGGACAAGGGCCAGGAGGGTGTCGAGCTCGCGGCCAACGCGCGGCTGTCCGGCACGTCCGGACAGCGCGAGGTGATCCGCGACCGGCTCGGGCGCATCGTGTCGGACACGCGGCCGCTCGTCCCCGCGCAGCACGGCGCGACGATCGAGCTGACGATCGACCGGCGCATCCAGCAGCTCGCGTTCAGTCAGCTGAAGGCCGCAGTGCTCGAGAACAACGCCGTGGCCGGCAGCGTCGTCGTGCTCGACGCGCAGAACGGCGAGATCCTCGCGCTCGCGAACTATCCGACCTTCGATCCGAACGACCGCGCACGCCTTACGGGCCAGCAACTGCGCAATCGCGCGGTAATCGATACGTTCGAGCCGGGCTCGACGATCAAGCCGCTCGTCGTCGCGCTGTCGATCGACGAGCGCAAGGTCACGCCGAACACGATCATCAATACGTCGCCGGGCACGTACAAGATCGGCCCGGCCGTGATCCACGATACGTCGAATCACGGCTCGCTGACGGTGTCGCAGGCGCTGCAGAAGTCGAGCAACGTCGCGCTCGCCAAGCTCGCGCTGAATCTGCCCGCCGAAACGATCTGGAACAAGTATCAGGAATACGGGATCGGTCGCGCGCCGGAGCTGACGTTCCCGGGCGTCGCCTCGGGCCGCTTGCGCGGCTACAAGCGCTGGCGGCCGATCGAGCAGGCGACGATGGCGTATGGCTATGGGCTGTCGATGTCGCTGCTGCAGATCGCGCAGACCTACACCGCGTATGCGGGAGACGGCACGCTGCATCCGGTGTCGCTGCTGAAGAACGGCACCGATCCGCAGACCACCGATGCGCATCGCGGCCACCGCGTGACGTCGCCGCAGACGGCCGCCGCAATCCGCGCGATGCTCGAGGCGGCGGTTGGCGAAGGCGGCACGGGGCGCCGTGCGCGCGTGGACGGCTACCGGATCGGCGGCAAGACCGGCACCGCGCGCAAGCAGGTCGGCGCGAGCTATGCGAAGGGGAAGTACCGCGCGCTGTTTGCCGGAATGGCGCCGATGAGCAACCCGCGCCTGATCGTCGCGGTCATGATCGACGAGCCGCGCGGCAAGGGCTACTACGGTGGTACGGTGGCCGGCCCGGTGTTCTCGTCGATTACGAGCGGCTCGCTGCAACTGCTCGGCGTGCCGCCCGATGCACCGGTCGAGCCGACGCCGAATGTGCCGGGCAAGGCGGCGCCGCAGAAGACGGTCGCAACGCCGAAGGCCGCGACACCGGCGAACACGGCGCGCGCTCAGAACACAGCGAGCGCAGCGGCGACCGTGAAGACGGCCGCGCAACCCGGCGCGACCATGCAGACGAAAGCGGAGGCAGGCTGACGCGTGACGCCGGGCGCCGCCGCCAGCGAACACGGCCGCCCGCCGCTCGCGTCGAACGGCACTCGGCCTTGCGCCGGGCCGCGCAATCCTGCCATCGGCTCGACGGCGGCCGCGCCGCTCAATGCGCAGCCGCCACCGGCTTCGCCATCCTGCCGAGTACGTGCTCGGTCATCCCGCGCGCGAGTTCGCTTTCGCCCATGAATACGGTGCCCACGCCTTCGCTCGCCAGCAAATCGGCCTCGTCGCTGCTGTTCGTGCACAGCACGACCTCCAGCGCCGGGTTCAGCGTGCGCGAGATCTCGACGATCTGCCGCACGTCGAACACATCCGGCAGCGTGACGACCAGCATCCCGGCGCGCGCGATATGTGCCTGCACGAGCACGATCGGCTCGATCGCGTCGCCCGACACGGCCGCGACGCCGTCCGCGCGCAGCTTCTCGACGAGCTCGCGGTTCTGCTCGACGACGACATAGGCGATCCCGCGTTCGTCCAGCGCATGCGCGATCCGCGTGCCGACCTTGCCGTAGCCGACGATCACGACTTGCCCGGTCAAGTGCGTCTGCGGCGTCGACATCGGCAGCGCGGCGAGCGGATCGTCGCGCGCCTCGAGCTTGCGCGCGAATGCAGAATGCTTGCGGATCCACGCGAGCGCCGGATCGATCATCGCGAACAGTAACGTGTTCATCGCGATCGAGATCAGCGCCACCGCGAGAATCAGGCTCTGTCCTTCGGCCGACAGCAGCCCGAGCGCGCGGCCGAGCCCCGCGAGGATGAACGAAAATTCGCCGATCTGCGCGAGGCCCGCGCCGACCGTCAGCGCGGTGTTCAGCGGATAGCGGAACGCGATCACGAGCGCGACCGCGGCGAGTGTCTTGCCGATCAGAACGATCGCCGCGACCTCGATTACGTGCAGCGGCTCCGCGAGCAGCACCTTCGGATCGAACAGCATCCCGACCGAAATGAAGAACAGCACCGAGAACGCGTCGCGCAGCGGCAGCGTCTCGTCGGCCGCGCGCCGGCTGAACTCCGATTCGCGCATCATCATCCCGGCGAAGAACGCGCCGAGCGCGAACGACACGTCGAACAGCTTCGCAGCGCCGAACGCGATGCCGACCGCCGCCGCGATCATGCAAAGCGTGAAAAGCTCGCGCGAACCGGTGCGTGCGACGAGCCACAGAACGCGCGGGAACACGCGCTTGCCGACCACGAGCATCAGCGCGATGAATGCGGCAACCTTGAGCATCGTGACGCCGAGCGTGCTCCATACGCCGCCGCCGGGTGCATGAGAATCGCCGGGCGGCGTGCCGCCGAGCAGCCCCGCGACGGGCGGCAGCAGCACCAGCACGAGCACCATCACGAGATCCTCGACGACGAGCCAGCCGACCGCGATGCGTCCGTTCACCGTCTCGACCAGCCCGCGCCCTTCGAGCGCGCGCAACAGCACGACGGTGCTCGCGACCGACAGCGCGAGCCCAAAGACCAGCGCAGCACCCGGGCTCCAGCCCCACGCGAGCGCCAGGCCGCCGCCGAGCAGCGTCGCGACGGTGATCTGCACGATGGCCCCCGGCAGCGCGATCTTGCGCACCGCGAGGAGATCGCCGAGCGAGAAATGCAGGCCGACGCCGAACATCAACAGCATCACGCCGACTTCTGCGAGCTGCTGCGCAAGCGACAGGTCGCCGACGAAACCGGGCGTGCCGGGACCGATCACGATCCCGGCGAGCAAATAGCCGACGAGCGGCGGCATTTTCAGCAGCGAAGCGAGGTAACCGAAGATCATCGCGAGTCCGAAGCCGGCCGCGAGCAATGCAATCAGGCTGACGTCATGAGGCATCCCCCCTCCCAAGGTCTTGTAACTATTTAGTAAGGTTCGAGATTCAAAGGATAAGGGATGAGACGAAAAAATGGCGCGCCGCCGCGAAAAATTCACGGCGTAGCGCGCCATCCCGGGGGCAACCCCTGTGTACGGCAAAGCCGCATGCCGACGCGGCCCATCTGGCGGGGCCTGCGCCGCCACGCGGATCGAATGGCGGGAGTCGTGCCCCGCACCGTGCGTCAGCGCGACGCCTGCGGGAACCGCGCGCCGGGCGGCGGCTCGGGCCGCGTCGACGGCACGCTCTTGCGCACCTTCGCGACTTGCGCGGCCGTGATCGGCGCGCCGGTGTTACCCCAGCTGGTGCGTACGAAGTTCGACACGTCCGCGACTTCCTGGTCGGACAAACGCCATCCGAACGGCGGCATCGTGAAGGTCGACGGTGCGGTGCGCGTACCGACCAGCGCGCTGCCTTCGAGCACGACATGGATCAGCGACGTCGGATCGTCGCCCTGCACGACCGGGTTGCCGGCGAGCGCCGGAAACACGCGCGTGTAGCCGTGGCCGTCGCTGCGGTGGCACGCCATGCAGTTGTCGCGATAGACGGCCGCCCCGGGCTTGCTCGCATCGCCCGTCTGCAGCGCCTTCGCGGCAGCCGCGTCGTACACGTGCGGCTGCTCGCCCTGCACGCGCGGCGGCAGCGTCTTCAGATAGCGCGCGATCGCGGTCAGGTCGCCGTCGGTCATGTGCTGCATGCTGTGGCCGACCACGTCGGTCATCCCGCCGAACGCGGCCGTGCGCAGCGTGCGGCCCGTCTTCAGGAACTGCACGATCTCGGCTTCGTTCCACGCGCCGAGCCCGGTGCGCGGCTCGCCGCGCAGGCTCGTCGGCACCCACCCGTCGATCGCAGCGCCGCCGGCCAGGAAATCGAGGCCGCCCGAGTCGGTCAGCGCGCGCTCCTGCATCGTCGCCGCACGCGGCGTATGGCACGCGCCGCAATGGCCGAGCCCCTGCACCAGATAAGCGCCCCGCGCGACTACCGGATCGGTGTACGGCGCCGCGTCGAACGGCTTCGGCGCCGGCGCGAACATCTTGCGCCAGAACGTCAGCGGCCAGCGCATCGACAGCGGCCACACGATATCCACGTTGCGGTTCTCGCGCTCGACCGGCGCGACGCCGTGCATGAAGTATGCATACAGCGCCTTCACGTCGTCGTCGGTGAGACGTGCGTACGACGGGTACGGCATCGCCGGATACATCGTGTCGCCGTTCTTGCGCACGCCCTCGCGCACCGCGCGGCTGAAATCGTCGAGCGTCCAGCCGCCGAGGCCCGTCTTCGGATCCGGCGTGATGTTCGTCGAATAGATCGCGCCGATCGGCGTGTCGAACTTCAGACCGCCCGCGAACGGCTTGCCGCCGATCGCGGTGTGACAGGCGACGCAGTCGCCGGCGCGTGCGAGATATTCGCCTCGCTTGATCAGGCTCGCGTCGGCTGTCGGGGTCGACTGGGCCGCCGGGCCGGAAACCGCCGCCGATGCCAACGGTTGCGCGCAAGCGTGGCCGCCGGCGAGACCGACCGCCGCCCATGCCGTGGCGATCGCCAGTGCGCGCCGCAGCGTAGCCGCGTAACGCGCGGCATTGTGGTGGTTCATCGTCCTTGTCATGCGGTCACCAGCGGGGCGGGATTTTTCAGGTATTGCTCGCGAATCGCGCGTGCCGACCAATAAGCCAGCGCCGCGACGATCCCGGTCGGGTTGTAGCCGATGCCCTGCGGCAGCGCCGATGCGCCCATCACGAACACGTTGTGCACGTCCCAGCACTGCAGGTACCGGTTCAGCACGCTCGTTTTCGGATCGGTGCCCATGATCGCGCCGCCGACCAGGTGCGTCGTCTGGTACGCACGCGTATCGAAGTGCTGGCCGAACTCGCGCGTCGACACGCCGATCGCCTTCGGCCCCATCGCCTGCGCGATCTTCTTCATCTGGCCGGTCACGTACTGCGCCATCTTGATGTCGTTGTCCTTCCAGTCGAAGGTCATCCGCAACAGCGGCTGGCCGTACGAATCGCGATAGGTCGGATCGAGGTCGAGATACACGTCGCGGTACGACATGTTCGTGCCATGCGCGTCCATCGAGATCGTATGCGCGTAGTTGTCCTTCACGGCCTTCTTCCATGCGGAGCCCCACTGCGGCGTGCCCGGCGGCGTCGCGATGCCGCTGATCGGCTTCACGCCGGCCTGGTTCACCCAGAGCGGCGAGCCGCCGACGAAGCCGAGCGGGCCGTGGTCGAAGTTGTCCGCGTTGAAGTCGTCTACCGCGACACCGTTGCCGCCCGCGCCGATGAACGGGTTCGTGTAGGTGTCCTTGTCGAAGAACGCCTTGATCGTCGACAGGTTCTGGTACGCGAAATTGCGGCCCACGACGCCTTCGCCCGAGATCGGGTCGTACGGCTTGCCGATTCCCGACAGCAGCAGCAGGTGCACGTTGTGATACTGGAACGCGGCGACGATCACGAGATCGGCGGGCTGATGCACCTCGCGGCCGGCCGGATCGACGTACGTGACGCCCGTCGCGCGTTTTTTCGTGTCGTCGAGATCCACGCGCAGCACATGGCACTTCGAGCGCAGCTCGAAGTTCGGCGCCTGCTTCAGCGCGGGCAGGATGTTCAGGTTCGGCGACGCCTTCGAATACATGTAGCACGCATAGCCGCTGCAGTAGCCGCAGAAATTGCACGGCCCCATCTGCACGCCGTACGGGTTCGTGTACGGCCCGGACGTGTTCGCCGACGGCAGCCGGTAAGGGTGCAGCCCGAGCGACTTCGCGGCATCGAAGAAGCGTTGCGCGGAGTACGTGTTGAGCTGCGCGGGCAGCGGAAAATTGTCGCTGCGGTTCGCCTCGAACACGTTGCCGTCGCCGACCACCTTGCCGCCGACCCTGTACGCCTGCCCCGACGTGCCGAACACCTTCTCGGCGAAGTCGAAATGCGGCTCCAGCTCGTCGTAGCTGACGCCCGTGTCCTGGATCGTCATCCCTTCGGGGATGAACTTCTTGCCGTAGCGTTCTTCGTAGTGGCTGCGCAGGCGCAGCTCTTCCGGCGTGATCCGGAAATGCACGCCCGACCAGTGCAGCCCCGCGCCGCCGACGCCTTCGCCCGGCAGGAACGCGGCAAGCTGCCGGTACGGCAGCGCGGTGTCCTGAACGCCGTGGCGGATCGACACGGTCGTCTTCGACAGGTCGAGGAACAGCTTCTTGCGAACGTTGTAGGTCAGCTCGTCGATCGTGTTCGGATACGCGCCGTCCGGATAGGTGTCGCGATACTCGCCACGCTCGAGCGCGACGACGTTCAGGCCCGCTTCGGTCAGTTCCTTCGCGAGAATCGCGCCGGTCCATCCAAAGCCGACGATCACCGCATCGACATGCGGCTTCTTTTCTGCTGCCATCAGCTGCGCTCCCCGTTGATCGAAACCGGGCCGTACGGATACGGCTTGCCGTTCTGGTTGACGAAGTCCATGAAGTCGGCGCGCGCTCCCGGAAAACCGATCATCTTCCACGCGGCCATGTCGCGGTTGCCGCCGTGCACCGGGTCGCAGAAGTAGCCTTCGCGCGTGTTCTGCAGCAACTGGCCGAAGAACACGGCGGACGGCACGTCGTCGATCTGCGCGTCGCCTTTTTCCAGCGCGCCGAGCACGGTGTCGCGGGTCGGCGCGTCGAGATCGGCGAATGCGTTGCCATGGGTCTTTTCGCAATAGCGGTTGACCGCCGCGATGCCGAGCCGGTAGATGTCGCGCGGCACGAGCTTCAGCTGGTAGCCGAGCTCGGGCACACCCTGCTGGAACGGCCCCTGCATGTACCACGTGGCGCCATGCGCATACGGCGTTTCCAGCTGGCGGTCGATGAATTCCGGTACGCCGGATTCGAGTGCGCCGGGGCCTTCGGCGTCGGCCGGAATCAGCCGGTCGACGGCGGCTTGCACGAACGCCCACTCCTTCGCATCGAAGAATGTCGGCTTGTACGGCGCGCGCTCGGCGCCGGCCGATGCCGCCGAGGCATTGGCGGCCGTGCCGGCAGTCGATGACGACGAGCGCAGGTCGCAACCGGCGACCGATGCGATCGGCACGAGCGCGAACGACGTGCGCAGAAAGCGTCGACGCGAATTGGGTTTGTCGGGTGGCGTGGACATGGTCGGATGTTGATCGTTGGGGAGCGTGGCCCGGGCACGCGCATTCGCATGCGGCATGCCCGACACGGCAGCCATGCCGCGCGCGGCCGGCCGTCCTGTTCTTGCGGTGTTGCGCACAACGTCGATACGGGCGCCGGCCGCCCGTTACGCGGCGGCGCCGTCATGCAGCTGCGCGCGTCGTACCGGCGACTGTGCAGCCTCGACCTCTTCGCGGGTCTGATCGTCTGACAAATACACGGCTACGGCCGCTATCTGTCCGTCATCGCCGTGGCCCTGGTTCAACTTAGGCGCCGCGCCGGCCCACGGCAAGCGCAACGTGCACGACCGTAATGTCGGGCCCGGTTACGAGTGCGGCGAATTATAAATGGAACCGGTTCCAGTGCCAAAGGTATAAATGCAATTCATTGCATCCAAAACCGCAATAATTGAAAAATCCGGAAGTCGAAGCGCGTGAGGATGGCGCGCGCCGCACGCGGGGCGACGTCGCGCGGCGCGGCACCGCGTGCTGCGCTGCAGTGCGCGGTCCCGGGAGCGGCTGGTTGCTTGACTTCCCCTCGGCCACCGCTACCCTTTTTTTTATTCCGATACGGCGATCGAACGATGCATGCGCAACGGCTCCGTCCGTGCGGTTCGCCGATACGCGCACGCATGACGACAACGACGCATACCCATGGAGGCGACTCATGCTGATCGGCGTGCCGAAAGAGATCAAGAACCATGAATATCGCGTCGGCCTTACCCCGGCCGGCGCACGCGAGCTCACGCGGCATGGGCATCGCGTGCTCGTGCAGCGTGGTGCGGGCACGGCAATCGGCCTGCTCGACGACGACTACACGGCCGCGGGCGCCATGCTGGCCGACGACGCCGGCGACGTCTTCGCGCGCGCCGACATGATCATCAAGGTCAAGGAGCCGCAGCCGGCCGAATGCGCGATGCTGCGGCGCGGGCAAATTCTTTACACCTACCTGCACCTCGCGCCCGATCCCGAGCAGGCGGCCGCGCTGGTGAAATCCGGCGCGGTCTGCATCGGATACGAGACCGTGACGGGGCCCGGCGGCGGCCTGCCGTTGCTCGCGCCGATGAGCGAAGTCGCGGGTCGTATGTCGATCCAGGTCGCCGCGACCCACCTCGAGAGCCCGCGCGGCGGCCGCGGCGTGCTGATGGCCGGCGTACCCGGCGTGCCGGCCGCGCACGTGGTGATCCTCGGCGCCGGCGTCGTGGGCACCGGCGCACTCCAGATGGCGGTCGGCCTCGGCGCACGCGTCACCGTGCTCGACACGAACGTGAGCCGGCTGCGCCAGCTAGACCTGATCTTCGCGAACCGGATCGCGACGGTCTGCTCGAACGCGCACACGATCGAAGAAGCCGTGCGCGACGCGGACGTCGTGATTGGCGCGGTGCTCGTGCCGGGTGCGTCCGCACCGCGGCTCGTCACGCGCGACATGATCGCGACGATGCGCACGGGCGCCGTCGTCGTCGACGTCGCGATCGATCAGGGCGGCTGTTTCGAGACGTCGCATGCGACGACGCATGCCGATCCGACGTTCGTCGTCGACGGCGTCGTCCACTACTGTGTCGCGAACATGCCGGGCGCGGTCGCACGGACGTCGACGTTCGCATTGAACAACGCGACGCTCGGCCATGCGCTCGCACTCGCCGACAAAGGCTGGAAGCGGGCGATGGCCGACGATCCGCATCTGCGCGCCGGCCTGAACGTCTGCGACGGGCACATCACGTACGAGGCCGTCGCGCTGGCGCTCGGGCTGCCCTACGTGCCGGCGGAAGACGTGCTGAACTGACGGGCACGCGATGCATGACGGCGTGCGCGCGCCGTCAGGCGGCGCTCGGGCAGATGCGCCGGGCCGTGGTGCTCGTGCCGCTTGCGCCCATCGTCCTCGCCGGCAGCGGTTGCGGTTGCGGTTCCGCGAGCGTGCACAGCTTCGCCGCGAAGTCGGCACCGATCGACGGGATTGGCGCGAGATCGCCCGCGTTCGCGATCATCGCGGGAATGTCGCGCCCGTAGTCGTCAATCGTGCCGGACGCGTCGCGATTCGCGCGCACCCCTGAACGGATGCGCATCCTGGATTTCGCGCATGTCGGAAACTTCAGCGAATACGGCCGCGCACTCGTCATTGCGGATCGGCATGATCGGCGTGGCTCGCGTTCCACGTAGATGGCGTCGTGCAATGGCGCGACGGCGTCGATCCGGCCGTCGCCGCATGTCGACGGCGGCGCTCGCCCGGTGGTCATCCTGCGCCGGCTGCCGGTAGCGTGCGGCGCGGGGCGCGCGATCCGCACGGCCCCGGCGCCGACATCAGAGCGATGCGCGCGGTGTCGTCGCGTAGCGGCGCTCGTACACCGACTGGCAATGCGTGCAACGTTCGGCGGACGGCAGCGCGAGCAGCCGCTCGTAGCCGACCGGCGCATCGCAATCGATGCATTCTCCGTAGCTGCCGTCGCGCATGCGCTGCTGCGCACGCGCGATCGCGCGTAGCTCGGCCAGCTTCATCCCGATCAATGCGTGGTCGGTGTCGACGAACAGATCGGCGTTTGCTTCGTCGCCCTCGTCCGGCGCCGCGCCGGCGAGTTCGGCATAGGACTCGAGCGAGCGCTGATCCTCGCTCGTGCGAATGTCCGCCCGCAACGCCTGCTCGCTGTCGGCCAGCAGCCTTTGCAACGTCTGCCGTTGTTGCTGATCGAGCGCCATCGCCGTCTCTCCTTTTCCGGTTCCGCGCAATCAGACATGCGGCGCGCGGTTTTCGCGGCGGTGCGCGGCGGCCATGCATACTCGCTTGCCGCGCCCGGATGCACGTGCGCCCGCACGAAACGGCGCACGCATTCGACGCAGCATAAACCCAATGAACCCGCATGTGTTGACCGGCATCGGCAGCCGCGAGCGAGCGGACGCGGCGCGTGCCGCGCGCGAAAGCGGGGACGGACGCGAATACGGAGCGCCGCTCATTCGTCTGACGCAGCCGCCGTTGAGGTCGATCAATCCCCTGTACAAAGTTGCGTCATAGATTGAGCGCATGCGCGGCGGATTCGCCCGCTTTGTTCTTTTCGAGGAGAGAGCGATGTTGTTCGGCGTCGTCATCTGGGTAGCCCTGGCGGCCCTGTTCCCGACGATGGTCGTGCCGACGATCCAGCACGCCATCCAGCCATCGAGCGCGCAGGCCGCACCCGACGAGCGCCCGGCCGCGTCGCCCGCCGCGTTGCCGGCGGCCGGGCAGCCGCCGGCGGACGGCTGAAGCGCGGCCGGGACTGTGCGATCGCAGCGGGCGTAGATCACGCATCGCACATCCGCGACGATTGGCAATCCTCTACATCAAAATGCGTTGCGCCCGATGAAGCCGCGCACGATCGTCAGCAGGATGATCTTCATGTCGAACCAGAAGCTCCAGTTCTGCATGTAGAACAGATCGAACTTCACGCGCGCGGCCATCGCCTCGACCTTGCGCGTCTCGCCGCGATAGCCGTTCACCTGCGCCCATCCCGTGATCCCCGGCCGCACGCGATAGCGGTACATGTAGCAATCGACCAGTTGCCGGTAGAAATCGTCGTGTTCGATCGCGTGCGGACGCGGGCCGACCACCGACATCTGGCCGAACAGCACGTTGAAGAACTGCGGGAGTTCGTCGAGCGACGTACGCCGCAGGAACGCGCCGACGCGCGTGATGCGCGCATCGTTGCGCGACGCCTGGCGCACGACACCGGGCGGTGAACGATGCGCGCGCATCGTCCTGAACTTGAGGATGTGGAACTCGCGGCCGTCGGCGCCCTTGCGGCGCTGCCTGAACAGTACCGGCCCCGGCGACGACAGCTTCACCGCGACCGCCAGCACCGCGAGCAACGGCAGCAGCGGGATCAGCACGGCGACCGCGAACAGCCGGTCGAACGCGAATTTCGCCCACAACTCCGGCGCCGAGCGCGGCGTGGTCGCAAGGTTGATCGCGGGCATGCCGAGCACGTCGGTCGCGGAGCGTTCGACGACCGCCATTTGCCGCACGTCGGGCAACAGCCGCAACTCCACGAACTCGTCGCGCAGTTCGCGCACGATGCGCCCGATGCGCGACTCGTGCGACATCGGCAGCGTAAGCCACGCTTCGTCTATCTCGCCGCTGCGAATCATGCGCTTCAGCGCGGCCCAGTCACCGATCACCGGCACGCCGCCGATTCCGTCCGCCGCCACGGCCGAACCATCGTCGTCGAACACGCACGCGGCTGCGAACGGCCCGTCGGGCTCCAGCTGCATCCGCTCGATCGCGACGCGTCCATATGCGGTTGCGCCGACAATCGCGACCCGTCGCTGGCGCGCGCGCGGATGGCCGCGCTGCAACACGAGCGTGCACATCGCGAGCCTGCCGACCAGCAGCGCCGCGTCGCCGGACAGTATCGTGCGCGCGATCCAGCGGGTCGTGACCGTGCCGCTGCGATTGAGGATCCAGCTTGCGCCCGCCATCGTCAGCGCGCTCGCGCACAACACGGCCACCACCGTGCGCGTGAGCATCGAACTGCCGCGGGGCATCGACGCCCCAACGTGCGGCGCACGCGCGGCGTCCGGCAGCAGCGCGACGGTCAGCACGCACAACAATGCAATCGCGCCGCGCTGCGCGTCCGACAGGTCGTGCCACGCAATGCGCATCGCGGCCTGCGCCGCAAGCACGCCCGCCAGCATGAGCGCGACGTCCGCCGCGGCGATCGCTGCGTGCCGCGTCGCAATCGTTCCACCCGACATCGAATGCATCGTCACGCACCGTGTGCCGGGAAACCGCCATGCATCTCCGGCAGCCGTGCCCGCACCGGCATCGACCTCGCGCCGGCTCGCGCACCCAGCAGCCGCCGATAGTCTGCGCGGATCAGCTCGTAACATTCGCATGCCTGACGCTCGAGACCATCGCGATCGATCACGGTGATGCGCCCGCGCCGCTGACGGATCAGCCCGGCTTCCTGCAGGTTGCCGGCCGCTTCCGTCACGCCTTCGCGACGCACGCCGAGCATGTTCGCGATCGTCTGTTGCGTGACCGCCAGTTCGTCGCCGTCGATCCGGTCATGCGCGAGCAGCAGCCAGCGGCTCAACTGTTCGCTGACCGAATGATGCCGGTTGCACAGCGCGCTGCGCGAAATCTGCGCCATCGTCGCCTGGCAGTAGTTCAGCAGCAGCCGGTAGGTCGCCGGCGAACGCTCGAATTCAGAGCGCATCACGCAGGTCGGCACACGATAAGCCATCCCGCCGATGCGCACTTCGACGCGGCTCGACACGGCGATGCCGCCGACGAGCGTTGCCAGCCCCACGACTCCCTCGCGGCCGACGACCGCAACCTCCACCATCGCGCCGTCCTCCATCAGGTGCTGCACCGACATCATCGCAGTCGTCGGGAAATGCAGGTGGCGCATCGGTTCGCCGACCCGGTCGAGCATGCCGGCCTTGATCCTGACCAGCTCGAGGTGCGGTGCGATGGCCCGGATGCTGTCCTCCGGGAGGGCATTGAGAATGGCGTTCGCCGAGAAGCTCGAGTGAAGATGAAGCATGGCTGTTTCCCTTTTTTGTTCCGCGCCGCATGCAGCCGCGTCGACGGAATTCGTTATCGCAATGCGCGTACGTACTGCGGCCCGGGTTGCGGCCCACAACCCCGGATCGAACCGGCCGCCGGCTTCTCCCCGACGGATCGATTCGACAGTCCCGCTTCGACACGCCCGCCCGAATAAGCGATTTACGTGCCAATACCGGCTCGTCCTTAATATATGAATGACAGTCGTTTTAGAACGGCCGAATAACCGTCTCGGAACCACAAAAAATGTCTCATTTCCGGACACCCGGCGCCGCAGCGGACACGTCGCGCGATTCGACTGATCAATGGCGACGCGGCGCGCAGCGGCGCCAGCAGCGCGGCACGGCGCTGTTCGTTCAAATACTTACGCGACCTTTTCAATCGTTTCCGTGATGTCTCACCGCGTCTGCCGCTGCCGCCAGCGCGTCAAATGCTCGTTTGAAACTGTCTCAAATTTGAATCGCCCCACTCATTATCGAATTTGTGGCCAAACGCACACATGACATACAAGAGCATGATTTTATTAAGGAAATAAGAGCCACCCTCACGATTGTCAAACACTGTTCAATGCCATCTATATTTTTTTCTTGTAGGATTCATCGCGCCGCCCGATTCATTCCAGAACGGCGCCGAATTCTCCGCTTATCTGCCAATCCATTTCAGGTCGATTAATACATGGAAACGAAAACTTCAAATTCACATGACATTCTTCATTTACCCGAGATCGTCAAACTTTGTGAAGTGACAAAGTACCGGGCTTATTGAATTAAATTGCGTGCTAGCCTTTTCGCGCGGTCGGCATTCCAATTCCGACCAATCCAAAATCCGCACGTGCGTGCTAAATGCCGCCAGGATGCCGCGCATGCCGTGCGATCGCCCTCTGCGAGGATGTGCCGTGACCTACCAGGCCAATGACGCTGCCGCCCACACTGGCGGCATGATCGATCTTTCCCCGAGCTTCGACGCCAACCGGTTTCTCGCTGCCCTCGATCGCGACGAGCGCGCGACGCTGATTGCCAACCTGCAACTGGTTCACCTGAAGTCGGGGCAAGTGCTGTGCGAACCCGGCGAAATGCTCGCCGCGGTGTACCTTCCCGTAACGACCGCGATTTCGCTGCAGTACGTGTCGTCGGGCGGCATGACGCTCGAAGTGGCCGAGATCGGCAGCGAAAGCATCGTGTGCGACGACGTGATCGGCGGCAGCGGCCGGATGCCGTGCCGCGCCGTCGCGTGCCGCGACGGCTTCGTCTATCGGCTCGACCGGCGCGTGTTCGCCGCCGCGTTCGACGCGTCGCCGGTGATTCGGCATCTCGTGTTCGTCTGTGTGCGGCTGCTGATGGCGCAGGTTTCGCAGATCACGTTCTGCAGCCGTCATCACGTGCTCAAACATCAGTTATGCAGATGGTTCCTGCTCGCGTACGACCGCTCGCGCAGCATCGAGATCCAGGTCACGCACAGCATGCTCGCGCAGATGCTCGGCGTGCGCCGCGAAACGGTCACCGACGCCGCCGGCGAAATCCAGAAGCTCGGACTGATCCGCCAGTACCGCAGCTCGATCGTGCTTGCCGATCTCGGCGGCCTCGAGAAGCTGTCGTGCGGCTGCCGTGCGATCGTGCGCGACGAGATGAAGCGCATCCTGTCGGCCGATTCGGGCGTGGCGGCCGCCGCACGCGCGTGAGCCCTGCGGCTTTTCGGCGCGCGCGGGCGCGCCGAGTCAGCGGATTGTAGGGTGGCGAACAGATCGCCGTGCGCGCGAATGGTCTACTGATGCCGGACTGCCGGGGGGAATGTCAGCGCGATGCGCGCGTCCGCCCGCGCGGACGACACCATGCACGCCGGAGCCGCACGTGAAAAACGACATCAGAACCATCCTCAAGCACGTCGCCCACCTCGAAGCCGCGATCGATTCGATCGGTGACGGGGACGACCTTTACGAAGCGGGCCTCTCCTCGCTCGATACGATCCAGTTGATGCTCGCGATCGAGAAGCAGTTCAACATCGAGATTCCCGACGAGATGCTGAACCGCAATCTGTTCCGCAGCATCGATGCGCTCGCGGACACGATCGCCACCCTGCAACGCGCCGAGCATTCCGCATGAGCGCGCTACTTCCGGAATTCGCCGCCGGCGGCGAAACGCACCGCCTCGACGACGCCGCGCGCGCGGTCGCGCAGATCGCGGCCCAGCACGCGGATGCGGTCGATCGCGACGCGCGCTGCCCCGTCGAGGCGATCGAGGCGATGCGCGCGCGCCGCCTGCTGAGCGCGATGGTGCCGACGCATCTCGGCGGCGCCGGCGCATCGCTCGCCGACATCGCGTCGGCATGCTCGATTCTCGGCCAGGCCTGTGCGTCGTCGGCAATGGTGTTCGCGATGCACCAGATCCAGGTCGCCTGCATCGTCGATCACGCCGTCGACCAGGGCTGGCACAAGCTGTTCCTGCAGCAGCTCGTGCGCCATCAGTGGCTGCTCGCGTCGGCGACGTCAGAGGACGGCGTCGGCGGCAACCTGCGCGCGAGCCAATGCGCGCTCGACACCAACGGCGGCGAGTTCCGGCTGCACAAATCCGCGCCGACGATCTCGTACGGCGATTATGCGGACGGCATCCTCGCGACCGCGCGACGCGACGCCGACGCGCCGCCGTCCGAACAGGTGCTCGTCACGCTGCTGCGCGACGGCTATACGCTCACGCGGCGCGGCGAATGGGACACGCTCGGCATGCGCGGCACGTGCAGCAACGGCTTCGTGCTCGACGCGCAGGGTGCGACCGTGCAATGCCTGCCGGTGCCGTTCGCGCAGATTGCCGAACAGACGATGGTGCCCGTATCGCACATTCTGTGGGCCGCGGTATGGATCGGCGTGGCCGGCGACGCGTTCCATCGCGCGCACCAGTTCTTCCGTGCGCAGGCGCGCCAGACCGACGGCGCGCCGTCGCCCGCATCGCGACGCATCGCCGAATCGCTCGCGCTGATGCAGGCGATGCAGTCCCGTGTCGACAACGTGCTGCGCCTGCAGGCCAGCCCGACGACGCGTTCGTGGTCGGCCGGCATGGCCTGGGCCGCCGAGATCAACACGTTGAAGACGTATGTGTCTTCGACTGCGCTCGAGGTCGTCCAGCAGGCGATGATGATCTGCGGGATGGCGGGCTACAAGCACGGCACGCCATACAGCATCGGTCGCCACCTGCGCGACCTGCACGCGGCGCCGCTGATGATCAGCAACGACCGCATCGCCGCCAACACCTCCAACCTGCTGCTCGCACTGCGTCCCGCGACGCTGGAGAAACACTCGTGAACGATCGCCTTTCCGTGCCTTCCCCCGCTCCCGCCGCTGCGCCGCCGGACGCACCGCTCGACCGTGCGGGCGTCAACCCGCTGCGCGACGAACTCATCGACGCGGGCCTGCTGGTATCGACCGGCATCCAGGGCCTGTTCGGCCGCAGCCAGCGGTTCGAGCGCGTCGTCGAAGCGCTCGACGCATTCGTCACGCGCATCGGCGCCGACCAGCAAGCCGAAGTGCTGCGCTTCCCGCCGGCGATGAGCCGCATGGAATTCGAGCGCAGCGAATACATGAAGAGCTTTCCGCAGCTTGCGGGCAGCGTGCATGCATTCTGCGGCGACGAACAGCGGCACCAGCGCGTGCTGCAATGCCTCGACCGCGGCGAGGACTGGACAGAAAGCCAGAAGCCGACTTACGTCGTGATGACGCCCGCCGCGTGCTACCCCGTCTATCCGGTCGTCGCGAACGCGGGTGCGCTGCCTGACGACGGCCGCATCGTCGACGTGTTCTCGTACTGCTTTCGCCACGAGCCCTCGCTCGACCCGACGCGCATGCAGCTGTTCCGGATGCGCGAATACGTGCGTATCGGCACGCCCGAGCAGATCGTCGAATTCCGCCAGACGTGGATCGAGCGCGGCACGCGGATGATCGACGCGCTGCGCCTGCCCAATGCGATCGATCTGGCGAACGATCCGTTCTTCGGACGCGGCGGCAAGATCGTCGCGAACAGCCAGCGGGAACAGAACCTCAAGTTCGAGCTGCTGATCCCGATCGAGCACGACGGCCGGCAGACGGCATGCCTCAGCTTCAACTACCACATGGATCACTTCGGGCTGCTGTGGGACATCCGCACCGCGACGGGCGACGTCGCGCACACCGGCTGCGTCGGCTTCGGCCTCGAGCGGCTGACGCTCGCGCTGTTCCGTCATCACGGTTTCGATATCGACGCGTGGCCCGCGGACGTGCGCGACGTGCTGTGGGGCACGCGATGAAATTCGTATCCCGCGGCGGCGAAGATACGTCGTTCGAGGACGTGCGCCATCGCGCACGCCACTATCGTCCACACCCGCTGCACAGTCAGGAGATGGTCTGGAAACAGACCAACTGCTACGTCGACATGTGGCTCGAGGTGCTTCGCTGGTGGGGTCTCAATCCGTACGCGGCGCTGCCGTTTACGATCGCGCTCGATTTCGAAGGCGACCAGTTCACGTTCTTCAAGTTTCCGCACGACGAACTGGAGCGGCTCTACGGGATCGTCGTGCAGGAGCATTCGATCTACGAGCCGCTTGACCAGCACATCGAGACGCAGGTTGCACGCGGTCACCTGGTGATCGTCGAGGTCGACGCGTGGTTCCTGCCCGACACGCGCGGCAGCAGCTACCGCACGCAGCATACGAAGACCACGATCGGCATCGATTCGATCGACCGCGCGAACCGCCAGATCGGCTATTTCCACAACAGCGGCTATTACGTTGCCGACGATTTCGACTACAACGGGCTCGTCGGCAACAGTTCGCCGATGCCGCTGCCGCCCTACGTCGAATGCGCGAAGCGGCGATTCCCGCCGCTCGACGAGCGCGCGCTGTGCGAAGTGTCGCTCGCATCGCTGCAGCGGCATTTGCGCCGTGTGCCGATCGTCAACCCGGTCGCAGCATTCCGGCGCCAGTTGCAGATCGATGCGCAAGCGCTCGCCGATTCCCCGCTCGAGCGCTTTCATGCGTACTCGTTCAATTCGGTGCGGCAGCTCGGCGCGAACTTCGAGCTGTTCGGCCACTACGCGCGTTGGCTGCAGGCGAGCGGTTGCGTCGGGCCGTTCGCCGAGATCCGCGCGGCGTGCGATCGGATCGCGGCCGAAGCGATGGTGCTCGAATTCCGGCTCGCACGTGCGTGCGCGCGCGGCAAGGAAGAGCGCGGCGACGGGACGCTCGATGCGATCGAGACCGCATACGGCGACCTGATCGACTGCGCGCGGCAGATCGCTCCGCCGCTGCGAGTTGCGGCACCCGTTCGTGTCGACGCGGCCCCCGTGCCGCTGGCGCGGTGACGCGCACGCGCGCCGCACGCACGTGGTCGATGCTGGCGACGGCGGCGGGCGCCGTGCGTGAACCGCGCGCGCTTCCCGCCGGCGCCGGCTGGATCGCAGCTCCGGTGCCCGGCACGGTCGCGCAGGCGCTTGCGCTGGCCGGCCGCAGCGACGACGCGGCGTCGCTCGCCGAGCGCGACCACTGGTATCGCGTCGACCTGCGCGGACACGGGCCGCGCGTGCTGCGTTTTCACGGTCTCGCGACGCTGGCCGAAGCGTGGCTCGACGACACGCCGATCTTGCGCTCGGACAGCATGTTCGTCGCGCACGACGTCCCCGTAACGCTCGACGGCGTGCATCGGCTGTACATCTGTTTCCGCGCGCTCGCGCCGCACCTGCGCGATGCGCGCGCGCCTCGCCGTGCACGCTGGCGCACGCGTCTGGCCGAACCGGCGACGCTGCGCGCCGTGCGCACGTCGCTGCTCGGGCACATGCCGGGCTGGTTTCCCCGTTGCGTGCCGACCGGTCCGTGGCGGCCCGTCGACGTTCTCGACCCGGCCGACGGCCCCGTGCTGATTCATTGCGATCTGCACGCGCGCGTCGACGGCGACACCGGCTGGCTCGATGCGGAACTCGCCTTCGCGGCGCCGCTGCCGGACGCGTTTACGGCCCGGCTGTCGTGCGGCGAACACCAAGCGACGCTCGAGCGCACCGGCGCCGACCGGCTGCATGCGTCCGTCGCGGTGCCGAACGTGCGCCGCTGGTGGCCGCATACGCACGGCGAACCGGTGCTCTACGACATCGCGCTGCACATCGGGGCGGAGCGCCGACCGCTCGGCGCAACCGGCTTTCGCACGATCGAACCGCATGCGGGCGACGACGGCAAGGGCTTCGGGTTGCGCGTAAACGGCGTGCCGGTGTTCGCGCGCGGCGCGTGCTGGAGCAGCGCCGCACCGCTCACGCTGCACGCAGACGACGCAACCTATGGCCGCCTGCTCGGGTACGCGCGCGACGCCGGCTTCAACATGATCCGCGTCGGCGGCACGATGACTTACGAGGCCGATGCATTCCACGCGTGGTGCGACCGGCTCGGGCTGATGGTCTGGCAAGACTTCATGTTCGCGAACTTCGACTACGGGCTCGACGATCGTGCACTGGCGGACGCCGTCGATCGCGAAGCCTCCCAGTTCCTCACGCGCCACCGTGCGTCGCCGTCGCTTGCGGTATTGTGCGGCGGCAGCGAGATCGCGCAGCAGGCCGCGATGTCGGGGCTCGGACCGAGGCAGCGCTTTCTCGAGTTGACCGCCGAACGCCTCGCGAGCCATGCGGCAGCGCGACGGCCCGATACGGTCTACGTTCCCGATTCGCCCGACGGCGGCGTGCTGCCGTTCGTGCCGCGCGAGCGGGTGTCGCACTACTACGGTGTCGGCGCGTACTTGCGCCCGCTCGACGACGCGCGTCGCGCCGACGTGCGCTTCGCGAGCGAATGCCTCGCGTTCTCGAACGTGCCATGCGATGCGATGCTCGCCAGCCTCGGCTGGCCGGGCGTTCACGAGCCGCGCTGGAAAGCGGCCGTGCCGCGCGACCCTGGTACTTCGTGGGATTTCGACGATGTTCGCGACCACTATCTGCACACGCTGTACGACGTGGCACCGGACCGGCTGCGGCGCGAGGATGCGTCGCGCTACTTCGAGCTGTCGCGCGCGGTGATCGCCGACCTGATGCGCGACACGTTCTCCGAATGGCGTCGCACGGGTTCGCGCTGCGCAGGCGCGCTCGTCTGGCAGTTCCAGGACGTGATGCCGGGCGCCGGATGGGGGGTGATCGATGCGGCGCATCGCCCGAAGTCCGCGTGGTATGCACTGCGCCAGGTGCTTCAGCCGGTGCAGGTGCTGCTCGTCGACGAAGGGCTGAACGGGGTCGACGTGCACGTGATCAACGAACGCGCGGCGCCGCTGGCGGCCGCCGTCGAGCTCGTCGCGCTGCGCGACGGCCGCACGCCGGTTGCACGGGCCGCCGGGCCGGTCCGGATCGCCGCGCACGATACGATTCGGCTCGGCTCGGCCGAATTGCTCGGCCGCTTCTTCGACTGGACCTATGCGTATCGCTTCGGACCTTGCGAGCACGATACCGTCGTCGCGACGCTGCGCGGCGACGACGGCACGCTGCTGTCGCAGGCGTTCTACTTTCCGTCCCGCACGCATCCGGCCGTGTTCGCGCGCCGTGAACCCGGCATCGAAGCATGCGTGTCGCGCAGCGGCGGTACGTGGCACGTCGACATCGACACGCGCCACGTCGCGCGCCACGTGCAGATCGATGCTCCGGGTTACGTGCCGCGCGACGAGTGGTTCGATCTCGCGCCCGGCACGCCGGCGCGGGTCGCGCTGATACCGCTCGCCGCCCCCGGTGAAGCGCGGGCCGACGATGTGCCGCCGAGCGTCGAGATCCGTGCGGTCAACGCTGCACGTAGCGTGCGCGCGACGCCGGCCGGCTGACGCTGCCGGCGCGATTCGGAACGACGCGCAGCCGCGCGCGGTTGCGAGTTAAGAGGTTACGCGCTTGCGTCGCCGCACTGCGCGCGTCAGTCCGACGAGCCCGTGCCGCGCGGCCGCTCGATGCCATACGCCTCCATCCACCGATAAAGCGTCGCACGCGACACGCCAAGCTCGCGCGCGGAAGCGGCGACGCGCCCGCGCGTGCGCAGCAACGCCGTTTCGATCGCTTCGCGCTCGATCGACTTGCGGATGTCCGCGACGGACGGCGACGCCGCATCGAGACAGTATTCGAGCTCGAGGTCCTGAGCGGTGATCAGCCTTCCTTCCGTCATCACGACGGCGCGGCGCACGCGGTTGATCAGTTCGCGAACGTTGCCGGGCCAGTCGTGCTTGTAGAGCGCCGTGATCGCATCGGTCGAGAAGCCGCGCACGCGATGGCGCGCGTCACCACGAAAACGCTCGAGCATGTGGTGCGCAAGCAGCTCGATGTCCTTGCCGCGCGCGCGCAGCGGCGGCTGATCGATGCGCATCACGCAAAGGCGATGGAACAGGTCCGCACGAAACCGCCCTTCTTCCATTGCTTCGCGCAGATCGACGTGCGTCGCCGACACGATCCGCACGTCGACCGGCACAGGGTCGCTGCCGCCGAGGCGATGAATCGCGCGTTCCTGCAGGAAGCGCAGCAGGCTCGCCTGGCTCTCGTGCGGCAGATCGCCGATTTCATCGAGCAGCAGCGTCCCGCCGTTCGCGGCCTCGACGTAGCCGATCTTGCGCGCGTTCGCGCCGGTGAACGCACCGCGCTCGTAGCCGAACAGTTCGGATTGCAGCAGGTGCGGCGGAATCGCGCCGCAGTTGACCGCGACGAACGGGCCGTTGCGCCGCTCGGAGTGACGGTGAATTGCGACGGCCGTGAGCTCCTTGCCGGTTCCCGTCTCGCCGAACACGAACACCGGGGCGTCGGTGCGCGCAAAGCGCCGCACCGTATCGAACAGGCGCAGCATCGCGCTGCAGGTGCCGACGATGCCGTTCTCCTGCGATTCGAGCCGCTCGCGATCGCGCGCGAACAGGCATTCCATCCCGTACGCATGGCCGACCGTATCGGCGATCCTTTGATGCGACGCTGGCAACGTGATGTAGTCGAAGCAATAATCGCGCAACAACGCGCGCACGTTCGGCGACGCGGTCTGGCCGGCTTCGACGAGCGCGACCCACACGACGTCGCGCATCGATGCGCACGTCGATGCGATGCTGCCGATCGCGTCGGCATGGCCGCCGCTCAGGTCGAGGATGCCGCAGGTGATTTCGCCGGACGTGTCGCGCAGTTCGCTCGCGTGCGCGACGGTCGTCACTTTCCAGTCGCGCCGCGCGAGTTCCTTGCGGAGCATGACGGACGGCGACTGCGTCCAGTAAATCAGCGGACGCTGCCCGTTCGCCTTCCCCCCGTCGGCGCTCTTATCGCGCGTTATTGGCATATTCATAACGAACCATCACTTTTTGCACTCCGCGGACCGTTCGCGCGCACGCGGATGGCGGCTCGTGGCCGCCGGTCAGCGCTGCGTTTCCACAGCTTTGGCCAAGATCGAAAATACACACGGCGAGTGCCCCCGGAGATCGAGCCGGATGTCATCCGGCCTCGTTGTCATCGAACTCGAAGGGAATGCGCGGCCCCGGGCCACGGCATTCCGGCTTTGATGCGACGCGCCGTCGGACGGGGCACGTCGGCAAACGGAAACTCCGTCCGCATTTGCGTCGCGTCGTACACGACAGTCGCGCTCGATGCTGAACCGGATGGCCGCCAGCCCGTCTCCGAAATGGCGCCCTCGTTTGATCCACTCCTGAATCTACACCGTGGTTGGAATGCCGTTGTTACCAAAAGAAAACATCTATTCAGCCCGTTACGCGAAAGTAACCCGACGCGTCGCATGTTTGACGACTCAGATTTGATTATCCACGACCATTCCCGTCAATCAGTGGCAAATACTACTTTTCTGCAACATTCGGGCACGCATTGCCCGCGATTCTCGCCGAAATCGCGGAAAAAATCCGGACAGGCTGTTTCGACGGTCGGTAATCGCATGTCCGACACGACGCCAGCATGACACGTCGGGCGCGCGCGGCGCGATTGTATTCGTTACAACGCCGTAACGACGCTGACGGACGCGCCGCCGCCGCCCCGGGAGCATGGCGGCGCGCCGGGCGGCCGGTCAACCGCCGGGAATCGGCAGCGGTCGGCAGGGGCCGCCGCACATGCTGCGGCAACGCAGCACGGCCGACGTGCACGACGCGCGCCCAGTTCGGCGGCCCGCCATCCCGACGCTTGACGCGCGGTTTTCCGGCAAGACCGCAGGCTTGCTGAAAGGATCCGGCAACGCCGTCGCTCAATTATCGACAAGCCGCTGCGCGGCCACTGTGTGCTGCCGCACATTGCGTGGCCCGCGGCATTGGCCGGCGCAGTGCGCAGGGGAACCCGCCGCGCAAAACCGGATCGTGAGTACGCTTTCGAACAGACCGGCCGGCGCGGCATCCGCATGATGGGCGTTGCCGCATCGCGCGCCACGCATGCGTTCGTGCGACGCGGCGAGCTGAAGGCTTCACACGAGGACCGCATCATGGAATGGCATTGTTGTGAATTCGATCATCTGAGCGCCGTCGATCTGTATGCAATCCTGCGCGCGCGCAATGCGGTGCTTGTGGTCGAGGACGCGCACACGCATCTGGACATCGACGGCAAGGACGCGCACGCGTTGCACGTGTACGCGCGTATGCATCGCGGCGATACCGCGGAAGTCGTCGCGTATGCGCGCGTGCTGCCCGGCGACGACGTCGATCCGGACGTCGTCATCGACAAGGTGCTGACGAGCGAGGCGTGCCGCGACGACGCGACGCTAGAGCAACTGATCCAGCGCGCACTCACGGCCGCTCGCGCCGCGTGGCCCGACGTTGCGGTGCGCACGCACGTTCCCGCGCAGCGCCAGGCGTTCTACAAACGCTTCGGGTTTCGCAAGGCCTACGGTCCGTTTCTCGAACAGGGTTCGCCGTTCGTCGGCCTCGTGCGGCCGGCGGAGCGCGCGGCCGGTGCACTGCGTCAGCTGCTGTCGCGAGCCGTCTCGACATCGCAGTCGGCCAGCGAGGATCCGCGCGTCGACGGCCGTGCACACAACCGGCTGTCCGCCGATACCGGAGCCAATCGATGAACACCATTCTTCGTCCGGTGCCCGAACCCGACCTTCCCTGCATCCTGCCCGTCATTCTCGCCGGCGGGTCCGGCACGCGGCTGTGGCCGCTGTCGCGCGAGCAGTATCCGAAGCAGTTGATCGAGCTGACCTCGAACGAGTCGCCGCTGTCGGCGACCGCACGGCGCCTGAACGGCATCGCGAACGCGTCGCTCGGCGACACGCTGCTGCTCGTATGCGGCGAACAGCATCGGATCATGAGCGCAGCGCAGGTGCTCGGACGCGGGGCGCCGGCCCGCATCCTGCTCGAGCCCGCCGCGCGCAATACGGCGCCTGCGCTGACGCTCGCGGCGCTCGACGCCAGCGCGCTCGCGAACGATCCCGTGCTCGCCGTGATGCCGGCCGATCACGTGATCGGCGACGTGGCGGCATTCCAGGACGCGGTGGGGCGCGCGGCGCGCTATGCGCAGGAAGGCGCGATCGTCACGCTCGGCGTGCTGCCGCGCCGGGCGGAAACCGGCTACGGCTACATCCAGGTCGGCGAACCGCGCACCGGCCGCCTCGGCGGACAAGGCGGCTACTCGATCGGCCGCTTCGTCGAGAAGCCGACCGCCGCCCTCGCCGACCGCTACCTGCAATCGGGCGATTACTGGTGGAACAGCGGCATTTTCGTGACGCGCGCGTCGATCTGGCTGAAAGCGATTCGTGCACTCGCGCCGGACATCCATGCGGCCTGCGAAGCGGCGTGGCGCGCAGGCATTGCCGAGGATCCGTTTTTCCGGATCGATGCGGCGGCGTTCGACGCATGCCCGTCCGACTCGATCGACTACGCGGTGATGGAGCGGCTGTCGGAGAGTCCCGAACTCGGCATAGAAGGAATCGTCGTGCCGCTTTCGGCCGGCTGGTCGGATGTCGGCACCTGGGATGCGATCTGGGAAATCATGCCGAAGGACGACCGGGGCAACGTCGCGCGCGGCCCCGTCGTGTTCGACGAAACGCAGGACAGTCTCGTGCGTTCCGAAGGCCGGCTGATCGCGTGCGTCGGGATGAAGGACGTCGTCGTGATCGAGACGCCCGATGCAGTGCTCGTCGCGAACAAGCACGACGTGCAGCGCGTGAAGGACATCGTCGCGCGCCTGAAGACCGAGCGGCGGCCGCAGGCGAGCGAACACCGCAAGGTTCGGCGGCCTTGGGGGCACTACGATTCGATCGATCTGGGCGAACGGTTCCAGGTGAAGCGGATCGTCGTCGAACCGGGCAAACAACTGTCGTTGCAGATGCATTACCACCGCGCCGAGCACTGGATCGTCGTGCGCGGCACCGCGAAAGTCACGCGCGGTGACGAGAGCTTTTTGCTCAGTGAAAACGAATCGACGTACATTGCAGTCGGCGAAGTGCATCGTCTCGAGAATCCCGGGCGGATTCCGCTCGAAATCATCGAGGTGCAGTCGGGCGATTATCTCGGCGAGGACGACATCGTGCGGTTCGACGATCAGTACGGGCGCACGACGATGAGCGCGCCGCGAACGCCGGCGGCCGAGCCGGCCCCTGCGCCGCTCGCGCACTCGACGGCAGACGACGTGCAGTAAGCTGCCGGCAGCGCGCGCGTGAGCCGGCAACGGCATGCGCTCGCGCACGGCGCGCCGCCGCTTCGCATCGCCGCCGGCTACCGGACCACGATCGCAGGCGACACGACGTTCTGGATAAACGGCTTGCCGACTGCCTCGATGAAATAGACGGCGGCTTCGGCATCAGGCAGCGGCATGCTCGTCGTGTCCGCCGGATAGCGTCCGACCCGCCTGAACGACGACGCGCCGAGTTGCCGGTAGAGCTCGAGGTGGTCGACCGTTTCCGGATGCGTGAGCCGTACGCTCAGCGTGCGCCCCGTTTGCGCCGCGCTTACCGCCGCGCAGCTCGCGATGCCGGGCTCGAGCGCGGTTCCCTCCTCGTAGTCGTTCCACGTGATCAATTGCACGAACGGAAGCTGATGCCGCGCATCGTAGCGGTCGTTGATGCTCCTGAACGTGTCGAGCCAGGTCTGGCCGCACGCTTGCTCGAGGTAGCTCGGCTCGGCGGCGGCCCATGGCGCGCGCGAATCGTCGAAACCGCTCCATGCCCCGCCGACCGTGATCGGCCCCGATCCCTTTTTCATTGCGAATTCGTAGAAGCGCGCCCGATGCGCGCGGTCGCGCAAGCTGCCCACGTGCGCGAGCATTCTCGACGACGGTTGCACCCAGACGAATCCGCCATTGCTGTACGGAACGTCGAATCCCGACGCGTGCGTATGGATCCAGTAGATCTCCGGGTGGGCGGCACGGATTCTCGCCCAGTCCGCCTTTCCAGCCGCTTCGATCGCGAACTCGAACACGACGGGATGACCGTCGTAGCGCAAGTATTGCTTCGACGTGAAATATTCGCGCGCTGCGTAATCGAGGTGGTAGAGGATGGTATCGGTCAGATCGCAGCCGCGACATGCGTTGAACTTGAATGTGCCGCTGTCGATCATGATCGAAAACGTCATCCGCGGAAACCTTGCCAGTGCCGGCATAGACGCTTTCCACGCCGTATCGACGAAATGTCCCTTTCCATACCAGTCGACGACTACACCATCGACACCGCGCGAATGCATGTCCTCGAAGGTCCGCAGCGCCTGGCTCGGATCGTCGGATCGATAGCCGACGGCGACCCCGCGAGGATCTGGCCCCCACCAAGGCAGATAGTGGGCCAATACACGGGTCGTGCTGCCGGGATACAGCAGCGTATGTACGTCGACTTTCGAAACGGACGTCATGCCGCCGGGGATGCCATTGGGCGATCCGGCGAAAGCGCGGCTGGCCGACGTGTTTGCCGGCGCCAATTCCGGCACGTGCTCTTCGCCATGGCCGCTGCCGGCCGACAAGGCGAGCGCGCCGAATGCCGTCAACAGGATGCGCTTAAATATCTGCATGGGTTTCCCGATCGTGAAGGTCCAGGTGGCCTGCCAGCAGCAGTGCCGTCAGGTCGGCACCTGCGGCCGGCGGTAGCGGCCGCGCAGTTCGCGGCCGGCCGGTTTGCCGACCGGCGCATGCGCGGCGCCGAGTTGCTGTGTGAACTCCACGCACAGCTCGACGACCTTGTCGACCGCCTGCCCGCCAAACACGCTGTGATCGACTTCGTCGAGCACCGCCGCTCGGGCAGACCGGAATCGCTCCAGTCGCTTGCCGCGTCGACCGAAATGCATCGTCATCAAGTCGAGGCTGCTGTCGTACGCGCCGCATACGAACAACGTGCTCACACCATTTCGCTGCAGCGCACGCATCACCTCGTGCGGATCGGTCGGGACCGCATCGGCGGCCGGCGGGCGAGCGCCCCGGCGCCGCGCAGCCGCGACGCGGTTCGACAGCAGCGTCCACGTCCGCCTCAGCATCAGGCGAACGAACGGCCATATTCTCCGTTCGCCGCGCAGCACCTGCACCCATTTCGACAGATCGAAAAACGACGAGCGATATCCGGCGAGCGAATTGGATTGATATTGGTGCAGCGATTCCACCGACACGCCTTCCGGAATGTAAAAACTCTGCAGGTTGACCGACACGACGCCCGACAGCGAGCGTCCCAGCAGCCCGGCTCGCAACGCACTGTACGCCCCCGAACAGATCCCGAACGACACCACGTTCCGGTATCCGCATGCCTTCAGCCAGTCTGCGGCGGCCGCAGCGTCCTCCACGGTCGTCTTCGAATAGACCGGTTGCAGTGCCATCCGCGCCGCCATCGCGCGCGACACCGCGCCGTCGCCGATGCCGCGCGCGTCAAAGCGCAGCGATGCGATGCCTCGACGGGCGATCTCGCGGGCGATGCGCACCGACAGCCGGCTGTCGCCGACATGCGGGCTGGCGGACGTGTTCGTGATCAGCACCGCCGAGTCCGGATCGGGCGAACTCGCCGGCACGCAGAGGATACCGAACAAACCGTCGGCGCCGAATCGCACCGGCCGCTCATGAACGTCCGCCATGCGCAGCACCCCGCCGGGGCCGAGGTCGGGCCAATCGGCCGCGGTGTGCGCCGCGACGCCGGCCGCCGGCTGCGCGCCAATCGGAGCCGAGATCCAGTCCACCACCGCGGCGAACACGCGTTCGGGAAGCTTCGAGAACACCGACTCCTGCATGAAGGCCCCATAGCCGTCGAAGGTCCGCGATTCGGCCCGTCCCCCCAACGCACGGATGCATGCGCACATCGGCTCGCTGTCGCCCGGATGCACGTCGAACACCAGCGTGCGCGCGGCCGGCGCACGCGTGCTCGCCTTCAGCACCGCAGCCGCGTCGAAACGCTTCAGCCGATCGCGGAACGTCGCGCTATAAACCTGCCCGAGTACGTTGAGCAACGCGTCGCGCTGCTGCACCGCCCGCAACGGCGCCGGCAATTGCTCGAGCCAGATAGTGCGAACGATCGACAACTCTCGCAAATAGCTGCGACCGTTCACCACCGGCGCGAGCATCACGAGTTCGTCGACATCGACCTGCCCGGCCGCAATCAGCATGAACGCCGCGCCAAGCCGCAAGCCGCACAATGTGACATGGGTCACACCCGTTTCTTCCCTGAGCCGCCCGATTGCCGCAACGACGTCGACGACAGCCGTGTCGAACTGGTCGCTTGCACCGTCGCCGCCCGCGGAATCCCCGGTGCCGCGATAGTCGAAACGCAACACCGGGATGCCGCGGGCCGACAATCGGTCTGCCAGTTCACGCATGCCGCCGTGGCTCCACACCGCTTCGTGGCCGTACGCGCTGCACAGAACGACGCCTCGCGTTCCACTCCCCGGATGCAGCCATCCAAAACACTCACCAAACAGGATTGGTCTCATTCTTGTATTTGATATCCGTATCGAATTGGAGATTGCACGCGTTCGTCTCGCGGCGAAGTCCCGCTGACGGTCGAGCGCAAATCGCTTTGTGGACAAAGGCGGGCTCCTTTTACCGCCGTCACGTCCCGCTGACTTCGACGACGTCCGCAACCTCGGCGCCCTCGCGCCGCCGGTCCGGACCTTGCAGTGCTACTACCGCACGATATGCGTTACCGCGAACCGTCCGGCATCGGTGCGATCACTTCGCGCCACCGCTGTCCGAATCGCGACATACTGAAGTGCTGGTCGCAGTACTCCGCGAAGCGCGTTGCCGCTGCGACCACGTTGGGCAGATCCTCGTCGGGCGCGGTAACGAACCGCTCCAGCCGCGGCTCCGTCATCGCGAGCGCGTCGTCGTGGAATCCGAGCCCCTCGTACGCCGCGTCGTTGCCCACCGGGACGCAGCCGTACGAAATCGCCTCCAGCACTTTCGATTTGATGCCGCCACGAAGAAATGCCGGACACAGTGCGATCGAGCATCCGGTATAGACGTCCGCCTGGCTTTGCGCGAATCCCGCGAACACGACGTTCGGCACCGGATCGTAGCGACCGACCATGCGACCGAAAATCACCAGCGGACTCGCCGGCGCGACACGGGCCCAGAGCCGGACCAGGTATTCGATGGCGAGGCGGTTCTGCAACTGCGCGTCCGAGCCGATAAAGACGAAGCGCAGCGGCGTCGCGGGAAAACGCACCGGTGTGCGCGAGCTCAGCGGCGGCGCGATCACGTGCGCCTTCGCAGCCTCGTCGTCGGTCAGCCGCGCGCGCAGTGCGCCTGCGTCTTCCGTCGACACGAGCGTGACCGCATTCGACGCGCGGATCGCGGCCCGTTCCTGCCGCCTCAGCGCGAACTCCTCGTAGCGAAGAAAGGCTTTTCGAACGATGGATGCGTTCGCCAGCCTGACGAACGGGCGCGGGATCGACCTGGCGAGGTAGCCGGCCGACAACGGGAAATCGTGCGCGCGCAGAATGCCTGCCCGGCGCGACATCAGATCGTCGAAGTCGACGACGATCCGGCAGTGCGGAAAACGACGTCCGACCAGCGTCGCGTAGTCGACCATGCGAATGCCGTCGAAGTAGATCACGTCCGGCGCCGACGCCTCGACGACGCGGAGCAGCTCCGCGCGCTTGCGCGCGCGCCAGAACATCGCGACCTGCAATGCGCACGGTTCGGCGCGCAGCACACCGATCGCGACGCGCGCGGCCGCGCCGAGCTTTCCGGACCATCCACCATCCTCGAAAACGGAGCGGATCTTGAACTCTGCGACTTCCATCTCGTCGCCGATCGCATTCCGGATGAAGCGCAGCGTCCGCTCGCGCCCGTTCGATACGTGCTGCGGGATGTCCCGCGTCATGACCATCAATACTCTGTTCTTCACGATACCTCCCGCTTCGGCGGGGATTGCCGATGTACCGCCTTCGGCTCGCGTGCACACCCGCGCGTTTTCGCTTTCGTCCGCCCACTGCGTCCGTCGACTCGCGAATTCATGCATCGCGTTGCGCCTCCCGCTTGCGCGTCACGCGACCGTTCTCGTTGCGTCCGGCAATCGCCGCTTGCAGAACCTGCTCGAATTGACCGACCTGTCGCGCCTGCCCGAACGCCTCGCGCTGGGCGTGGCAGCGGCGCGCAACCTGCAGATACCACGCTTCATCCGTCGCGAGCCGTCCGATCAACGCACCGAGCGCGTCGCAATCGCCGCGCGCGACGAGCAACTCGGGCAGTTCTGCGAATACTTCGGTCAGACCGCCCGACGCGAAGGCGACGGTCGGCTTGAAGAATGCCCACGGCTCGATGGCCACCACACCGAACGGCTCGTCCCACATCGATGTCACCGCGACGAGATCGACGCTCCTGTAGAAATCCGGCGCGCTCACGAAGCCATGCGCGACGACGCTCAGGCCCGGGTACTCGCGCATCAGGGCCGGCAGCATGCCGTCGGGGTCGCGGCCGGCAACATGCACTTCAATTGCCGGCGCGATCCTGGACGCGTACGCCACGCTCGCGAAAAACTCGCGGATGCCCTTGGTCGCGTCGATTCGCCCGATGAACCCGACGCGAAACGGCGTGCGCGGGCGCGCAGGTTCGGTCGCGTGTCCCGCGCCAATCGGTGCGACGGGGTTGCGAATCACCGTCTGCATCGCACCGGGAAAGAAACGCTGCTCGCGGTGACGCGCCATCACGAAGTCGCTCACCGCGACCGCGTGGCCGACCATGCGTGACAGCCGCGCCTTCGGAGCGGAAAGCCTCCGGCACGCGCCGCACGCGCCGTCGCACGCGCGGCCGTTCGCGAACCGCGTCGACGCCGGACAGATCAGCCAGTAATCGTGCATCACATGCACCACCGGAATGCGCAGCACGCGGGCCGCGAGCCATATCGCGGGCCCGATGCCCTTGATGTTGTTGGTGCACAGGACTTCGGCGCCCAGCGACTTCAGTTCCCGCCACGCGCAAAGAAACACGAGCGGATTGAAGATATCGACCGCGGCAAAGAGCGCCTTCCCGAGCCAGTGCCGCGGCCCGGGCGCAAACTGGTTGTAGACGTTCAGGTTCGGCATCGCGTTGACCGGCAGTCCGTCGAACACGCGCCGCTTCGACGTCCGTACATCCGACAGCGTCAGGATCGACACGTCGTGACCGCGATCGCGCAGTGCAACGGCGAGATCGCGAACGACGATTTCGGCGCCGCCGACCACGTTCGGCGGAAAGCGATTGGCGCAGAGGCAGATCTTCACGACGCGTCCCTGGTGTAGAGCCGGTGAGCGAACAAACCGCCCCAGAACACGACGAGCGACACGGCGATGCCGGTGGACGGCGCGTATGCGACGAATGCGCGGGGCGCAACGAACGGTGCCGCAGCGAGGCTCGCGACGATCAGCACCTGCTTGAGCATGATCAGCCGGTAGCGGCGCACTGCAAGCAACCAGGTGCTCAGGCCGGCGTCCATGAACGTCGCGATCGAGCATCCGCTCGCGTAGATCATGATCGATACACCTTTTACGAACGCGGGACCGTAGATCATCAGGAATACCTGCCTGCCGATGAAGAAGCTGCCGATCCAGGCCACGCAGCCGACGAGCGCGAGATACACACCGAGCTTCACCGCCTTCTCGCGCATCTGCGATTCCGTGCGTGCGGCGAAGACCATGCTCGGCGCCAGCGCCAGCGCGAGGGTCGTTCCAACCGAATTCCACTGTTCCACCAGCGAGGCGGCCGCTGCATAGATGCCGAGATCGGCTTTGGATACCAGCATGCCGAGCAACAGGCGGTCCATTCTCAGCACCAGAACCCCCGCCACGATGGCGGGCCAGACCTTTAGCCCGCGAACGACGAGCGTGCGCGTCACGACGGCGTCGCCGTGAAAGGACTTCGGCGATTGCAATGCGAGCGAGCGATAGCGGCTGAACGGCGCGGCCGCCGCGACACAGGCCTCCAGCGGCCACGCGAATGCAGCGACCATCGCCCCCATCGACGCGTGCGCGGCAACATACAGCCACAGCACGCGGGCGCAGCTGGCATAGGCGCGCGCGCGCGTGATGACCCACGGCCTCGCTTCCGCGTAGGCCATCAGCGAACCCAGCGCTATCGGCTCGACGATCAGCGCGAATGCGGCGATCAGCGTCAGCTCGGACACGCTCGACGGATGCATGACGACCATCACGATGACCATGAAAGCCAGCATCACCGCAAGCGTCAGCGCGAGCCGCAGGCGAAACGCCCGGTAGACGACGATGTGGCGCAAGCGCGGATGTTTGCCGAGGATCGGCTGGATGACCTGCGCGCCGAAGATCAGTGCGATACTGCCGATCACGTACGCGAGCGACAGCGAGAACTGCAATTCGCCGAACAGCCGCGCGCCGTAGATATTTGCGAACAGGTGGTTGCTCGCGACGGCGGCAAGCGCGCCGATGAGCTTCTCGCAGACCACGCCGGTAAACGACGAAAACAGAAGTGTGACGAATGCGTTCACGACGATCCTGCCAGTGCCGGTTCCGCACGCGCCGCCTGCTTCGCGTCCACGCAGAGCCACCAGAGCGCCATGATCGCGAGGTACACGATCGTGCGCGCCCCGAACATCGTCCAGTAGTCGCCCTGCTGCGCGGCGAATGTCGCGTATGCAAACACCTTCGACGCCAGCCACAGCGTGACCACGCCGCCGCGCATCGCGATACGGATCATCATCGCGCTCAGCGCGCCGTAGACCACGCCGGTGATCGACACGAACAGCGCGCCGCCCGCATAGCCGAACCAGTAAACCGGCACCGCCATGTTTCCCATCGTGAATGTGACGTCGTCGAACACATACGCGCGCAGGATGTCCGGCGTTCCGTACGACAGCATCAGATCGCGCAATCCGCTGACCGGCGCGTCGCCGAAGAAAGTCGGCTCCGTCAGCGATCCGAGCGACGCGATGAAACGTTCGAAAGCCGGCAATCCCCCGAGCGCAGGGGCCGAGAACGTCCGGGCGTCGCCATCCACGACGTACCACGCCTGCCCCTGCTCGAGGAAGCGGGAAACGATCGTTTCGGACGCGTCGAGCCCCTGCCCCTTGTATGCGTAAAACACGGAAATACTGCCGATCAGCAGCGCAATCGCCGCACCGACGCCCAGATATCGCAGCACCGGCCGGCCGTTCATCGCATGAATCGCGATGAACGGAACCAGCATCGTCAGGCAGATGTGCAGGACCGACATGAACTGCTCGCCGTGCAATGCCGCGAGCAGCAGATCCGCCACGATCATCGCGGCCGAGAGCCACCGGACCGGCCGGATCGAACTCGTGCAGAACGTGCCAAGCAGCATCGCGACGAACGTCTGGTTGTTCAGGAACAGGTTGAACAGCATCCCGTTCGATGCATCGTTTCGCAGCGCATAGCGGTTGACGCCGCTCAACATCGCGAAACCGCCGCTCAGACCGGCGACCACGCCCGTGCCCAGAATCACGGCCGCCAGCCCGAGCCCGAGTACGACACCGGACGCGTGCCGGGTCATGCGCACGTCGATCGGCGCATGCGCGGCGCGTTCGTCGAAGATGCGTCGAAACGCCAATAGCGCGCAGACGACGAACACCAGATACAGCAAAAGCAAGCGGCTGAATGCACCGTTTGCGATACCGAAGATTTCCGTTTCACGCAGGAACCCGCCCGATTCGATCCCGACGCCGGCGACGAACGCCGTCAACCCAATCACCAGCAGGTAGAGCATCGACACGGCGAACACCGGACTGAACCGGATCAGCGCGATCACCGCCGCCACGGCGACCAGCAGCGTGCAGAGCGCGCTCGGCTGAACGATGCCGAGCATCGGCAGCATCGTGTTGATTGCGAGCGCGAGCGCGAACAGCGTCCATGCGGCGACACCGATCGTGGCGCGCATGCCGGTTGCGGCGTCGGCTTGCATCGCGGCGGCCTTCATGCGTCGGCCCTGGTCGCGCGGGGGACGTCGCGCACCGCGCGCTGCAGCGTCCGCTGCAGCAGCGCGCCGACGGCCGCGGACGAAAAGCGCCGGGCGTTCTCGCGACCGCTGCGCACGAGCTCGGCCTGCAGCGACGGATCGCCGGCCACCCGCTCGATCTGCCGCGCCCATTCGCCAGCATCCGTCGCATCGGTCACCGGCACGAACGAATCGCCCATCGTGTAGCGATAAACCGGAAGATCGGAGGCGATCACCGGCACGCCGACGGTCTGAGCCTCGATCACCGTGCGGCCGAAACCCTCATGCAGCGTCGGCGACACGTAGAGGTCCGCGGCCTGATAGAAGTACCCGAGCGTTTCATCGTCGACATGCTCGATGAAGTGGGCATCCAGCCCTGCCTGTTCGGCAATGGCCACGCACTCGCGGCGATTGTTCTGATGCAGCGGCTGGCCCACGCGCAGCACCACCGTCTTGCTGCGCTCGAGCAATGCGAGCGCGCGAAACAGCGTTGCGTTGTTCTTGCGGGTTTCGTCGGAGCCGACGTTCAGCACGACCAGCGCGTCGCCGGTATCGATGCCGAAGCGCGTCGCCAGCACCGATCTCGCACGCGCGCGAACCTGTGTATCGACCGGTGCATGGCGATCGTCGAACGCATTGGGCACCACCTGAATCCTGTCCGCGCTCACGCCCATCTCGGCGACGGCTTCCTGCGCGGTCACGTCCGACGGCGTAATCACCATGTCCGCGCGAGCGATCAGCGACTGCGTCACGCGAACATACGCGGCCTTCAGTTGCTCGACGAAACCGCATGCCTGTGCCGGACGTTGAACGTGGTGCAGCACGATCCCGACGCGTCCGCCCGCGAACCGGACCAGCGGAATCAGAAACGCCAGATCCTCCTGGTAGAGCACGACGAAGGCGCCCGCGCGTGCGGCCGCGACCGCGCGCAGCGGATAGACGACGAACTGCGTCCAGTAGCGCCGGAGCGAACGCGGCGGCGCCGGAATATCGATCGCGTCGACACGCCAGCCGTCGCCGCCGGGTATCAGGTCTATGCACATCAGGCTGTACCGCATCACGCCATTCCAGCTCGCCGGCCGCGGCCCGAGAAACCACACGATCCGCGTCGCGCACGCGTCGGCACGCGGATCGTCCATCCTTGCCATCGAATCGCTCATCGTTGCATCGCTCCGGCCGCCGTCACGCATGACGCTCGCGCAATTGCACACCGGCGCGGCGAATCCGACGCAGCGGCGACGGCGAGAAGCCGTTCAACACGAGGCCGTCGACGCGCGCACCGACCAGCCGCAAGCCATCGAGCGCATCCATCAATTCGGCGGAGCCGACCTCACCTTGCCGCGCCACCAGCAACGTCAGGTCGGAAAATTTCGATAGCGCGGCGACGTCCGCCACCGGCAGCGCCGACGGCGCGTCCACGACGATCATGTCGTACCGGTCCCGCAACGACGCGACGAGCCGATCGACGTCCGACGCATCGAGCCGCTTGCGCGCTGCCGCACCGACGTTGCCGGCCGGCAGCAGGTGGAAATTGTCTGCCACGCGAACCATCGCGCTCTCGGGCGGAAGCGTGCCCGCGAGCACGTCGTACAGCCCGTTCGTGGCGTTCACCGGCACGTAGCGGTGCAGTGCCGGCGCCGACACGTTGGCATCCACGATCGCCGTCCGGATTCCCTTCTGCGAAAACAGCCACGCGAGATTTGCGACGATCATCGACTTGCCCTGACCGGGCGCCGCGGACGTCATCACGATGATCTTCGACGCGCGCCGATCCGCGCGCAGCCGATACTGCAGCGCCAATGCGAGCCCGTCCAACGCATCGGCGAGCGGCGCGTCCGCCCGCCGAGCCGCGTTCGCGGTCGTAGCCGCCGGATCGGTATCGACCAAGCCGACCTGCGACGCCGCCGGCAGCACGCCAAGCACCGGAATGCCGGTCGCCTCCGCGACACGATCCAGATCGCGGATGCGTCCGGACAGCAGCGCGACGCCCTGGACGATCGCGAAAGCCAGCAACGCGCCGATCACGCCGCCCGCCAGCACGACGAGCATCCGTTTCGGCCTGACCGGCTTGTCGATGACGGCCGCCTTGTCGACGATCGATGCGTTGCCGACCGTGCCCGCCTCCGCGATCTGCAGTTGCTGCGTATTGTTCAGAAGCCCGACGTACAGCTGATTGTTCACCTCGACGTCGCGCGCGAGCCTCAGGTATGTCTGCTGCTGGGACGGCAGACGCGCCGCCTTTTCCTTCAGCATTGCCGCCTGCTGGTCCAGTTCCTTGAGCTTGTTCGCCGCCGCGACGACCTGCGGCTGTCCGGGCACATACTTCGACAGCAGATCCTGATATTCGAGCTTGGCCTCGAGGCGCGACTTGTCGACGAACGCAAGTTGATCCACGAGCAGGTTGATGTCCCCCTGCGCGTCGATCGAGCCCTGCTGGTTCCGGAATGCGTTCAATGCCTGCTCGGCCTGCTGAAGCCGCGCCTTGACGGCAGGCAATTGAGTGTTAAGAAACGCGAGACTGCGCTCGGCATCCTCGGCGCGGCGTTTCGCGTTGAAGTTCAGATAGCTGACGGCGATCGCATTGAGCATCCGTGCGGCAAACACGGGATCCGGATCCTCGAAGTTCAGCTGCATGATGCCCGATTGGCGCTTCGTCTCGGTCACGCTGAGCTTCTTCAGAATGGCCTCGATGCGCGACTCCAATCCGATGTACCGTACGCGGAATTCCATGCCCGGGCGCGCGACGATACGCGATACGTCGACCCGGTAGCCGTTCGCGCTGCTCGGCACGCCGACCACGCCGCTCAGCACCTCGTCGCCGTTGCCGTCCTTGAGCCGGAAGCGGTTGTCGCCGAGATAGTCGAGTTCCAGCGACTTGCCGACCTGCGCCGGTGGCGCGTCGAATGCGCCGAATTCGACGCGCTCGCCGCCCCATGCCCATGACGACAAGCCGAACGGTGCGGCCGCGAGGCCGTTCGCGTCCTTCGGCATCAGCGAGCCGATCAGGCTGCCAATGACGGGAAGGTGATTCCGCACGGATACGTCGGCGCGCGCGCCGGTCGCGTCGATGGCCTCGGTGAGCACCGACCGCGATCGAACGACGTCGATTTCGCCGATCACTGCGGAGTTCTGGATGTCGAGCGCCTTGGAAATCGCCGAGAGCGAACCCAGCGCGCTCGGCTTGTTTTCCTCGATCCGGATCAACGCGTCGGCTGCGTAAATCGGCGTTGCCGCGATCGCGTACGTGAGCGCTGCCAGCACGCATGCGCAGAACACGATCAGGAACAGCCGCCCGTGCTCGAGCGCGTTCTCCAGCATGTCGAGCGGCGACACGCCGATCGCCCCAGGCGACGCGTACTTCGGTCCGTCGCGATGTACGCCCGATAACGGTCTTTCCATCTTCATGCCAAACTCCAGAATCGCCGATTCGGCAGACGTTGCCCCTCGACGCACGTGATTGTTCACAGTCATTTCATTGACGACTCGGCCGAATACCGGCCAACGCCGCCTGCTCTTCCACTTCGCGCCATCTCGTCCTTCCTGACGCGTGCGTATCGCTCGCTACGCAGGTTCGGCACGCGGCACATGCCCGTGCAACAGCGGGCTGACGTCCGACAGACGGGAAATCGTCGTGACACCCGGCTCGTGCGGCGCACGATCGCCGCCATCGGCGACGAACAGGAAACGATGCCCGACACCCGCGCGCGCCGCGGCATCGAGATCCGACGGCTTGTCACCGATCATGATCGACGCCGACATATCGAGCCCGAGATCGCGCCGCGCCGCCTCGAACATCCCGGGCTGCGGTTTTCTGCATGTACACGCCTGCTTGTACGCGCCCATGCCGGCGTCCGGATGATGCGGACAGAAATAGACGCGATCGATGCGCGCGCCTAGCGCGCCGAATGCATCGCGCATCCAGGTCATGAACGCATCGAACTGCGTTTCGGAAAAATAGCCGCGCGCGATACCGGCCTGGTTCGTCACGATCACCACCTGATATCCGGCCGCGTTCGCCCGTCTGACCAGGTCGAAGATTCCGTCGACGAACACGCAGTCCTGTCGACGATGCACGTATCCGTGGTCGACGTTGATCACGCCGTCGCGATCGAGAAACAGCGCCTTACGTTTCATCGATGCCAGCCTCCACCAGCCGCGGAACCACGGTTTGCGCGCGCGCATAGTCCGCCGGCACGCCGATATCGATGAACTCCGTGACGGCGGGGAAGACGCGGATATCGAGCTCGGCCACGCGTTCGCCGAGAAAGTCCTGCTCGAACGAAAACGTCCGGGGCAAATCGAAACCGAGGAGCCGGCGCACGTTGACCACATACGCGCCTGCATTGATGTAGCCGTATCCCGGGCGCTTCTCGCGGAATCCCGACAGCCTGCGCGACACCGGATCGAAGTCCAGCGTGCCGTAGCGCGACGCGTCGCTCATGTGCGTGGCGGCCAGTACGAGATCCGCGCGCGTGTCGCGATAAAACGCGCACATCCGCTGCAGATCGAGATTCGACAACGTATCGCCGTTCATCACGATCATTTCCGTCGCGCCGTGCGCGCGCGCCGCGTTGACGATGCCGCCGCCGGTGCCGAGCGGCACATCTTCGTCGACGATCGAAATCGTCATGCCGAAGCTCCTCGTGCGCAGCACTTCGCGAATCCTGTCGCTGCCGAAACCCAGCGACAGCACTACGTCGGTCACGCGTTGCTCCTGCAATCCCTTCAGCATCCAGCAGAGAAACGGCTCGCCGTCGATCGGCGCGAGCGCCTTGGGCACTTCGTCACCGAGTACCGGACGCAGGCGCGTGCCGAGGCCGCCCGCGAGGATCAGGCACGGCAAGACCCCGCTCATGCGAATATCTGCTCTTCGACGATGCCGCAAACGACGTGGCCGCACACCAGATGCCCTTCCTGAATCTTCGGCGTCGACGCGGAAGGAATCTCGATGCAGATGTCGGCGCGCTCGCGCATCTGCGCCGCGCCGGGCCCGTTGCCGGTAAACCCGACCGTGAACATGCCGACGGCCCTGGCGGCTTCCAGCGCGCGCAGAATGTTCGGCGAGCGCCCGGAAGTCGAATACGCCCAGAACACATCACCGGGACGACCGCTCGCCTGAACCTGGCGTTCGAACAGTTTCTCGTATCCGTAGTCGTTGCCGATGGCCGTCATCACCGAACTGTCCACCGTCAGCGCAAACGCGGCGAGACCGGGCCGGTCGAAGTTGAACCGGCTCACGAATTCTCCGGCGATATGCTGCGCATCCGCCGCGCTGCCGCCGTTGCCGGCCAGCAGGATCTTGTTGCCCGCACGAAGCGCGGCCGTCACGTGGGCAGCCACGCGCTCGATCCGTGCGACCTGTTCCGGGTCCGCCGCCAGCGCGCTCAGCACGTCGAGCGTCTGCTGAATTTCGTTCTTGAACGTGATCGTCATGCGCTCTTTCTCCACGATTGAGCGCCGACATCGGTGAACGTGCAATTGAGAACCTGCCCGTTGACGCCCTTGTATGCAGACAACGCGCGCATCACGTTCGAGCGCTCGACCGGATCGACGAAGAACATCATGAAGCCGCCGCCGCCTGCTCCCGATACCTTGCCGGCCTTGGCCCCCGCGC
The DNA here is from genome assembly GCF_018148075.1 of Burkholderia sp. AU19243. NCBI lineage: Bacteria > Pseudomonadati > Pseudomonadota > Betaproteobacteria > Burkholderiales > Burkholderiaceae > Burkholderia > Burkholderia sp. AU19243. Next base: position 574,079 of record NZ_JAGSTV010000002.1, read on the forward strand.
GCACCGCGACCCGGTACAACTCGTCGATCATCGAGTTCGAGATGTTCTTCGCCATGCGCTTCTTCGACTCCCACGCATCGCGCATCGATGCGGCGAACACGTCGAAGTCGGCCCGCAACACGGCCTCCTTCATCCGGACCGCTTCGTCCTTCACTTCGTGCAGCGCGGCAACGGAGTCGACCACGCCCTCCACGACGTTGCTGCTCTGTTCCTTGATGATGTTCGCCGACTCGCGGGACACGCCGGTGTAGTACAGCACCAGCGACGCCTCCATTTCCGCCTTGATTTCCTGCTTGATCCGCAGCGGATTCACGATCACGCGATCGCCATAGAACTCCATGAAGTTCAATCCGCCGAACGTCGCCGCGTACTGGTCCTGCTTGCCGCCGGCCAGCCCGAGATCGGTGCGTTCGATGTCGTGCGCCAGATGCGCGATGTCGTACTCGCCAAGCGGCAGCGACAGCATTTCGCAGAATGCCCTTACCAGCGCGACCACGATCGTCGAAGACGAGCCGAGCCCGGACCCCGGCGGCGCTTCCGAGCACGTCGTGATCGTGACGGACAATGGATGCCCGCCATTGAAGTCCCGCACGATCCGGTTGTAGACGCCGACATGCAATCCGAGGCCCGGCTGAACCTCAAGCAACGGCGATACCGGTCCGATCCAGCGCGTGTCCGTATCGGCAGCCACCAGTTCGATTTTCGCGTCCTCGCGCGGCGCAATCGACGCATACGCGAATTTCTCGATCGTCACATTGAGCGCCAGCCCGCCGAACCGGTCCGAATATGGCGGCACGTCCGTGCCGCCACCACCCAAACCCAGTCTCAACGGGGCTCTCGATCTGGCAATGAAGCGTGTCATGGAATCTCTCGGTGAGAAATGAATCGTGCACGACGCGATGCAGTAGCAAGCGTCACATGCAATGCGTGCGAGCCGATCGATCCGCCTTCGGATGCGTCATGTGCCCGCGCCGAAGCGCAAGTGCACGGACGATGCGACGGCGATCCCGTCGGCCGAAATACACGGCCATGTTTCGATGGGAGCACTATGCGACAGACCCGCAACACGCTGCGTGCGATGGCTTACATTTAGCCGCTGCCGCGAACTTGAAGTGCTCCGCGTGCGTTACGCTCCATTCGCGTGACGATTGACGCGATGGCGGGAAATTGGACACTGCACGGCGCGCTCCGCGGCCTGCGTCACGCAAGCCGAACGGTACGCGGCCCCGATGGAATCCCGCGATTGCGCGGCCTCGCGCCGGCAGCCGGCGCCGTGAACCGCTGCGTCGCCAACCGTTTCGACGACTAACCATTTTTGACAATGGTCATGTGATCACGTGACGAACTCACCGATGCACGGTCCGCGCCGGTGACGATCCGTCTGGAAGATGGACCACGCGTAGCGCGTCGTACGATGCGCCGGGCATCGAAGTACGTCCGACCGCTCGCGATTCAACGATGCTGGGTAACGATATGAAAAACGATTGCCGCTTCGGCCCGACGATGCCGAACACGAACCGCCCTGCGGGGCCTGCCGGACATTGCATGCGCGCGCTGCTCGCCGTGTGCGTCGCCGCGACGCTGTCCGCTTGCATGACCGTGCCGGGCCAGCACATGAACTCGACCGCACTGCCGGTCACGACGTCCGCCGACGGCACGGTGACCAGCGACATGGACGTTCCGGTCAAACAAATCGATCTGACACAGATCGAGCAGATCCGCGCGGAGCAAAAGGCCATGCATGCGCCGCCGCTGCCGCCGGGTCTGTTCGCAAAACCGGACGTGTACAGGCTCGGTCCCGGTGACGTGCTGCAAATCACGGTGTGGGATCATCCGGATTTCGCCGCGGCAGCCGGCCAGCCCGTGCAGAACCCGAAGGCTGCGGATGCCGCGCCCGGTTTCGTCGTCGATAGCAACGGCAACGTCCAGTTTCCGTACGTGCCGCGCGCCATCCATGCAGCCGGGAAAACCGTCGCGCAAATCCAGCAGGAGATCCGGAGCGAACTCGCCAAGGTATTCGTGAAACCGCAGGTTACGGTGCGTGTGGCGTCGTTCCGCGCGACACAGGTTTATATCGACGGCGAAGTCCGCAATCCGGGCGCACAAGCCATCAACGACATTCCGATGACGCTGATCGAGGCCGTGAACCGCGCCGGCGGATTCGCGCCGACCGCGGATCAGAGCCGCGTCACCATTACGCGCAACGGCGTGATCTATCCGGTGAACGTCGCTCGCATGATGAAGTCCGGCAAGAACCCGGCAGACATCATGCTGAAGCCCGGCGACATGCTGCATGTCGGCGCGCGCGACGACAACCCCGTCTACGTGATGGGCGAAGTCACGCGTCCGCAAGCAGTGGCGCCGCTGCGCGACGGTTCGCTCACGCTCAGCGAAGCGCTCTCGCAGGCGGGTCAGCTGAATCAGCAAACGTCGAATGCCAAACAGGTGTTCGTGCTGCGCAAGGCGGACGACAGTGCGCCCGTGATCTATCACCTGGACATGCAGTCGCCGGTGTCGATGCTGCTCGCGAATCAGTTTCCGCTCGCATCGAAGGATATCGTCTATGTCGACAATACCGGGCTCGTCCGCGCGAGCCGTGTGCTGAACCTGTTGCTGCCGGCGATCAGCGCAGGCTTGACCGGCGCACTCATCACGAAATGATCGTGCCGTGCGCCGATGCGGGGCGGCGCCCTTCGCCGGCCCGCGTCATGCGCACGTGCGGCTGCAATCGGACACCCCGACACCGAAGCGGACGCAAACCGATCGAGCGGCCGGCCGGTCGATGCGCACACAACCAATTTTCTTCGACCTGCCGCGCATGCGCCACATCCGCGTCGCCCGTCGCGAACGCGCTCGCATCCACGTACTTATTACTCTGCTGCACACGCACAATCGGGAACGATGACCGTTCGCGATGGACGCGTCCTCCTTCATTCGCAGAAAGATCGTACGTATCGGTAGAAACACCGATGCTGTAGTCAAACTACATTCGTACGATTAGTCGCTGCAGAGAATCGCTACATCCGATTCGCCAGTGTCGGGCGGTCCGCGTCGCCGCCCGCATGATGCGCTCGGGGCCCAACCGGCCGTAACGATTCCCCGCCCGGCCTGGCATGCCGACGCGCAACCACCCTGCATCGCCAGCCGAATGCGCCCGGTGCGAATCCACCGGACGAACGCAGCTCCAGACATCATCCGAACAACCGGCAATACGATCATGGAGAGCAACATGCGGGACAAACTCTGGCCGGCCGCCGTGCTGGCAGCGGCCCTCTGCACCGGCGTTCATGCAGCCAACGCCGATTTCGATTCACGCGCGGACGCCACCGATGCATTCGCGTCGTCGGCCGCACAGCGGCGCGCGGACTTGCTCGTGCGCAAGATGACGCTCGACGAGAAACTTCAGTTCATCCATTCGCAATACGAAATGTCGAAGGTGCCGGGCGGCGGCGCCGGCTACATCCAGGGTGTGCCGCGCCTTGGCATTCCCGACTTGAACATGGTCGACTCGGCGACCGGCTCCGGCAGCACGTCGCAGCCCAGCACGACCTTCCCCGCGACGATCGCGGTGGCCGCCAGCTGGGACCGCCGCCTGTCGTATGACTTCGGCAAGCAGGTCGCGATACAGTTGCGCGCGCAAGGATTCGGCATGGGGCTCGGCGGCGGCACGAACCTCGCGCGCGAGCCGCGCGGCGGACGGCTATTCGAGTATCTCGGCGAGGATCCCCTGCTCGCCGGCGACCTGCTCGCCGAGCGTACGCTCGCCACGCAGCGGCAAAAGGTCATCGCGACCATCAAGCACTATGCCGGCAACGAGCAAGAGCACGGCCGGATGGGGGGCAATACGCAGATCGACGAGCGCACGCTGCGCGAGTTGTACCTGCTGCCGTTCGAGATTGCCGCGAAACGCGGACAGCCCGGTAGCGTGATGTGCAGCTACAACCGCCTGAACGGCACGTACGCATGCGAGAACACGCACCTGCTGAACGACGTGCTGAAGAACGAATGGGGCTTCCAGGGCCAGGTGCAGTCGGACTGGGGCGCGACCCACAGCACCGCCGCCGCGATCAACGCAGGGCTCGACGAGGAAGAGGACGTCGGACCGAGCGTCTACCTGACGCCGGCCGCGGTCAAGCAGGCGATCGCGAACGGCTCTGTATCGACCGCGCGCATCGACGACATGGTGCGCCGCAAGCTCGCGGTGATGATCCGGGTCGGCGTGCTCGACGATCCGGCCAAGGGTGGCGGCACGATCGATTTCGCGGCTGGCAACCGGTTCGCGCAAAGCGTGGCCGAGCAGTCGATCGTGCTGCTGAAGAACGACGGAAACCAGTTGCCGCTGGCGGCCTCCGCGCTGTCGCGCATCGCCGTGATCGGTGGCCATGCGGACGCGGCCGTGATGTCCGGCGGCGGCTCGGGCAACACGCGCGATCCGGTCAGCGGCTCATTCGCTGGCTGCGGCGGCCTGACGTTCGGCTCGTCGACGGGCTGCAGCTGGTGGCGCAATCCGTGGCTCAAGGTCGACGTGCCGATCGTCGCGGCGATCCGTGCGCTCGCGCCGGCCGCGCAGGTGACGTTCGCAGGCAACAGCGACCAGCAATCGCCATTCCGCGCATACACGCAGCAGGAGATCGACCAGGCCGCGGCGCTCGCGGGCCGCTCGGACGTCGCGATCGTCGTGGTCGCGCAACCGGCGGGCGAAGATTTCGGCGATCTGCAAAGCCTGAGCCTCGCGAATCCGTCGAACCAGGATGCGCTCGTCGACGCGGTCGCACGGGCGAACCCGCACACGATCGTCGTCGTCCAGAGCGGCAATCCGGTGCTGATGCCGTGGAAGGACCGCGTGTCGGCGATCGTCGAAGCGTGGTATCCGGGCGAAGGCGGCGGCAAGGCGATCGCGAACGTGCTGTTCGGTGCGGTCAATCCTTCCGGCAAGCTGCCCGTCACGTTCCCTGCGCGCGATCAGGACACGCCGACGTGGGGGCAAAGCGGCGCGTTCGACAACGATCCGGTCTACGCGGAGAAACTGAACATGGGCTACCGCTGGTACGACGCGCGCAACATCAAGCCGATGTTCGAATTCGGCTACGGGCTGTCGTACACGCACTTCGCGTATTCGGGACTGTCGGTGTCGCGGCAGCGGGACGGCTCGCTGAGCGTCGCGTTCACCGTGCGCAACGACGGCCGCGTCGCCGGCGCGGAAACGCCGCAAGTCTATCTCGGCGTGCCGTACAAGGACGAACCGCCGAAGCGGCTGGTCGGCTGGGAAAAGATCCGGCTGAATCCGGGCGAAGCCCGGCATGTGCGCGTGACGGTGTCGCCGCGGATGCAAAGCGTGTGGGACACGTCGCGCAACGGCTGGCGGTTCGTGCCGGGCGGGACGGTGTACGTGGGCGCGTCGTCGCGCGATATCCGGTTGCAGGGTAGCTGAGCGGCCGGGCGACGTGGCTGGAAGCGCCGCGCGCATCGCGAGCGGCGCTTCCGCGTTTCGTGCACCGGGCAGGCGCATCAGCCCACGCGGGCTACCGGAGCAACGGCAACGGCAGCGCCGCGACCCCGGCGATTGCCGCCGCAATGCCCGCTCGCGGTATCCTTCGTCACGAGCTGCCGCGGCGCCGTCCCGTTCATCGGTCGGACGTACACGTATACGCGGGCGCGCGACCGCGCGACGCAAACAGTGGAATTTGCGGCGGCCATCGACCACGCCCGCCCCGCGGGCAAGCCCCTGCACGCACCGTGTGCGCCGACAACGATCAACGTGACTTACACCCTATCCGCTCCCCGCACGACCGAACTCGAGATCCGCAAAAGCCGCTTCATCGCGTTCGCCATCCCCGTCGAAGACCGCGATGCCGCGATGCACGCGCTGCAGCGCCTGCGCGACGAGCATCCGGCCGCCACGCACGTCTGCTGGGCGCTGCTCGCCGGCGGCCAGTCCGGAATGTCGGACGATGGCGAGCCGTCGGGCACGGCCGGGCGGCCGATCCTCGAAGTGCTGCGCCATCATGACCTCGACGGCGTGCTCGGCGCGGTCGTCCGCTACTACGGCGGCGTGAAACTCGGCGCGGGCGGCCTGGTGCGCGCGTACACGGACGCAATCGCATCCGCGCTGCTCGATGCCGAGCGCGTCGAGCGCATCCGCCACACGCGGTTCGCGATCGAAATCGGCTATCCGGACGAAGCGCGCGTGCGTCGCTGGATCGAACAGTCGGGTTACGAGCTGACGGACAGTTCGTACGGGATGACGGTGAAGCTCGTCGTGAAGCTTCCCGAAGCCGTCGAAGCGGCGGCGAAAACCGAACTGTTCGACCTGACGCAGGGCCGCGCCGGCTTCCCCGATCTGTGATCCGCAGGCGGCGCCCCGGTATCGCCGACACGGTTTCATGCCAATTGCGGCGAAAATTCAGATGCGTCCGATAGAAAAAGCGCGCGCTGAAATTTAATCTCAGTGCGCTGCCGCGCGTTATTTCGCACCTGCGTGCCGGGAACCGACACCGCCGGGATTTAACGGCCTCGCATGCAGGCGCGCATTCCGTCGCGCGTCGCCAACAATCAGAAATCAGAATTCAGCTACGGGGATATCGGACGCATGCAACTGCAGAAACTGCAAGCCCAGCTCGCGGAACTCGATCAACGCATCCGCGCGGCGCGCCGCCGCGAACGTAACGCGACACTGGCACAAGTCCGCCAGATCGTCACGAACTACGCACTCACTGCCCGCGAAATCTTCGGCCAGGGTTACAGCGATCGCGCGAAACTGTTCACGGCCGGCGCGAAGTACCGCGATCCGGCCACGGGCGCTACGTGGAGCGGGCGCGGCCGCGCCCCTGCATGGATCGCCGGGCGCGATCGCACCGCCTTCCTGATCCGGGATTGACACGCGCCGCGTTGCACGGCGCCCACGCCGGACCGGGCGCCGGGCCCGGCTCCGAACCGGAACGCTGACGGATCAGTAGACTTCCGGGACGATCATGTCGTCCGGCACCGGCCGCCTGATGTAATCCTCGTGGTGCTCGCGCTGCGGCAGGTCGATCGTCGGGCGCGGCACCTCGTGATACGGCACCTGCGTCAACAGATGATGGATGCAGTTCAGGCGCGCGCGCTTCTTGTCGACCGCCTGCACGACCCACCACGGCGCCTCGGGAATATGCGTGCGCTGCAGCATCTCTTCCTTCGCGGCCGTATAGGCTTCCCAGCGGCGGCGGCTTTCGAGGTCCATCGGGCTCAGCTTCCACTGCTTCAGCGGATCCTCGATCCGGCTCTGGAAGCGCCGTTCCTGCTCATGATCGGTGATCGAGAACCAGTACTTGACGATCTGGATCCCGCTGCGCGCGAGCATCTTTTCGAACTCGGGCACCGAACGGAAAAACTCCTCGTATTCGTCGTCGGTGCAAAAATTCATCACGCGCTCGACACCCGCGCGGTTGTACCAGCTGCGGTCGAACAGCACGATCTCGCCGCCGGCCGGCAAATGCGCGACGTAGCGCTGGAAATACCATTGCGTGCGCTCCCGGTTGTTCGGCGCCGGCAGCGCCGCCACGCGGCACACGCGCGGATTGAGCCGCTGCGTGATGCGCTTGATCGCGCCGCCCTTGCCCGCCGCGTCGCGCCCCTCGAAAATGACGACCAGCCGGTGCCCCGTGCTCACGACCCAATCCTGCAGCTTCACGAGCTCGCCCTGCAGCCGGAACAGCTCGCGAAAGTACTGCTTGCGCGCTTCGCGGCGCTCCTGGGAGAACAGCAGATCGTCGCCGTCGTCGAAGCGACGGTCGTCGAGTTCCATTTCGAGCTCTTCGTCGTACGCGTCGACGAGGTCCTCCTCGAAGCGGCGCTGGCGCGCCTCACGCGATGCCGTATCGTTCAGGTGGTCGGTCTCGGTGCGGGTATCGTTGTCGCCCATGGGGCCTCCTTCCTTCGATTGACGCAGCAAACGCCGACATTATCCCAGCGTCGCGCGTCAAATTCATGAAAAGGGGCTGACCGGCTCGTCCGAAGCGGGGCTTGGGCGGCACGCCCGCCGGCACCGCAGTCGCGAAAGGGTCGCACGCGGCGAATGCCCGCGGGCGGGTCGGCTGGCCGGGCATACGCGCGCGCGCCGCTCAAGCGGCGACGCAACGGCACGACGCCGCGCCAGCACGAAAAATGCCGGGCGCGCGCCCGGCATCGATCGCCGTTTGCGCGGCCGCCGCGGCAGCCGCGCATCGGGCCTGCCGCATCACCGGATGATCCGCGTCACCCCGCGCCCGCGCGGATCGGCCATCGCCTCCGGCGTCCTGCCGTCGATCTTGATCACCTGGATGTCGCCGCTGAAGTCCTGCCCCTTCAGCGTATAGCCGCGCGCCTCGATCTGCTTCGCGAGCTCGCCTTCGATCGGGTGGTACGGCTCCCAGAAGATCGTGTTGGGCGGCAGCAGCTGGTGGTGGAACCGCATCGCGCCGACGGCGTCCTTCAGCGGCATCTTGAAGTCGTACACGTTGTTGATCACCTGGAAGATCGACGTGAAAATCCGCGAACCGCCCGGCGTGCCGATCACGAGCGACACCTTGCCGTCCTTCGTCAGGATCGTCGGCGACATCGACGACAGCGGGCGCTTCTTCGGCTCGATCGCGTTCGCGTCGCTGCCGACCACGCCGAACATGTTCGCGACGCCGGGCTTCGCGGAAAAGTCGTCCATCTCGTCGTTGAGCACGATCCCGGTGCCGTCGGCGATCACGCCCGAGCCGAAATAGCCGTTGATCGTGTACGTGTTCGACACCGCGTTGCCCCACTTGTCGACGACCGAGAAGTGCGTCGTCTCCGCTTTCTCCGGCATCGACGTACCGAGCCCGGGCTGTACGCTCTTCGTGTCCGACGGCTCCTTCGGATTGACCTCGGCCGCGCGCCTGGCGATATACGAGTCGTCGATCAGTTGCGCGACCGGCACCTTGTAGAAGTCCGGGTCGCCGAGGTATTGCGCACGATCCGCAAACACGCGCTTCTCGATCTCCGCGATCAGATGGACATATTGCGGCGAATTGAGCGGCACGCCGTCGAAGTCCTTCTTCAGGTTGGCCTTCATCTTCAGCAACTGCACGAGGCCAATGCCGCCCGAGCTCGGCGGCGGCGCGGTGATCACGTCGTAGCCGTTCCACTTCGCGTGCACGGGCTGGCGCCACACCGCCCGATACTGCGCGAGATCCTCCGTCGTGATCAGCCCGTTGCCGTCGCCCGTCTTCATCGACGCGGCGATCAGCTCGGCCGTCTTGCCCTTGTAGAACCCTTCCGCGCCGTTATTCGCGATGCGCGTCAGCACGTCGGCCAGATCCGGCTGCTTGAAATTCGTGCCGGCCTTCAGCCCGGAGAAGTACTTGTCGAAGTTGGTCTTGCCGCCGAACTCCTTCGATGCGTCGACACCGCGCTGCGCCAGTTGCTCGTCGACGATGAAGCCGTCGCGCGCATAGTGGATCGCCGGCGCGAGCACCTGCTTCCACTTGAGTCTGCCGAAGCGTTTCTGCGCTTCCCACATGCCCGCGACCGTGCCCGGCACACCGGCGGCGCGCGGCCCGTACAGGCTCATGCCCTCGACGACGTTGCCGTCCTTGTCGAGGTACATGTCCTTCGTCGCGGCAAGCGGCGTGCGCTCGCGATAGTCGATGAAGTAAGGCTTGCCGTCCTTGTAGATCGTCATGAAGCCGCCGCCGCCGATGTTGCCGGCCTCCGGATACGTGACGGCGAGCGTGAACGCAATCGCGACGGCCGCGTCGATCGCATTGCCGCCTTCCTTGAAGATTCGCTCCGCGGCGTCCGCGCTGTATTTGTCGGCCACCGCGACGGCGGAACTCGTCAGGACGGCCGGTTGCGGTCCCTTTGCGTATGCCGGTGCGGTCGGCACAAAACCCAGGGCGGTCGCCGCGGCAACTACCGCAGCAGATGTCTTCAAGCGATTCAGCGTAGTCATTGAATGTCCCCCATGTGAAGCTCCGACGGGCTGGAAAAAGTCCCAGATCCGCTTATAGCCGGTGCGCGGTCGTCGCCCGTACGCAGATTTCGTAGTCGAACCACGAGATAAACGCGCAACCGCGCGGGCTTCTACGAATTTCGTTGAACGTCCGCGGTTGATCGCCCGGCAACGCGGCGAAGATCGGCGAATCGGTCGAATTTGCGCGACGGCGACGCGACGCACGACAATCAGGCGGACAATCCCGCTTCCGGCGGCTCGCACGGCCGCCGAGCACGAAAAAATCTGCGATCGAATCGCCCGCTGAGCGGCCCGATCTGCGAAGATAGCGCCCCGCTTTCGTACCCGATTCACCGGCGCGCGCTCGGCGCCGCATCACGCTCTTTCGTCTGGTTTTTCATGGCATCACACAATGCGCATCACGCGTCCGGCTTCGCGGCCGGCGTCGCCGCCGCCGTCCTCGTCGCGCAAACGGGCGCGACCGGCCCGTGGCATGCGGGCCTGCTCGCCGCGTTCGCAGCCGGCGTCGCGGGCGGCACCGCGCCCGACTGGCTCGAAGTCGCGTGGTGGACCCGCAAGCGCCGGCTGTGGATCACGCACCGCACGATCACGCACTGGGGCATCGGCTGGATCGCGCTGCTCGCGCTCGGATGGCACGGGCTCACGCATCATCCGCATCCGCTATGGGCCGCGCCGCTGTTCGGCTTCGCGTGCGGCGGCGTGATGCATCTCCTCGCCGACTGGCCCAATCCGCTCGGCGTACCGTGGATCTGGCGGCGCCACTCGTTGAACCTGTGGAACAGCGGACATTGCGACCTGATCATCGTGGCCGCCGCATGGGGCGGCACGCTATGGCTCGCGCAATCGCTGTGGACGCGCGCGCCGTTCGTCGAACACTGGCTCGGCTGGCTGCATCGCGTGTAGTCGCGCATCGCGCGGGCCGCGCTCCGGTCGGACGCGCATGCGCGTCGCCGCCGATTGCGCGCATCGAGCCCGCGGCGACCTTCCGCGCATGCCTATTGAAACGGCGGCGCCACGCCTCATCTGATCCCCGAACGGGTGCCCGCGCGCGGCGCCCGGCACGCACCCGCGACGTCTGGCACACTGACGATTCGCGCGATCGCGCGCACGCTCGCACCCCATTTCAACGCTCCGATGGACGTCACCGCCACCCGCCCCGCTCACGCGCTCGACGTGTTCCACCCGGCCGTCGCCGCGTGGTTCCGCAGTGCGTTCGCCGCGCCGACCGGTGCGCAGGCGCTCGCGTGGCCGCACATCAAGGCCGGCCGCTCGACGCTCGTCGCCGCGCCGACCGGCTCGGGCAAGACGCTCACCGCGTTCCTCTGCGCACTCGACGATCTCGTGCGCGATGCGCTCGCGCACGACGGCGCGCTGCCCGACGAGACGCTCGTCGTCTACGTGTCGCCGCTGAAGGCGTTGTCGAACGACATCCACGTGAACCTCGATGCGCCGCTCGCCGGCATCGCCGCGTCGCTCGCGCAGCTCGGGCTGCCCGTGCCCGCGATCCGCACCGCCGTGCGCACCGGCGACACCACGCAGGCGGAACGCGCGGCGCTGCGCAAGCGTGCACCGCACATCCTCGTGACGACGCCCGAGTCGCTGTACGTGCTGCTGTCGTCGACATCCGGACGGCAAATGCTGTCGAGCGTGCGGTCGGTGATCGTCGACGAAATCCATGCGCTCGCATCGTCCAAGCGCGGCAGCCATCTCGCGCTGTCGCTCGAACGCCTGGACGCGCTGGTGGGCCGCGCGCTGCCGCGCATCGGGTTGTCGGCCACGCAGAAGCCGATCGACGCGGTCGCGCGCTTTCTGGTCGGCGGCCCGGCCGATGCGCCGCGCGACTGCACGATCGTCGATACGGGCCACACGCGCGAACGCGATCTCGCGCTCGAGCTGCCGGACGTGCCGCTCGAGCCGGTGATGGCGACCGACGTGTGGGAACAGGTGTACGACCGCATTGCCGCGCTCGCCGCCGCGCATCGCACGACGCTCGTGTTCGTGAACACGCGGCGCACCGCGGAGCGGATGGCGCGCCATCTCGCCGACCGACTCGGCAAGGACGCGATCGCCGCGCACCACGGCAGCCTCGCGAAGGAGCATCGCTTCGAAGCGGAACAGCGACTCAAGCGCGGCGAGCTGAAGCTGCTCGTCGCGACCGCGTCGCTCGAACTCGGCATCGACATCGGCGACGTCGATCTCGTGTGCCAGGTCGGCTCGCCGCGCGGAATCGCGCCGTTCCTTCAGCGCGTCGGCCGCTCGGGACACCACGTCGGCGGTGTGCCGAAAGGCCGCCTGTTCCCGCTGTCGCGCGACGAGCTCGTCGAATGCGCGGCGCTGCTCGACTGCGTGCAGCGCGGCGAGCTCGACGCGTTGCGGATTCCCGAAGCGCCGCTCGACGTGCTCGCGCAGCAGATCGTCGCGGAAGTGGCGTGCGCGCAATGGCACGAGGATGCGTTGTACGCGAGCTTCACGCGCGCGGCGCCGTACGCGCGCCTGCCGCGCGAACGCTTCGACGACGTGATGAAGATGCTCGCCGAAGGCTTCACGAGCCGTCGCGGCGTGCGTGGCGCGTACCTGCATCGCGACGTGGTCGGCGGCACCGTGCGCGGGCGCCGGAACGCGATGATGACGGCGACGACGTCGGGCGGCACGATCCCCGACATGGCCGACTACGCAGTGCTGCTGGAACCGCAGGGGATCCAGGTCGGCACCGTCAACGAGGATTTCGCGGTCGAGAGCCTGGCCGGCGACGTGTTCCAGCTCGGCAACCAGTCTTACCGGATCATTCGCGTTGAAACGGGCCGCGTGCGCGTCGAGGATGCGCAGGGCCAGTCGCCGGGCATTCCGTTCTGGCTCGGCGAGGGACTCGGGCGCAGCGACGAACTGTCGGCGGCGGTCGGGCGGCTGCGCGCGCGGCTCGATGCACTGTTCGCCGAAGGCGACCGGCAAACCGGCGCCGGCGGCACCACGCGCGCGAGCGGCGACACTGCCGCGAACACGGCGACGCGCCGCAAACGCCAAAAGGCGTCGACCGAAGCGAGCGCGTCGGCCGGCTCCCGCAACGATACCGCCGACACCGCGCCCGCCTCTACCGAAAGCCGGCTCGCGCCGGCGCTGCGCTGGCTCGTCGACGACCTGCGCCTGGCGCCCGACGCGGCGCGTCAGATCGCCGACTATCTGGCGCGCACGCGTGCCGCGCTCGGCGCATTGCCGACGCAGGACACGCTCGTGATGGAGCGATTCTTCGACGAATCGGGCGGCACGCAGCTCGTGATCCATTCGCCGTTCGGCAGCCGCATCAATCGCGCGTGGGGGCTTGCGCTGCGCAAGCGCTTCTGCCGCACCTTCAACTTCGAGCTGCAGGCCGCCGCGACGGACGACGCGATCATTTTGTCGCTGTCTCTCGCACACAGCTTCGCGCTCGACGAAGTGTGGCGCTACCTGCGCTCCGCGACCGCCGAGCATGTGCTCGTTCAGGCGCTGCTCGACGCACCGATGTTCGGCGTGCGCTGGCGCTGGAACGCGACGACCGCGCTCGCGCTCCCGCGCTTCACCGGCGGCCGGCGCACCCCACCGCAACTGCAGCGGATGAAGAGCGACGACCTGCTCGCGAGCGTGTTTCCGGATCAGGTCGCGTGCCTGGAAAACATCGTCGGCGAACGCGAGATCCCGCACCACCCGCTCGTCGAGCAGACGCTCGACGATTGCCTGCACGACGCGATGGATACCGACGGTTGGCTCGCGCTGCTGCGCCGGATCGAAAGCGGCGCGATCGAACTGATTGCGCGCGACCTGCCCGCGCCGTCGCCGCTCGCGGCCGAGATCCTGAACGCGAAACCGTATGCGTTTCTCGACGATGCGCCCCTCGAGGAGCGCCGCACGCAGGCCGTGCAGTCGCGCCGCTGGAGCGATCCCGAATCGGCCGACGACCTCGGCGCGCTCGATGCCGACGCGATCGACGCCGTGCGCGACGAAGCGTGGCCGCTCGTGCGCGACGCCGACGAAATGCACGATGCGCTGCTGACGCTCGCGTGTGTCGCCGACAACGAAGCGCATGCGCACGACGGCTGGCTCGCGTGGCTCGCGCAACTGGCGGAACGCCGCCGTGCGACGCAGCTCGTCACGACCGACGGCGCCGCACTGTGGGTGCCGGTGGAACGGCTGCTCTGCGTGCAAGCACTGCATCCCGATGCACGGCTCGCACCCGCGCTGAAGGTGCCGCCCGCGTGCGCGCAACCGTGGGAACCGGACGCCGCGCTCGTCGACGTGATTCGCGCACGTCTCACCGGTTTCGGGCCGCTCACGGTCGACGCCATCGCCGAGCCGCTCGGCATCGCGCCCGCGGCGATCGCGACGGCGCTCGCGGCGCTGGAGCGCGAAGGCTACGTGATGCGCGGCCGCTTCACGCCGGGCGCGACGACCGACGAATGGTGCGAACGCCATCTGCTCGCGCGCATTCATCGCTATACGGTCAAGCGGCTGCGGCGCGAGATCGAACCGGTGGAACGCGCCGATTTCATGCGCTTCCTGTTCCATTGGCAGCATCTGACACCCGACACGCGCGGCACAGGCCGCGATGCGCTCGCGGCGGTGGTCGAACAACTCGAGGGCTTCGAAGCCGCGGCCAGCGCATGGGAGGACGCGCTGCTGCCCGCGCGGCTGACCGATTACACGGCCGGCGGCCTCGACGACCTGTGCCGCTCGGGCAAGCTCGTATGGACCCGCCTCGGCGCGCCCGCGCGCGCGGCCGGCACGCCGGTGAAGACGACGCCGATCGTGCTGTTGCCGCGCCGCCATCTTTCCGCGTGGCACGCGCTGCGCGACCCCGATGCACAGCCGGCGCTGTCGGCGCGCGCCGCGCAAGTGCGCGACGCGCTCGCCGCTCACGGCGCGATGTTCTTCGATGCGCTGCTCGATGACCTGCACATGCTGCCCGTCGAACTCGAACAGGCGCTTGGCGAACTCGTATCGGCCGGCCTCGTCAATGCGGACAGCTTCGCCGGCCTGCGCGCGCTGCTGAAGCCGGCGGTCAAGCGCAGCGCGACGTACGCGCCGCGCACACGCCGCGGCGGTGCACTGATCGGCGGGATGGACGACGCGGGCCGCTGGGCGCTCGTGCAACGCATGCCGGCACCGGCCGACGCGGCGGCGCAGAGCCAGATGCCGACGCCGGTGCCGAAGCGCGGCGCGCCCGCAACCGATCCGGACGCGCTCGAACACGTCGTCTGGACATTGCTGCGCCGCTATGGCGTCGTGTTCTGGCGGTTGCTCGAACGCGAAGCCGACTGGCTGCCGAGCTGGCGCGAACTCGTGCGCGTGCTTCAGCGCCTCGAGGCCCGCGGCGAGATTCGCGGCGGGCGCTTCGTCGCGGGGCTCGCGGGCGAGCAGTTCGCGCTGCCGGAGGCAATCCCGATTCTGCGCGAGCTGCGCCGCCAACCGGGCGACGGCCAATACGTATGCGTGACGGGCGCCGATCCGCTGAACCTCGCCGGCACGCTGCTGCCGGGCGACAAGGTGCCGGCGCTGGCCGGCAATCGCGTGTTGTTCCGCGACGGCGTGCCGGTCGCGTCGCTCGTGTCGGGCACGTTCCACTACACACCCGACCTGTCGCCCGCGGCCCGCGAGGAAGCGCGTCTCAGGCTCGCGCGCCGTCACTGAAACTATCGGGCTTGCTGACACAGGCTGACATGCGGCGCATCACGGACTACTGAACGCCGCGCGGCATCGCCGCGTGCGTTCGGGTAGCATCGAACGACTCATCGCGCACGACCGCGCGCAAAACAAGCCCCCTCCGGAGACTGTCCTTCATGCCCTCGCATGCCGATTCGCCCGTCGTTCATCACGCGGGTTCGCTGACGATTTTCCAGGGCGCCGCGCTATATATCGGTGCGGTGCTAGGCACCGGCGTCATTGCATTGCCCGCACTCGCGGCCGACGTCGCCGGCCCCGCGTCGCTGCTCGCATGGGCGGCGCTCGTGGTGCTGTCGGGGCCGCTTGCGGCGACCTTCGCCGCACTCGGCGCGCGTTATCCCGACGCAGGCGGCGTATCGACCTACGCGCGACGCGCCTTTGGACCGAAGGCCGCCGCCATCGTCGGCTGGTGTTTCTATTTCGCGGTGCCGGCCGGCGCACCGGCGGCCGCGATGTTCGGCGGCGCGTACGTGGCGGCCGTCACCGGCGGCGGCCATATCACGGTGATCGTCACCGCTGCCGCGCTGATTGCCGCGGTGTCTGCCGCAAACGCGTTCGGCGTCACGGTATCGGGCCGCATGCAGCTCGTGTTGTCGGCGCTGCTCGTCACGCTGCTGCTCGCGGCCGTGTTCGCGTCCGCACCGCACGCGCGCACCGCGAACCTGCATCCGTTCGCGCCGCACGGCTGGCTTGCGATCGGCCAAGCCGCCGCGCTGCTCGTGTGGAGCTTCGCCGGCTGGGAAGCGATCACGCATCTTGCGGCCGAATTCCGCCGGCCCGCGCACGACATGCCGCGCTCCGCCGGCATCGCTGTGGTGGTCGTCGGGTTTCTGTATCTGTCGGTGGCAGCCGCGAGCGTGATGGTGCTCGGGCCGTCGGCCGGCGCGTCGGGTGCGCCGCTCGCGGAACTGATCGCCGGTGGCATCGGCGGCAACGCGCAGGTGCTGGCGGCCGCGGCCGCGCTGCTGCTCACGCTCGGTACGATGAACGCGTATTTTGCGGGGGCGGCGAAGCTCGGCGCGGCGCTCGGTCGCGACGGCGCACTGCCCGGCTGGCTTGCACAGGGCAGCCAGGCCGGCGGCGTGCCGCGTCGCAGCCTCGCCGTGATCGCGGCGCTCGCGGCCGTCGCGCTCGCCGCGACGACGCTGTCGGACGTCGGGCCGAAACCGCTTGTGCTCGTGACGTCCGGATGCTTCGTGATGGTGTACGGGCTCGGCGCGGCCGCCGCGCTGAAACTGCTGCCCCGCGGCAGCATCGCGTATCGGTGCGCGTGGATTTCGCTGGTCGCCGTCGCCGGGCTGTTCCTGACGACGGGCTGGTACATCTTGTGCCCGCTGCTGCTCGCGGGCGGTGCGCTGGTTTATCTGCGGCTGGCCGGCGCGCGCACGTGATCGCGCGCCCGCGCCCGCGCGCGCCCGGCCCCGTTCACCGCACCACGCCGGCTCGTCGACAATCGGCCATGCGCGGTTTTGCCGCGCGCGTCAGGCCGGCACCAGCTCGAAACTGAGCCGCTTGCCGAGCGCAGTGGCCGCGCTCGCGAGCGTCGCGAGCGTGAGGCTCGTGTCGGTTTCGTCGAGCAGCCGGTTCAGCGCGGCGCGGCTGGTCTTCATCCGTGCAGCCATCGCGGTTTTGGTGATGTGCTGCGCCTTCATTTCCTGACCGATCTGCCACGCGATCACGCGCTTGATCGCGGTGGCGGTGGCCGCCTCGAGGTGGCCGTCGTCATCGAGGAAGGTGTCGAAGTCGCTGCCGATACGCGGGTTGTTCGTGGTCGTCATGGGTGCTCCGATGCAGGGTCCGCCCGGCGGGCCATCGACGATGGCCGGTGCCGGCGCAAACCGGGAAATTCAGATGGCGCGCGCGAGCGTTTTCAGCCGGGCGACGCTGACGTCGAGAGCGTCGGACGGCGTCGCCGGCGACTGCTTGAAAAACGCATGCAGCAACACCATCGTGTTGCCGACCACGGTGAACAGCACGCGCGCATTGCGCGTCGGCAACGTCACGCGGATCTCCCACAGATCCTTCGACATCTTCCGGACCAGCGGCATGCCGAGCGGCCAGCCCAGTTGAACGGTCTTGATCTCTTCGCCGATCGTCCTGCGCTCGACCTGCCCGAGCGCATTGAGCCATTCGCGCACCGGCTCGCTGCCGCTCGCCTGCGGAAGAACCGCACGGCGAGCGTGATCTGAATCTGCTGTCTCACCATCGTCGTGTCATGCAGCGCATCAAAAACGATACGTTATGCCAAGCGCAACGAGGCTCGCTACTGACCGGACGGCCAACTCGACGCACCGGCCGGATAGCTGCCGGACGCCGCCCGACGTGGTGTAGTGACGCGTCTCAACCGCCGCGGCGAGCAGGCTTGCGCGTGCCGCGCGGCGGCCGCGTCGAGCGCACGTCGCCAAATCGCGCGTGCGCGATCTCGCGTACGGCGTCGATCAGCGTCCGCGCGACGGGCGAAGGCTGCGCATCGGTGCGCAATACGAGCCCGACCGGCTCGTCGGTGCCCGCCGACGGCAGCGGCAGGCGCGCGAGCGCGCCGGCCGACAAATCGTATTCGGCCGCATAGAGCGGCACGAACCACACCGCGTCGTTCTCGAGCGCGAGCGCGCGCGCGACCGACACCGACAGCACCTCGATGAACGAGTCCAGGGGCGGCGCCCCGCACGCGCCGAGCAGTTGCTCGGCGGACTGCCGGATCAGCGTGCCGAACGGCGGCAGCACGACCGGATAGCGCGCGAGTTCGGCGGCCGGCGCAACACTCTCCAGCAGCGGATGCCCGGCGCGCACGACCGCAACGAGCGGCTCGTTGTACAACTGCTCGAACGCGAGCCCGATCATTCGCTCCGGTTCCGACAGACGCCCGATCGCGCATTCGATTGCTCCCGCCTTCAGGCGCTCCATCAGCTCGGTGTTCGCCGCCGTCGCGATCCGCACGACGACGCGCGGCCAGCGTGCGGTCAACGCCTTCATCAGCGCGGGCGCGAGCGACGCCGCCACAGTCGGCAGCATGCCGATTTCGAGCGTCGCGGCGGCCGCGCCGCCTTCGCGCGCGAGCAGCCCGACGCCCTGCCGCAGCGCCAGCACGCATGCGTTCGCGTGCGGGATGAACAGCTGCGCTTCGCGGGTCGGCTGCGCGCCGTGCCGCCCGCGCTCGAACAATTTCACGCCGAGGATCGACTCGAGCTCGGCGATCGTCTTCGACACCGCCGGCTGCGTGATCGACAGGCTTTCGGCCGCCTTCTGCACGCCGCCGAGTTGAGCGACGGCGAGAAAACACTGCAGATGGCGGAATTTGACGCGGCCGTCCGCGATACGGTTGTTCATAACAGGCGGTTATAGAAGAGGTGAGATCGCGCCATTTTGCATAACTTCCCGGAAAGGCCAAAGCGGTGGCTGCCGCGTCGCTCACGGCGTCGCAGGGGTGGGGAATCCGCACCGTCCGCGGATCGGTCTCGGGAGCGGCCCGCTGGAACAGTATGGCCGGCATGCAGGCCCACGCGTGACGCCAAAGTACGCGAAAGCGGCGGGCGGCTCGCGCATCGTGCGCGGAGCGATCGCCGAAGACCCGCGATCCGATGGCTTGTGCCGGGCCCAACCGACCAGGCTCGGGCGTAGCCGCGCTGGCCCGGACGGGCATAACTGAAGGTTATGCGATCCGCGAAAAAAGGTCATTTTGCATAACTTTCCGGAAAGGCTAAAGTCCTGCCATCCACTTAGCGAAACACCTATCAGGAGACGCCCGATGGATTCCCCAACGATCCTCACGCCGCGCGACTGGCCGTCGCATCCGGCTTATGTTCATCCCGAATACCGTTCGTCCGTGAAACGCGGCCCGACCCGTCCGCTGATTCCGCTGAAGGAAAAGCTGCGTGACCAGTACGCGCCCGTCTACGGCGCCGAAGATCTCGGCGCGCTCGATCACGACCTGACCAAAAACGCGGTGAAGAACGGCGAGCCGCTCGGCGAGCGCATCGTCGTCACCGGCCGCGTGCTCGACGAAGGCGGCAAGCCCGTGCGCAACACGCTCGTCGAGGTGTGGCAGGCCAACGCGGCCGGCCGCTACGTGCACAAGGTCGACCAGCATGACGCCCCGCTCGATCCGAACTTCCTCGGCGCGGGCCGCTGCCTGACCGACGACGAAGGCCGCTACCGCTTCCTGACGATCAAGCCCGGCGCGTATCCGTGGGGCAATCATCCGAACGCGTGGCGCCCGAATCACATCCATTTCTCGCTGTTCGGCGACTACTTCGGCTCGCGCCTCGTCACGCAGATGTATTTCCCCGGCGATCCGCTGCTCGCGTACGACCCGATCTTCCAGGGCACGCCTGAACAAGCGCGCGACCGGCTGATTTCGCGCTTCTCGATGGACATCACCGAAGAAGGCTATGCGCTCGGCTACGAATTCGACATCGTGCTGCGCGGCCGCGACGCTACCCCGATGGAGCGCTGAACCATGACGACGCTGAAGCAAACCCCTTCGCAGACGGTCGGCCCGTACTTCGCATACGGCCTCTGCCCGCAGCAATACGGCTACGACCTGAAGAGCCTGTTCACGCCGGCGATCGCGACGCCGGATGCCGAAGGCGAGCACGTGCTGCTGGTCGGGCAAGTGTTCGACGGCGACGGCAACGTCGTCAGCGACGCGGTGCTCGAATTTACGCAGGCAGACAGCGCGGGCCGCTATCCGGCGTCGCGTGACGACATCGCGCAGGCCGGCTTCACGGGCTTCGCCCGCGTCGGCACCGGCACGGACGCGCAGCACCGGTTCGTGGTCGAGACGGTGAAGCCGGGCCCCATCGCCGCCGGCGAAGCGCCGCACGTCAACGTGACCGTGATGATGCGCGGGATCCTTTCCCACGCGTTCACGCGCGTGTATTTCGACGACGAAGCCGACGCGAACGCGGCCGATCCGGTGCTGAACCTGGTGCCGGCCGAACGCCGCGCGACGCTCGTCGCGAAGCGCGACGCGCAGCCGGGACGGCCCGTCGTGTACCGCTTCGACATCCGCATGCAGGGGCCGGAAGAAACCGTGTTCTTCGACGTGTGATGTGATGCGCAAGCCGGCGCAGGCCGGCTGCGCGCTCCGAGCCGCCGCGCGGCGCGATACCAACCGGCATCGCATCGCGCGGCGGTTTTCGTTTTTGGACGCCGGCGTTCGATGCCGTGCCGCAGCACGCCCGCGCACGATGGTCAACACCGACGGTTCAACCCTTCCGGCCCCGCAATCGAACACGCGATTCAAACGCATGCTGCAAACGCACATCGATCGTGCGGCGAGCCCGATATTGTTTCGGCGTTACACGGCGTATGCTTCGTTATCTTCGGCGCGTCAACGGTATTGCATCAACGGAAGAAGCAATTTCACGACTTGACGAGCGCGGGCCGCGTAGCCGGCTGACCGCGCATCGCCCTGACCGAGTGCCTTTAAGCGCGTCTGACCGGAACCGGGCAGACGCGTTTTTTTCGTACGCCAGCGGGCGCACCGTGTAAGGCGCCCGCGTTGCGCCTCCGCCGTCCCGCGCCGACTAGCGGCGAACCT
Organism: Burkholderia sp. AU19243; assembly: GCF_018148075.1. Lineage (NCBI taxonomy): Bacteria > Pseudomonadati > Pseudomonadota > Betaproteobacteria > Burkholderiales > Burkholderiaceae > Burkholderia > Burkholderia sp. AU19243. Next base: position 595,270 of record NZ_JAGSTV010000002.1, read on the forward strand.
CGAGATACCGGCTCGGCGTATCGCCGAGGATGCGGCGGAACGCGGATGTGAAGGCGCTCGCGCTCGCGTATCCGAGCTCGAGCGCAACCCGCGTAACGGGCTGCCCGTCGCTCAGCCGCGTAATCGCCGCCAGCATGCACACCTGCTGGCGCCATGCGGCAAAGCTCACGCCCGTCTGCGCGCGGAACAGCCGCGTGAACGTGCGCCGGCTCACACCCGCATCGGTCGCCACCTGGTCGAGATCGGCCGCGATCGACGGCGACGCGAACAGATGCCGGCAGATCTTCGCGAGCCGCGCGTCGGTCGGCAGCGGCGCGTGCAGCGACAGACGCGGCATCGTCGCGATTTCCGCGACCAGCAGCGCCATCAGCTTGCCCGCGCGACCGTCGACGTCGTACATCGCGGGCACGTCGATCGCATCGTCGATCAGTTGCCGCAACAGCGGCGACACGCCGTACACGCCGCACTGGTCCGGCAGCCCGGCCGCGCGGGCCGCGTCGTCTGCCACGAACGTGTTGAACAGCGTAACCGGGCCGGTCATCGTCATGTCGTGCCGCACACCGGCCGGCACCCAGCATGCGCGCTGCGGCGGCACCAGCCAGCGGCCGTGCGGCGTCGACACGCTGAGCGTGCCGCGCGACGCAAAGGCGAACTGCCCGCGCCGATGCGCGTGCTCCGGAAACGTCGTACCGGCCGCGTAGTCGTTGGCGGTCACGACCACGCTACGCGGAATGTGTTCGTACGGATCTAGCAGCGTATTTCTCAAGGCCCGGGTTCCATCATCAATTCCCGGCATCGAAGGCGGGTCACCTTCGACCGGTCTACGATCCGCTCCGCGCTTGCGCGACCGGACGGCCGCACGACCCGACGGCCGAATCGGCCGGATAGCGACTTCAGCGGAGCGAACACACGCATTACCGCAACATGAACGACATCGCCGACAGGCTGTTCAGCGTGCGCACGACGTGCTCGACCGACGGCCCGTCGAAGCGCAGCGTCACCGCATCGACGCGCTCGAGCGACGGCAGCACGCAGAACAGATCGGCGAGCGCGGCCGTCTGCACGCGCAGCGTGCACGACGCCGGCGCGGGCCGATGCGCGGTCGCGCGCCAGCCGGCCGACAACGCATGCTCGACCGTTTCGCGCGCGGCGACGGCGATGCGCGCGCAGGACGCGGCCGGCGTCAGCGTGTCGCCGCTCGATGCACCGCGGGCCGTTTTCACCGTTTCGAAACGCGCGTCCGGGAACAGCGGCCGCGTTTCGTCGGCGAACACGTCGTCGCCCGACGCCAGCGCGACGTGCGCGCCGTATTCGCGCGCCAGCGCACCGTACAGCCCCGCTTCGCCGAGTTCGACGCCGTTCAGCCACACCTGCGTGAACGCGAAGTTGTTGATGGTGTGCGCGAGCACGCCGCGTGTCTGCGATTTCGCGTGGAAGCCGATCATGAACACCAGATCCGGCTGCTGTTCGAGCCCGGCCATCATCCCGAGCGTGCGCGGCTTGCCGAGCACGACGCGCGCACGTGCATCGAGCCCGTCGGGCAGCAGGTTGCGAAATCCGCCGTGGGAATCGTTGACCCAGACGGCCTGCGCACCGCCCGCGAACGCGCCTTCGATCGCCGCATTCGCCTCGGCCGTCATCCAGCGGCGCGCACGCTCGTATTCCGGATTGCCGGCACGCGTCTGCTCGACGGCGAACACGCCGGCGACGCCTTCGATATCGGTCGAGATCAGAATCTTCATGACGGGTTGAGACGTCCTTCGTGGTCCTTGTTGAACAGATGTGCGAGATCGGGCGCCGCATCGCGCAGCGATTGCCGCACGTGGCCGTCGCGCCCGGCCACGGTCACGGCATGCAGCAGCGCGTCGGCAATCGCGTGCTCGACGCTTTCGGCCGCGGCCATGAACAGCGGATCGAGTGCCGCGTCGGCCACGAGCGCCGGCAACGCGACGGTCGACGCGTCGTGCGCGATCGTGTATGCGGTGGAAAACGCGAGCGCGATGTCGCCGCTGCCGTGCCCGTAGACCGAACCGGTACGGGCAAGCCCCGCACCCGCGCGGCGGGCGAGCCGCGACAGCTGCCGCGCATCGAGCGGCGCATCGGTCGCGAGCAGCAGGATGATCGAGCCGTGTTCGGGCGGTGCCTCGTACGCCGCGCGTACCGCTTCCGTTTGCTGCGCGGGCGGGGTCGCCCGCCGCTGCGCGACGATGCGCCCAACCGGCACGCCGGCGAGCGTCAGCATCGGCAGCCGGCCGAAATTCGCGAGCACGAGCGCGCCGATCGTGTACGGCCGGCCGGCCGCGACGGCCACGCGCGACGCGGAGCCGATCCCGCCCTTCAGGTCGAAGCACGACATCCCGCGCCCGGCGCCGACCGCCCCGCGAGCGAAATCGCGCGACGCGGTGCGGCAAGCTTCGTCGTAATGCGCGGCCGTCACCGCGAACGCCTGGATGTCGTTCAGATAGCCGTCGTTGCACTCGAACACGAGCGGATTGACGGTCGGCCAGTCGCGGCCGATCTGCGGATTCGCGGCGGCCGCCGCGCGGATCTGCGCTTCAGCGACCGCGCCGACGCCGAACGTGTTCGTCAGCGCGATCGGCGTGTCGAGCGTGCCGAGTTCGTCGACTTGCACGAGCCCGGTGCTCTTGCCGAAGCCGTTGATCACTGCCGCACCGGCCGGCACCTTGCTGCGGTACAGGTCGCCCGCGTGCGGCTTCACGACGGTCACGCCCGTCTGCACGTCGCCGGCATCGAGCGTCGTGTGGCCGACCGTGACGCCCGGCACGTCGGCAATCGTGCCGCGCGGCCCGCACGGCAGCGTCTCGCTCCACATCGTGGCTGCGCGCATCAGCGGCGCTCCAGCTTCGGGTCGAGCGCGTCGCGCAGCCCGTCGCCGAGCAGGTTGAACGCGAGCACGGTCAGGAAGATCGCGAGGCTCGGAAAGATCGCGACGTGCGGCGCGGTCACCATGTCTGCGCGTGCCTCGTTGAGCATCGCGCCCCACTCCGGCGTTGGCGGCTGCGCGCCGAGCCCGAGGAACGACAGGCTCGCGGCGGTGATGATCGACGTGCCGATCCGCATCGTGAAGTAGACGACGACCGACGACACGGTGCCCGGCAGAATGTGCCGCATGATGATCGTCCGGTCCGACGCGCCGATGCTGCGCGCGGCTTCCACGTAGGTCATGTGCTTGAGCATCAGCGTGTTGCCGCGTACGAGCCGCGCGAATGCCGGGATGCTGAAGATCGCGACCGCGCAGATCACGTTCACCATCCCGTTGCCGAGGATCGCAACCACGCCGATCGCGAGCAGGATCCCCGGGAACGCGAACAGCACGTCGGCGACGCGCATCGTGATGCGGTCCCACCAGCCTTCGTAGTAGCCGGCAAGCAGCCCGAAGAACGTGCCGACGAGCGCGCCGAGCGCGACCGAGAAGAAGCCCGCGGCGAGCGAGATGCGCGTACCGGCGACGATCCGGCTGAAGATGTCGCGACCGAGCGCGTCGACGCCGAACCAGTGCACGGCCGACGGCCCCGCGTTCAGCGCGTCGTAATCGAAATAGTTTTCCGGATCGAACGGCACGATGTGCGGGCCGACAAACGCAAGCACGACGAGCGCGAGCACGAAAGCACCGGCAACCAGCGCGACGGTCTGCTTGCGAAACTTGCGCCAGAATTCGCGCCACGGCGTGCGGATCGCGCTCGATGCGGCCGGCGCCGCGGGCTGGACAGTCGCGTTCATGCGCGCCTCACTTGAACCGGATGGTCGGGTTGATGACCGCGTACAGCACGTCCACGGTCAGGTTGATCAGGATGAATTCGAGCGAGAACAACAGCACGATCGCCTGGATCACCGGGTAGTCGCGCATCGTCACCGCGTCGACCAGCAGGCGTCCGAGGCCCGGCCAGTTGAACACGGCCTCGACGACGATCGAACCGCCGAGCAGGAAGCCGAACTGCAGCCCCATCATCGTGACGACCGGAATCATCGCGTTGCGCAGGCAATGCTTGAGCACGACCATCGGCTCGTGCACGCCCTTCGCGCGCGCGGTGCGCACGAAATCCTCGTTCAGCACCTCGACGAACGACGCGCGCGTGAACCGCGCCATCACGGCCGCAACCGCCGCGCCGAGCGTCAGCGACGGCAGCACGTAGCTCTTCCACGTGCCGTCCGGCACGACCGGCAGCCAGCCGAGCTTCACCGAGAAGATTTCCATCAGCAGCATGCCGAGCGCGAACGCCGGAAACGAGATGCCCGACACCGCGATCGTCATCCCGACGCGGTCGGGCCAGCGATTGCGCCACACCGCCGACGCGATCCCGATCGCCATCCCGAACGCCGTCGCCCACACCATGCTGACAAGCGTGAGCAGCAGCGTCGGCATGAACCGCTCGCCGATCTCGGTCGACACCGGCCGCTTGCTGCGCGTCGACGTGCCGAAATCGCCGTGCGCGATCTTCACGAAGAAGTTCGCGAACTGCGCGGGCAGCGGGCGGTCGAGGCCGAGATCGGCACGCACGAGCGCAACCGTCGCGTCGTCGGCCTCCGGGCCGGCCGCGAGCCGCGCCGGGTCGCCCGGCAGCAGGTGCACGAACAGGAACACCAGCACCGCGACGATCGCGAGCGTGGGCAGCAGGCCGAACAGGCGTTTGACGAGAAAATTCAGCATGGGGCACCGATCGAATCAGCGCACCGGCAGCTTGTGCCGCCGGCGCCGCACAGCGGGGCTGACCGCCGTCATTTCACCGAGATTTCGTCGAAGTTGAACGAACCGTCCGGCATCACGTACATCCCGTGCAGGCGCTTGCTGCGCGCATACACGATCTTCTCCTGCACGAGGAAGATCCACGGCGCGTCCGTCCACACCTGCTTTTGCGCGTCCGCGTACAGCGACGCCTTCTTCGCGCGGTCGGTGGTTTCGAGCGCCTTCGCGAGATCGTCGTCGACGGCGGCGTTCTTGTAGTACGCGGTGTTGTAGAGCTTCGGCGGCGCCGACGTGGACGCGAGCAGCGGCGACAGCGCCCAGTTCGCCTCGCCCGTCGACGCCGACCAGCCGCTGTAGTACATCCGCACCGGCGCAGTCTCCGGATCCTGCGCGCTCTCGACCTTCGCGACCCGCTCGCCGGCCTCCAGCGCCTGCACCTGCACCTTCACGCCGACTTGCGCGAGCTGCTGCTGCACGAACTGGATCAGCTTCTGTGCCGTCGAATGGTTGTACGCGGACCACAGCGTCGATTCGAAGCCGTTCGGATAGCCGGCCTCCTTCAGCAGCGCACGCGCCTTCGCCGGATCGTACGGCCACGGCCCGAGCTTCGTCGCGTATTCGACGCCAACCGGCGCGACGCCCGTTTGCGGCGTCGCATAGCCGGCGAACACGACCTTCGCGAGCGCTTCCTTGTTGACCGCGTAGTTCAGCGCTTCGCGCACCTTCGGATTGTCGAACGGCTTCTTCTGCGTGTTCAGCGAAATGTAGCGCTGGATGATCGACGGCCGCTCGATCAGCTCGACCTTCGGATTGCTCTTCAGGTCGGCCGCCTGCTCGAACGGAATCGTGAACGCGAAGTCGGCCTCGCCGGTCTTCAGCAACGCCGCGCGCGTGTTGTTGTCCACCACCGGCTTCCAGTCGATCGAATCGACCTTCGGGTAGCCCTTCTTCCAGTAGCCGGCAAACTTCTTCACCTTCATGTCGTCGGTCTGCTTCCATTCGACGAACTCGAACGGCCCGGTGCCGACCGGATGCAGCGACACGTCGCGCCCCCACTTCTTCAGCGCGGCCGGCGAGATCATCACCGCCGACGGATGCGCGAGCGTGTTGATGAACGCGGAGAACGGCTCGCGGAGCGTGAAGCGCACCGTCATCGGATCGACCACTTCCGTCTTCTCGATCACGCGAAACAGCCCGTAGCGCTTCAGCTTGTTCGCCGGATCGGTCACACGGTCGAAGTTCGCCTTTACCGCGGCAGCGTTGAAGTCGGTCCCATCGTGGAACTTCACGCCCGGGCGCAGCTTGACCGTGTACGTCTTCGCGTCGGGGCTCGCTTCGTAGCTCGTCGCGAGCACGTTCACGAGCTTCATGTCCTTGTCGAAACCGAACAACCCTTCGTAGAACGACTTGACGACGGCCTGCGACACGGTGTCGTTCGCGTCGTACGGGTCCATCGTCGTGAACGTCGAGTACACCGCGACCACCACGTTCTGCTGCGCGAACGCAGGCAGCGCGGCCGTCAGCGCGAACGCACCGGCAAGCGCGACGAGGGATGCACGCGGACGAAACATCGGGAACGAATGCGGCTTGTTCATGTTGCTGGGCTCCTGTAGGTGAATCGGTGACGCCTCTCGGGCGTTTCGGTTTCGACTTCCTGCTGCGTTGCGCGCATCGCGCGCTTGCGGGACTGTCACGACGCGACCGGCCCGCGGGCACTCAATTCAACACACCTCGATTCCACTCACGTCAATACGCGCCGCCGACGCGATGCGTCGCGACGTAATGATCGGGACCGACCGCGACGAGCGGCGCAACCGCCGGCTCGTCGCCGGCCGCGCGGATCGGGCTCGGAATCTCGTCGGCCGCGAGCTGGCGCGGCGCGTGCCGGCGCGCCGGGTCGGCCACCGGCACCGCGCTCATCAGCTTCTTCGTATACGGATGCTGCGGCGCCTCGAACACCGCGCGGCGCGGGCCGATCTCGACGATCTGGCCGAGATACATGACCGCGACGCGATGGCTGATGCGCTCGACCACGGCCATGTCGTGCGAGATGAACAGATACGCGACACCGAGTTCGCGTTGCAGGTCGAGCATCAGGTTGACGATCTGCGCCTGCACCGACACATCGAGCGCCGACACCGATTCGTCGGCGATCACGACCTTCGGGTTCAGCGCGAGCGCGCGTGCGATCGCGATCCGCTGACGCTGGCCGCCCGAGAACTCGTGCGGATAGCGGCGCGCGGCCTCCGGCGGCAGCCCGACCTTGTCGAGCAGCCAGTCGACGCGCGCCTGCGCGTCGCGACCGCTCGCGACGCCGTGCACCAGCAGCGGCTCCATGATCGAGAAACCGACGGTCAGCCGCGGGTTCAGCGACGCGAACGGATCCTGGAAGATGAACTGGATGTTCCGGCGCAGCGCCTGCAGGTCAGCCCCCTTCAGCGCGCCGATGTCGCGGCCGTCGAACTCGATCGCGCCGCTCTGCGATTCGACGAGACGCAGCAGCGAGCGGCCGGTCGTCGACTTGCCGCAGCCCGACTCGCCGACGAGCGCGAGCGTCTCGCCCGCGCGCAGCTCGAAGCTCACCCGCTCGACCGCATGCACGTACTGCGACACGCGCCCGAACACGCCGCTCTTCACCGGAAAGCGCGTGACGAGGTCGCGCACGCGCAGGATCGGCGGCGCCTCGGGATCGACGTGCGGCTGCCTGTCGGCTGGTGCGCCGCCTGCTTCGCGTGCATCGTCCGGCGCAGGCGCAGACGCGGCCACGCTCGTGCCGTCCACCTTCAGCAGCGGAAATTTCTCGGGGACATCGGTGCCGTGCATCGAACCGAGCCGCGGCACCGCCGCGAGCAGCGCGCGCGTGTAGCGATGCGCGGGCGTCGTGAAGATCCGCTCGGACTCACCCTCCTCGACCTTCTCGCCGCGATACATCACGAGCACGCGATCGGCCACCTCGGCGACCACGCCCATGTCGTGCGTGATGAAAATCACGCCCATGTTCATTTCGTCCTGCAGGCCGCGGATCAGTTGGAGGATCTGCGCCTGGATCGTCACGTCGAGCGCGGTCGTCGGTTCGTCGGCGATCAGCAGCGCAGGCCGGCATGACAGCGCCATCGCGATCATCACGCGCTGTCGCATCCCGCCTGACAGCTGATGCGGATAGCGCACGAACACGCGGCGCGCCTCCGGAATGCGCACGAGATCGAGCAGCCGCAGCGCTTCCGCGCGCGCTTCGGTCGCGCTCTTCGACTGGTGCAGCGCGATCGCCTCGCTGATCTGGTCGCCAACCGTAAACACCGGATTCAGCGACGTCATCGGTTCCTGGAAGATCATCGCGATGTCCGCGCCGCGGATGCCGCGCATCGTCGCCGCGCTCGCCTGTGCGAGATCGACGATCGTGCCGCCGCGCCGCCGCAGCGCGATCCGGCCGCTGGTAATCTCGCCGCCGCCATGCTCGACGAGCCGCATCAGCGCGAGCGACGTCACCGACTTGCCGGAGCCCGATTCGCCGACGATCGCGAGCGTCTCGCCGCGATCGACGTGAAACGACACGTTGCGCACCGCGTCGAACGTCGCGTTTTCGCGGCGGAACATCACCGACAGGTCGTCGACGGCGACGACGCGCTGTTCCGGCAACGTCAGCGCGGCAGTGTTTCGGCTCGAAGTCATGCGAAGCTCTCCTCGTGCGATCCGCAATCAGGCTGCATCGTCGCGATAGATGCCTACCACCGGCGTCTCGCCGACGCGCGCGTAGCCGCGATACATCCCTTCCGTATTGAACGGCATCGCGACGTTGCCGTGCGCGTCGACTGCCACGATCCCGCCGCGGCCGGCGAGGCGCGGCAGCTTGTTCATCACGACGTCGTGCGCGGCGTCGGCGAGCGATGCGCCGCGATACGCGATCTGCGCGGCGATGTCGTGCGCGGTTGCGAGCCGGATGAACATCTCGCCGGTGCCGGTCGCCGATACCGCGCAGGTTGCGTCGTCCGCGTAGCAGCCGGCACCGATGATCGGCGAATCGCCGACGCGCCCCGGCTGCTTGTTCGTGATGCCGCCGGTCGACGTCGCCGCGGCGACATGACCATTGACGTCGCATGCGACAGCACCGACCGTGCCGTGCTTGCGGTCCGGATCGAGCGGTTCCGGCGCACGCGCGGCGCCAAACGCGAACGTTGCCGCGTCGTGGTCGAGCATCGCACCGGCCGACGCACGCGCCTTTAACCATTGCGCATGGCGCGCTTCGGTGTCGAAGTACCCGGGTTCGACGAGTTCGAGCCCCTGCGCGGCCGCGAACGCGTCGGCGCCTGCGCCCGCGAACAGCACGTGCTCGCTCGCCTCCATCACGCGTCGCGCGGCAAGGACCGGATTGCGTACGCGAGTCGCGCAGCAGATCGCGCCGGCCGCGAGCGTCGCGCCGTCCATCACCGCCGCGTCGAGTTCATGCTTGCCTTCGGCCGTATAGACGGCGCCCCGCCCGGCATTGAACAGCGGACAGTCCTCGAGCATCCGCACCGCGACGGTCACGGCATCGAGCGCGCTGCCGCCGTCGGCGAGCACCTGCTGAGCGGCGTGCAGGATCGCGGTCAGCTCCGCGCGGTACTGGCGTTCGGTGTCGGAATCCATCGCGTCACGCAGGATCGTGCCTGCGCCGCCATGAATCGCGACGATCGCGGATGAAGTCATGATTTTTTCGGCCCGGTGGAAGAAGGTTTGGCAGCCGGCAGCGCCGCTTGCGGCTGGACCAGCCACGGCAGCAGGAATTCGGTCATTTCGGCGGCCGACTTCGCGGACCGGTGCGTCCGCAGCGCAACCGCATCGATCAGCGCCTCGATCATCGTCAGCACCGCCGCTTCCGACGTGGCTGCAAATCGTCGCTCGGCCTTCACGTACAGGTTCAGCGAAGCGATCGGCGCGAGCGGCGAGCCGGGACCGTCGGAAATGCCGAGCACACGCGCACCGCGCGCCGCCGCCCGGCGCGCAAGTTCGATCGTGTCCTTCACGTAGCGCGGAAACGCGAGGGCGATCACGAGATCGCGCGCGTCGGCCGTATATAGCCGCCGCGCCGCATGCGACGGGCCGCCGAGCAATGCCAGCGACTGCACGTTGTCGTGACATACCGACAGGCCGTGCTCCATGAGCCCGGTCAGGAACGCACTCGAGCCGGCGCCGAGAATCAGCACGCGCCGCGCGCCGACGATCGCCTCGACGGCGGCTTCGACGTCGGCCGCATCCAGCTGCGCGCGCGTGTTCTCGATGTTCGCGACGGCCTGGTCGAACACCGCGTCGATCCACGCAGCGCCGCGCACGCCGTTCTCCTGTTCCTGCTCCTGCGCGGAACGCAGCCGCTCGACCGGCCCAAGCGTCGCCTCGAAGCCGCGCACCAGCGCCGCGCGCATCGCCGGGTAGCCGTCGAAGCCGAGCGCCTTCGCGAAGCGATTCGCGGTCGCGATCGATGCGTTGACCGCCTGTGCGAGCTCGTCGATCCGCATCGTCGCGGCGCGAAACGGATTCGCGAGCACGAACTCGCCCATCCGGCGGTGGATCGGCGTCATCCGCGGCATGGCCGACGCGATGCGCTCCGCGATCGCGGATTCATCGTGACCGGCATCGTGCGAAACGAGAGGCGTCATGCGAATCGATTTGCAAGGTAGATGAAAATCAATTTACACGCTCCGTCACGCGGAAAAAAATAAATTTTCATCAGGGTTGTCACGCCCCCGCCCTATTTGCGCGGACTGCCGCGGTTGCGCCGCAGCCCACGTCGATACGCGTTTCAGTCGCTCGGCATGACATCGGCAGCCGATCTGGGTGCGCTCATCGGGAAAACCCGGATCACGTTCGTTCGAATGCAGATTCGCGTTGACCGGATTCGAATTCGAACATACGATGTTCGAAAATGGTCAGTCATCAGATAACATCGGCTTTCGATTGGTGCGAAATGTTCGATTGAACACCGATATTCTGCTGAAATTCCGACGGACCGACGACCCTCAACATCGGACATCGTACAAACAAGACCGCTCACACCGCCGTTGCGCGGCGGCTCGAACGGATCAGGAGACGGCAGTGAAGACAGTCAAGGCGTTGCGCTGGTGGATCATCGTGCTGGTATGTCTCGGCACGATCCTGAACTACCTCGCACGAAATTCCCTCGCGGTGCTCGCACCGGAACTGAAGCAGGTATTCGCGATTTCGACGCAGCAGTACTCGTACATCGTCGGCGCGTTCCAGATCGGCTACACGATCATGCAACCGGTGTGCGGATTCGTCGTCGACCTGATCGGGCTGCGGCTCGGGTTCGCGCTGTTCGCGATGCTGTGGTCGGTGGTCGGCGTCGCGCACGGCTTCGCGTCGGGCTGGTTGTCGCTGGGCATCGTGCGCGGCTTGCTCGGGCTGTTCGAGGCCGCCGCGATTCCGTCGGGGATGAAAGCGGTCGCCGAATGGTTTCCGGATCGCGAGAAATCGGTTGCCGTCGGCTATTTCAATGCGGGCACGTCGCTGGGCGCCGCGATCGCGCCGCCGCTCGTCGTGTTCATCTCGATGCGGTTCGGCTGGCAATCCGCGTTCATGGTCACCGGTGCGCTCGGCTTCGTGTGGGCTGCGCTGTGGTACACGCAGTACCGGTCGCCGGCCGTTCACCCGCGCATCACGGCGCAGGAGCGCACGCTGATCCGCGACGGCCAGGCCACGATGCCGGCCGTGTCGAAGCGACGGATTCGCGACGTCGTCACCGCTCGCCGCTTCTGGGCGATCGCGCTGCCGCGCTTCTTCGCGGAACCCGCATGGCAGACCTTCAGCTTCTGGATCCCGCTGTATCTGGCGACCGAGCGGCACATGGCGCTCACGCAGATCGCCGTCTTCGCGTGGATGCCGTTCCTCGCGGCCGACCTCGGCGGCATCGCCGGCGGCTACCTGTCGCCCTACCTCGCGAATCGCTTCAAGCTGCCGCTCGTGTGGTCGCGCGTCGCCGGCGTCGCGCTCGGCGCGGTGCTGATGCTCGGACCGGCGATGATCGGGCTCGTGTCGTCGCCGTACACGGCCATCGCGCTGTTCTGCGTCGGCGGCTTCGCCCACCAGATGATCTCCGCGCTCGTCAATACGCTGTCCGCCGACGTGTTCGATCCCGAGGAAGTCGGCACCGCCAGCGGCTTCGCGGGCATGGCCGCGTGGATCGGCGGGCTCGGCTTCTCGCTGCTGGTCGGCGCGCTCGCCGACAAGATCGGCTACGCGCCGCTGTTCGCGTGCCTCGGCCTGTTCGACATCATCGGCGTCACGCTGCTCGCGGTGCTGATTCGCGGCCAGTCGAAGCAGGAACGGCTGCTTGCGCAGCACGCCTGACATCCGTTTTCACCAGGAATCGCTTTCATGACTTCGCTTCTTCATCCGCCCGTGTTCCGCGTCGCGTCGCGGCACGCGAATCGCATCCTGCTCGCGTCCGACGCGGGCGCCACCGTCGAGCTCTTCGTGCTCGAGGACGACATCGTGCGCGTGCGCGTGCTGCCCGACGCGACGCCGCGCAACCCGCGCACGTGGACGATCGCGCCCGGCCTCGACGACGTTCCGCTCGACGGACGCGACCGTCTCGATCTGAGCGGCTTCGCGCTGCCGCACTATGACTTCGTCGAAGACGACGACGCCGTGCGCATCGAAACCGCGCAGATTCGTGTCGTGGTGAACCGGCAAGGCGGTCGCTGCACGTGGTCGATGCGCGGTGCCGACGGCGCGTGGCGCGTCGTGCTCGCCGACCGTGCAACTCAGGCGTACAACTTCGGCTGGTGGGACGAGCGCGCATATCACTACGTCGCGCGCGAGCGCAGCGACAAGGTGTTCGGTCTCGGCGAACGCGCGGGCGAGCTCGACCGCACCGGCGCGCGCTTCGAGATGCGCAACATCGACGCGATGGGCTACAGCGCGAAGCACACCGACCCGCTCTACAAGCACATTCCGTTCTACATCACCTGGTCGCCCGACGCGCGCGGGGGCTTCGGGCTGTTCTACGACACGCTGTCGGACTGCACGTTCGACATGGGCCGCGAACTCGACAACTACCATGGGCTCTATCGCTATTTCGTCGCGGAGCACGGCGATCTGGACTACTACTTCATCGCATCGCCCGATACACCGCTCGCGGCCGCCCGCCGCTTCACGTGGCTCACCGGGCGCCCCGCGCGCACGCCGAAATGGGGGCTCGGCTATTCGGGCTCCACGATGAGCTACACCGATGCGCCCGACGCGCAGCAGCAGATGAACCAGTTCGTCGAACAGTGCGACGCGCACGACATCCTGTGCGATTCGTTTCACCTGTCGTCCGGCTACACGTCGATCGGCGCGAAGCGCTACGTGTTCAACTGGAACCGCGAAAAGTTTCCCGATCCGAAGGGTTTCGTGCAGCACTACCGGGACCACGGCATCCGCCTGTGCGCGAACATCAAGCCGTGCCTGCTGCGCGATCATCCGGCGTTCGACGAAGCCGCGCAACGCGGGCTGCTGATCCGTTCCGCGTCGGGCGAGCCCGCATGGGTGCAGTTCTGGGACGAGGTCGGCGCGTACATCGACTTCACGCAACCGCAAGCGTATCGCTGGTGGCAGGAGCAAGTCACGTCGGCGCTCCTCGAATACGGGATCGCGTCGACTTGGAACGACAACAACGAATACGAGATCTGGTCGCCCGACGCGATCGCGCATGGCTTCGGCGCACCGTTTCCGGCGCGCGAAGCAAAGGTGCTGCAGACGATGCTGATGATGCGCGCGTCGCGCGACGCGCAGCGTGCGCACGCTCCTGCGCAGCGGCCGTTCCTCGTGTCGCGTTCGGGCGGCGCCGGCATGCAGCGTTACGTGCAGACGTGGTCCGGCGACAACTACACGTCGTGGGAGACGCTGCGCTACAACCTGAAGATGGGACTCGGGCTTTCGCTGTCGGGCGTATCGAACATCGGCCACGACATCGGCGGCTTCTCCGGCCCCGCGCCGTCCCCCGAGCTGCTGCTGCGCTGGGTGCAGTTCGGCATCTTCATGCCGCGCTTCAGCATCCATTCGTGGAATGACGACGGCACCGTCAACGAACCGTGGATGTATCCGGAGATCGCCGCGCAGATCGCATCGCTGATCAAACAGCGCTATCGGCTGCTGCCTTACCTGTATCACCTGCTGTGGCTGTCGACCACGCGCTACGAGCCCGTACTGCGGCCAACCCTCGCCGACTTCCCCGGCGATGCGCGCTGCTACGACCCATGTGACGACATGATGCTCGGCGACGCGCTGCTCGTCGCGCCGGTCGTCGAGCCGGGCCGCACTGAGCGTGCGGTTTACCTGCCGTCCGGCGCCCGCTGGATTTGCTGCACGGGCGCGCAATCGTTCGAAGGCGGCGCGGACGTGACGCTGCCCGCGCCGCTCGACACGCCGGTGATGCTGTTGCGCGAAGGCCGCGTGCTGCCGCTGAACGTTGCCGAGCAAAGGTTCGGCGCGCGCGCGGACACACGCGGCTTCCTCGTTGCGCCGCGCACCGAGGACGGCGTGGCGCACGGCGAGTGTGTGGAGGACGACGGCGAAACCGAAGCCTGGCGCGACGGTGAATACGGGCTGTGGCGCATTGAGACCGGGCGCGCGGCATCGGGCGAACTCGACGTGTCCGTCCGCTGGGACGGCCGCATGAACCGCCCCGCCGAGCGCGTCGAAATCCTTTTGCCGGCGTCGCTGCAGGGCGCGCTTGCCGTGCGCGGCGCCCGCATCGAACACGATGTGCGGGACGGCGCCTGGCGTCGCATCGTCGTGGCCCTCGGCGGCTGACCGCGCGAGCGCGGATCAACGCCTGACCCTTCGATCGGGCGGGCCGTACACGCGGCCCGCCATCCACCGAAGAGGAGGCCGATCAGCCTCCCCGTAGAAGAGACTTGGAGATCGTCAATGAAAGCATCGCCCCACTACTCTGCAATCCTGATTTTATGCACAGCGTCGCTCGGCGCTTCCGCCGCTCATGCACAGAGCAGCGTGACGCTGTACGGCGTGGTAGACGATTCGATTGCGTACGTGAACAATCAGCAAGGCCACTCGAACATCTACATGCGCGACGGCAACCTGTATGCGTCGAAGTTCGGGCTGCGCGGCGACGAGGATCTCGGCGGCGGCACCCACGCAATCTTCGACCTGCAATCCGGCTTCAACCTGAATACCGGCGCGCAAGCCGCCGCCGGCACGATCTTCAACCGCCAGGCGTTCGTCGGGCTGCGCAACGATCATTACGGCACGGTGACGGCCGGCCGCCAGTACACGCCATACTTCCTGCTGGTCGGCCCGTACGCGTCGAGCAGCTGGCTGACCGGCGCGACAGGCGCGCATCCGGGCGACAT
The DNA here is from genome assembly GCF_018148075.1 of Burkholderia sp. AU19243. NCBI lineage: Bacteria > Pseudomonadati > Pseudomonadota > Betaproteobacteria > Burkholderiales > Burkholderiaceae > Burkholderia > Burkholderia sp. AU19243. The sequence goes on from NZ_JAGSTV010000002.1 coordinate 610,321, forward strand.
CGACGGCCTCGACACGACGATTCGCGTCAATAATTCGGTTACCTACACGTCGCCGGTATTCTCGGGGCTGACCGCGAGCGCGATGTACGCGTTCGGCGGCATCGCCGGCGCGACCGGCAAGGGCAACACGTTCAGCGCCGCGCTGCGCTATGCGAACGGGCCGGTCGGCATCGCGGCCGGCTATCTGCGCATCAACAGTTCGGGTTCTTCAGCGGGCTTTTTGAATCCGGCGACCGCGGCATCGGGCAGCTTCGCGGTGTCCGTGCTGAACCAGGGTTATCTGACCGCGAAGGCCGTCGAGCAGGTCGCGGCTGCCGGCAATTACACGCTCGGCAACCTGACGATGGGCGTCAACTACTCGAACGTGAAGTACTTGCCGGGCAACGGCTCCACGTTCACGGACACGGCCGTGTTCAACACATACGGCGTACTCGCTGCGTACCGCTGCACGCCGACCTTCTCGGTGGCCGGCGCGTTCGCGTACACGCTCGCGTCGAAGGCGAACGGCGTGTCCGACGCGGCCCGTTACCAGCAGTATTCGCTGAAGGAGTCGTACAGCCTGTCGAAACGCACGACACTCTATGCGCTGCAGGCGTACACGCATTCGAGCGGACAGACGCTCGGCGCGCTGGGCGCAGGCCATATCGTCGACGCGGCGCCGATCGTCGGCGATTCGCAACAGCTTACGCCGTCGACGACGCACGGGCAGTTCGTCGGCATGGCCGGGATCGCCGTGACGTTCTGAAGCCGAACTGCGGTACCTCGCACGCTGCCCCCCGGACGACCTGCATCGCCAGGGGGCCGGCGCCCTTCTCCGGCCCATCGCCCCTCCTTCCGCGCGCCGAGACATACGCGGGTGTTCGCGATCGCCCGGATACCTTACAATTCGTCAGGTTCATCCCTTCTGCATGTCCCTTCTTGCAGTCCTGACACCGCGGTACACTCGACGCACGCCGTATCAGGGTCCGACGCGCGACGTGCGCGCCGGGCGGCGTTGCGCGTCGTTGCGCCCACAACTGGATGCCAGCCATGCCAGATTCCCGTCCCTCGTCCCGCACGACATTCAAGCCGCAGGTCGTGCTGCCCGCGCTCGCGGTCATCGGCGCGCTGCTCGTCGTATGCGCGCTGCGCCCGGCCGAAGCCGGCGCGCTGTTCTCGGCCGGCCAACAATGGGTCATAGCTCGCTTCGACTGGTTCTACGTGCTCGCCGTCACCACGTTTCTCGTGTTTCTCGTGCTGATCGCCGCTAGCGACTTCGGCAACATCCGGCTCGGCCCCGACGACGCGGAGCCCGAGTTCAGCTTCGTATCGTGGACGGCCATGCTGTTCGCGGCCGGCATGGGAATCGGCCTCATGTACTTCGGCGTCGGCGAGCCGATGCAGCACTTCCTGAAGCCGCCGACCGTCGACCCCGGCACGGCCGCCGCCGCGCGCGAGGCGATGCTGATGACCTTCTTCCACTGGGGCTTCCACGCGTGGGCGATCTACGGGCTGATGGGCCTCGTGCTCGCGTACTTCGGTTTCCGCTACAACCTGCCATTGACGCTGCGCTCCGGGCTGTATCCGGTGCTGCGCGAGCGCGTGAACGGCTGGATCGGCCACGCGGTCGACGCGTTCGCGCTGGTCGGCACGGTCGCGGGCATCGCGACGACGCTCGGCTACGGCGTGATGCAATTGAGCGCGGGCCTGCATACGGTCGCCGGCTGGGATACGAGCGGCAACGCGTTCCGCATCGGGCTCGTCGTGATCGTCGTGACCCTGGCCGGCGCATCGGCCGCGAGCGGTCTCGACAAGGGTGTGCGGCGGCTGTCGGAACTGAACCTGCTGCTCGCGTTCCTGCTGCTTGCGTTCGTGGCCGTCGCGGGTCCGACCGCGTTCCTGCTGCGCGCGCTCGGCGACAACATCGGGCAGTACCTGTCGAGCCTCGTCGACCTGTCGTTTCGCACCTACGCATATGCGCCGCCGCGCGAGGAAGGCTGGTTCGGCGGCTGGACGATCCTCTACTGGGCATGGTGGGTATCGTGGTCGCCCTTCGTCGGGATGTTCATCGCGCGCATTTCGCGCGGCCGCACGATCCGCCAGTTCGTGATCGGCGTGCTGCTCGTGCCGACCGCATTCAACCTGGTATGGATGACCGTATTCGGCAACAGCGCGATCTGGCTCGATACGCACGCTGCGGCCGGCGCACTCGCGCAGACGGCCGGCAGCGTCGATGCGCTGCTGTTCCGCTTCTTCGATTTCCTGCCGCTGCCGCAATTGCTGTCGATCGTCGCGATCGTGCTGATCGCGGTGTTCTTCGTCACGTCGGCCGATTCGGGCGCGTTCGTGATCGACCAGATCGCGACGCGCGGCGCCGCGCATTCGCCGGTGTGGCAGCGGCTGTTCTGGGCTGCGCTGCTCGGCGTGACGGCAGGAGTGCTGCTGGTCGCGGGCGGCCTCGGCGCGCTGCAGGCGATGACGCTGATCGCCGCGTTGCCGGTCGCGCTGATCATGCTCGCACTGTGCTACGGGCTGTGGCGCGGGCTCGCGGCCGATCGCGCGCACTATTCACAGGACGTCGCGCCTGCGACGAGCTTCTGGACCGGCCAGCACTGGCGCCATCGCCTGACGCACATCCTGCGGCAGACGACCGAGGCGGACGCCCGCCAGTTCGTCGCGGGAACCGTCGAGCCCGCGCTGCGCAAGGTCGCGGACGAACTGCGCGCGGGCGGCGTCGACGCGCTCGTGCAGCGCGACAGCGACGATGCGGTCCGGCTGACGGTTCCGACTGCGGAACATCGCGATTTCGTCTATGGCGTGCGCGTGACGGCGAAATCCGCGGCCGCCTTCCTCGTACGCGAAGCGGCCGAGCCGGAACCGGAGCGTCCGCACGTGTACGGCATCGTCACGTTCTTCGAGGACGGCCGGCTCGGTTACAACGTCGAATACCTGCGCGGCGACGAACTGATCGCCGACGTGCTGCGCCAATACGAGCGCTACGTGTCGCTCGCAGCCGATCACCGTACGCATCTGCTGAGCCGTGCGCCGGGGCATGCAACGGAGGCCGAATGAACGGGACGATCGTGTCCGTCTCCTCGCGCCGGTGCGCGGCGCGTGCCGGAGCCGCGCGATGATCGGCCTGCTGCACGATCGCACCGGCGACGTCGTCGCGCTCGCGACACTCGCGGTGCTTTACCTCGGCGGCGTCGGCCTCGCGCTGTGGCGCATGCGCACCGCCGCTCCGCGCGGCAGGGTCTACTGGATCGTCTGCATCGCGCTGCTGGGCGGCGGTGCGATCGCGATCGCGGGCAACCTGTCGCCGGTGCCGAACAGCGGCCAGATGGCGCCCGGTTTCGCGCTCGGCGCCGAGGCGGTGCTGCTCGGCCTCGCGCTCGTGGCGGCCGGCTGCGCGTGGCTGATGCTGCATGCGAGGCGGGGCTGAACCTGTCGGCGGCGCCGGCACTCGCCTGTTGCACGAAGCGCCGGCATCGTCGCGCGCGAACGGCAACGCACGTGCCGATCATCGGGCTGCCGCACTTTCCGCGATGCATCATGCGGACGGCGCCCGCGCCGTGACGAGCCAGCACGCGGCATCGAAGCGCGCGTCGGCGCGCTGCACGTAGCGCTCGAACGCAGCGCGAACCGTAGCGAGCACGCGCCGGTGCGTCGCGTCGTCCAACTGACAAAGCGCGAGCCCGACCGGCCCCAGCCGCGCGATGTAGTCGTCCAACGCGGACGCCGGCAACGCGCACGCGATATCGATCGGCTCGATCGCGATATCGGCCCAGCCGCTGTCCGACAATATCGACGCGATCCGTTGCCGGTCGCCGAACGCGAATTGCCCCGGCGCCCCCGGCCGCCGCGGCGGCAAGTGCGGCAGCAACGGCGCCGCGACCCGCTCGGCCGTCGTCATGAACGGATTGTCGGTGGCGCCCCGCCATGCGACGAATCGCAACTGCCCATTCGCGCGCGCCGCGTGCCGCAGGTTCGCGAAGGCACGCACCGGATCGTCGAAGAACATCACGCCGAACCGCGACACGATCAGGTCGAACCGACCCGGTGCGAATACATGCGTCTGTGCATCGGCATGCATGAAGCCGGCGTCGACACCCTCGCGTTCGGCGCGCGCCCGTGCAGCGACGATCATCCGCGTAGAAATATCGACTCCCGTACAGCGCGCTCGCGCGCCGAGCCGCCGCGCGAGCGCAAGCGTTACGGCGCCGGTGCCGCAGCCGACGTCGAGCACGCTGCTCGCGGACGCCGCCATCGCCGCATCCGCGAGCAGCGCCTCGAACGGCTCGAACATCCGGTCGAGCGAGCGCTGCGCATCGACCCATGCCGAGCCCGACGGGCCGTTCCACAGCGCAGACTGCGCTTCGTTTGCCATGCTCGCCTTCATCGCCGATTCTCCGTTTTCCGCGTTGATCGTAATCGGGACTATGCTGCTTCAAGCCGGCTTGAGGTCAAGGCCGCGACCGGACGCGGCGCAACGCTCGCGCCGCGCCAGCGCCACGTCCCATCGTTCATATTTCTTACATTTGCGTTCCGTATCGTTGACGGCTTTCCTACGGTGCCACCCATGCGACGACTCCTCTCTCGCGCGCTGCTCGTGCGCTGCGCTCCGCTTGCCGTCCTCGCGGCGCTGTCCGCGTGTTCGAATCACATCGATACGCCCGCCGATCCGGCCAGTGCCGCGATCAACGTCCAGGCCGCGTGGGTCGAGATCGGCGATGCGAACCAGGCGATTGCGCGCGTGGTCACGAACTACAGTCCCGTGTCCGCGAGCGATCCGCTGTGTCCGCAACTGTCCGTCGACGGCAAGCTGTCGCGCATGACGCTGCGCGCTGGCGCCGCGACGATTGCCCAGCGTCCGACCGCGAGCGCCCCGGCCGACTCGAAACCGTCGAGCTTCCCGGTGTCGGTCTGCGAAGCGGCGCTGCCGGCCGACGCGCAGTCGGCCAGCGTCGCGGGCCGCGCGCTGCCGCTGCCGAAAGCGCAGCCGCAGCGCATCGCGATCATCGCGGACACCGGCTGCCGGATGAAGAAGGCCGACAACGCATGGCAGGCATGCAACGACGCGACCGTCTGGCCGTTCGACACAATCGCGGCGAGCGTCGCGAAGCTGTCGCCGGATCTCGTGCTGCACGTCGGCGACTATCACTATCGCGAGAACGCGTGTCCGCCGGACATCGCCGGCTGCAAGGACAGCCCGTGGGGCTATGGCTGGGATACGTGGCAGGCCGACCTGTTCCGCCCGGCCGCGCCATTGTTCGCGAAGGCGCCCTGGGTCGTCGTGCGCGGCAACCACGAGGAATGCGCGCGGGCCGGCCAGGGCTGGTTCCGCTTCCTCGATCCGCGCCCGTATTCGGCGGCCCGTTCGTGCGACGATCCCGCCAACGACGACGACGCAAACTATTCGGATCCCTATGCGGTGTCGCTCGGCGGCGGTACGCAGGTGATCGTGTTCGACACCGCGAAGGTCGGCCGCAATCCGCTGAAGGCGACCGACGCGCAATTCCGCATCTACCAGAAGCAGTTCCAAACGGTCGCGTTGCTTGCATCGAAGGCCGGCATGTCGACGACGATCTTCACGAATCACCATCCGATCCTCGCGTTCGCGCCGATTGCCGGCAGCACGCCCGCACCGGGCAACCTCGCACTGCAATCGGTGATGTCGAGCCTGAACGCGCAGGCGTACTACCCGCCCGGCATCCACGTCGCGCTGCACGGGCACGTGCACGACTTCCAGGCGATCAACTTCTCGTCGGGGCATCCGGCGACGATCGTGTCAGGCAACGGCGGCGACAACCTCGACGTCGCGCTGCCCGATCCGTTCCCGGCCGGCCTGACGCCCGCGCCGGGCGCCGTGATCGAGCGGATGTCGCACAACAACAGCTTCGGCTTCCTGATCATGGAGCGACGCACCGCGCCGGCGACGGGCTGGGTATTCCATGCTTATTCGGCGGCGGGCAAGCTGCTCGCGTCGTGCGATCAGTCGGGCAACACGCTCGCCTGCGGCAAGACGGGGTTCATCGCGCCGTGAATGACGATGTGCAATTGCGTGAGGGTTTGACGGAGAAGGCCGGTTCGGCTGAACCGGTCACTCGCCGGCGACGGATAGCCGGATGGCTGAAGGCGGTGAGTTCATCAAGCGTATTGGCCGGGCGTTGGACTTCGGGCCCGGTCTTGGTTTTGGCTTCGGTTTTGGCACCGGTCGCAGGTTCGGGTTCGGCCTCGCGTTCGGCCGCGGGTTCGGGTTCGGGTTCGGCTCCGGCCCTGGCTTCGGCCGCGGGTTCGGGTTCGACTGCCACTTCGCTTTCGGCCCTCGTCGCCGGCCGCGGCAGAACCATGCGCGCCCTCGCCACGGCAACGCTCACCGGCGCGGCGCTCGCGGCCCATGCAGCCCCGTCCGAGACGACGCTCCTCGCCGGCGCGCCGCCGTCTCGCATCGTCGACACGATCGGGAACGGGACGCCTCAGGTAAGCGCCAAGGTCGATGCGGCAACTGCCCGCTTCGCGCCGGACCCGACGCTCGTCGCGCTCGGGCGGCGGATCTTTTTCGATCCGCGGCTGTCCGAGCCGCGCGGGATGTCGTGTGCTGGCTGCCACGATCCTGCGCGCGCGTTCGCGCCGACGCTATCGGCGGCATCGCTCGCCGGCCCCGGCGTGCCGGAAGGCAGCCGCCGCGGTCGCTTCAGCCAGCGCAACGCGCCGTCGCTGCTCTATGTTCGCTACGTGCCGCGCCGCCACTTCTACCAGGATGACGACGCGCCCGCGCCATCGCCGTTCGGCGGCCTGTTCAGCGACGGGCGCGCGGAAACGATCGCCGAACAGATCCGGGGGCCGCTGTTCGATCCGAACGAGATGAACAACCGGTCGCCGGCCGCACTGCTGCGCAAGGTCGACGGCATCGAGCTGGCGAACGATCTCGCCGCGCGCTTCGGCGCATCGGTGCGGCGCGATCCGGAGCAGTTGGTACGCGCGCTGGGCGCGGCGGTCGAGGCTTACCTTCAGAGCGACGAGATGGCGCCGTTCACGTCGCGCTTCGACACCTACCTGCGCACGCGCCGGCCGCTTGCGCCTGCCGAGATGCGGGGGCTCGCGCTGTTTCGCAATCCTGACAAGGGCAACTGCATGAGCTGCCATACGCTGTCCGAGACGTCGAACCGGCCGGAGCGCTCGCTGTTCACCGATTTCGGCTACGACGCGATCGCAGTGCCGCGCAATCGCGCGCTGCCCGCGAACCGCGATCCCCGCCATTTCGACACCGGCCTGTGCGACACGGCCGTGCGGCTACGCTGGCCGGAGCCGACGCAGTGGTGCGGCTACCTGCGCACGCCGGGGCTGCGCAACGTCGCGGTCAAGCAGACGTTCATGCACAACGGCGTGTTCACGACGCTGCACGACGCGGTCGCGTTCTACAACACGCGCTCGACCGACCCTGGCCGCTGGTATCACGGCACGAAGACGTTCGACGACGTGCCGGCCGCCTATCGCGGCAATATCAACGTCAACTCGACACCGATGAACCGCCGGCCAGGTACGCCGCCCGCGCTGACCGACGCCGAAATCGACGATATCGTCGCGTTCCTCGGCACGCTGACCGACGCGGGCTACGCGAATCTCGTCCCGCCGGCCGCATCCGCCACGCCCGCCGGCACCGCACCCAGCCGGACCGGCGGATCGCCGCCCGCCCATATCGCCTCGCCGACGCGCTGAACCCTGGCCGAACGGCCAAGCGCCCTGTGCGGCCGCTTGCGGTCGCCTCATATACTGGTTATATTTACAGTACTGTATTTATGAACAGTGAGGTGCGCGATGGAACATCTGGTCCGTATCGTCAACGACACCGATCGCCAAGTGCTGGCATGGTTGCGTGCGCAGGTCGGCGACGCCCGCGTGGAACGCGCGGCGCGCCAGCTCGGGCATACGCGTAAACCGTTTCCGTCCGCGGTGTGCCGATACCTGGGCATGAGCGTGCCGGCCACGCTGCGCGCCGCGCACCGCCCGCGCGTCGCGCGCGACTTCTCGGTCGGGGATCGCTACCTGTCACTCATCCGCCAGCACCTGGCCGCTCAGGCGATCAGCCGATGACATCGTCGAAGTCGTACCGCTGGCGCGCTGTCGCGCGGCGGCCTGCCGGCGGAAGCGCGACGAACCGAATCGGGCGGCCCGTACGTTCGGCTCGAACACCCCGCGCCGATGCCGACGCGGCGGGCGGCGCGCCTGCTGCACGGTCTACGCGGCGGCCGCGGCCAGCCGTATCAACTCGCCGAGCGTTTCGATGGCCGCTTCATGACGCGTGTCGAACACGCGCGTGCATGCAAGCCGGATATACGCGTCAAAGCGGTCGGAATTCGAAAAGATCGAGCCTGGCGCGATCCTCACCCCGCGTGCCAGCGCGGCATCGAACAATGCTTCGGAATGCACGCCGTCCGGCAACGCGATCCACAGCAGCATGCCGCCCGGCGGCCGATTCATCCGCGTGCCGGCCGGAAAGTGGCGCGCGATCGCATCGATCGTCACATCCCGTTGCACGCGAAGCTGTTCGCGAAACCGGTGCAGGTGGCGATCGAACGCACCGGAGCCGACGAATTCGGCCGCGACGGCCTGCAGCAACGCGGCGTTGTGCCGGCTGTGCGCGAACTTGAGCATCTTCACGCGCGCGTGCCAGCGGCCCGCGCTCATCCAGCCGAGCCGCATCCCGGGCGCCAGCACCTTGTTGAACGACGGGCAGTAGATCACCGTGCCGTCGCGGTCCCATGCCTTCACCGGCTTCACCGCGTGCGGCGCCTCGACGAGCTCGCGATACGGCTCGTCCTCGATCACCGCTACGCCATGGCGCGAGCACAGTGCAACCAGCGCGGCCTTCCGTTCGTCGGGCATAACACTGCCGAGCGGGTTCTGCAGGTTGGGCACGACGACCACGGCCCGAATGTCGGGGTACGCGGTCAGCGCCACATCGAGCGCTTCGATCGACAGCCCGGTCGTCGGGCTGGCCGGAATTTCGAGCGCGCGCAGGCCGAGGCTTTCAAGCAGCTGGATCAAGCCGAAAAAGGCCGGCGATTCGATCGCGATCGTGTCGCCCGGGCGCGCGACCGCCCGCAGCGCAAGGTTTACCGCATCGACGCCGCCGCTCGTCGACATCACGTCGTCCGGCGACACGGTCACGCCATACGATAGCGCACGCTTGGCCATCGTTTGCCGGAATTCGGGCGAGCCGCCGACCGGCCCCGCATCCGTGAGCAGCGTCGGCTTGCGGCGCAGCAGCCGGATCGCCAGCGCCTGCAAACGCTCTGCCGGATACAGCGTCGCCTGCGCGGACGCGCCGCCGAGATTCAGCGCATCGGGTTTCGCGTTCGCGCGATCGATCACGCGCGATACACGTTCGTGCAGTCCGGCGAACGGCGGTTCGATAGTCAACGACGGCCCGCTGCTTTCGGGCAGCGCCTGAAGCGCTGCCGCCGCGCGCCGCCGCACGAAGTATCCCGAACGCGGCCTGGCTTCGCACCAGCCCGTATCCTCGAGCCGCCGGAACGCCTGGATCGCGGTCGACAGGCTTACCCCATGCTGCGCCATGAAGGCGCGCACCGATGGCATCCGGTCGCCGGGCGACAGCGTACCGGCCGCGATGATGCGGCGGTAATGCTCGGCGAGTCGCTCGTAAAGCGGCTCGCCGGTTGTCGGCAAAGGCGTGCGGGAGGAGTCGGTGGAGGGCGTCATGCGGTGGATCGTGCGCTCGGGAGAGCACGCACGCCAGATACAGATGCGGGGAAAACCCACCGATACAGAGGCTTGAAACTGCGCCTGCACCGTAACAGATTTCCGTCCCCTGAATCTGTCCTGCCCGTGTGCGTTTCCTTAATCTGATTAGACGCTATCGCCTCGCCGTCGCGAGGCCGCGCAACCGGGCAAACCGGCAAGGGACTCGCCATGCGAACGCAAGACATCCGGCTGGACGCCGGCCAAAGCCACTTTGCGTGGTTCGACAAGGGAAGCCAGGTGATTGTGCTCGACGGCACGCTGTCGATCACGTTGCGCAACGGCCAGCTCGACTGGCTGCCTGATGCACCGCATTACGTTCGCCGCGTGCTCGACGAAGGCGATTGCCTGACGCTCGACGCGGCCGGCCATGTCGAGCTGACCGCCGGCGGTAACGGGCCTGCCGGCGCGCTCGTCGCGCAACCGACGGCACGGGCCGGCGTGCTCGCCGCGCCGCGCGCGTGGCTGCATCGCATGGCCGCGCAACTGTTGGGCGGCCGGCATGTGGACGACGGAGCATGACGCGGCGGCTCGCGCAGTAGCCGCACGCCGTGATCCGCAGCGGTTGCGGCATACCGGTCGAAATCGGGCGGGGCCTTCTTCGGTGCTTGCCACGGCGGATCGCACCGCTACGACCGGGCGATTACCCGCCGGCTGCTCCCTGCCGGCCCGTCAGCGCCCGGGCCGGGCCGCGCCTAGCGGGCGCGCTGCCGCCGTTCGATCCATTCGAACAACGCCATCCCGACCAGCATCGCCATGACGAACGCGATGCCCTTGACCGATCCGAGTCCGATCGACACGATCGCCGGCCCCGGGCAGAAGCCGGCAAGGCCCCAGCCGATCCCGAACACGGCGCTCCCGGCAACGAGCCGCACCGTGATCGTACGCGCGGCGGGCCACTGGATCGGCAGGCCGAGCAATGAGCGCGGCCGGCGCCTCGCCCATGCGAACGCGAACACGGCGACGCCAATCGCACCGGCCATCACGAACGCAAGCGACGGATCCCAGCGGCCGGCCACGTCGAGAAAACCCAGCACCTTCCGCGGGTTGGCCATCCCCGACACGATGAGGCCGACACCGAACAGCAACCCCGCAAGAAACGCGAATCCAGTCTGCATGTCAGCCTCCGAGCACGTGCCGCCGCACGAATACGGTCGCGAAGCCGGCCGTCATGAACACGGCCGTCGCGACGAGCGAGCGCGCCGCTCCACGCGACAATCCGCACACGCCGTGACCGCTCGTGCATCCGCCCGCATAGCGCGTGCCGATCCCGACCAGCAGCCCGGCCGTCAATAACTCACCCCAGCCGGCATCGACTTGCGGGGCCGCGCCGGCACCGGCGACACGCACGATCAGCGGCGCAGCGATCAGCCCGGCCACGAAGGCCACGCGCCAGCCGCGCTCCGCGGCAGCCGCCGTAAGCAGTCCGCCGACGATACCGCTGATTCCGGCGATCCGCCCGTTGAACGCGACGAGCCATCCGGCCGCGAGCCCGATCAGCACGCCGCCGGCCAGCGACAGCCAAGGCGTGAAATGCAGTGCGTCAATCTGCATGGCCCCCTCCCTTTACGGCCGGGCCGCAAAATTGTTCGTACAGCACACTCATCACAGCGATGGCGGCCGGACTGTCGAGCGAATAGTGAATGTTTTTGCCCTCGCGGCGCGTGCGGACAAGCGCGTTATCTCTCAGCACGCCGAGCTGCTGCGACAGCGTCGGCTGCCGGATATCGAGCCGCGCTTCGAGATCGCTCACGCAGCGTTCGCCCTGCGACAGCTCGCATAACAGCAGCAGCCGGTCGGGATTGGACAACACCTTGAGTAGTGCGCACGCGGATTCGGCAGCCGCACGCATCTGGTCGGACTCCGGCAGCCCAGCGGAAGAGTCGGCGTTCACGGGGACGGTGAATACGATTAACGATTCAATATTATATCATTTTGTATATCGTTGATTCGCGCGAACGCGTCCGTTGAAGCGCAACGCCGCGCACGGATCTCTGCCTACCGGGGCGATGCCGCAGATGGCCGGATCGAAGAAAGTGACGGTTGAACGACCGGCGAAGCGGCGAGTGCCGCCTCGCCGTCGCACATCAAACGCGGTCGCCACACGCGGTACCGTCCAGCATCATCGTGCCCACTCGTGCCGGCACGAGCGGCGTGCGTGGCGCCGGCAGCGTCCAGCCAAACAGCACCTGCGCGGCCGCGCCGCACACGCGGCCTTGGCATGCACCCATCCCGCACCGCGTCTGCAGTTTCGCGGCCGTCCAATCGGGCGCGGGCATGGGCGCGTCTGTGACCGCCTCTGTGACCGCCTCTGTGACCGCCTCTGCGACCGCGTCTGCGACCGCGTCTGCGACCGCGTCGAAACGCACATCCTCGCACCGGCACAGCAGCGTATCCGGTCGCGCAAGCCGGCGGATCGGCTCGCGAATCGCGAAGCGCTCGCGCACCGCATCCGCGAACGCGTGCCAGTGCGCGCGCCGCGCAATCAGCGCAGCGAGGGATTGCGTCTGCCCCGTTGCCGCGCAGCCGGCGATCTCGCCTTCGACCATCGCGAGTTCGCTGCCGCCGACACCCGTGCACTCGCCCGCCGCGAAACAGCCGTCGCGGCTCGTACGCTGGTGCGCATCGACCACGACCGCACCGTTCTCGATCCGGCAGCCGAGATGGCTAGGCAGTATGGTGTTCGGCACGAGGCCGAAGCCGCACGCAAGCCGGTCGCAGTCGACATCGAACTCGCGCTCGCCCTGCCGGATCCGCACGTGTTCGAGCCGTTTGTCGCCGAACGCTTCGACGACGTATGCGTTCGGCCGGTACGCGGCCGTGACGAGCTTCGCGGCCTGCGTCAGCTTCGACGGCCAGCGCCACAGCGCCGCGCCGAAAGCGGCGACATCGCCGTACGTTGCCTGTTCGAGCACGTGCGACACCTGCGCACCGGCCTGTCTGGCCGTCGCCGCGCTCGCGAGCAGCAACGGCCCGCTCCCCGCGATCACCGTGCGCTGCCCGCGTACGTCGAGGCCATACTTGATCAGCGCCTGAAGGCCGCCCGCGCCCGTCACGCCAGGAAGCGTCCAGCCCGGGAATGGCAGCAGCAGCTCGCGCGCGCCGCAGCAGACGATCAGCGTGCGGAATTCGAGCAAAAATCCGCGTTCGTCGTCCTCGAGCAGCAGCGTGCCCGGCTGCGTTTCCGCGACGATTCGCGTGCCCGCGAGATGCGTGACGTTCGGCTGCCGCAGCACCGCAACGCGTTCCGCCGCGGCGGGCGCCGGCGTCGCGTTGGCCGCCTGGCGCCAGATCTGGCCGCCCGCGCGCGGATTGTCGTCGACGATCGCGATCGTGGCGCCGCTTCGCGCGGCTGCCCGCGCGGCCGACAGCCCGGCCGGACCCGCGCCGACGATCGCGACGTCGACGCTCAGTCGTTCCTGTTTCGCCGTGCTCATCGCGTCCGCTCCACCTGCATCCCGTCGCGGCACAGCGTCTGGCAAGCCAAACGGCGGCGGCCATCTATCGTCATCCTGCATTCCTGGCAAACGCCCATACCGCAAAACGGCGCGCGCGCCGCTCCGGTACATGACACACGCGTCGTGTCGTCGCCGCTGGCGGCGATGGCCGCCGCGACGGTCGCCCCATCGGCCACCGTCAGCGCACGACCGTCCAGATGAATGATCATGTCATCCTCCGCGTGGCCGCACCCGCGGAGGGCAGCGAACGGAGTGAGCGTAGGGGTTGTTTCATGTCAGCGCTCCGGCTACGGTGGACGTCGCCAGGAAACGTCCCGGCAAATACGGTTCGATGTCGATGGGCGGCCGCTCGCCCGTCATCAGCGCGGCAACGAGCCGCGCACTGCCCGGCGCGGTCGTCACGCCGAGCCCTTCATGCCCGACCGCGAGCCACACGCCCGGCCGGGCCGGATGTTCGCCGAGCAGCGGCAAGCCGTCGGGGCTCGCGGAACGAAATCCCGTCCACGAGCGGATTGCGTTCAGGTCGGCCAGATCAGGGAGATAGCCGGCCGCGCGGCGCAGCATGCGTGCGAGCACCGGCGGCTCGACGCGTGCGTCCTCGGTGTCGAACTGGCGCGACGAGCCGATCAGCAGCTGGCCCGTCGGCCGCGGTTGCACGTTGAACGCGACCGACGTGCCGTCGCTCGCATGCGCGCTCGCCGCATAGCCGAGCTCGACGAGCTGGTGCGATACCTGTCCTGGATAGCGGTCGGTAATCAGCAGATGCCCCTTCTTCGGGCGCAGCGGCAATTCGGGCAACAACGCGCGTGCGGCAACGCCGTTCGCGACGACGACGCGCTCCGCGCGCAGCGTGTCGCCGCGCGCAAGCGTCACGTTGGGGCCGTCGATCGCCACCGCGCGCTCGCGGCGCAACGTGATGCCCGGCGCACGCTGCAGCAGCCAGCTCGCGGCGACGGGCGCATAAAGAATTGCGTCGCCGGGAATCCTCAGCGCGCCGCCGAGGCCGGCACGCAGCATCGGCTCGAGCTGCGCAAGCGTCGCCGCATCGATCAGCTCGCCCGCGACGCCGTGGGCGGCGAGCGTCGCCTGCTTCGCACGCGCGAGGTCCATCTCGTGGGAATCGGCCGCGAGCCACAGCGTGCCGCAGTTGCGGTATGCGCAGCCTTCGGGCATCTCGCCGGCGAGCGCGCGCCACAGTCCGATCGAGTAATGACTCAGCGCGAGCTCGGCCGCGTTGTCGTCCATCGCGACGAGATGCCCCATGCCGGCGCCGGTCGCGCCGCCGCTCGCGTCGTCGACGACGAGCACGCGCAGCCCGCGTTGCGCGAGTTCATGCGCACACGCGGCGCCCACGATGCCGGCGCCGATCACGACGACGTCGGTGCAGGTTTCGCTCACGACACGATGCCCCAGCCGAACGGGTCGTCTTCCTCGATCAGCAGCGTCGCTTCCGCGCTCAAGTGCGCGCTGCCGCGGATCGTCGGCACGATGCCGCCGTCGGCATGAACGTAGCTTGCGTGGAACACGCTGCCGATCACGCTCGCCTGACGCCATACGACGCCCGGCTCGAGCTTGCCGTCGGCCGCGAGGCACGCGAGCTTTGCACTCGTGCCCGTGCCGCACGGCGAGCGGTCGTACGCGTGGCCGGGACACAGCACGAAGCTGCGGCTGTCGCACTCGGGATCGTCCGCAAACAGTTCGATATGGTCGATTTCGCCGCCGTTCGCGCCGGTGATCCCCGCGCGTTCGAGGCCGGCGCGCACCGCGGACGAATAGGCGGTCAGCGCGGCGACGTTGTCGCCCGCCACGCGCTGGCCGTGATCGCTGATCAGGAAGAACCAGTTGCCGCCCCACGCGATGTCGCCTGTCACGCGGCCATAACCCGGCACGTCGATTTCGACATCCTTCGCATGGCGATACGCGAGCACGTTGCGCACGCTCACCGACAGGTCGTCGTGCAGCGTCGCCTCGACGGTGCCGACCGGGGTTTCGATCCGGTGCACGCCCGGCGCGATGCGGCCCATGTGATGCAGCGTGCGCACGACGCCGATCGTACCGTGCCCGCACATCCCGAGATAGCCGCTGTTGTTGAAGAAAATCACGCCGGCCGCCGCTTCCGGCGATACGGGTTCGCACAGCAGCGCGCCGACCAGCACATCGCTGCCGCGCGGCTCGAGGATGCACGCGGTGCGATAGCGATCGTGCTCGCGCGCGAGCACGTCGCGACGCTCGGCCATCGTGCCGTTGCCGAGCGACGGGAAACCGGACACGACGAGCCGCGTGGGTTCGCCGCCGGTGTGCGAATCGATGATCTGAATGCGCTTCATCATGAGCCGTCCGAAGTGGGGAAAGGAGCATAGCTTCCTCCGTCGCGCATCGGTCCGCTTGTGGCTTTTCGATGAAGGCGGCGACGAAATCGGCATAGTGCGGAGCGCCTTTCGGAACCCTTCCGGCGACTATGCCGATTTCGTCATTTTGCTCTGCGATACGGCTCAAGCGTGATACGTGTTTGCACGGCGATACTGGTTGCACGTCGACGCGCATGTCGTCGGCCGACACGTAGCAGGAGATTGCAGTGAACCGAAACGCATCCCGCGAAGCGGAGCTCTCCGCGCCGCCAGCAACCGGTTCGTACCGGGCGCTTCCGGCGTTTTCAACGTCGCGCACCACGCAGAATCGAAGCCGGTGAACCGCTGACCGATTTCCCCTCGGCGGTGCGGCGGCTTCCCCCCGTTGCATCGTCACTTCCGGTCGGCTTGGCCCGCACGGCCCCTTCGACGCGGCGCCAGATACGCCGTGCTTGAACGGGCTCCGGGCCGCCCGGTCGCCCGAACCGGCCGCACGCCGGCCGGCAGGTGTTGCGCCGCTGCTCCGTCGGAGCGCGGCGCATACCGCCTGCCCGATATTTCCCAGGAGACAAGCCCATGCCAGGTCAAGGCAACACCCACCCGTCCGTCCCGCTTTCCCGTTCCGTGTCCGCCGACGGCGGGCACGGCACATTCAAGAAACAACTGTCGCTGACCGATCTCACGTTCATCGGCCTCGGTGCGATCTTCGGTTCGGGCTGGCTGTTCGCCGCGAGTCACGTATCGACGATCGCCGGCCCTGCCGGCATCTTCTCGTGGCTGCTCGGCGGCTTCGCGGTGCTGCTGCTCGGCATCGTCTACTGCGAACTCGGCGCCGCGCTGCCGCGCGCGGGCGGCGTGGTGCGCTACCCGGTGTTCTCGCACGGCCCGCTGCTCGGCTACCTGATGGGCTTTATCACGCTGATCGCGTTTTCGAGCCTGATCGCGATCGAAGTGGTGGCTGCGCGGCAATACGCGGCCGCATGGTTTCCGGGGCTGACCAAAACCGGATCGAGCGACCCGACGGCGATCGGCTGGCTCGTGCAGGCCGCGCTGCTGTGCTTCTTCTTTTACCTGAACTATTCGAGCGTGAAGACGTTCGCGAAGGCGAACAACATCATCAGCATCTTCAAGTTCATCGTGCCGCTGGCCGTGATCGCGGTGCTGTTCACGTTCTTCAAGCCGGCGAACCTGACCGTGCACGGCTTCGCGCCATTCGGCATGCCGGGCATCGAGATGGCCGTATCGGCCGGGGGCATCATCTTCGCGTATCTCGGCCTCACACCGATCGTGTCGGTCGCGAGCGAAGTGCGCAATCCGCAGCGCACCATCCCGATCGCGCTGATCCTGTCGATCCTGCTGTCCACGCTGATCTACGTGCTGCTGCAGCTCGCGTTCCTCGGCAGCATTCCAACCGACATGCTGGCCGCCGGCTGGCACGACGTCAGCAAGGCGTTCTCGCTCCCGTACCGCGACATCGCGCTCGCGCTCGGTGTCGGCTGGCTCGCTGTGATGGTCGTGGCCGACGCGATGATCTCGCCGAGCGGCTGCGGCAACATCTACATGAACGCGACGCCGCGCGTCGTCTACGGCTGGGCGAAAACGGGCACGTTCTTCAAGGTGTTCACGCGCGTCGACGAAGCGTCGGGCATCCCGCGCGCGGGCCTGTGGCTCACGTTCGGCCTCGCGATCTTCTGGACGATGCCGTTCCCGTCGTGGGAAGCGCTGATCAACATCGTGTCGGCGGCGCTCGTGTTGAGCTATGCGGTCGCGCCCGTGTCGGTCGCCGCGCTGCGCCGCACCGCGCCCGACCTGCCGCGGCCGTTCCGCGCGGTCGCGTTCGGCATCACCGGCCCCGCGTCGTTCGTGATCGCCGCGCTGATCGTCTACTGGTCGGGCTGGAGCACGGTGTCTTGGCTCCTCGGCTTGCAGATCGCGATGTTCGTGATCTATCTCGCATGCCGCCGCTGGGTGCCGACCGCGCATCTGAGCCTCGCCGAACAAGTGCGTTCGTCCGCGTGGCTGATCGCGTTCTACGCGGCGATGATCGTGCTGTCCTACTTCGGCGGCTTCGGCGGGACCGGCCAGCTCGCGCATCCGTACGACACGGTCGTCGTCGCGGCCGTCGCGCTCGCGATCTACTACTGGGGCGCCAACACCGGCATCCGTTCGGACAAGCTGCAGCTCGAAGACGACGAAGGCTGACGCCCCCGCTTTCCCCATTTCACCCCGGCCGGGCGTACGACGCCCGGCCCCGCATTTTTCGAGGAAAACCATGCAACTCACAGGTCAGCTCCTGATCGGCCAGTCGGCCATTACCGGCCAGAACGGCACCCTGCACGCGATCGCCGCCGCGACCGGCGAGCCGCTTGAGCCCGCGTTCGGCGGCGCGAGCATGCACGACCTGGAGACAGCCTGCGCGCTCGCCGACGAAGCCTTCGACACGTATCGCGAGACGAGCCCCGAGCAACGCGCGGCGTTTCTCGACGCGATCGGCCGCAACATCCTGGCGCTCGGCGACGACCTGATCGAGCGCTGCGTGACCGAAACGGGCCTGCCGCGCGCGCGCATCGAAGGCGAACGCGGCCGCACGGTCGGCCAGCTCGCGCTGTTCGCGTCGCTCGTGCGCGACGGCGGCTACGTCGACGCACGCATCGATCCGGCCCGCCCGGACCGCAAGCCGCTGCCGCGCGTCGACCTGCGCTTGCGCAACGTCGCGATCGGTCCGGTCGCCGTGTTCGGCGCGTCGAACTTCCCGCTCGCGTTCTCGGTTGCCGGCGGCGACACCGCGTCGGCACTCGCGGCCGGCTGCCCGGTGATCGTCAAGGCGCATTCCGCGCATCCCGGCACTTCCGAGCTCGTCGGCCGCGCGATCCAGCAGGCCGTGCGCGAATGCGGGCTGCCGGCCGGCGTGTTCTCGCTGCTGTTCGACACGTCGCGCGACATCGGCCAGGCGCTCGTCGCGGATCCGCGCATCAAGGCGGTCGGCTTCACCGGCTCGCGCCGTGGCGGCGTCGCGCTGATGAACATCGCGGCCGCGCGCCACGAGCCGATTCCCGTCTATGCCGAAATGAGCTCGATCAACCCTGTGCTGCTGTTCCCGGCCGCGCTCGACGCGCGCCACGACACGATCGCGCCGCAGTTCGTCGCGTCGCTGTCGCTCGGCGCCGGCCAGTTCTGCACGAACCCTGGCCTCGTACTGGCCGTCGACGGCCCCGCGCTGCGCGCGTTCGAAACCGCGGCGGCCGCCGCCGTGCGAGCAACCGCCGCGCAAACGATGCTCACGCCGCACATTCATGCGAGTTATGCGCAAGGCGTGGCAACGCTGCGCGCACACGACGCGGTCGAACTGCTCGCCGAAGGCGTCGAAGGCGGCCGCTATCAGGCGCGCGCGGCCCTGTTCGCGACGTCGGCCGATGCGTTCGTCGCGCACCCCGAACTGCGCGACGAAGTGTTCGGCCCGGCGTCGCTGATCGTGCGCTGCCCGGATGCCGACACGCTGCATCGCGTGCTGAAATCGCTCGAAGGCCAGTTGACGATCGCCGCGCATCTCGCCGATGGCGACGCGGCGCTGTTCGCCGCGCTGCGCCCGACGCTCGAGCGCAAGGCCGGCCGGATTCTCGTCAACGGCTTCGGCACCGGTGTCGAGGTCGGTCACGCGATGGTGCACGGTGGCCCGTTCCCGGCCACGTCGGACACGCGCACGACGTCGGTCGGTGCGCGGGCGATCGAGCGTTTCCTGCGCCCGGTGTCGTACCAGGACGTGCCCGATGCGCTGCTGCCGGAAGCGATCCGCAACGGCAACCCGCTGAACGTGCCGCAACGCATCGACGGCGTGCCGGCGCCGCGGGAAACGCGCGATGTCTGAGCCGCTCGCCGAAGTCGCGCTGTCGCTCGATGAGGTCGATGCACTCGCGCTGCGGGTGCTGACCCACCACGGGATGTCGGATGCGCACGCGCGGGCGATCGCGCGCGTGATCACGCAGGGTCAGCGCGACGAATGTCATTCGCACGGGGTTTACCGGCTGCTCGTGTGCGTTCGTTCGCTGAAGAAGGGCAAGGTCGACCCGCAGGCCGTGCCGACGCTGCGCAGGCTGTCGTCGTCGATCGTCGCGGTCGACGCGCATCGCGGCTTCTCGCTGCTGAGCTTCGAAACCGGCCTGCCGGTGCTCGTCGAGATGGCGAAGCAGCACGGCATCGCCGCGATGACGATCAACCATTGCTATCACTTCTCGGCGCTGTGGCCGGAAGTCGAAGCGATCGCTGCCGAGGGGCTCGCCGGTATCGCGATGAACCCGAGCCACAGCTGGGTCGCGCCGGAAGGCGGGCGCGAACCGGTGTTCGGCACCAACCCGATCGCGTTCGCGTGGCCACGCCCGGGCGACGTGCCGTTCGTGTTCGACTTCGCGACGAGCGCGATCGCGCGCGGCGACATCGAACTGCACGCGAAACTGGGCAAACCGATCCCGCCGCACTGGGCGATCGACGCAGACGGCCACCCGACCACCGATCCGAAAGCGGCATTGCAGGGCGCGATGCGCACCTTTGGCGGACACAAGGGATCGGCGCTCGCGGCGATGGTCGAGCTCCTGGGCGGCGCGCTGATCGGCGACATGACGAGCCAGGAGTCGATGGACTTCGACGAAGGCGTCGGCGCGACGCCGTGCCACGGCGAACTCGTGATCGCGTTCGACCCGAAGGTGTTCCTCGGCGACGAACTCGACGCCGGCCTCGCGCGCGGCGAGCGGATGTTCGCGTCGATCACCGGGCAAGGGGCACGGCTGCCGTCGCAGCGACGCTTCGATGCGCGCGCGCGCAGCATCGCGAACGGCGTGCGCATTCCGAAGCCGTTGTACGACGAAATCCTGGCGCTGCTCGACTGACGCGCGAACGAGCGGCGCGGTTTGGCCTCGGGTTTGGCCTCGGGCTCGGGCTCGGGCTTGGCCTCGGGCTCAGCGTCGGCCCAGGCTTCGGCATTTGAGCGCTTCGCCGGCGCGCGACCGGCGGCGCTCGCCCCCGCCGCGCCCGCCGCCCGCCCGGCGGCTGTGGGATAATCGACGGGTTTGCCCAGGGCGCAGCTCAAGAGGTTGTTCGCACGGGCGCGCGAGAGGCCTTTATTCCCGTGCCTCCACCCTTTTCCGCGATATTTCTTCAGCTATCACAATGCCCACATACCGTTCCAAAACCTCCACCGCCGGCCGCAACATGGCAGGTGCGCGCTCGCTGTGGCGCGCCACCGGCATGAAAGACGACGATTTTTCGAAGCCGATCATCGCGGTCGTCAACTCGTTCACGCAGTTCGTGCCCGGGCACGTGCACCTGAAGGATCTCGGCCAGCTCGTCGCGCGCGAGATCGAAGCCGCGGGCGGCGTCGCGAAGGAATTCAATACGATCGCCGTCGACGACGGCATCGCGATGGGTCACGACGGCATGCTGTATTCGCTGCCGAGCCGCGACATCATCGCCGACTCGGTCGAGTACATGGTGAACGCGCACTGCGCGGATGCGATGGTGTGCATCTCGAACTGCGACAAGATCACGCCGGGGATGCTGATGGCCGCGATGCGCCTGAACATTCCGGTGATCTTCGTATCGGGCGGCCCGATGGAAGCCGGCAAGACGCGCCTCGCAAACCCGGTCACCAAGGCCATCGAACTGAAGAAGCTCGATCTCGTCGACGCGATGGTAATCGCAGCCGACCAGTCGTATTCGGATGCGGACGTCGCCGAAGTCGAACGCTCCGCATGCCCGACCTGCGGTTCGTGCTCGGGCATGTTCACCGCGAACTCGATGAACTGCCTGACCGAAGCGCTCGGCCTGTCGCTGCCCGGTAACGGCACGGTCGTCGCGACGCATGCCGATCGCGAGCAACTGTTCAAGCGCGCCGGCCGCCGCATCGTCGAACTCACGCGCCAGTACTACGAGCAGGACGACATGCGCGTGCTGCCGCGCTCGGTCGGTTTCAAGGCGTTCGAGAACGCGATGACGCTCGACATCGCGATGGGCGGTTCGACCAACACGATCCTGCACCTGCTCGCGATCGCTCAGGAAGCCGGCATCGACTTCACGATGAAGGACATCGATCGCCTGTCGCGCAGCGTGCCGCAGCTGTGCAAGGTCGCGCCGAACACGAACAAGTACCACATCGAGGACGTGCACCGCGCAGGCGGCATCATGGCGATCCTCGGCGAGCTCGACCGCGCCGGCAAGCTGCACACCGACGTGCCGACCGTGCACGCGCCGACGCTGAAGGATGCGCTCGACCAGTGGGACATCGTGCGCACTGAAGACGAAGCGGTCCGCACGTTCTATCTGGCCGGCCCGGCCGGAATCCCGACGCAGGTCGCGTTCAGCCAGAATACGCGCTGGCCGAGCCTCGATCTCGATCGCGCCGAAGGCTGCATCCGCTCGTACGAGCACGCATTCTCGAAGGAAGGCGGCCTCGCGGTGCTGACGGGCAACATCGCGCTGGACGGCTGCGTCGTGAAGACGGCCGGCGTCGATGAAAGCATCCTCGTGTTCGAAGGCTCCGCGCACGTGACCGAGTCGCAGGACGAAGCGGTCGAAAACATCCTGAACGACAAGGTCAAGGCCGGCGACGTGGTGATCGTGCGCTACGAAGGCCCGAAGGGTGGCCCCGGCATGCAGGAAATGCTGTATCCGACGAGCTACATCAAGTCGAAGGGCCTCGGCAAGGCATGCGCGCTGCTGACGGACGGCCGCTTCTCGGGCGGCACGTCGGGGCTGTCGATCGGCCACTGCTCGCCGGAAGCGGCGGCGGGCGGCGCGATCGGCCTCGTGCGTGACGGCGACAAGATCCGCATCGACATCCCGAACCGCACGATCAACGTGCTGGTGTCGGACGAGGAACTCGCGCGCCGCCGCGAAGAGCAGAACGCGAAGGGCTGGAAGCCGGCGCAACCGCGTCCGCGCAAGGTGTCAGCCGCGCTGAAGGCATATGCGAAGCTGGTGATGTCGGCCGACAAGGGCGCCGTGCGCGACCTGTCGCTGCTCGACGACTGACGCCGGGCGGCGGGCCGCACGAACGGCCCGCGCCCACTCCAGAAGCCGCTCTCCGGAGCGGTTTTTTTTCGTCCGGCACCGGCGCCGTCAGTCAACGGCGGTAGTCGTCGCTGCGGACGCCGCCACGGCCGCCATCGTTGTTGCCGCCCCCTTGCGACCTGCCACCGTAACCGCCGCCAGGATTGCCCTGCGGCGGCGCCATCCGCGGCGCGGCGCCCTGTGGGGGCGCGGGATGCGCGACCGCCGCCGGCGCCCGTACATTGCCGCCCGCTCCGGGCGTCGGCGCGGGAGCCGGCGCGGCAGGTGCGGCTTGCGGGGCCGGCATGCGGTTCGGGCCGTTCCATCCGCCGCGCGTGGCCGACGGCCGCGCGTCATGCTGCGCAGGCGGCGCCCCGCCCGGCGTGCGCGGTACCTGGCCGCCAGGTTGCGGATGTCCGTATGCGGGCGGCATGCCGCCCGGGCCGATGCGCGGCTCCGCGCGCCGCTCCCAGCGGTCGCGATCGTGGAACCACGGCCGGTTGCGGTAGTAGCGGTCCCAGTACGCGCCGATCGCGAACCCGGTCACCGGCACGCCGACGATCGCGCCGTATTCGAGCAGCGGCACGTAGCTGCCCTGGTACGGATAGTCGAGTTGCTCCGCGTCGATCCAGCCGCGCACACCCGGCAGCGCAACGTCGCACCACGAGTAGTCGCTCAGGCAGCCGAACACGTCGAGCGCGGTGCCCGGTGGAATTTCCGCAACGACCGGATAGTCGGGCGCGGGCCCCGCATACAGGTCGGCCGCCGAGTTCGTATAAGCGCTGCGCTGCGCGTCGGCGACGCCAGGCAACGCGGCCATGCCGAACAGCACGACGCACAGACTTCGGATGATGGTATTGCTCATGGTGCTCTCCCGCGCGGCGCGGCCGCGCGCCGGTCAATGTCGGTGGCCGCCGCCCGCGTGGCCGCCACCCCAGTGGCCGCCACCCCACGGACGGTGCCAGTACCCGCCACGATACCCGCCGCCCCAATGCCCCCAGAAGCCGAGCCCGATCGTGACGGGCGGCCCGTACCATCCGGGGTAGTATGCCGGGTAGTAGGCCGGGTAAGGCACGTAAACCGGCGCGGCATAAACGGGCGCGGGCGCGTACGCATAATCGTCGGCCGAAGGCGGCGCGGCGGGCGCGGCAGCCGGCGACGACGCGGCCGCAGCCGGGCCGGCCGGCGCCGCCGGCATCTCGCGCTGCGAGACCGTGGCAGGCACGGGTGCGTAATACGGTGCATAGCCGTAGGGGCTCGTGTAATAGCAGCCGCTCAGCGCAAGCGTCGCCAGCACCATCATGGGGGCTCGCGTGCCGGAAATCGCGTTCATTTCGTGCTCCGCAGGAACATGGGGCGGCGCTGCATCGCGCGCCGCTGACTCTAGCTTACGTCCGCTGCATATTTCCGCGGATTTGATCGGTTACTTTTTGTTTCCGCGTTGACATGAAGCTGGCAGGCCGTGCAGGCATGTCGCGTGCTTCGGCGTCTGCCGCGCCGACATTGAAGTTGGCGCAACTGCCCTCACGTTGAATATCGAGTCAGACTGACCGGCGCGGACGGGTGTTCGCGGCCCCCGGCGGCCTGAAACCTGCGGGCTTCGGCCCGCCCAGACAGGAATGCGGCTCACGCCGCCATCGACATGACTACGCCACGCCCCACGCTTCGGGCGGACACGCCCCTCGATCCGATCATCCAGTTGCTGGCGCTCGCCGGCGAACAGGGCTATCTGACGCACGCCGACCTCGTCGACGCGCTGCCGCCGGAAAGCGACAGCCCCGACGCGCTGGAGGTCGTGCGCGCCGCGCTCGCGGACATCGGCATCGCGGTGCTCGACGAACCGGCCGCGCCGGCGCCGTTCGCGGGCGCGGCGCCCGTCGACGTCGATCGCGACACGCTCGACGAAGGCCGTGCGCTGCTCGGCGATCTCACGCGCGGCGCGAGCGCATCGACCGATCCGCTCGCGCTGTACATGCGGCGCATCCACGCGGTGCCGCTGCTCAAGCGCGAGGACGAAATCGTGCTCGCGCGCGAAATCGAAACGGGCCGTCATCAGATCCTGCATGCGCTCGCCGGATATCCGGCCGCGGCCGAGACGCTGCTCGCACGCCGCGGCGCCACGGGCGCAACCGGCGCGGCTGGAGATGAACGCGACGCATTCGACGACGAGGAAAACGACACGCTGCCGGCCCCCGCGCGCGACGATGCGCTCCAGGCCGCGGTCGCAGCCGTACGCCGCGCATTGCACGCGCACGGCTGCCGCACCGACGAATACCGCGACGCGCGCAACCGGCTCGCCGCGCTGCTGGGATCGCTCCCCTGGGTTGCATCGGCCGCCGACGACGCGAGCCGCGTCGTGCGCACGCTCGCGTCTGCGTCCATGGACGCCGCCATCGATCCCGACGCCGCGTGCTTCGACGCGGTCGCGCGCCGCGCGCTGGGCGCCGCGCTCAGCGACGGTCAGCAAAAGGTGCGCGACGGCACGCGCGCGATGCTGGAAGCGAACCTGCGGCTCGTGCTGTCGATCGCGCGCAAGTATCTGAACCGCGGCGTCGACCTGCCCGACCTCGTGCAGGACGGCTGTCTCGGACTGATGCGCGCGATCGAGAAGTTCGAATACCGGCGCGGCTTCAAGTTCTCCACCTACGCGACGTGGTGGATTCGGCAGTCGGTCGCGCGCGCGGTCGCAGACCGTTCGCGCACGATTCGCGTGCCGGTGCATGTCGGCGACCAGTATCAGCGCGTGCAGCGGCATGCGCTGCGCTTCCGGCAACGCACCGGCCGGCGCGCGACGCCAGCCGAGCTTGCGGCCGAAACGGGCCTCGCCGAAGACAAGCTGCGTGCAGTGCTCGCGCTGCCGGCCGAACCGCTGTCGCTCGACACGCCGCTGCCCGACGCGGACACCGGCCTCGTCGACCTGATCGAGGACGACGCGTCGGCCAGCCCGTTCGACCGCCTCGCGGATACGCGCATGCGCGAGTGCGTGACGTCGCTGCTGCGCACGGTCACGCCGGCCGAGGCCGACGTGTTGCGCCGGCGCTTCGGCCTCGGCGGCGCGGAGCCCGACACCTACGACGCGATCGCGCAGGATGCCGGAATGTCGCGCGAGCGCGTGCGGCAGATCGAGAAGCGCGCGCTGGCGACGCTGCGCACGGTCGCCGAAGCCGAGGGCGCGCAGTCGTTCCTCGACGCGTGAGCTGCTGTCTCTTATACAC
>NZ_JAGSTV010000030.1:0-19154 GCF_018148075.1 Burkholderia sp. AU19243
GAAACAGCAAGAACGGCAGGAACAGGAACAGCAGCGCGCCGCTGACTCGGTGGAGAATCGACAATATCGCCGCCAGCGGCATCCGATATTTCAACGTGATGTCGCCGATTCCGATGTTCCGGTATTCGCGTGGGCGAGGCGTTCTGGACGTAGTCATGACAAGCTCCGGATCAACCGTTCGTCGACGCTGCGGCCGCCAGCAGCGACAGGCCGGCGACGCTCGTCAACAGGCATCGCAACGCGAAATACCAGCCCGGAATGAGCGCTTTTCTCCACAGCACGCCGTCGACCGCCGCGCAGCCGACGAGACCGATCGCCATTCCCGCGAGCCGCGCGCCGATGTCCGGCAGCATCAGCACGGCCCACGCCATGAGCGCGGGAATCACGCTCCACCCGTAGAGCATCCGCTGGCGCGGCGGCGATTCGGGTGCCCGCAGCGCGATGCCCCAGTGCACGGCGCCGACGAACGACACGATACACGCGGCGTAATTCAACAGCGCGTGCACGTAAACATCGTGACGCGACGACGCATGCACGCTCAGCCACGACAGCGCGATGAACGGCACCAGGCCGGCGAGCGCCAACGCGGCCGGAACGCGGTAACGACGCAGCATCGCACGCATGCTCATGGCCTCGCTGGAACGATCAGCGCACCCTGCCCGCCATCGACGCCGAATTGCTGGCCGGTCACCCATGACGCATCGTCGCTCAACAGGAATTCCGCAAGTGCGGCAGGATCGTCGCCAGCGCCGATCCGTCCGAGCGGATTGGCGTCCGCGAGGCGCTTCGCGACCTGCGGCGCACTCGTCAGGCGCGCGGACATCGCCGACGCGATCAGGCCCGGATGAATGCAGTTGACGCGAATTCCGCGCGCCGCGTAGGTGGCGGCAGCCGACTGCGCAAGCGCGGCCACGGCGGCTTTCGCGCTGGCAATCGCCTCATGGTTGGGAAAGCCCGCTCTCGACGCGACGCTGCCGAACAAGACCGCACTGCCCCCGGCATGAGCGGCGAGCACTGTGCGCACGAACGCGCGCAGCGCGTTCCATGCCGAGAAGTAATTCGCCGCGAACGCGTCGTGCAGTTCGGCATCCGAAGTCGAATGCATCGGCTTCACGACGATCGAGCCGACGCAATGCGCGAGCCCGTCCGGCGCGCCGAAACGCTCGACGCCTGTCGCGAGCGCACGATCGAGCGCAGCCGCGTCAGTTGCGTCGGCAGGCGCCACGACCACACGCTCGCGCGACAACGTCTCCGCAAGAGCGCCGAGACGCTCCGGGTTTCGTGCAGTGAGCAGCGTTGAAACGCCTTTGGCGTTCAGCCGACGCGCGAGCGCACTGCCGACGGCCCCCGTTGCACCGCAGATCCACACAAACGCCATGGCGACTCCTGTTGCGAACATGCTTCCCGTTTCGGCGATTCCGGCTCGTGCGCGACGCATGACCGGGCCGCGCACGCGCCGATCCTCACAGACTCGATTCTATGCCATTTTCATGCTCAATGAAGCACTATCATGACTCATTTCTAGGACATGAATCATGATTTTCATGGTTTCCGCCTGTGAAATGTCGGCATTTCACGCCAGAATGGCATAAACTTTCCATGCCAAGCCGAATAATCCGCGCAATTCCTCGCATTTTTATGACGAAACATATGAATTCATTTTCCGACTCATCGGCCAACATTGCGGTCATCGGCGCCGGAATCGCCGGGCTGGCCTGCGCACGCGTGCTCGCCGACGCCGGATATCGCGTGACGGTGTACGAGAAAAGCCGCGGCGTGGGCGGACGAACGAGCACGCGCCGCGCGGATGGCTGGCAGGCCGATCATGGCGCGCAGTATTTCACCGCGCGCCATCCGGCATTCGTCGCCGAAGTAGCGCGCTGGGTCGCCGGCGGCGCGGTCGCGCCGTGGGCCGCGCGCGTTGCTTCGATCGGCTCGCTCGGCCCGCGGGAACTGCTCGCGCCCGCTCAGCGATACGTCGGCGTGCCGGGCATGACGGCTCCGGCGCGGTATCTGTCGGCGGGGATCCACACGATGCTCAAGACGACGATTACCGAGCTGACGCGCGACGCGCAGCGCTGGCGGCTGATCTCGGCCGAGCATGGTGCGCTGCGCATGCATCACGACGCCGTGATCGTCGCCGTGCCTGCACCGCAGGCCGTTGCGCTGCTGCGGCGCGCCGAGCCGGGTCTTGCGGTGATTGCGCAACGCACCGAGATGCGCCCGGCCTGGGCCGTGATGGCCCAGTACGGCCGCTTGCCCGATCCGGGTTTTGACGCCGCATTCGTCAATGTCGGCCCGCTCGGCTGGATCGCCCATGACACATCGAAGCCCGGGCGCCCCGGTTTGAGCACGTGGGTACTGCACGCGACCCCCGAGTGGAGTCAGGCTCATCTGGAAGCGCCGCCCGAGCAGATCACGCGCACGCTGCTGGACGCCTTTCGCGACATCGTGGGCGCTACCGCCAACTCGGCAACCGCTCATCGCTGGCGCTATGCCGAGCTGGCGCCGACGTCCATGGCGGCGCCCGGCCGCTTTGCGTGGCGGGCGGACCCGCGCATCGGGCTATGCGGCGACTGGCTGGGCGGCGGCAAGATCGAAGGCGCATGGTTGAGCGGCGCCGGTCTCGGCCGCGCGGCGGCCGACACGCTGATCACGCACTGAACGTGTGCGCCTCATGACGGCGCGCCGGGCGCGCCTTCTCTTGCCGGAGAAAGCCGCAGCGCTCGCGGGCAGCCTTGCCGTTCGGGAAACCCGGACGCACGGCGGCCGGCGGCCGGCAGAATCGCACGAGCGCGCGGCGACGCAAACCATTCGCGAGCCAAAACGGATCGCGCACTCGCAACGCATCACCATCGCATCCGCCGTTCTCAACGGCATCGGCCGAATACGCGAAGACCTACAGCGACTCGATATTCCGCACGATGCCATCCGCCTGCATCCGAATCGCGTCGAGTGCGTCGGCATCGAAACGTGCGAGCTGCCGATAGACCATCGCAAGCCGATGGTTGTGTTGCAGGGCGTCGCGGTGCCGGGCGAAAAAATCCCAGTACAACGCGTTGAACGGGCACGCACGCGCACCGGTTCGGGCATTGCGGTCGTACGCACAGCCCTTGCAGTAATTGCTCATACGATGAATGTACGCGGCGCTGGAAACGTACGGTTTGGTTGCCATCGCGCCGCCGTCCGCGTATTGGCTCATGCCGAGCGTATTCGGCATCTCGACCCATTCGAATGCGTCGATATAGACGCCGAGATACCACTCGTGCACCGCGTGCGGATCCAGCCCGGCCAGCAGCGCAAAGTTGCCGATCACCATCAACCGCTGGATATGGTGCGCATGCGCGTCTTCGAGCGACTGCCGCAACGCATGCGCCATGCAGCCCATTCGCGTGCGCCCGTTCCAGAACCACTGCGGCAACGGACGGCGATGACCGAACGCATTGCTCGTTTCATAGCCTGGCATGCGCGCCCAGTACACTCCGCGCACGAACTCGCGCCAGCCCAGGATCTGCCGGATGAACCCTTCGACCGCGGCAAGCGGCGCCGCACCGGTCCGATACGCATGCTCGGCGCGCGCGACGACTTCGCGCGGATTCAACATCTTCACATTGAGCGCAAACGACAGCATCGAGTGGAACAGGCGCCGCGCACTTGTGTGCATCGCGTCCTGGAACTGCCCGAACGACGGCAGTGCGTGCTCGATAAATGCGTCGAGGCACGCGAGCGCCTCGACGCGATCGACGGGCCAGCGGAAGTCGCCGGCCGACGGCTCCCCGAAGCTGCGCACGCCCGCCGCCACGATACGATCCCACAGCGCGCGATGATCGTGATGCGGCCGCCAGTCGCTTGGCTCAGCGGGTGTGCCGGACCACGCGTCGCGGTTTTCGGCGTCGTAGTTCCACTGCCCGCCTGCCGGCCGCCCGTGTCCGTCGAGCAATACGCGATGCCGCACGCGCATGCTTCGGTAAAAGCGATCCATGACCCACGCGCGGCCCGTTCCGAGCACACGTCCCACCTCGTCGCGCGTCGTGTAGAAATGCGCGGTATCGACCGCGCGAACCGGCACGCTGGCCACGGCCGCATACTCGCTCAGTTGCCGGTCGACGCGCCATTCGTCCGGCAGCAGGTACTCGATGCGCGCGGCGCCGTGAAGCGCGGCAACACTGTCCAGGTTGGCCGGAATGGCCTGACGATTGAACGGATCGTCGATCTCGATGTAGTGCACACGATGACCCGCGTCGCGCAACAGCGTCGCAAAGCGGCGCATCGCCGCAAAGATCGCAATCAGCTTCTGCGCGTGATGAAGCGTGTAGTCGGTCTCCTGCCGAACTTCCATCAGCACGTACAACGTGTCGGCCCGGACATCGGCAAACCACGGATGAGTCCAGTCCAGCTGATCGCCGAGGACAAGCCTTAAAGTCTTCATGGGACGCTCCGCCATGGATGTTCCGTTTCGGGGGCGGCCGGGATGGCCATATCGCTGGCGCGCGGGACGCCGCACGCGGTAATCCGTCGACGCATCAGCGCATCGGCGCTGCGTGCGCGCCTTGCGCGCCGCGGCATCGCGCGCACCATGCTGCACCGGCAGTTGGGGCTCTGCCGCTTCACCGCACCGCGGCGGGGTGCAGCATTCCAGCCACATCCCGCTTCGCGAAACACCTCCCGGACGACATTTCCGCACATTGAATCGCCTTCCTGCTTCATATTTAATCCAGACTGCGTACAATTCTGAGACAACCTTCCGTCGACTTCAGGAGAACAACGATGCCCCCTCGCAAGGATCGCGACACGCCTCACCGCTATCGCAGCGGGGAAGCCGCGCGCCTGGCGCGCATGCCAGCAGCCACGCTGAGGATCTGGGAGCGGCGCTACGGCGTGGTTGCGCCGCCCAAAACGCCATCCGGGCAACGGTTGTACTCTGACGACGACGTCCAGCGCATTCGCCTGCTGAAGGCGCTCGTGAACCAGGGCCACGCGATCGGCACGATTGCCACGCTGAGCCGCGAGGAGCTCGAGGCGATGTCGCTCACGAGCACGCACGGCCCCGCGCTGCCCGAAAAAGGCGTGAGCCTCGCGGTCGTCGGCGCGTTGCCGATCTCCGAATCGGCGATCGAGCGAATGGGCCTCCGGATCGCCATGCAGCTCGACTCGATTGACGACGCGAGCGAACACGCGGGTGAAGCTGCGGATGCGCTGATCGCAACGACCACGTCGCTCCACGAAGATGTCGTGTCGCAGCTCGCGACCGCCGCGCAAAAGCTCAATGCGCAGGCCGTCGCCGTCGTGTATGCATTCGGCACCGCGGAGGCAATCGAGCTGGCGCGGCTGTCGGGGTTCGAGCTGTTCCGCTCGACGGAAGGTCAGACCAATCCTGCGTCCATCATCTCCAAACTCGCGCAAGCGGTCGTCAAGGCACGCCAGTCCAACGATGCCGATCGCGGGCTGTGGCTGCGCACGCGGCGTCGCTTCGACGAGACGACGCTCGCGTCGCTCAGCGGCCTGTCCACCACCGTCAAGTGCGAGTGCCCGCGTCACTTGTCCGAACTGATCATGCAGCTCAGCGCGTTCGAGCGATACAGCGACGAATGCGTATCGCGCTCGCCCGCCGATGCGCTGCTGCACCGCCATCTCGGAGACGCGGCGAACCGGGCAGCCGAATTGCTCGAGACCGCACTTGCCGTGATCCTGCGCGAAGAGGGACTGGGCGGAACGACGCCGGACCTGAAAGCGCAGTAGCGCACGCAGCTCCGCCCGCCAGGCGGGCCGCACGTTGCACGCGCCGGCCACGGCGTCGCGTGCGAGGTGCGAATGACGGGCGTGGCCGTGTCGCGGTTCGCTCACGGCCGACTGCCCGCCTGAACCGCAAGCCACCGTTGAGCAACGGGATGCACGTGCAACGCACGCTGCCCCGTCGATCACCGCAGCGACACGGCCGACCGCGCGGCCGCGCCTGATGCCGACACCAGCCCGCTCGCGGCTCCGGCGTGCGACGCCTGCGCGACGCGGCGCACAAACGCGGACAGATCGTCGAGCACCGGCGCTCTTCCGCGCAACGGCGCGCCCAGCACACCGACGATCGTCGCATGGCCGAGGTTCGCGTAACGCATGACCGCGACCGCGTCACCCGCGTTCTGCAACGCGCGCGCAAAGCGGTACGTGTTGCCGGGCTCCACCACCATGTCGTTCTCCGCAACGGCGAGCCACATCGGCGGCTCGGCGCCCTCGATGTATCGGATCGGCTGGCTCGCCGCGCGCACTTCCGGCGGGAAGACCCGTTCGAGCATGGCATCGTGCAGCGGCAGGAAGTCATACGCGCCGGCCAGCCCGATCACGCCCGCAATGTCACGCTTGTGCATCTGCCGGGCAGCCAGATAGCGACCGTCGGTCGCAAGCAAGGCGGCTATCTGTGCGCCCGCCGAATGCCCCATCAGAATCAGGCGACGCGGATCGCCACCGAACGCGCTTGCGTGCGCGCGCGCCCACGCCACCGCTTGCGCGGCGTCGTCGACGAAACCGGGAAAGGTGGTCGCCGGATACGTGCGGTAGTCGGGCAGCACCGCAACGAAGCCTCTTGAGGCCAGGGCCTCGCCCACGAACAGATAGTCCTTGCGCTCACCGGACTGCCAGCTTCCGCCGTAAAAGAACACAACGACCGGGACGCCCGCATCCGAATCGGCCGGCCAGTCGTCCATGACTCGCGTCGGCACATACACGTCGAGCACGTGGCGCTCGCCGGAACCGTACGGAATATCCGCGAACAGGCTGAACGTGTATCGCGGCGACAACGCGTTCAGGAGCCGCCCCGGCCTGCACGCGGCGAGCAGGCCGACCGCGAGCAGGATCGTCAGCACGGCCAGTCCCACTTTGACGTTCATTCAAATCTCCGTAACGGAAGATTCCGGCCCCCACATGGCGCCTGACACGGGAGTTACGGCCCGCGCGCACAAGCGGATGCATGCGGCGCGCGACAGCGGGCAGCCGCCCTGGCGATGCTGCGATCGAATGCTCATCGTCAGCGTGCCGACCCGCTCGGGCCGCCGGCCGTCCGGACCCGCGGCGTGCGCGAATCCCGGCCAGTCGACTCCGAGCGCGTGCGGATCTTTTTTTCCCAATGGTGCATCCGGACGCAATGCGGCGTCGTAAGAGTAAAACGACACGAAAATCGATCCCGCATGCCGACAATCGCTCCCTGCAAAGCCATCATCCGCCAACGGAACCGCTCGTCTGACGATATCGGGGCCGTGTACGGTGGGCGCATTAGCTGCGACCGTTCCGCGGCGGCGACATCCGCGTGGCGGCCGGGCCTGTGTCGCTCGTTGTCGAGCGCGCCGGCACGCTTTGGCCGGCGCACGCGATGTGGCGCGTACGCCGTTACGCATCCCGCGCGATCATGACAAGTGTCCGAAATCGAGCAACGCCGCGCTCGCCCGCGCTGAATGCTCGCACGTGCGTCTATCTCGCGACGACCCAGATCGGGTGGCTCCTGTGCGTGATGACGGCTGCATCGCACCGCGCCGCGTGGGGCGTCGCCTATGCGCTGACGGCAACGGCCGGCCACCTGCTGTTCGCCCGCCGGCCGTCGAGCGAAGCGCGCCTCGTCGTTACGGTGACGGTGACCGGATGGTTATGGGACAGCGCCGTTGCGCATTCCGGCCTGCTCGACTACCCGAACGGCGTGTTGCTCAACGGCACGGCGCCGTATTGGCTCGCGGCGCTGTGGGCGCTGTTCGCGATTCAGCTCAACACGCTGTTGCGCTGGCTCCGGGGGCGGCCGATCATTGCGGCGCTCGTCGGCGCATGCGCCGGTCCGGCGTCCTTTCGGGCGGGTGCGGCGCTCGGCGCCGTTCATTTCGACGCGCCGGCTGCGGCGCTCCTCGTGATCGCAACCGGCTGGGCGTGCATCTTGCCGGCCTCGGTCGCGCTCGGCAGCCATTGGGACGGAATAACGCCCCGTTCTGCGCCGATAGGCGGAAACGAAGGCATGCAGGACGGCCGCGCCCGATAACCGCGTCGAATGAATCGAACCACAAGCATTTCGTGCCCGCGCCGCCTGCGGTCACCCTCACGTCCCTCTTGCCACTTCTCACGTAACCCACATGACAAGCTCCGAATTGCCGTATGAATCCCGCCCCGTCGTCGTATGGTTTCGCGACGACCAGCGGCTCGGCGACAATCCCGCACTGTGTCACGCGGTCGCCAGCGGCCATCCCGTCGTCTGCGTGTACGTGCACGACCCTGCCCCGTCGATTCGCCGCCCGATGGGCGGTGCGCAACGGTGGTGGCTGCACGAATCGCTGGGCAAACTCGATGACGCGCTTTCCGCGCTAGGCGGCTCGCTGATCGTGTTGCGCGGCGACGAACATGAAGCCATCCGCGACTTCGCGGTCGGGATCGGGGCCGCCAAGGTTATATGGAATCGTCGTTACTCGAAAGCGCAAACCGGAACGGACGCGTCGATCAAACAGGACCTGGTCGGCCGCGGAATCGCTGTATCGACCT
The DNA here is from genome assembly GCF_018148075.1 of Burkholderia sp. AU19243. Lineage (NCBI taxonomy): Bacteria > Pseudomonadati > Pseudomonadota > Betaproteobacteria > Burkholderiales > Burkholderiaceae > Burkholderia > Burkholderia sp. AU19243. Next base: position 8,503 of record NZ_JAGSTV010000030.1, read on the forward strand.
TCAATGGCCATCTGCTGCACGAGCCTTGGACGGTGCTGACGCGCGAAGGATTGCCGTACCAGGTATTCAGTGCGTACTGGAGAGCCGCATGTCGCGATGATCTTTCCCCGCCGCCGCCGCTGCCGGCACCCTCGCGGATTGCGTTTTTTCCGGTTCCGCACAACGTCACGCCGCATGTTTGCACGCTTCGCGCGCTCGGGCTCCAGCCGACGTCGCCCGACTGGGCGAGCGGCCTGCGTCTGACCTGGCGCTGCGGCGAGGAAGCCGCCCGGCAGCGACTGGACGCGTTCCTGGAGCACTCGCTGCGCGACTATGCCGACATGCGCGATTTGCCGGCCGCGCATGCAACCAGCAGGCTCTCGCCGTATCTTCGCTTCGGCAACATATCGGTTCGGCAGGTGTGGTATGCGGCATCGTCGGCGGCAAGCGCGATGCAACGCACACGCAAGGCGGATCTTGGCGATCCGCAAAGCGGGCCGTTGAACAAATTCCTCAGCGAAATCGGCTGGCGGGAATTTTCGTATCACTTGCTCTATCATTTCCCGCCGCTGCATCAGGTCAATTTCCGCCGACAGTTCGACTCCATGCCGTGGCGCGACGATCCGAACGCACTGCGCAAATGGCAAACCGGGCACACCGGATACCCGCTTGTCGACGCCGGCATGCGCGAGTTGTGGCACACCGGCTGGATGCACAATCGCGTGCGCATGGTCGCGGCGTCATTTCTTTCGAAGCATTTGCTGATCGACTGGCGCGAAGGCGAAGCATGGTTCTGGGACACGCTGGTCGACGCGGATGAGGCCAGCAATCCCGCGAGCTGGCAGTGGGTTTCGGGAAGCGGCGCCGACGCAGCACCGTATTTCCGGATTTTCAACCCTGTTCTTCAGGGGCAAAAATTCGATCCGCAAGGCGAATACACGCGTCACTGGGTGCCGGAACTGTCGAAGATGTCGGCAGAGAAAATTCATGCGCCGTGGACCGCGTCGGCAGAACAGCTGCACGATGCGTGCGTGAGTCTCGGTCGGACTTATCCGTTTCCTATCGTGGATCACCAGGCCGCGCGCGCGCGTGCGCTTGAATCCGTCAAGCGCGTCGATTCGCAGAAGAATGCGTAGCGGGAAGCTGGCCGCTCAACAGGATTCGGGAGCGGCGTCGGCGTGACGTGGAGCAGCCGAGACTCGAAGGTTGGCCCGCGACACGAACCATGGCCCGTCGCCCGCACGTGCGGGCGACGATGTGCACCGTCAACGCGATTGCCGGGTGGCCGGATCAGCGCCCATCGCCAACGGGTGCCATTGTCGATCGGAAAAACGCAGCAACCCCGTCTCGCCGAAACGCCACAGATGAAGCCAGCCGTGGTCGATCAAATGCCGCACTGTCGGATGCCGGTCGATCACGCGTTCGATCGATTCGCCGGGCGCGTCGATGATCACGGTAAGGCGCAACGGCTCGTGCATCCAGCGCTGGCCATCATGCAGCGACTGTTTCGAAAGGCCGATGCGCAAGTCGCCGCTGTTGCCTTCGAAGACGCCGATATGCCCGCCGACGACGTTGTGAAGGACCTTGTTGCCGCAGCCCATGTGCGCGGGATCGCATGTCGACGCATGGTATTGCCAATTGATCCAGTGCGCGACGAGCATCGGTGCGGTCATCAGCAGTTCCAGCAAGCTGCCGTCCGTATCCTGCGTGAAATCATAGTCGTGCAGGAAGCAGCGGCCGTCGAGCACGGCGCCGTGGCTGCGCGTGCGCGGCCCGATGATGAACGCGGCATTGCCGGCCAGTCCCCACTCGGGGCGAGTCTGAGCGCCGTCGTTCGCGCGTTCGCGAAGGCTGGCCAGCAACCGGCCGCCTTCCATGCGCGGGTCGAGGCCGACACGCACCGCACGCTCGCGGCGCACCTGGTCGCTCGCGTGGCCGAAGACGCTCAGCAGCTTGGCCCAGCGCGCTGCGGCGATCGGGTTGAGGAGGTCGACGTCGAAGCCTTCGATCTCGTCGGTCGTGGTGTTGTGCAGCGCTGCGACGAAAGTCGTGTCGTCGGGCACGTCGATGCCGCGCTGCGCGAGACCTGCGCGCGTCACGCGATCGTTCAGCAGCTGCGCGAGCACGCGTACATTGACTTCCCCGCTTTGGCCGCAGCAGGCGCCGCAGTCGAGCGCCGCGGCATGCGCGTTGTTCGCGCTCTGGCTGGCATGCCCGACCAGCACCACCAGCGGTGCGAGCGATCGCGCGATGCCCATGCCATGCAGGATGCGCGCGGCCAGATCGGCCTTGGCCTCATCGTCGATGCCGACGAGCGCCGGGCGGCAAACCGCCTTGTAACGGGGCGGCAGCCCGGCGAGGTCGTCGCGAACGCGCGGGTTGCGGGACGGCTTCAGCCATTGTCGCAGCTTGCCCAGATAACCGAGCCCCGCGGCCTCGACGAACGAGAACGAGGTGCCCGGCAACCGGGTCGCCGCAGACGCCTGATTCGACAATGCGAACCGCGTGCGGCGGGCCGTGCTCGCAGCTGCCCGCATCGTTCCGCCGCCTTCGCCGGCGGGCCCCGATACCGCATCGGTGACTTCCAGCGACGGTGCGAGCAGGCCGGGAAGCTGCGGGCGGCGCGCCGACGTGGCCAGCGGCGTATAAGCGACCGGCAGCCCGAAGAATCCGGCGAACCCGATCGTCTGGACCGCCGGCCAAATCGACTCGACGGCGCGCCGCAACGGTTCGCTACGAACGTCGATGCAGAACGCGGCCTGGACTTCGATCTCTTCGGCCGGCGTTGCGGCTTCCGGAATCGTCTGCGGCTGGCCGACCGCGCCGAGCTTGCCCGCCAGTTCACGCTGGTAGCCGGCCTCGAACGCCAGTTGCCACACCTCGTCGACGAGCAGCCGCGCCTGCGCGTCCGCCAGCAGCGCAGCCGAATCGCGCCAATGGCCTTGCACGGCTGCAAACGCGCGGCGTGCCGCCGCATCGTCCTTGCAGTCGAGCAACAGCACGCCCCATGCCAACCGTATTGCGAGCAGATCGCGCAGGTGCTCGTCGGACTCGCCGGCCAACCGGGCCTGCCAGCCGAGGTACGCGCACCACGACGCCCAGCCGTTGACGGTCAGCAGCACCGCCTCCAGATAGTCCGGCCACACGGCTTCGGGCAAACCGAGTCGCTCCAGTACCCACGCTTCGGCCTCCTGTCGCGTGGCGGGCAGCGCCCTGAGCGACTGACCGAGACGCGGCAGGCCCATCAGCACGCCAATGCCGTGATCATGTGAGATCGTGTCGCGCCAGAACGCATAGAGGCTCTGGTCATGATGCGGCCGCCAGTCGGCCTGATGCTCGTCGAAGTAGGCCGCGCAGGTCTGGCTGACCTGATGCGTGATTGCCTGGCGCCACGACAGGCGCTCGTGACGCAATGGATCGTCGTCGAGCACGTCGATCAGCAACGGCAGGCGGGGCAGGTTGAGCGGGCGCGCCAACGCGTCGATGCAGATGCGCTCGGTCATGCCGGCCGCGTGTGCGGCGGGCAGAGCCCGCAATGCATATCGCAAGTCCGCCGGCGCGATGCGCGCGGATTCCCACGCGGATCGGATCTGCTCGCGCGGAGGGAACACCTTGATGTCGGCCAGCACGGCCATCCGCGCGGCAATTTCCCTGACGGGGCGGCCGATGCGTTCCCAGTGAGGATTGACGGCGATCGCGCGATCGAGCGGCCAGGCCGGCGCAATCGACCGGCATGCCGCGTCGCATGCCGCATCGATCCGCTCGCGCGGATATCCCCGGCGGGCGCCGTCGGCGGGATGCGCGCAGCGGCCGGCATCGTTCGCCCGGGGCGCTTCACCGCGCTTGGCGCGTTGTTCGAGTGTTGCAGTGCTCATGTGATTCTCCGGATCAGCGGCTCATCGTTCGGTGAGGCCGGGCGCGCTGCTCGTCGCTGCCGGTCGCGGCGCGTGGGCCGCGTCGTGCGGCGCCCAGCGGGCCGGCCAGATACGCAACGCCAAGCGCGTGTAGAACTCGTCCACATAGAATCCCGCGTAGCTCCAGCGCCGCCACGTCGCAAAGCGGCGCGGGCAGCGTTGCAGCGCCGCCAGGCCGACATAGAGCAGCGCCATGCCCGCGAGCGCGACCGGCCCCGCGACGTTGAACGGCGTATCCGCGACGCCGAGCGGGAGCTTGTGCGCCAGCGCGGCCACCGCCGTATAGCCGGCGATCAGCGTGGCGCCGAAGCCCGCGTGCGTCCACGCGCGGGCGGGCTCGTCTCCTTCAGTCACCGGAATCCATAGCAGCGGCGCCCACGCCAGCGCGAGCACGCCGCTCCACCACCACGGCCAGCTTCCCGTCGGCGCCAGCATCTGCACGAGCATGACGACGACGAGGCTCGCGGCCGGCGCAAGCACCAGGCTCGGTGTGGCTGCGTCGCGCCGGCCGCGCATGATCTGCAGTCGCGTGTTCTGCACCGCCGACGACGCGGAAAGAAACGTATGCGCCTTGTAGAGCGAATGACCGATCAGGTGCAGCGCAGCCAGTTGATACAGGCCGAGGCCGCACTCGAGCACCATGAAGCCCATCTGCGCCACGGTGGACCACGCCAGACGCACCTTGATGCTGATGCGCGTGAGCATGACGAATCCGGCCAGGAACGTGGTGCCGAGCCCGAAACCGACCAGCAGCCAGCGTGCGGCCGGCGCGACGGCGAGCAGCGGTGCGAAGCGCATCAGCAGGTAACCCGCCAGGTTGACGACGCCTGCATGCAGCAGCGCCGACACCGGAGTCGGCGCTTCCATCACCTGGATCAGCCAGCCATGGACCGGGAACAGCGCGGTGCGCAGGACGATCGCGAGCACCAGGCAGACTGCACTCGCCTGCAACGGTGTCGACGCGCCGTACGCGGCGATGTGATCCCGAAGCGCGGCGAACGTGCCGCCGCCCGCCTCGGCCCACGCCAGGCCAGCCGCCGCGAGCAGCAACACATCGGCCAACCGGTCGACGATCTGCTTCTTGTAGGCTGCCAGTCGCGCAAACGGGCGATCCCGGTAGAAGCACAGCAGATCGCGCAGCCACACGCCGACGCCGGCCCATGCCGCGATCAGCAGCAGCCAGTGACCGGACAGCAGCAGCACATGCACGGACGCGAGCACGCCGGCGAATGCAGCGGCGTAACGCGGCTGGCCCGGTTCGCCATGCAGATAGCGCCCGGAGAACACGCCGATCACGGTCCCGAGCAACTGCACCAGCGCGGCCATCCACGCGGCGAGCGGGGTCACTTCGATCCACGCGGTCCACGCGCCGTCGTGAATGTTGGCGGCAGGCGGCGCGGCCGTTGCGAGCACGACCGGCTGGATCAGCGCGACCAGCAACGCGATCGCCGCGAGCCAGTGGAACGGTTTCCACACGGCGCGGCTGTCATCGGGACGGAATCCGAGCAGAGCGGCGGCTGTCGACATCAGCACGGCGGGCGCCAATGCGCAGACGAATGAAACGACGTGGGTGACGGGCATGGCAAACATCTCGCGAAACGATGCGCGCCATGATGTTCGATGCGAATTATTCTGTAAAATATATTCTATAGAACGAAAACATTGATAAAAGAGAACAATGCGGATCGAACATCTGAACTTTCATCACCTGTTCTACTTCTGGCGGGTGGCCCGAACCGGCCATCTGACTCAGGCGGCAGGCGAGCTTCATATCTCTCAATCGGCCCTTTCCGCGCAGATCAGGCAGTTGGAGGACCGGCTGGGCGAGGCGCTGTTCGAGCGCGAAAAGCGGCGGCTGATCCTCACCGACACGGGCCGCATGGTCCTCACGTACGCCGAAAACATTTTCGGCCTTGGGCAGGAGATGCTCGGCAGGCTTCAGGGACGCTCGGAAGGCATGCTGCGATTGCGTGTGGGCAGTGTTGCCACGGTTTCCCGCAACTATCAGGAAAACTGGATCCGGCCGCTTCTGAGCGATCCGGGCGTGACGCTCACGCTCGAGTCGGGGATGCTCGACGGCCTCATCGAGCGGCTGCTGCAGCATCAGCTGGACATCGTGCTGGCGAACGAGCCGCTGCCGTCCGACCCCGACCGACCGCTCCATTGCAGCTTTCTCGGCAGTCAAGCCATCTCGCTGGTGGGGCCGGCGAGCGTCTGGCACGGCCGCAGCTTGCGCGTGCCGGACGACCTGGGCGGCCTCGACGTGGCATTGCCGGGCGCGCGCCATGCGCTGCGGGCCCGCTTCGATGCGTTGTGCGCGTCGGCAAGTGTGAAACCGCGGATCAGGGCGGAGGTCGACGACATGGCGATGTTGCGTCTGATTGCGCGCGACAGCGGATGGCTTACGGTGCTGCCGGAAGTGGTCGTGCAGGACGAGTTACGGCAGGGTATGCTGGTCAGCGTGGGTCAGACGCCGGAACTCCAGGAGCACTTTTACGCGATCACCACGCCCCATCGGCATCGTATTGAACGCCTCGAACAACTGCTTGCGGGCGCAACGCTCTCCGAGGTCGATCCACTCGGTGGTGGACCGGCCGGAGCTTCATAGACGCTCACGAGCCGTCGAGCGGCTAGCGCCGCCCAAACTCCATAGGAGACAGGTCGCCGGGGAATGGGGTCGTAGAACGTCTCAATGTCACCGCACACGTCCGTGGTACTTGCGTTATTGAAGTGTGGAGGTCGCGACGATAGACTCCGTCCCACGTTACTAGCGCAAACAGGAGAACGGCCGTGGGGTCGATTTCGTCGGAGCCACTGCGAGTGGTTGTACTTGGCGGCTCGGCCGGGAGCCTGGACGCTCTGCGCGCGATCGTCGCCGCGCTGCCCCGCGAACCCGGATTCGCCGCGCTCGTCATTACACACCTGGATCCCAGCGAGGAAAGTCGGCTGGCCGATATCCTGCAGGCGGATGCGCGCATGCCGGTCGAAAAACTCGCCCATCTCCGGAAAATCGAACACGACCGCGTATATGTGCTGCCCGAAAACGCCGGCGTGATCGCCCTGGACGGCCATTTCAGGCTCACGCGCCGGCAGACCGGGCTGAATCTGCCGATCGATACGTGCCTGGCATCGCTCGCGCAGGATCCCGACGTGAATGGCGCGGTGGTGATTCTTTCCGGCACCGGGCAGGACGGAGCGGCCGGCCTGGTTGACCTGAAGGCCTCCGGCGGCTTCGCTATTGCCCAGCTGCCGCAGACGGCAAATCACAAGGGCATGCCCACCGCGGCAATCGATACGGGTCTGGTCGACGAGGTGCTTCCGCCGGAAGACATCGCCGCGTGTCTGACACAGCGCTTCGGCGACCAATCCCGCGGCGGCGACACACAGGACACGCAGACGTCCGAAAACGACTCGCTCGCGACCGCAATTTCCATCGTTCAGCAGAGGACGGGCATCAATCTCAGCTACGTCAAGGACGTCAATTTGCGCCGCCGGTTTCTACGCCGCGTCCTGTTGCAGAAAGACCGGGACGTGGACGCTTATCTCCAGCTGCTGCGTAGCGATGCGCGCGAAGCCGAGGCGCTGCGGGACGACATTCTGATCGGCGTGACCGCTTTCTTTCGCGATGCCGAGTTCGTCAACGTGCTGCGCCAGTCCGTCATCCCCGCGCTTCTCGAACTGAAGCGCGATCCAGTGCGTATATGGGTGCCCGCCTGCTCGACCGGTGAAGAGGTCTACACCATTGCCACGTTGTTGAGAGAGGCGCTGGACCGCGAAGCACCGCACCGCCGCGTACAGATCTTCGGCACCGACATCAACGAAGCGTCAATCGAGATTGCACGAGCCGGGCGCTACAGCCTGGCGTCGATCGAGGACGTGCCGGAGCCGTTTCGCGAGTGCACGTTCGCGGCCACTTCGGGCGGCTATGTCGTGCGCAAGTCGATACGCGACATGTGCGTGTTCGCGCGACACAACGTGCTGACGCACGCGCCGTTCTCCGGCATGGACCTGATCAGTTGCCGCAACCTGCTGATCTATCTGCGCAAGGAAGCGCAGCAACACGTGCTCGAGGTGCTGCACTACGCGTGCCGGACAGATGGTTTTATGCTCCTCGGGCGCGCCGAAGCAGTGTCGGGCGCGGACGGCTTCGAACACGCTGGCGCGCCGCACCTGTACCGCAAGGTGCCGGCCGGCAAGCGACATCAAGGGGCATTTCCCATCGACGCATTACGGCCGTGGGCGAGCCAGGGCGCCGTGCCATCGGTACGCCGCGCGCAGCAGCCGGACCCGGTTTTGGAAGCAGCCAATCGCGCGGCGCTGGAGCGCTATTCGCCGCCCGGCTTCGTCGTCGACGACAAGGGCGACGTCGTGCACTTCCGCGGCGACGTGTCCGGCTTCGTCGCGCCTGCAAGCGGCGAAGCGTCGCTCGCTCTGCCGCGGCTGCTGCAGCCCGAATTGAACGTGACGGTGCGCACTGCGCTGATCGAGGCCAAGCGAACGAACGAGCCGGTGCGGCGAGAGCGGGTCGCGCTTGGCGACCAGCACTTCGCACTGGAAGTCTTGCCGCTCACAGCCGACGATCTGGTGCCGCATTTCCTGGTCACGATGGCGCGGTTGCCCGACGATGCGTCCACGCGGTATGGCGCGAGTACAGGCGCGAGCGGCGGCAGGGTCCAGGAGCTGGAACGCACGGTGACCACGCTGTCGGACGAACTCGAAGCGACGCAGACGCAGCTCAAAACCGTCGTTGCCGAATTTGAATCCGCCAACGAGGAGCTGCGTACCGCCAATGAGGAGATGCTCAGCACCAACGAAGAGTTGCAAAGCGCCAACGAGGAATTGCTGCTGGCCAAGCAAGAGCTCGAGTCGGCCAACCAGGAGCTGGCTTCGCTCAATGACGAGCTGAAGTCGCGCAATCAGCAACTCGATCGCGCGAACGACGACCTCAGCAACCTCGTCGAAGGCATTCCGCTGCCCGTCGTGGTGCTCGACCGACAGTTGCGCTTGCGTCATTTTTCACCGCAAGCCCAAACGCTGTTCGCGTTGTCCGACGATAGCGTCGGACAACCGATGGCACAGCAAAACAGCCTGTTCTCCGCAGCCGATCTCGAACGCGTGGTGCAGTCCGCCGTCCAGGGATTGGCCGATGTGGAGCACGAGTACCAGGACAGCGAAGGCCGCTGGTGGCTGGTCAACGTGCGCGCGTACCGCACCGCAGATGATCGCATCGACGGCGCCGTGCTCGCGTTCCAGGACATCGATGCGCTCAAGCTCGCCCTCGGCACGGCAGAGGCCGCCCGTAGCGAGGCCGAGCGGGCCAATACGGCAAAAGACAACTTCCTCGCCCTCGTTTCGCACGAACTGCGCTCGCCGCTGAACGTGATCTCGGGTTGGGCCGCGGTGCTGATGACGGCACGCGAACGCCGCATGCCGTCGGACGAGGAATTGAGCCAGCGCGCGGTGACGACCATCCTGCGTCATTGCCAATTGCAGGCCGAATTGATCGACGACCTGCTGGATATCTCGCGGATCTCGTCGGGTCGATTTTCGCTCGACACCAAACCGCTCGACTTCGCCGCGGCCGTCCGTACGGTCGTGGAAAGCAATCGGCCTGCCGCGGAAAAAAAGCGCATCACTCTGGTCAGCGCGGGTTTGCAAGGGCGGGCAATCGTCAGCGGCGACGCACGTCGCCTCCAGCAGGTTGCGTCCAATCTGCTCGGCAATGCACTCAAGTTCACGCCCGACGGCGGCCGCGTCGAGGTCGCGTTGACACAACTCGGCACGCTGGTCGAACTCTCGGTCACAGACAACGGCATCGGGGTGAAGGCCGAGTTGCTGCCACGCCTGTTTGATCGCTTCATGCAGTCCGACATCACGCGCACCCGGAATTACGGCGGCCTCGGCCTTGGCCTGTCAATCGTCAAGCATCTGGTCTCGGCACACGGCGGAACGGTGACTGCCAGCAGCGACGGCGAAGGCCGCGGCACGCGCTTGACGGTGCGTCTGCCACTGATGCACGAGACCGTCGTCGACTCGGACATCGTTGTGCCGGCGTCAAACAGTTCGGCGCGCATGGACGGCCTATCGATTCTGCTGGTCGACGACGACGTCCCAGCGCAGGAGGCATTGGCACAGTTGCTGCGCGGTCTGGGTGCACAAGTTCAGACGGCCAACGGTGCGCAAGAAGCGCTCGCCTGTCTGACGGCGGGTTCATTCGACATCCTCATCAGCGACCTGGCCATGCCTGGCGCAGACGGCCATGCACTGTTGCGCAGTGTTCGCGCATACGAAGGCGATCGACGGCGCATCTACGCACTCGCGCTGACGGGGCTCGCTTCGATACACGATCGAGACGCCGCGATCGAAGCGGGCTTTGACGATCATCTGCCGAAGCCGGTCAACCTTCAGCTGCTGATCGAGAAGCTGTCGCTCGGACGAGGCCGGTAAGGGAAGCGGGCAACGCTCGCGGCGACCGTCAGCGCCCCGCTGCGTCAGCCACGATTCGATGTGGTGCTCGGTTCCCCTGCCCGCTTCAATAATGCCAATGTGCTTCTGCGAAGGCATCTTTAAACCCGCTCGCGGAATGTTTTAGTCGGCCGATGCATCCGGCGCGCGCGGCGTCGCGCCGGCGTGCTGGATCCAGCCGCCGCCCAGTGCGCGATACAGGTCGACGAGGTTCGTCCAGCGTGCGAGCCGTGCGCTGATCAGCGTCTGCTGCGCCGAGTAGAGATCGGTCTGCGCGGTCAGCACCGACAGATA
>NZ_JAGSTV010000031.1:0-15043 GCF_018148075.1 Burkholderia sp. AU19243
ACGGGCAAGGCGGGATTCTGGTCGTCAAGCGTCCGTGGCCGTCGATGATCCGCACGATCTGGGGCGACCCGGAGCGCTTCAGAAAGAGCTACTACCCGGAGGAACTGGGCGGGCGGCTGTATCTGGCAGGCGACGGCACGGTGCGCGACAAGGACACCGGCTACTTCACGATCATGGGGCGCATCGACGACGTGCTCAACGTGTCGGGCCATCGGCTCGGCACGATGGAGATCGAGTCGGCGCTGGTGTCGCACGAGCTGGTCGCGGAAGCGGCGGTGGTCGGCCGCCCGGACGACACCACCGGCGAAGCGGTGGTCGCGTTCGTCGTGCTCAAGCGTTCGCGCCCGGAAGGCGACGAGGCGGCGGCGCTCGCGAAGGCATTGCGCGACTGGGTCGGCAAGCAGATCGGGCCGATCGCAAAACCGAAGGACATCCGGTTCGGCGACAACCTGCCGAAGACGCGCTCGGGCAAGATCATGCGGCGCCTGTTGCGCTCGCTCGCGAAGGGCGAAGCCATCACGCAGGACACCTCCACGCTCGAGAACCCGGCGATCCTCGAGCAGCTGGCCGAAGTGCGCTGAGCACGCCGGTTGCGCGCATTGCGCGCACGAGCCCCTGCGCGGCAATCACCGATTGCCCGCGCAGGGGCTTTTTGCTAAATAACGGCATGACTGTTCCGTCCCGTCCGGCGCCTGTCGCGCCGCCGCCCGTACCCGAACCGCTCGCGCGTGCTCACGCGCGCTATTGGCGCTTCAATGTCGTGCTGATCGTGGTGCTGATGGCGATCGGCTTTTCCGTGTCGTTCGTCGTACCGTTTTTTGCACCCGCGCTCGCGGGCATCCGCTTTGCGGGCTTCAGCCTGCCGTTCTATGTCGGCGCGCAGGGCGCGATTCTCGTGTATCTCGTGCTGATTGTCGTGTACATCGGGCTGATGCAGCGTGCGGACCGCACGCTGCGGCGCGCGTACGACGACCATGCGGCGCAGGCGGCCGACGCACACCATGCGCGCTGATCCATGCTGACGCATCGGCTGATTCGCGCGTACGCGCTCTATACGCTGGGCTTTCTCGGGTTCGTGCTGCTACTGTGGCGGATCGAGCGCGCGACCGGCTCCGGCGTATGGATCGGCTACGTGTTCCTGTTCGTGCCGATCGCCGTGTATGCGGTGATCGGACTGCTGTCGCGCACGTCCGACCTTGTCGAGTACTACGTGGCCGGTAGGCGCGTGCCGTCAGCGTTCAACGGCATGGCGACGGCGGCCGACTGGTTGTCCGCGGCATCGTTCATCGGTCTCGCCGGCTCGCTCTACGCAACCGGCTACGATGCGCTCGCGTACGTGATGGGATGGACCGGCGGGTTCTGTCTCGTTGCGTTCCTGCTTGCGCCTTACGTGCGCAAGCTCGCGCGCTACACGATTCCCGATTTTCTTGGCACGCGGTTTTCGAGCACCGCCGTGCGCGCGCTCGCGGCCGGTGCGGCGATCCTGTGCTCGTTCGTCTACCTGGTCGCGCAGATCCAGGGGATCGGCCTGATCGCGACGCGCTTCATCGGCGTCGACTTCGCGATCGGCATCTTCTGCGGACTCGCCGGCATTCTGGTGTGCTCGTTTCTCGGCGGGATGCGCGCGGTCACGTGGACGCAGGTCGCGCAGTACATCATCCTGATCAGCGCGATCCTGATACCTGTGTCGCTGATTGCGATGAAGAACGGGCTCGGTCCGGTGCCGCAGTTCAATTACGGCAAGCTGATGGAGCGCGTGGCCGCGCGCGAGGCGCAGGTGCGCGACGCAGCCGAGGAACAGCAGGTGAGGGCTGCGTATCGGCGGCAGGCCGCGATCATTCAGACGCAACTCGATCGTCTGCCGGGCTCGTATGCGAACGCACGCCAGCAACTCGTCGAGCAGCTCGCGGACCTGCGGCGCCACAACGGACCGCTGCGCGAGATCAATCAGCGCGAGCGCGAGCTCGCCGACTTTCCGCGCGATCCGACGGCGGCGCGCGTCGCGTGGACCCAGGCACGCGACGATCTGCTTGCGCGGGCGGAACCGCCCGTGCCGATGCATGAACCGTTTCCCGCCGCGAACGACGACGCGCGCAAGCCGCGCGAGCGGAATTTTCTCGCGTTGCTGCTTTGCCTGTCGCTCGGCACCGCGAGCCTGCCGCACATTCTCACGCGCTACAACACGACGACGTCGGTAGCGTCCGCGCGGCGTTCGGTCGGCTGGACGTTGTTCTTCATCGCGCTGTTCTATCTGAGCGTGCCGGTGCTGGCGGTGATGATCAAGTACGAGATTCTCACGAACCTCGTCGGGCGGCCGATCGCCGAGCTGCCCGCGTGGGTCACGCAGTGGCATCACTTCGAGCCCGATCTGATCAGCGTCGTCGAGGTGATTCGCGACGGCATCGTCCACTGGTCGGAAATACAGATGCAGCCCGATATGGTCGTGCTGGCCGCGCCGGAGATCGCAGGCTTGCCGTATGTCGTGTCCGGCTTGATCGCGGCGGGGGCGCTCGCGGCCGCGCTGTCGACCGCGGACGGGTTGCTGCTGACGATCGCGAATGCGTTGTCGCACGATGTCTATTACTGCATGGTCGCGCCGGACGCGTCGAGCCAGCGTCGCGTGACGATCTCGAAGGTGCTGCTGCTCGGGGTTGCGCTGTTCGCGTCGTATGTGGCGTCGCTCAATACCGGGAAGATTTTGTTTCTCGTCGGCGCAGCGTTCTCGCTTGCGGCATCCAGCTTCTTTCCGGTGCTCGTGCTGGGCGTGTTCTGGAAACGCACGACGACGCGCGGTGCGATCGCCGGGATGCTGACGGGGCTCGCCGTTTGTGTGTATTACATCGTGTCGACGTATCCGTATTTCACACAACTTACGGGGTTCGCCGGGCGGACGTGGTTCGGGATCGAGCCGATCAGTTCAGGCGTGTTCGGCGTGCCGGCGGGGTTCGTGGTGGCGATCGTCGTGAGTCTCCTGGATCGCGAGCCGGATGAGTATACGCGGGCGTTGGTGGATTACATTCGGCATCCGTGAGGCCGGCCGCGCGTCGGCATGGCAGTGGAAAAACTCGTTGTCTCGCTCAAGTGAGACTCGAAATCAGAAGACAGCCACACGTTGCGCGATGACCGTGCCGCGCGATCGGGACGCCATCATCATCGACGTGTCGCCTTCCTCGATGAGGTTGGGCGACACGTCAGGATGCTGCGGGCACGACACGCAATCACCCTTGCGCGCGACGTAGCGGCCGTCAAAGCGCATCGTTGTGGAACCCGTTTCGACCTTGCCTCCGTGGTCGGTGTCGTCTCCGACGCGGATTAGATTCATCATTGGAAGCCCCGCTTAAGGGTACATATATTCGGTGTGATGTCCTACGAATTTATCGCCAACCAATTCGAAGCAGAAATTTCCTTCTTCAAACGACCTGTAGACCAGGATCGCGCCAGTAATGCATACTTTGTTGCTGCCAATGGAGTAGCTGATTTTCCCTTCGTCTTTTGCGATGCGTCGGCCTCGCATGAATCCGGAAAACGCATCGATCGGGAGTGGATACACTATTCCAGTTCGAGTATCGATCGCGACAACTGATCTTTGGTGATAATTAGTGAATTCGGGATAGGGTAAAAGGATGTAGTGTTCATTGAAATTCGGTGCTTGTGTTTTAAGTGCGTTGTTATATGTGGCGATGTGTTTGTCATCGCAGAAATCGACGGGGCTGTACTGAAATGAGCATTTTGTCAAATCTGACGTGGTGTAAGCAATTTTCACCTCGGTGTACGGGTGATTGCTTTCGATATTCGCCTTCGGCTGCTTGGCAAATATTGCAAATGAAAAAATTGTGAGGGCGGATAAAAATGCAAAAATAAATATTTTTCTCATGTCAATTGCCTTATCTTGAATTCTGAATTTCTTCAAGAATTTCCCGTAATTTACCTGTGGACACCATGCTGGCTTTATTGGCTGCACCTTCATTTTGAAAGTATGTCAGCGTTCCATCTGACAGGAGTTTCTCTTTCGTTCCATCTGGGTGTTTTATTACCTTGTTTGTCGGATATCCTTTGGGGACGGCGATTGATGCCCACTCTTGGGATGCGGAAAACACGGCATCATCGATAGTTCCTTTCCCATGTTTTACAAATGCAGCCAGTCGACCGCCGCCAGCCTTGTTAAACAGAAAGTCGCGAAACATCCGCTCCTGCATAACGGCCATTCCAGGTACTTTGCATCGCGAAATATAGGTTGATGCCTTTATTACCGCTCAAACCGGGCGCTGAAATTGGAGCACTTTGCACACCAATGATCGGCCAAGACCGAGGCGGCTGTGGCCTCATACTTATGGCCTGCAGCACAGACGAAGCGGCAGTGTGCGCTTTTTCCACGATACCGCTTACTCAGGCACTGGCCTCCAGCCGAGCCAGCGGTTTCGTGGATTCGAGTCATCGTCTGCTCGATCCAGCATTGACGGCATCGCAGCAAGCCCCGCGTCCCCCGGACTAGGCGCAAAAGACTAGCCCCCGACTGCGAAGAAGCGTGACCGCTCTCGCAACGGAACCGGTACTGACTCGATACGTCGCGCCACTCACGGGCCATCAGCGTGAATCCCGCCGTGGCGAGGTAGTCACGAATTTTCGAGAGGCGATCGTTGCCGGTTGCCATAAAAACAGCGCTCGATACCAATAACAAACCATGTGTTACCCAACACCCCGGTCCGGCAAAAGTGTGGGGCACTAGGCATGACCGATGATGGTGTCGACACGGCGCTACCTGCTCGACCTCAGACTCAAACGAGACTTGAAATTAGGTGACAGCCGCACGTGGCGCGGTGGCCGTGACGAGCGATCGGAATACCACTATCCGTCATCGATGGGTCGCCTTCCTCGATGAGGTTAGGGGAGACATCGGGATGTTGGGGGCACGACACGCGATCACCCTTGCGGGCGACATAGCGACCATCGAAACGCATGGTCGCAGAGCCCGTTTCGACCTTGCCGCCATGGTCCGTGTCGTCGCCGATGCGGATAAGATCAATCATGGCGGGATAATCAATAAAGTATCGTTCCCAGGAGGAATTTGTATTTTTTGTTATTTGATGCCCAGGTTCCAACATATGCGCTATCAAACTTTTTTCCGGTGAATGTCGCGACAGGCACGTTTCCTGAGCTCGAATATTCTGTCAAGTTCATACTTCCATTCGTTACTGTCCCTTTAATGGAAATTGGTGCCTTTTTATTCAGATAGATGTAGCTGCCGTCGACCGTGCCAGTCTCACTTTTGGGCAAGGATGCATCTATCCAAAAATCCTTTCCAATCCACCCACCTAAACGCTGATGCACTGGGTCAGTCTTGCAACCAGAAAGGCAGAGTAATGCGCTTGCGTCGGGCATGCTGTTGGAAGGGAATGCGTACGTTGCTGTCGACCAAACTCTCGTATCAGCATCGTATGCTGGCACTGTTACAACAAGCCCTGCTTGGCTTGCAAATCTGATTGCTTCTGTGTTGGTCGGAGTCGGCGAATCATTATTCACATTCCCATTGCACAGGCCCTTAAAGGCGCTCGACAAAATGGTTTTCCCTCTGGTCAAGACCACATCCCCTCGGCAACTTTGCCCGCCCCATCGTTCACCATTCACTAACGTCATCTTCGAGAGCGATATGTAATTCTTAGCATGCAACTCGCCATTCTTGTAGGAGAAGATCAGGACGGTCCAGTTTTTTGACGATGAAGAATCGCTGTATTCCAAAGCCAGACTTGTCTTACTTTGATAGAGCGTAGCATCACTCACGACTCCCTTGAAATCGGGATCAGAAGACAAATGTGTACCGCTAGCGCTATCCACGAGATAACCACTGCTATCCAATTGGAGGCCGCAGTGCTTCCCAGATGAATTCGCATCGCAAACTTCCAGGCCAGGAATCTGATAGCTGCCCGCCATTGCAGTTGATGCAAATGCAAATGCGAGGTATGTTCCAAAGCTAAACTTAGCAATCATTTCGTTTCCCTGATGAGCTTCTCAAATTTCTCTGCATAAAACTGAAACTGCTCAGCTTTGTCCGGATGACCTGACCCCGCCGGACTATCGCCATTAATAATGTAGCGAGCATGATAATAGTCAGGCTTTGCTCCATCGAGGTGAGTTGATAGCGAGTTCCCGCCTCTAAACAATCCATCCCTCATTCCAATCATCATAATTCTAACCGCGACAGGTAAATCCAAGACCAAATCTGGATTTGCAACAATATCGGCACCAGCTATTTCTTTAAATTTCTTGTATCCAATTTTCCACGTAAGTTGAACCAGTCCGCGCCCCCGATATTTATACCCATCTCCAGCCTCTGTGTTTCCGTTGGCTATAGCCCGTTTTTTATGTGCTTCTGTTGCATGAGGGCCAACTCCGTAATTTGTCTCCGCCTCATCATATGAAATTCCTTCGCATATCGGGGAGAAGAAATGCTGAGTATGCCAGTCGTACGACTCAATTCGAGCTGTTGCCAGCATATACGCAAGGTACTCTGTTTTGCATTCCTTGAAATGGACCGGGTATTGCTTCATCATTTCGGTCACAAGATCATGCAAGCTCTTGACCGACTGGGGATTCATCGGTGGCAACGTCACATGTTTCTTGCCTTCGAACCAGCCAAATTCAGTCGGATGTTGATCCGCATATCGCTTGCAAAACTCATCCACGTTTATGCAATTGCAGGAGCCTGATGCCGAGAAATTTCCAATCAGCCCAATCGGATGAAAATGCCACGGCTTTGGCTCTTTCGGCAGAATCTTCGCGTCAATCCCCTGAACATCCTCCCACCACTGCAGTTTTCTGATCCGCTCCATCTCGTTCAGCCATTTCCACGGCACGAGCTTCATATAGGGCGTGATGTCCTCCCACTTCCCCATGTTGCCGCCCCATTCGCTCTCACTTTTCACGACTATGTGCGAAATTGCTTCGGCTAACCATGGCGTCTTCTGCGCATCCGCCAATTCCGCGGCAGTAACCTTGCCGTCGTGATTGACATCAATGGCTTTTTCGAGCTTCTGGATGAGCTCACTGGTAGCCAATGCATCGGCACTCGGCTTGAAGTTATCCTGATCCTCTCCCATGGCCAGTTCAGCGACGAACAGGTAACGCTTGAACATATCGACCATCGTGGTCGAACTGTTGTCGACGAGCTCAAACCCCGGCCAGTCCCACTGGCTACACAGCTGCACTTTGGGATGGTCCCGTTCACACACCCAGCCTTGACGGGCGCCACCGTCTTTCGTGCCGACCGTCACATTCCACCAGCGTTTCGTTTTTCCGCTCGCGTCCTTGTCTTCTCGTGCCAAGCTTTGCGGTCCCTGCTTGTCGAGATCGACCACCCGAAACATGACCCGGAAGTCCGTTGGGGGCCCGTCTGCTTGGCTAACCTTTAGCGGAAAGTCTTTCCAGCCCTTGACAGGCCCCTTCGTCATTTGATTGACAAGACCTAGGGTGCTGTCGATCCAGAACGGGATACCGGTCGGCGTCTCGATTGGCTCAGGTTTCTTCGCTGGCTTTGCCTTGTGCTTCTTCCCCTTGTCAGCCGGAGCAGCAGGCTCCGGTTGCACGGCGGGAATTTTTACTGTCTTGGGTTGTACCTTGACCCATCGCGATTTCGGATCGCTGACGGGTACAAGCTTCAAATCCGTCTGCTCAAGGGTGTAATCTGGATCAGGCGCTTTCGTCACGAGTTTTGCACCTGTCAAAACTTCCAGAAAAGGCTTGTCCATATTCGGATCTGCCGCCGACAATTCCTTCGCGCGCGCCTGACTCTTAGCGATGAACGCTGGAAGATCTGGGCCCGCAAAAACTTCGAGGTGCAGCAAGGGTCGAGTGGGCAACGGCGGAGTGGGTTTCGCTTCCCTGTATCGCTGGTATTGTCCGATATGCGCAACAACGTCTCCCGCCTTGACGGGGTACGGCTTCTTGAGCACGACCACCTTATCGACAGGGCCAGACTGGGGAATCGGCTCGAGTTCCGAAATGTAAACGTAACCCCACTTCAGTTGCACGTCGGGCGGCTGACCAACGACTGGGCCCACCGGATCACCTTTAATGATCTTCATGATTTTTGCCCAGCCCTTGTGCCCACCGTTATCGGCCTCGTTCACTGTGAGTTCCGTGCCCTCGGGTAGCAAACCGAGGAGCTTGGCGTTCGGAGTAATGCGAACCCGCACACCCGATACAGGCTCCGGCAACGCATCATCTGGGCCTGGTTGCTGCGGCGACGAATCGTCATCGGGCGCACTCGGATCGATCGGCTTCGGTTTCGGAAGGTCCTGTTTGTTCGGTTTTAACGCTCGATACGAGCGGTCAACTTCCCAGTACGGAAGAGGCTTGAGTTGCGGCGCCTTGGCGTCTGCACTCTCCGTTTTGGGCTGGTCGAGCGCGGCTTTATACGTTTTCCAGTCGAGCGTATGCATGTACAGACTGAAGAACGTCAGCGTTTCACCGGGTGGCGGACCGGAGGGCGCGGGAACTGGTGTCGGTACCGGAGGCGTTGCATTCCCCCCCGAGGCGGGTGATCCGGCTGGTGCATTTGCGGGCGGGGGTGCTGGTTCCGTCTTTTTCGGTGTGGGTGGCAATTGCAGAGTATGGCGGATCAGCACAAAGCCCCGCGAGTACAACGCATGACGCTGGTCCTGGTAGGTCAGCGTGGGGTATTCGTTGTCGAGTCGGTAAGCGACAACCTCGCCCGTGGCGATCGCGCGTACGCCTTCGTCCTGTTTCAGGGCCTCACCTGTTTTCTGCCCGAAGTGAATGCCGCCGTGCCAGATGCCGCTAGCTCCCAGTGGATAAAACCCATCCTCCGCAGCCGCGAGCACCTTCATGTACGTCATAGGGTCTGCAGCATCGGACGCTGCACCTTCCTTGGCAGCAGGCGAAAATGGATAGCTCCATGCAAGAGGCGTATACGCGGGCTTGGCATCCGGCTCGGGCGTCTTCGGGGGTTGTTTTTTTGGAGGGTGCTTATCCGTCATGGCAATTGAAATCGTAAGTCCTTATCGTGCTTCGGGAACGGGGCATCTCGATCAACCAGAGAAATCGTCCGCGTAACCACCATGCTTCGAAATCGGCGTGCCGTTCAGCGGATCACGCAACGTCATGGTCGACGCCCCGGGCTTGTCCCACGACGCGCATTTTTCGAGAATCTGGCCCGACGTCCCGTTCTCGATCATGTCGGGCGTGATCTTGATATACGATCCACCGACATTAAGAATCAGTTCCTTTTCTGCGCGCAGAATCATCCGTCCCGATGCACTCTCAATCTTGACGTCCTGCTGCGCCAGCATCGTCAACGCATCGTTCTGAGCCTGAATTTCGATAGGGCCTTTGGTCGCGAAGATTTTGATCCCGAGGTTTTGAGCGTACAGGCTGATCTTGCTCATCACGCTCGCGAGCAGCGACTTCCCGGCTGCGAGATTGACATTTTTCCCCGCAACCAAGTTGACCTGTTGATTCGCCGACACGTGAATCGATTGCTGGCTGGATAGGCCAACACCTGCCGGGCTCGACAGCAGCAACGCCGGTTTCGCAAAGCCGCTTGCATTGCCCGTTCCGCCGCCAGCCGTGCGGCCACCTTTGGTGACGCCCGGAACGTTGCCCTGCGTCATCTCGGTAAAGGCCTTCATCGCATCGCTGCCGTCCTGCAGGCTTTCGGCCCGATTCGTTTCGCTCGCCTGCGAGACCGTCTCAAATACTGCCTCCGAAGCTGCCAACTGATCGGTCGCGGCCGACACGTTCATTGGCTGTACCGCTGCCGGGTGAGTCGAGATCGACAGGCCTTGCACCGCCCGAATCGCTCCATGCGCCTCCGATTTGAGATCGAAGCCACTGCCAACGAACGAGCCGCGCGTGTTATCGGACTGTTCGATCAGATAGCCGAGATGTAGGTGAGAACTGTAGCTCGACGAGTAAAGTTGAGCCCGGTTCTGCCCGCTCGAGTCGTCCATGACAAGCTGGTTGAAGCCGTCGCCACCATACTCGCGGGAGCGGAAGCCGGACAGCAGGCCGTGCGTGTGCCACACCGGCATCGTTGCGCCACCGTGCAGTCGCGAGATGATCACCGGTCGGTCGCAATCGCCATTTACGAATCCTAGAAGCACTTGGTCATCTTTGCGCAACGGGAAATAACCGCCGCGCCTAGCGCCGGCGTCCGGCATCGCCGCGCGAATCCATGACGTGGACTTCGTATTGCGATCCTTTCGACTGTTCGACGTCCGGACCCGCACACGATTGCCGTCGTCCGTGGCAATTTCCTCGTCGCTGTCCGTCACGACGATCGCCGTCTGCAAGTGCATTTCGGGCTTCTCGTGCTCGAACGGGCTGCGGAACGGCGTCTTGCGGCGTTGCGCTTCGATCTCGACGTGAAAAAATCCGATACCGCCATCGCGGTGGCTCACGGTCGTGCCAGTTCCGGCGGCCTTGACCTGTTCGATCTCGCTGCGCAGGCTACGCGGAAATCGCGTGAGCGCGTCTATGCCGGGCAAGTTATTTTGGATCAACCAGTCGCTCGCGATGATCGACAGTTCGCGCTCCTCCTCCGGCAATGCATCGAAGAGGGGATGTCCCGACACCTTGAACCAGTAGCCGGGCAATGCATAGCGGGGACTGCCGATCGCGAAATAGCGTTTTGCTCGCGAAGCCCATTCCTCAGTGCGGATGCGGGCCTGTTGTTGTCCAGCATCGGACTCGGCCCATGTCTGTGAGCCGGTATAAAGATACTCTTCGCCCTGACCGGGTAATTCATCGAGGTCAGCCGCTGGCGTGCTCGCCTGTTTATCGAGGTCAGGCCGCTTATAGTCAACGGTGCCGAGCGTCAGCGTCGCACTTTGCGCGTCCTGCTGTTCGCTCAGCTGAGTAAGCCCGTCGAAATCCTCGTCGGTACCCGCGTGGCTGAACTTCATCTCCGAATTCGGCAGCGACGGCCCGAAATACAGATCGTCCATCATGACGACCTTGTGCGACTTGCCATCCTTCGCGAAATCAAAGCGTGGAAATACGCCGACTTCTTCCAGACTACGGTGCACGAAATTCCAGTCGGTTTCCCACTGCACACGGTGCGAATACGAGCGCATCGCAGTGCGCAGCTCCTGACCATAATTGCCCGCCGCCTGGGGATGCTTGTCGAATACGTCGGTGAGAATTTGCCACCCGCTGGCTTCCTGCCAGTCGCGTCGATCGCTGCTGAGTTTAAGGAAACTTAGCCACGAAGCGAACTGAAGCTGAAAATACGAAACGCTTCCGTCATTTCCAAGGCGGCGAGCCCGCTGCACATAGCCATGGATCGGCAGATAGCCTCCGTCGGTCTGCCGAATCCACAGCGTGACGGGTTGCAGCATCAGCGCATTGAGCTTGATTTTGTCGCCCAATGCGGATGACGCATCGACGACTACCTCGAAGTTGCGTCCGAGGCGCGCGCGAATCTGCGCGTACAGTGGTACGAGCCAGTCATCGCCGAGCGGCGTGTCGAGCTTGATGATGCGATCGAACTGCGCGTGTGCGCCACGCAGCGCCTTCAACAATACTTCCGCGCTCATGCGGTCACCCCGTTCCATGGAAAACTCGCCCGATCGTCAGCAGACACCGAAACGTCGGAATTGCGTAAGCATTTCAGCCGAATATTTCGAATAATTGACAATTAATTTCATTGTGCTTTCATAAAGACGCAACACCTCCCGGACGAGAGTCCGGTCGAATGTGCGAAAGATCATACCAAATGCAGTTCAGCCAGATAACTGTGTGGTGACGATCTTTGAAGATTTATTCCAACCTGTCGAAAGCCCGTTTTTGCAGTATTGAGTGCTTACCGATATGCCGAGCGTTTCAATAGGGCAATTGTTCGCGTATGCGACCCGGGCCGTCGTTTTTGGGGGATAAGGCAGCAATTCTTTACCACTCGGTTAATACCCGTCCTCGAGTACATCGGGGGACCAGGAAGTGCCGAAGAGCGGCAGTCCGCGGCAACGAAACTCAAGCGGCTGCTGACGCTGGAGGAAGATCCACTCCGGCATTTACCTGATTGGCACGCGCCGGATTCCGCAACATCGCGTTCCGGGGATTGCGATAACGCGTACATGGTGAGTGTGTCGGCCGATGACAAAAGTCCGCCGAATCAGACCGTACACGTGCGCGATTCTGAACGCCTCGAGGGTGAAGTATGGGCGACGGCGGGGTGAACGGACACGAGGTGACGCGTGGACATTGCCATGGCCTCGCGAAAGGAGGGGCCTCTACAACCGATCTTGATGCTGGGTGGCATGTTGCAAAAAGCCCCGCAAAATCGATCGATTTTGCGGGGCTTTTTGCACTGATTCTGGCGGAGAGAGGGTCCGCCATAAATGGAACGCTAAGGAACGCTCGGAAATCCTCATTTCCCTTTATTCATATGGTGTTGTGGATTTTGGTTTTCCTCCCCGTACCTGAGTGCTATTCTCCATTAGGGCCCGTTTATGGTGGGTAAGTTGGTGGGTGGGAGATTATGCCGAAGATCGCGAAGGAACTGGGCGCGCTTGCCGTGTCCCGATTGAAGAAGCCAGGTATGTATCCGGTGGGGAAGGTTGCCGGCCTGTACCTGCAGGTATCCTCGGAGACATCGAGATCGTGGGTTTTACGGGTGACGGTAGGCGATAAGCGCCGAGAGATCGGCCTGGGGCCGTACCCAGCGGTAGGTCTCAAGGATGCGCACACTCGAGCTCAAGCGGAGCGTGACAAGATCAAATCGGGCGTGGATCCCGTCATTGAGCGTAAGGCCGCGGAAAGTGCGCTTCGGGCAGCCCAAGCATCTGAAATCACTTTCTCCGATGCGGCTAAGCAGTTCATCTCTTCGCGCGCCCATGGATGGAAGAACGCGAAGCACGCGGACCAATGGCGCAATACGATCGCCCAATATGCGGAGCCGGTTCTCGGCAAGATGCTGGTACGCCACATTTCGCGCGAGCATGTGCTGCAGGTACTCGATCCGATCTGGACTATGAAGACTGAAACGGCGTCGCGCGTGCGCGGCCGGATCGAGAATATCCTCGACTGGGCCCGCGTGAAGGGCTATCGCTCTGGAGAGAATCCAGCTCTCTGGCGCGGCAACCTCGACCATCTGCTTGCAAAGCCGTCGACTATCACTGTCGTGCGCCATCATCCGGCACTTCCATATCAGCAGATCGGCGGCTTCCTTGAAAATCTGCGCGAGAATGAAGCGACCGGTGCGAAATGCCTGGAATTTGCAATCCTGACCTGCTCCCGCTCGATCGAAGTGCGCGGTGCTCGATGGGCGGAGTTCGACCTTGACGTGGGAATCTGGTGCGTGCCGGCCGAGCGCATGAAGTTAAAGAAGGAGCATCGGGTACCGCTCTCGCAACCGGCCATCGATCTGCTACGGGAACTTCGGCAGCCCGAAAGGGCGGACGAGAACAGCCTCGTGTTTCCGAGCCCCCGTGGCAAAGTGCTGAGTGATATGACTTTGTTGGCTGTTATCAGGCGCATGAACGGCGACAGCGAGCCTCCGATTTGGCGAGATCCGAAGCAAAAGGACGCACCCGTTGTGCCTCATGGTTTCAGATCGACATTCAAGGACTGGGCGACGGAAATGACGAATCATCCGCGGGAACTGATAGAGGTGGCGCTTGCACACATCCCTGGTGATTCCAGCGAAATGGCCTATTGGCGCAGTGAGGTACTGGAGCGCCGGCGCCAGTTGATGACCGATTGGGCCGATTTCGTCTCACGGCCATTCAAAACAGGGACCGTCTTGCCGCTGCAGCGGCAGGCGTGATCGATCAAACCGCGCCTAGGCTGATCCCCGAAAACCGGCTCCCTCGCCGGCCGGCGCGGTTCCCAAACGAGGGTGGTTGCGTGAGGGCGCAATGGGTCACAATGAAAAGTCACCGTATGAACAAGCTGGCGAGGCCGCTTTTCTCCGATATAAAAGAACTGACACCAGCGGGAAAAAGGCCGACGGCCCCGGAGCAATGGAACTATTCCGAGCGTACGTCGAGCACCGGAAGGCTACCGAAACGGAAGACAGACAACGAGCAGAGGCGATACTTACGAGCCTAGATGGTCTTTCTCCGAACGTATTTGATAAGCGGCTCAGCGAATTGCTACGCCTTCAGATTCTTGAGGCGCTTGATCCAATCATTCGAGGACTGTTGGATTTCTGTGAGAATCAGCCGGACGGAAAAAATCAACTGAGCGAGCTCCGACTGTTGTTGCAGATCGATCAGGGGCGGGGGCCGAACGACAACAAGGATACGCAACGTCGGTGGAAGATCGAACAGCTTTGGATCGATGCATATCTCAAGATGCAGGAAACGGGGCAGTTCAGGTCTGAGAACGAAATCGCAAATGACATCGCCAGTCAGATGTCTGTCAGCTCTCGAACAGCTAAAAGCCATTGGGATTCGATGCGGAATCGGGAGGAAGTGCCTCTTCAAGCGCGCTGGGCGAAGCAAATTGCGGATCGCTTGAAGCCTCTGACAGCACATCAAAAAGCCGAGCTCGAGCGCGCGATTGCGGAGTTGACAGGTTCGGCCAATGAACCGCAGAAGGCCGACAAGATCAAGAAGCCTCGGAAGTCCAAGTTCCGAATTCACACTCTTTGAAGCGCTGACACCATTCCGCTTCAATTCCTTCCCTGACATGGTTGGTCATGTGCTCCGGGCGGTTCCGGAGCAATTCGCTAGGAATTGACATGACCGAGCAACCTCGCAACCCGATGGCGATTCTTCGCCGTAAGCAGGTCGAAGCCGAAACCGGTCTCTCGACCTCGTCGATCTACGATCGCATGAAGCATGGGACCTTCCCGAAGAATGTCCGCATCAGCGCGAACTCTGTCGGCTGGCGCGCTGGCGACATCGACAAGTTCCTCGAAAACCCGTTTGCCTACAAGGCCTGAGGAGGAGAACTCATTGTTGATGTCCACGCAGAACTGACCCACCTGAGGCTGTAGTTTTCATCGAATTTTGACCCACGTGATTGAATGCCCTGCTCAATCTTTGAGCAGGGGATACAGAGGTGATCACGGTGGGCATATTGG
>NZ_JAGSTV010000032.1:0-12070 GCF_018148075.1 Burkholderia sp. AU19243
TTTTTAAAGCATAATACGGCATACGAGATTAGGAACCGGGTCTCGTGGGCTAGGAGATGTGTATAAGAGACAGGCCCAGCCCGCGGCACGCCGTGCCGCCAGCGCCCCGCATGCCGCCGCCCCGGCGTCGGGCAACGATGCGAAGCGCACGGCCGAGCCCGCCGCCCGCGCGCAGAAGGAAGCGCCGGCCGCCGGCGGCTACGGCCCGCGCCTCGCGAAGGCGTCGGCTGCACCGGCCGGCAAGCCGACGGAGAAGCCCGCACTGGTGCGTCCGGCGCTGAACGGCGAGAAGCCGGCGGTCGCCGCGGCCGGCGGATCCGACGACGACTGGGAGACCTTCTAAGCCATGCCGTCCGCGCGCGCACCGTTTCGATCCGATGCCCCGGAAGCCTCGCCCCGTGCGGGCGAGCCCGGGCGCGACTTCGCGTTCACCGGCGCGGATTTCGCACGCATTCGCGCGCTGATTCATCAACGCGCCGGGATCTCGCTGTCCGAGCACAAGCGCGACATGGCGTACAGCCGGCTTGCCCGCCGGCTGCGCGCCCGCGGCCTCGACACGTTCCGCGATTATCTGGACCTGCTCGAGCAGGAGGACGATCCGCTCGAGTGGGAAGCGTTCACCAACGCGCTGACGACGAACCTGACCGCGTTCTTCCGCGAGTCGCACCATTTCCCGATCCTCGCCGAGTTCGTGAAGACGCGGCCGGCGCCGGTCTCGGTGTGGTGCTCGGCGGCGTCGACCGGCGAGGAGCCGTACTCGATCGCGATCACGCTGATCGAGGCGCTCGGCGAATCGGCCGCGCGCGGCGCGTCGATCCTCGCGACCGACCTCGACACGCAGGTGCTCGCGAAGGCCGACGCCGGCATCTACACGTACGACCAGGTCAAGCACCTGAGCCCCGAGCGGCTCAAGCGCTTCTTCCTGAAAGGCACCGGCGCGCAGGCCGGCCGCGTGAAGGTGCGCCCCGAACTGCGCGCGATGATCCGCTTCGAGCAACTGAACCTGACCGATGCCGACTACGGAATCGGCAAGCCGTTCGACGCGATCTTCTGCCGCAACGTGATGATCTATTTCGACAAGCCGACGCAGGGGCAGGTGCTGTCGCGCTTCGAGCCGCTCGTGAAGCCGGGCGGGCTGCTGTTCGCCGGGCATTCGGAGAACTTCACGTACGTCACGCAGGCGTTCCGGCTGCGCGGGCAGACCGTATACGAACTGACGCGCGATGCCGCGCAGGGTGCGCGTGCGCGCGGCGCGGCCACGCCGGCCGCGGTGCCGCCGCGCATGGCCGCACGCGTCGCGGGTGGCGCGCCCGCTTACGGAGAACGCGGATGAGCGCCCTGCCGATCGCGACCAATCGCTACTTCGACAATCACTTCGAACGCCCGGGCGTGAAGCTGTTGCCGAACGAGTTCTACATGACGTCCGAGGACATGGTGCTGATGACCGTGCTCGGCTCGTGCGTCGCCGCATGCCTGCACGATCCGTTCGCGGGCATCGGCGGGATGAACCACTTCATGCTGCCCGACGACGGCGCGGATGCCGGCGCGGCCGCGTCCGACGCGATGCGCTACGGCGCGTACGCGATGGAAGTGCTGATCAACGAACTGATCAAGGCCGGCGGACGCCGCGAGCGCATCGAGGCGAAGGTGTTCGGCGGCGCGGCCGTGCTGGCCGGGATGACGACGATCAACATCGGCGACCGCAACGCGGATTTCGTGCGCCGCTATCTGGCGCTTGAACGCATCCGGATCACCGCCGAGGATCTGCAGGGCGTGCATCCGCGCAAGGTCGCGTTCATGCCGCGCTCCGGCCGCGCGATGGTGAAGAAGCTGCGGCTGCAGGTGCCGGGCGTGACCGAGCGCGAAGCCGCGCTCGCGCGCGAGGCCGAGCGCCTGCGCGCCGCACGGCCGCGCGCGCACGTCGAGCTGTTCGCGGCGAAGCGGCCGGCCGCGCCGCCGCCGGCCCGGCCGCGCATCGAGTTGTTCGGCGCGCGCGGCGGCGCAGCCGCGCCCGCGGCCGGCGTGAAGACAGGCAGCTCTTATGCGGCCAACCTTTCGAGAAAGCAGGAGGCATGACCGCAGTGCAGAAGATCAAAGTGTTGTGCGTCGACGATTCGGCGCTGATCCGCAGTCTGATGACGGAGATCATCAACAGCCAGCCCGACATGACGGTGTGCGCAACCGCGCCCGATCCGCTCGTCGCGCGCGAGCTCATCAAGCAGCACAACCCGGACGTGTTGACGCTGGACGTCGAAATGCCGCGCATGGACGGCCTCGACTTCCTCGAGAAGCTGATGCGCCTGCGGCCGATGCCGGTCGTGATGGTGTCGTCGCTGACCGAGCGCGGCTCGGAAATCACGCTGCGCGCGCTCGAACTCGGCGCGGTGGATTTCGTCACGAAGCCGCGGGTGGGCATTCGCGACGGCATGCTCGACTACGCGGAAAAGCTCGCGGACAAGATCCGTGCGGCGTCGCGCGCACGCGTGCGCCAGGCGCCGCAGCCGCAGGCCGCCGCGCGCACGGCCAGCGGCCAGCCGGCGGCGCCGATGGTCAACAACCCGCTCGTCAGTACCGAGAAGCTGATCATCATCGGCGCGTCGACGGGCGGCACCGAGGCAATTCGCGAGGTGCTGACGCCGCTGCCGCCGGATGCGCCGGCAGTGCTGATCGCGCAGCACATGCCGCCCGGCTTCACGAAATCGTTCGCGCAACGGCTCAACGGGCTGTGCCGGATCGCGGTGAAGGAAGCCGAGCACGGCGAGCGCGTGCTGCCGGGTCACGCATACATCGCGCCCGGCCATGCGCACTTGCTGCTCGCGAGGAGCGGCGCGAACTACATCGCGCAGCTGTCGGACGAGCCGCCGGTGAACCGCCACCGGCCGTCGGTCGACGTGCTGTTCCGCTCGGCGGCGCAGCACGCGGGCAAGAACGCGATCGGCGTGATCCTCACGGGGATGGGCCGCGACGGCGCGGCGGGCCTGCTGGACATGAAACGCGCGGGCGCGTATACGTTCGCGCAGGACGAGGCGAGCTGCATCGTGTTCGGGATGCCGCGCGAGGCAATCGCGCTCGGCGGCGCGGACGAGATCGTGCCGCTCGCCGAGATGAGCCGGCGCGTGATGGCGCGACTGGCGACGATGGGCGACCGCGTGCAGCGCGTCTGAATGAAATGTCACCGGGCGCGTGCGATGCTGCGTGCCCGGACGGTAACGAATCTGCAAAGGAACGACGATGGACAAGAGCATGAAAATCCTGGTGGTGGACGACTTCCCGACGATGCGCCGGATCGTCCGCAACCTGCTGAAGGAGCTGGGCTACACGAACGTCGACGAAGCCGAGGACGGCGCGGCCGGCCTCGCACGGCTGCGTGGCGGCGGCTTCGACTTCGTGATCTCGGACTGGAACATGCCGAACCTCGACGGCCTCGCGATGCTGAAGGAAATCCGCGCTGACGCGACGCTCACGCACCTGCCGGTGCTGATGGTCACGGCCGAGTCGAAGAAGGAGAACATCATCGCGGCTGCGCAGGCGGGCGCGAGCGGCTACGTCGTGAAGCCGTTCACGGCCGCGACGCTCGACGAGAAGCTGAACAAGATCATCGACAAGATGGCCAAGGCCGGGAGCTGAACGTGAACGAGCCGATCCATGCGGCGCTTGCCGGCGCGGCAGTCAACGCCGACGGCCATGCCGAAGGCGCCGATTACGCGAGCGACCGGATCCTCGCCCGCATCGGCCACGTCACGCGCACGCTGCGCGATTCGATGCGTGAACTCGGGCTCGACAAGCACGTCGAGCGCGCGGCGGAAGCCGTGCCCGACGCGCGCGACCGGCTGCGCTACGTCGCGACGATGACCGAGCAGGCGGCCGAGCGCGTGCTGAACGCGATCGAGATCGCGAAGCCGATGCAGGAACGCATCCACAACGAGGCCGAGGCGCTCGACGCGCGCTGGGCGCAGTGGTACGCGGCGCCGATCGAGCACGCGGAAGTGCGCGAGCTGATGCACGACACGCGCACGTTCCTGCACGCACTGCCCGAAGCCGCATCGGCGACCAGCGCGCAACTGCTCGAGATCATGCTCGCGCAGGACTTTCAGGATCTGACCGGGCAGGTGATCAAGAAGATCATGGACATGGTCTACCTGATCGAGCAGCAGCTGCTGACCGTGCTCGTCGAGAACATCGCGCCCGAGCGGCGCGAGCAGTTCGCGGCGACCGCGGCCGCGCTCGCGGCCGAGCAGAAGATCAGCGCGACCGGCAGCCCCGAGTCGCTGTTGAACGGGCCGCAGATCGCGCCGGAAGGCAAGTCCGACGTCGTGCAGGATCAGGCGCAGGTCGACGACCTGCTCGCCAGCCTCGGTTTCTGATCCTGCGCGGTTGCATCGCGTGACATCGGCGCCGCTGCACAGCGGCCCGATGGGCAGCGCGTGCGCAGAGTTCCCCCCCTCCCGCGGCGTGCGTTCCGCACGCGATGTTGCGTCGCGTCATACTGCGACCAATTGACACTCTGACACACTCCGCAGGCATACTACGCGTCAGCAGGCAACGAAGCGCCATTCTTGCGATTCTTATTTGTTGACTGGCGGCGCCGGATCTGATTGCGGCGCGTCGGGCAGCGAAACCAGTCCCTTGGGGGGGAACGTGAAGCTGAAACGCTTGGGCTGGGCCGTCGTGCACGCGACGGCTGCAACGGCTGTGCTGTGGTCGGTCCACGCACACGCCGAACTGGGCGGCGCGCCGATGTCGCCGCCGGCGGACGATCACGCCGCGACCGTGCGCGCGATGCAGCGCGCGATGCGCTCGGCCGACGGCGCGCAGGCGAACGCCGCCGCGTACACCGTCCGCGAGATCACGCTCGGATCGGGCACGATCATCCACGAATACACGACCGCCGGCGGCACCGTGTTCGGTCTCGCATGGCGCGGGCCGAGCATGCCCGACCTCGAATCGCTGCTCGGCAGCTATTTCCCGCAGTACACCGCCGGCGTGCAAGCCGCGCATGCGGCGCGCGGCTGGCGCGCGCCGGTGTCCGTCGATACGACCGGCCTGGTGATCCGCACCGGCGGCCACATGGGCGCGTTCGCGGGCCAGGCATGGCTGCCGAACGCGCTGCCTGCCGGGCTGACCGGCACCGACATCCAGTGACAGCGGGAGAGCGATCTTGCGAATTCCTCGTACCTTCAAGCGCTGGCTCGGCCTGCTGAGCGTCGCGGCCGCGACGGCGCTGCTCGTGACCGCCTGCGGCGGCGGCGACGACAACAACGGCGGGAGCGGCGGCAACAGCGGCGGCACTAGCGGCGGCGGCTCCAGCGTGTCCGACGGCAATACCGGGAACACGGCGGTGATCTCGGTCGGCACCGGCGTCGCGCACGTGATCAACATCCCGACCGTCAACCTGAAGATCTGCGCGCCCGGCACGTCGAACTGCCAGGTGGTCAACAATGTGCTGGTGGACACCGCGTCGTACGGGCTGCGGCTCGTCAGCAGCGCGTTGTCGTCCGGCGTGTTGAACGGTCTGCCGCAGACGACGAGCGGCGGCGCGCCGGTCGCCGAGTGCGGCAAGTTCGTGTCGAGTTACACGTGGGGGTCGGTGCGAACCGTCGACCTGTCGATCGGCAACGAGCAGGCGAGTTCGCTGCCGGTGCAGATCATCGGCGATCTGGGCACGACGAACGTGCCGAGTTCGTGCTCGAACAACGGTGCGAGAACCTCGGCCAACACCGCGGGCGACCTCGGCGCGAACGGGATTCTCGGCATCGGGCCGGCGCCGCTCGACTGCGGCACCAATTGCGCGACGTCGACGTCGCCGACGTACAACAATTACTACGCGTGCCCGAACGGCAATTCGAGCTGCACGGTCGCGCTGGTGCCCGCCACGCAGCAGGTGGCCAATCCGGTCCACCGCTTCGCGACCGACAACAACGGCGTGATCGTGCAGATGCCGAACATCTCGAACAGCGGGCAGGGCAGCGCAACGGGCCTGTTGACGTTCGGGATCGGCACGCAGAGCAACAACGCGCTCGGCGCGTCGACGGTGCTGACGTCGACGACGACCGGCGACGTGAGCGCGACGTTCCTCGGCAACAGCGTGACCGCGTTCTTCGATACCGGCTCGAACGCGTACTTCTTCAACGATCCGGCGCAGAAGGTCTGTTCGACCAACACGCAGTTCTACTGCCCGTCGTCGCCGACCACTTATACGGCGACGCTGACCGGCAAGAACGGCACGTCGGGCGGCGTATCGATGCCGGTCGTCAACGCCGATTCGGTGTTCGCGAATTCGTCGACGTTCGCGTTCAACGACATTGCCGGCCCGTTCGGCCCGGACGGCTGGCTCGATCTCGGCATGCCGCATTTCTACGGCAAGACGATCTACTTCGGGATGGACAAGACGTCGAGCGGCGGCGCGCAGCCTTACGTCGCGTTCTGACGCGCGCGTACGACGACCGCGGAAAGGGGGCGTGCGACCGCCGCCTTTTTTCGTCCGCCCCTGGTTGCGTACTACGCGCCGGCCGCGCGCACCATCCCGTTTCAGCGCCTACGATATAAGACCGGCACCGGTGCCGGTACGACATCGAGGAGGCAGCGCCATGAGCCAGCGCATCCAACGCATCACGCCGTTCCTGTGGTTCGACCGCGACGCCGAGGCGGCCGCGAACTTCTATGTGTCGGTGTTCGACGACGCGCGCATCCTGCACGTCGCTCGCTACGGCAAGTCCGGCGCCCAGGCGTCGGGCCAGGCCGAGGGCACGGTGATGACGGTGTCGTTCGAACTGGACGGACAGGCGTTTCTCGCGCTGAACGGCGGCCCTGCGTTTCCGCTCACGCCGGCCGTGTCGTTCGTCGTCAACTGCCGCGACCAGCACGAGATCGACCGCTATTGGGCGGCGCTGGCCGAAGGCGGCGACGAGCGCGCGCAACAGTGCGGATGGTTGCGCGACCGCTTCGGCGTGTCGTGGCAGGTGGTGCCGGTGCAAATGCCCGAACTGATGGCCGGCGACCCGGCCCGCGCCGAACGCGTGATGGCGGAAGTGATGAAGATGAAGAAGCTCGATCTGCGCGTGCTGGAGCAGGCGGCGGCCGGCTAGCTCGTCACTCCGGCCGCTGCGGGCGGCCAGCGCGGCGCCAGGTGCGATCCGCAACGTGCCAAGGCAATCCCGCTGTTCCCTCTCGCCCGATAAATCGCGTGCCGGGCGATCGCCGCGATTATCGGTTGCAGCGCCTTTCATGCGGCTGTAATCAAGCCATGGATTATTCGGCTTCTAATTCTGTCGGGAGCGCCGTGATTATTAAAATGACGTGACATGCAAGGCCATGGCGGGGCATTCGGCCATTGCGGCGGCTTCTGCGCGACTTTGAGGCAGACGGGTTGCCGGTGTGCGAAAAACAGATGCAATGCGCGGAAATTAAAATTTATAATGCCCGCGTTGTTTCCGGGGTCGCCAATATAAAACATGAGGGCAATAACATGAATTTCACCGAAGCCATTCGTTCCGTATTCAACCAGTACGCGAAATTCGAAGGCCGCGCGCGCCGCGCCGAATACTGGTATTTCGCGCTGCTCACCGGCATCGTGTCGCTCGCGTGCCAGGTGCTCGCCGCCGTCGGCCGCGAGACGGGGGCGATTTCGCTGCTGCTGGCGCTCGTCGCACTGATCGTGTCGCTTGCGCTGGTGCTCCCGAGCCTCGCGGTCACCGTGCGCCGGCTGCACGATACCGGCCGCTCGGGCTGGTTCCTGCTGATCGCGTTGATTCCGATCGTCGGCGGGATCCTGCTGCTCGTGTGGATGTGCTCGCGCGGCACGAACGGCCCGAATCGCTACGGCGCCGATCCGATTCCGGCGATCTGAATGCCGGCCGCCCCGTGCGCGACGCCGTCGCGCCGGGGCCGGTCGTTCGCCGCCTGGCCTGGACCGGTTCGCTTCTCCCCCTTCCGCTTCGCGGCTTCCCGCTCCCGCATCCCGCTCCCCGCTTCGGCTGCCATCAATTCACCGGCCTCTCGCCTCACCCCCCGCGCTTCCTCGGCTTCGCCCCCGCCGCACCAGCTCGCCCGATTCCCCGAAATACCCCCCTTTCCCGGCTTTGCTCGACGGATCGGCGTTTGACGTGCGCATGAATAATCGGTGTCACTGGAAAACGGCATTTCGCCGTACCCGACTGGAGGCCCCGTGGCAGACGAGAGCGATCTCGACAGAACCGAAGCCGCCACTCCGAGGCGCCGCGAGAAGGCGCGCGAGGAGGGGCAGGTCGCGCGCTCGCGCGAACTCGCTTCGTTCGCGCTGCTCGCGGCCGGTTTCTACGGTGCGTGGCTGCTCGCGGGTCCGTCGGGCGCTCATTTGCAGGCGATGCTGCGCGGCGCGTTCGCGTTCGATCGCGCGACTGCGTTCGACACGCACCGGATGCTGTCCGCAGCGGGTGCCGCGAGCGTCGAAGGCCTTGCCGCGCTGCTGCCGCTTCTTGCGCTCACCGGTCTCGCCGCGCTGCTCGCGCCGATGGCCCTCGGCGGCTGGCTGATCTCGCAGAAGACCTTCGAGCTGAAATTCGACCGCCTGAACCCGATCGCCGGCCTCGGCCGGATGTTCTCGATCCAGGGGCCGATCCAGCTCGGGATGTCGCTCGCGAAGACGCTGGTCGTCGGCGGGATCGGCGGGATCGCGATCTGGCGCAGCAAGGACGAACTGCTCGGCCTCGCGACTCAGCCGCTCGGCTCGGCGCTCGCGGACGCGATGCATCTGGTGGCCGTGTGCTGCGGCACGACGGTCGCCGGGATGCTGGTGGTCGCCGCGCTCGACGTGCCTTACCAACTCTGGCAGTACAACAAGAAGTTGCGCATGACAAAGGAAGAAGTGAAGCGCGAGCATCGCGAGAACGAAGGCGATCCGCACGTGAAGGGCCGCATCCGCCAGCAGCAGCGCGCGATCGCGCGGCGCCGGATGATGGCCGCCGTGCCGAAGGCCGACGTGGTCGTCACGAACCCGACGCACTTCGCCGTCGCGCTGCAGTACACGGACGGCGAGATGCGCGCGCCGAAGGTCGTCGCGAAGGGCGTGAACCTCGTCGCCGCGCGCATCCGCGAACTCGCGGCCGAGCACAACGTGCCGCTGCTCGAGGCGCCGCCGCTTGCGCGGGCGCTGTATCACAACGTCGAAATCGAACGCGAGATTCCCGGCTCGCTGTACTCGGCCGTCGCCGAGGTGCTCGCGTGGGTCTATCAGCTGCGGCGGTTCCGCTCGGAAGGCGGCGCGTTCCCGGCCGCGCCGGTCGATCTCGACGTGCCGGCCGAACTCGACAAGGGTTCGACGGTATCGGCCGACGACGAGCGCGAAGAAGCCGAAGACACGCTCGGCAAGCAAGGACACGCAGCATGAGCACCCCGACTACCGGCCTGTTCGCCAAGCGTGCGAACCCGTTCGCGGGCACGAACCTGCGCGCGCTCGCGGGCCCGATCCTCATCTGCATGATCCTGGGGATGATGATCCTGCCGCTGCCGCCGCTGCTGCTGGATCTGTTGTTCACGTTCAACATCGCGCTGTCCGTGATGGTGCTGCTCGTCAGCATGTACACGATGAAGCCGCTCGACTTCGCCGCATTCCCGAGCGTGCTGCTGTTCTCGACGCTGCTGCGCCTGTCGCTGAACGTTGCGTCCACGCGCGTCGTGCTGCTCGAGGGCCACACCGGCCCCGATGCGGCCGGCCAGGTGATCGAGGCGTTCGGCCACTTCCTCGTCGGCGGCAACTTCGCGGTCGGCATCGTCGTGTTCGTGATCCTGATGATCATCAACTTCATGGTGATCACGAAGGGCGCGGGGCGGATCGCCGAAGTGTCCGCGCGCTTCACGCTCGACGCGATGCCGGGCAAGCAGATGGCGATCGACGCCGACCTGAACGCGGGCCTCATCAACGAAGAGCAGGCGCGCAAGCGCCGTCTCGCCGTGTCGCAGGAAGCCGAGTTCTACGGGTCGATGGACGGCGCGTCGAAGTTCGTGCGCGGCGACGCGATTGCCGGCCTGATCATCATGGCGATCAACGTGATCGGCGGGCTGATCGTCGGGATGGTCCAGCACGACATGTCGTTCGCCGCGGCCGGCACCAACTACACGCTGCTGACGATCGGCGACGGCCTCGTCGCGCAGATCCCGTCGCTCGTGATCTCGACGGCCGCCGGCGTGATCGTGTCGCGCGTCGCGACCGACGAGGACATCGGCACGCAGATCACCGGCCAGCTGTTCACGAACCCGCGCGTTTTGACGATTACCGGCGCGATCATCGTGCTGATGGGGCTGATCCCCGGCATGCCGCACTTCGCGTTCCTGCTGCTCGGCGGCGGCGCGATCTGGCTGGCCCGCTTGCAGTCGCGCCGGGCGGCCGCGCGCGTCGCGGCCGGCGACCTGACCGAGATCGCGCCGCCCGCCGCGCTGCCGGCCGACAGCCACGAGGCGACCTGGGACGACGTGCAGCTGATCGATCCGCTCGGCCTCGAAGTCGGCTACCGGCTGATTCCGCTCGTCGACAAGAACAGCGATGGCGAGCTGCTCAAGCGCATCAAGAGCATCCGCAAGAAATTCGCGCAGGAAATCGGCTTCCTGCCGCCGGTGATCCACATCCGCGACAACCTCGAACTGCGGCCGAACGCATACCGGATCGCGCTGAAGGGCGTGGAGATCGGTTCGGGCGAAGTGTTCCCGGGCCAATGGCTCGCGATCAACCCGGGCCAGGTGACGGCCGCGCTGCCGGGCGCCGCGACGCAGGATCCGGCGTTCGGGCTGCCGGCCGTGTGGATCGACGTCGCGCTGCGCGAGCAGGCGCAGGTGTACGGCTACACCGTCGTCGATGCGAGCACGGTCGTCGCGACGCACCTGAACCATCTCGTCGTCCAGCACGCGGCCGAACTGCTCGGCCGCCAGGAAGTGCAGGCGCTCGTCGAGCGCACTGGCAAGGATGCGCCGTCGCTCGTCGAGGATCTCGTGCCGAAGACGATCTCGCTCACCACGCTGCAGAAGGTGCTGCAGAACCTGCTCGACGAAGGCGTGCCGATTCGCGACATGCGCACGATTCTCGAGGCCGTGTCCGAACACGCGGGCCGCGGCGACGCGTACGAGATCACCGCCGCGGTGCGGCTGGCGCTCGGCCGCGCGATCACGCAGCAGTGGTATCCGGGCGCGGGCGAGATGCAGGTGATGGGTCTCGATTCGAATCTCGAGCGCGTGCTGTCGCAGGCGCTCGCGACCGGCGCGAACCCGGGCCTCGAGCCCGGCCTCGCGCACAACCTTCTGACCGGCACGCAACAGGCGATGCTGCGTCAACAGAATCTCGGGCTGCCGCCGGTGCTGCTGGTGCAGCACGCGCTGCGGGCGATGCTCGCGCGCTTCCTGCGCCGCAGCCTGCCGCAACTGAAAGTGCTGTCGTATGCCGAAGTGCCGGACACACGCACGATCAAAGTCGTTAACGTCATCGGGGGTTCCGCTTGAACATTCGCAAATTCACCGGCGCGACGAGCCGCGACGCGCTTCGTCTCGTGCGAGAGGCGCTGGGCGCCGACGCCGTCGTGCTGTCGAACCGCACGCTCGATGACGGCAGTGTCGAAATCGTCGCGCTTGCCGACTCCGAGCTCGCGGCGGTCGCGCCGCCGGCCGCCGCGCGTGCGCGCACCGTCGTGCCGCGTGGCACGGATTCCGTACCGGCTGCCGCAGTGCCGGGCATCGTGTCGCGTCCGGGTGCCGTGCACGCGCGCCCGGCCGTCAATCCGTATGCGGCCGGCGAAGGCGGGTTGCCCGACGTGTTCTCGTCGGTGTTCGGCGCGAGCGCCGACACCGCTCAGCCGCCCGCGGAACCGTCATCGTTCGACACCGATACGGACGCCCACACCGAAACCGACGCTCGCGCGCATGCCCATGCCGCAGCCCACGCGTCGCCGTCGCCGGCCACGCCGCCGGCCGCGGCTTCCGAACCCGCACCGTGGCTCGTCGAGCACGCGAAGCGCCTGACGCAGCAGCGCGAAGCGCTGATCGCGCGCGCGCAGGCCGCGGCGGCCGCGCCGCAGGCGCCGGTTCGCGCGCAGCAGGGCGCCGCGTCCGC